>JAGQTU010000186.1 GCA_020438865.1 Mycobacterium sp.
ATCACCGCGTACTGCCGGGCACAGGCCGCGACACAACGGGCCGGGACCTTCGAACACGGCTGCGTCGACGGGGCGCGCAACGCGATGAAGTGAGCGCGACCGACGCGATGGAGTAGGCGATCACTCTAGGAGCGCCCCCGACCGCCATCGATCCTGAAGCCACCGGCGCCGCCAAGGTCGGCACCGCTGAGCCAGGGAGGTCCCGCCATGGTCGCAACCCGAGAAGTCACCGATGTGAGCGTCCTGCCACCCGCGCCCCGCAACCCACTGCCCTATCGCACGCAATTGCGCTCGCTGCGCGCGTTCCACACCGGCTTCGAGACACTGCGCGACGCGGGCGGGCCGGTGACCCGCGTGGTGCTCGGCCCGAGGTGGCTGGTGCCGCCACTGGTCGTGGTCACCTCACCGCGCGGCGGGCACGACATGATCGGTCGAACCGACGCCTTCGTGGACAAGGCCCTGATTCACCGCGAGGTTCGTAATGTGTTGGGCGGCAACCTGTTCACCCTCCCCCACGACGAGTGGCTGCCGCGACGGCGCACCGTGCAGCACGTCTTCACCAAACAGCACGTCCGGGAGTTCGGCGGCCACATGGCCCAGGCGGCACAGAACAGCTGCGACGGCTGGGCGGACGGCGCCGTGATCGACCTCGACCGGCAGTGCCGCCTGCTGACGCTGCGGGCGCTGGGCCGCTCGGTGCTGGGCATCGACCTGGACCAGCGCAGCGACGCCATCGCCGGCCCGCTTCAGGTCGCGCTGTCCTACAGCGCCGACCGCGCCCTGCGGCCGGTGCGGGCGCCGCGCTGGCTGCCGACCCCGGCACGCCGCCGCGCCCGGCGGGCCAGCCGCACGCTGCACCGACTGGCCCGCGAGATCCTCGAGGAATGCCGCCGGGACCCGGACCGGGATGCACCGCTGGTGCGGGCCCTGATGAACGCGACCGACCCGGACACCGGGAAACCGCTGCCGGATGCGGCGATCTGCGACGAACTCATCGTGTTCATGTTGGCCGGACACGACACCACCGCCACGACGCTCACCTACGCGCTGTGGCAACTCGGCAGGCACCGGGTGGTCCAGGATCGCCTGCGCGCGGAGGTGGCCGCGCTCGGCCACCCCGACCCGACACCGGAGGACGTACCGCGGCTGACCTACACCGTCCAGGTGCTGCACGAGGCACTTCGGCTGTGCCCACCCGGTGCGGTGATCTCCCGGACCGCCGTGCGCGACATCGAGATCGACGGATACCGCGTCGAGGCCGGCTCGGTCCTGGGGTTCGGGGTCTGGGCGGTGCAGCGCGATCCGGCGCTGTGGGCGGATCCGTTGCGGTTCGAT
>JAGQTU010000187.1 GCA_020438865.1 Mycobacterium sp.
TCCGGTGGGCCGCCCGGCTGCGCACCCGGCGTGCGAAGTACCGGCCGTCGATGTCGTCGAGGGCGATGGACTGCCCGAACGCCCTGGACAGGTTCTCGGCGGTCAGGGTGTCCTCCAGCAGCCCCGCCGCGACCACCGCCCCCTCCGACAGGATCAGGCAGTGGCTGAACCCGAGCGGGATCTCCTCGACGTGGTGGGTCACCAGTACCAGCGCCGGGGAGTCCGGGTCGGCGGCCAGGTCGGCCAGCCGGGCGACGAGTTCCTCGCGTCCGCCCAGGTCCAGGCCAGCGGCCGGCTCGTCGAGCAGCAGCAGCTCCGGATCGGTCATCAGCGACCGGGCGATCAGCACCCGCTTGCGTTCCCCCTCCGACAGCGTGCCGTAGGTGCGCTCGGCCAGGTGCTCACCGCCGACGCTCTCCAGGGTGTCCAGCGCCCGGACGTAGTCGATGTCGTCGTAGCGCTCCCGCCAGCGGCCGAGCACGGCGTAGCCCGCGGACACCACCACGTCGCGCACCACCTCATCGTCGGGTACGCGTTGCGACAGCGCCGAACTGCTCAGTCCCACCCGCTGGCGCAGCTCGGCCATGTCGGTGCGGCCGAGGCGCTCGCCGAGTACGTACGCCGTTCCCGAGGACGGATGTTCCATGGCGGCGGCGATGCGCAGCAGCGAGGTCTTGCCCGCCCCGTTGGGGCCGATCACGACCCAGCGCTCGTCGAGTTCGACCTGCCAGTCCACCGGGCCGACCAGCACCCGGCCCCCGCGCCGAAGCGAGACTTTCCGGAAATCGATCAGCAGGTCGGGGTCGACCGCGTCGGGAGAGTCGGACACGGCACCATCGTGCCGCATTCGGCTGCCGCCGGACCTCTCGGGGCGGTCGGGATCGGCGCCCGGCCGCTACTCCGGCGGGATCTCCACCCGACGCACCGTGCCGTCGACGGCGTCGGCGGCCTCGATCTCGGCGCGCGTCACCCCGAGGATGAACAGCACGGTGTCCAGGTAGGGGTGGCTCAGCGAAGCGTCGGCGACCTCGCGCAGGGCGGGCTCTAGCTAGTCTAGATGTCTCTAGGCATGTAGAGTAGAGGTGTGGTGGGACGTACCACTCTAGTGGATGCTCTCTGCACTAGCTAAGTGAGTGCATGCTCTGTTGCATGTACCACTAGTCTTAGTGTAG
>JAGQTU010000188.1 GCA_020438865.1 Mycobacterium sp.
GTGGCCGTCGAGTAGCCGCCCGGACCCATCACCATCAGGTTGGACTGATGGCTGAACGGGTTGATGAACGTGAACGAGATGCACGTCCCGATCAGCGTCAGCAACAGCACCGGGTCGATCCCGGTGGTGGCGGTGACGCCGAGGGCGACCGGGGTCAGGATGGCCGCGGCCGCGGAGTTGGTGACGACGTTGGTCAGCACGGTGGTGCCGAGGACGAACACCACCACCACCAGCGCGGTGTTGCCCGCGGACAGGGTCAGGATGGCATCCGAGATGCGTTCGCCCAGGCCACTTTTCACCACGATCGTGCCCAGTCCGACCGACCCGGCGATGATGGCCAGGATGTTCCAGTTCAGCGCGCGGGCCGCCGAACGGGGAGTGAGCACACCGGTGAGCACCATCAGGGTCGCCCCGGCCACGGCGATCAGCTCGACCGGTGCGATGCCGAAGGAGCCCGCCGTGATCACCGCGGCCAGGATGGTGACCGCCGCCCAGGTCTTGCCGGTCTGCGGAGCCTTACCGACGACCTTCTGCCACAACCCCACCAGTGGGTGATCGGTCAGCACATCGGCCGAGGCGGCTGCCACGAAACACTTCGCCCCGGGCAGGGCGGCGGTCGAGCGCAACGGCTGGTCGCTCTGGGCGGCGACGACAACCAGATCCTCACCCTCCTCGAGCTCGCGCACCGTGGCCTCCTCGTCGGTGGCGATGGACACGGCGTACAGGTTGTGCGGAGCCAGACCGAATCGGGGATTGCCCCACAGCATCAGCACGCCCGGCTCGGTCGCGCGGTACACCAGCTTGTCGTCGGCCTGCAACCGGCTGTCGCGGTCCAGCCGCTCACCCCAGCGGCGGATCTCCAGCAGCTCGAAGTCGGGGGTGAAGTCGATGCCCACTTCGGCAGCGGTCCGGCCGATGGCGTTGGCCCGCTCGGACAGCGGGATCTCGACCCGCCAGGAGGAATCGCGTTCCGGTGCCTCATGCCGTCCGCGCAGCAGCAGCGGGGCGGTGAGCAGCAGCACCAGCCAACCCACCAATGCCACCGGCACCGCGATCGGGACGAACGAGAACATCGTCAGACCCACGCCGGCCGGGGCGGCCAGGCCGGCGATCAGCAGGTTGGAGCTGGTTCCGATCAGCGTGGCCGATCCGGCCAGGGTGGTGGCGTG
>JAGQTU010000189.1 GCA_020438865.1 Mycobacterium sp.
CTCTACACCCCGGCCAGCGAGACCGCCACCTTCACGGCCGTGGCCAAGCGCTGCAACGACGAACTGGGCGGCCGGTTCCGCATCCAGCAGTTGAGCCTGCCCAAGGCCGCCGACGACCAGCGGCTGCAGCTGGCACGCCGGCTGACCGGCAACGACCGCACCCTGGACGTGATGGCTCTCGACGTGGTGTGGACCGCCGAGTTCGCCGAGGCCGGCTGGGCGCTGCCGCTCACCGACGATCCGGCCGGCCGGGCCGAGGCCGACGCCACCTCCGATACCCTGCCGGGCCCGTTGGAGACCGCGCGGTGGCGGGGCAAGCTCTATGCCGCACCCGTCACCACCAACACCCAATTGCTCTGGTATCGAGCCGATTTGGTCGCGCCACCGCCCAGCACCTGGGACGGCATGGTTGCCGAGGCGACCCGCCTGCACGCCGAAGGCAAGCCGAGTTGGATCGCGGTGCAGGCCAAGCAGTACGAGGGCTTGGTGGTGTGGTTCAACACCCTGCTGGAAAGCGCTGGGGGACAGGTGCTTTCCGGCGACGGCAAGCGTGTCACCCTGACCGACACCCCGGAGCACCGGGCTGCGACGGTCAAGGCGTTGCAGATCATCAAGGCGGTGGCCACCGCCCCGGGTGCGGATCCGTCGGTCACCCAGACCGACGAGGGCACCGCGCGACTGGCCCTCGAGCAGGGTAAGGCGGCGCTGGAGGTCAACTGGCCCTTCGTGTTCGCCTCGATGTTGGAGAACTCGGTCAAGGGCGGTGTGCCGTTCCTGCCGCTCAACGAGAGGCCGGAACTGGCGGGCAGCATCAACGACAGCGGGACCTTCAGCCCCACCGACGAGCAGTTCGGCATCGCCTTCGACGCCGCCAAGGAGGTGTTCGGCTTCGCGCCCTATCCCGGTGTGACACCGGACCAACCGGCGCGGGTCACCCTCGGCGGGCTCAATCTCGCGGTGGCCCCGACGACGCGCCACCGCGCCGAGGCTTTCGAGGCGGTGCGCTGCATCCGCGATGTCGAGAACCAGAAGTACACCTCGATCGAGGGCGGCCTGCCCGCCGTGCGCGCGTCGCTGTACTCCGATCCGGCGTTCCAGCAGAAGTACCCCCAGTACGCCATCATCCGCGACCAGTTGACCA
>JAGQTU010000190.1 GCA_020438865.1 Mycobacterium sp.
CGACGACCACGGCCACCCCATCCCGCTGGAGTACCAGGGCGCCCCGCTGCCCAAGCGGATGAACAAGCTCGGCTCGGCGGGCAAACCGGGCACCGGCAGCCTGCTGTCCGCCGACCCGCCCGCCGAGCAGCGCGCTCTGGTGGAGGCGGCAGCGGCCTCCGAACACCGGGCACTGGTGGCGCTGGCCGAACGCCAGGAGACCAACGGGTCCGCGAACGGGCACGGCGGGTGAGCTCCGGGCGCTCGCGGCTGTTCAGCCTGGCCGGGGGGCTGCTGAGTCGCCCGGAGATGCGCCCGGTGACGCGCGCGTTCAGCGATCTGCACGTCGCCCTGTACCGGTTCACCGGGGGCGCCGCGCAGCACCCGAGGTATCCGACGATGCTGCTCACCGTCACCGGCCGCAAGTCCGGTCAACCACGCACGGTGCCGCTGATCTACCTGAAGGACGGCGATCGCCTGGTCATCGCGGCGGCCTACGCCGGCAGCGACGTCGACCCGGCGTGGTGGCGCAACCTGCGGGAGAACCCGGAAGCCGTTGCGCGGCTGCGGAATCGGACGGTCGCGGTGCGTGCGGCGCTGGCCGACCCGACCGAGCGCCCCGAGTTGTGGCGGCGACTGGTGGCGATGTATCCGTACTTCACCGAGTACCAGCAGCGGACCGATCGCGAGATCCCGGTCGTGGTGCTGACGCCGAGATCAGGACCCACGTGAGCGGGTGTGGCCCGGCGAGTAACTGGGTCCCACGCTGGTGGACGTGGTGGTCTTGCCGCTGGGTCCGGTCAGCGCCGGGGTGAGTTGGCCGGGATAAGCCGCCGGCTCGACCGCGGGCGCGGACACGGCCTCGGCACAGGTCAACGCCCCGGCGCCGACGATTCCGGCGGCGCCGATGCCGATCAGCGCCCAGGAGGTCGCCGTGCGGCGGGTGTGACTGCGGGGTGCGTCCATGCGACACAGCGTCCCGTGGCGTTCTTGGAACGTTCAAAGAAGTGATCGACGCCACTTTCTCGACCATGGGCGACAATCGTCGGATGATGCATGCCGTCCGCTCGATCTCGGGTACGCCGACGGTCGTGGAGGTGCCCGAGCCGGCGGGGGA
>JAGQTU010000191.1 GCA_020438865.1 Mycobacterium sp.
CCGCGGTTCCGCACCGGCTCGCCGCGTCGGGATTGCTGCACGCCGACGGCAGCGCACCCGACGTCGGCGACCTGGCGGCGGAGACGGCCACCGTCGAGGAGTCGCGGCTGCCCGATCAGGTACGCGTGCGGATGTCGAAGCTCAAGGCGTTGCGCGACAACGGCACCGACCCCTACCCGGTGGGCAGTCCCCCGACCCACACCGTCGCGCAGGCCCTCGTCGCCGACGACACCGTTACACTCAGCGTGGCCGGAAGGATCCTGCGCACCCGCGACTACGGTGGCGTGCTGTTCGCCCAACTGCGGGACTGGTCGGGCGAGGTCCAACTGCTTCTGGACAAGGCCAAGCTCGACGGCGTGGCCGCCGACTTCGCCGCGGTGGACCTCGGCGATCTGGTCGAGGTGACCGGGCAGATGGGCTACAGCAAGAACGGCACCCGATCGCTGCTGGTGCAGAACTGGCGTCTGCTCGGCAAGTGTTTGCGCCCGTTGCCGGACAAGCGCAAGGGCCTGCAGGACCCGGAGGCCCGGGTCCGGGCCCGATACGTCGACCTGGCCATCAACCCGGAGACCCGGGAGCTGATCGCCGCGCGCAGCAATGTGCTGCGATCCATTCGGGAGACGTTGTTCGCCAAGGGTTTCCTCGAGGTCGAGACGCCGATCCTGCAACAGATCCACGGCGGGGCCAACGCCCGACCGTTCAAGACCCACATCAACGCCTACGACCTCGACCTGTATCTGCGGATCGCCCCGGAGCTGTACCTCAAGCGGTTGTGCGTCGGCGGCGTCGAGCGGGTCTTCGAGTTGGGCCGGGCGTTCCGCAACGAAGGCGTGGACTTCAGCCACAACCCGGAGTTCACCCTGCTCGAGGCCTACCAGGCGCATGCGGACTATCTGGTCTGGATCGACGGCTGCCGGGAGATCATCCAGAACGCCGCGATCGCCGCCAACGGCGCGGCCGTGGTGCTGCGCCCCGGCGACGACGGCACCCTCAAGCCGGTCGACATCTCGGGCCGGTGGACGGTCAAGAGCGTCCACGACGCGGTCTCCGAGGCGTTGGGCGAACACAT
>JAGQTU010000192.1 GCA_020438865.1 Mycobacterium sp.
CCCCCGGTCCCGTAATCCAACTGCTCAGGTCGGTAAGCCTCGAGCACGAAGACGCCACCGGGCCGCAAGCCGGCGACGACCTCGTGGTGGAGGTGCCGCCTGGCTGCGGGCGGCATATGGGCGAAGATCGACACGATCCCGTCCCAAGCACCCGGTTCCAGACGAAAATCGGCGAGATCCGCCACGACCGTGTCGAGCGCGACCCCGCGCTGCTCGGCAAGCCGACGGGCCTTCTCCAGTCCAACAGGGGACATGTCGACAGCTGTGACGGTGAATCCGCGCTCGGCGAGAAACACCGCATTGCGACCCTCCCCTTCAGCCAGACATAGGACCTTTCCCACGGGCAGGCGAGTGATCTGATCGCGCAGGAAGTCATTCGGCGCCGTCCCGTACACGAAATCGTCGCCCTGGTATCGCGCATCCCAACTGGGTTGTCCCACAGTTCCTCATCACCTCGGGCCGTCCGTCCAGTCATAACCCGGCCGGCAGCGCTATCGCGAGTTCGGAGCCTTTCACCGCGCAACCGACTCCCGCAAGGGCGAACCCACCGCAGATTCGCTGACCGCTGGAACGCCCGGCCGCCCCGGCCCTTGCCCCTTGCTTCCGGTTTCCGGGAGCGGAAGCGGGTGGGCGCGTTAGGCTGCCCCGGGGGGCGGACCGATTGGTTGAAGGTGATCTCGATGAGCGCAAAGACAAGCGGGACTGACACGGTTCCTGCTCACGACCCTGCCGGCTGGCGACAGCTGCCCACGTCCTACACCCCGTTGGACCACGCCCGGGTCGCGGCGCTCATGGCCAAGGAGTGGGAACGGTACGCCAAGACCACCCCCGGTTCGGCCGATCACGCCGCCCGGTCCAGCAAGACGCTGCCGCTGGGTGTGACGAGCAGCTTCCAGCATTGGGATCCGTACCCGATCGGCGTCAAGTCGGCCCGCGGCGCCTACGTCACCGACTGTGACGACCGCCAGGTACTGGACCTGTCCATGGGCTTCGGCGCGATGCTCGCCGGCCACCTCAACCCCACCGTGGTCGCCAAGGTCAAGAAGTCCCTCGAC
>JAGQTU010000193.1 GCA_020438865.1 Mycobacterium sp.
GTCACCTCGATGGTGGGGTCATTGCGGCGGCTGATCACCACATCCCCGGCCCCGATCCGGTGACGCCGCGCACCAGTCACAGTTTCAGCATCCTCAGCGACAAGGTGGCGGTGGATGCGTTCGTTGAGCGCATCAGCGATCTCCCACCGATCCGCGATCAACAGGCTGTCCCCACCATCCTCGCGGTTGTGGTCGCTCATCCAGGCGTCAAACGCATCCTGGGCCATCGCGACCGGATCCCCCAGGTGTAGCCGGTCGTGATCGCGATACCACCGCACCGCATCAGCCAGCACACCACTGTCACCGTCGCGGATCCCCAGCGAGGCGGCCCGCTCCCCGGCGTCGTGCATCCGCCACACCTGCGACAGGTGCTGCGCCCAGGGCAGATCGGCACACAGTCCGGTGAACATTCCCCCACGCGCCTTCACCGGCGATAGTTGTCGTCCATCACCGACGAGCACCGTTTTGGTTCCCGCGCTGCTGGCCGCGGCGAGCAGTTCCCGCAGGGCTGCGGTGCCCGCCATGCCGGCTTCGTCGATCACCAGCAGCGTCTCTGGATCAAGCTGCAGCCGCTGCTCCCGCAGCGCTTTGAGTGCGCCCGCGATCGTGCCGCCGACATCCCCAGCGCCTTCGGCTAGGGCGACATCGGCGGCTTTCCCGGTCGGGGCCGCCACCATTACGCGGCGTTTTCCGCCCCGGTGCGCGGCTTCCCGCAGCGCCCGCAACGAGGTGGTCTTGCCCGCGCCGGCCGGTGCGGACAAGGCTTGGATCAGCCACGGTGAGGTGGCGATCGCGCCGATCGCCGCCCCTTGATCAGCCGACAAACCCGCGGCCTCAACAACCGTCTCGACAGTCTCGGCGGGTAGTGCCGCGCGTTGATCCCGGCCACCGATCAGTTCGTAGAGTGCTTGTTCTTCGGCGATGATCGGTGTCGCGGTGAACCGGTCATGGCCTTCGCGCTCATGCGGGGCGCGCTCAGCAGTGATCCGCATTCCGACCGCATCAGCCAACGTTTCGGCGACCCAGCGCGGCCCGTGCGGTGTGT
>JAGQTU010000194.1 GCA_020438865.1 Mycobacterium sp.
GCAGTTCGGCGTGCAGGGTGTAGGCGTTCTCCGGCTTGGCCTTGCCCTGCGGGCCCTTGAACGGCGCGAGCGCCAGTTCGGCCGCGGCGTCGACCGACTCCTGGGACACGGTCGGCCGACTCGACAACGCGCGGACGTAGTCCGCGGCGCCCAGCCCGGCCCGGCGGCCGAACACCAGCAGGTCGGACAGCGAGTTGCCGCCGAGCCGGTTGGAGCCGTGCATACCGCCGGAGCACTCACCGGCGGCGAACAGGCCCAGGGTCGCCGCGGCGCCGGTGTCGGGATCGACCTCGATACCGCCCATCACGTAGTGACAGGTCGGCCCGACCTCCATCTCGTCCTTGGTGATGTCGACCTCGGCCAGTTCCAGGAACTGGTGGTACATCGACGGCAGCCGGCGTTTGATCTCCTCCGGCGTCATGCGGGTGGCGATGTCGAGGAACACCCCACCGTGTGGACTGCCGCGGCCGGCCTTCACCTCGCTGTTGATGGCTCGCGCCACCTCGTCGCGGGGCAGCAGGTCAGGGGTGCGCCGGGCGGAGTCGTTGTCCTTGAGCCACTGGTCGGCCTCCTCCTCGGTCTCGGCGTACTGCCCCTTGAACACCGAGGGGATGTAGTCGAACATGAACCGCTTGCCCTCGGAGTTCTTCAGCACGCCGCCGTCACCGCGCACACCCTCGGTGACCAGGATGCCCTTGACGGACAGCGGCCACACCATCCCGGTGGGGTGGAACTGGATGAACTCCATGTTGATCAGGGACGACCCGGCGCGCAGCGCCAGGGCGTGGCCATCGCCGGTGTACTCCCACGAGTTCGACGACACCTTGAACGACTTGCCGATGCCGCCGGTGGCCAGCACCACCGCGGGCGCCTCGAACAGGATGAACTTGCCGCTCTCGCGCCAGTAGCCGAAGGCACCGGCGATCCGGTCACCGTCCTTGATCAGGTCGGTGATCGAACACTCGTGGAAGACCTTGATGCGCGCCTCGTAGTCGCCGAGTTCGGCCTT
>JAGQTU010000195.1 GCA_020438865.1 Mycobacterium sp.
TGTCGCAATACAGCGACAACCCGATCTGATGCCCCATCGACCACAGTCCGCTACCGAGCAGCGACACGTCCACCACCGACCCCTCACCGGTGCGTTCGCGTCGCAACAGAGCAGCACAGATGCCACCGGCCAGGTTGGTGCCGGAGATGGTGTCACCGAACGCCGGCCCGGGAGGGCTGACGATGCCGGGTGAGTCGGGCGGCGTCATCGATGCGGCGATCCCGCCCCGCGACCAAAATGCCGTCATGTCGTAGCCGCCGCGATCGAACTCCACCCCGCGCGCTGCCGCGGGCGTACACGATGTTCGGGTTGATCGCCTTGATGTCATCGACGTCGATACCGAACTTGGTACGCGGTCCGGGCAGGAAGCTGGTCAGGAACACGTCGGCGGTTTTGGTGAGCGCGTACAGCACCTCGCGCCCCTCGGGTGTGGACATGTCGATGCCGATACTGCGCTTGCCCCGATTGGCATGTTCCACATTGGGATTGGTGTCGCCCTCGACGACGAACGTGCCGGTCTGGCGCAGTCCGCGCTGCGGGTCACCGTTGACGGCGTGTTCCACCTTGATGACCTCGGCCCCCCATTCGGCGAGCACCGCGCCGGCCGACGGGACGAATCCGTACATGGCGACTTCGAGAATCCGGAACCCTTCGAGTGGCTTCATAACGGAGCCTTACCCTTTCACCGTCGCGGCGTACGCCTTGATCTCCAGGAACTCCTCGAGTCCGGCGACCCCCATCTCACGGCCGATGCCGGACTGCTTGTATCCGCCGAACGGCACGTCGGGGGTGAAGTAGTTGCCGCCGTTGATACTGAATGTTCCTGTGCGGATGCGTCTTCCGATGGCAAGCGCCCGGTCGTCGTCGGCCGACAGCACACCCCCGGACAGCCCGTACTTGGAGTTGTTGGCGATGCGCACGGCGTCGTCTTCGCTGTCGTAGGGAATCATCACCAGCACCGGCCCGAACACCTCCTCCT
>JAGQTU010000019.1:0-1985 GCA_020438865.1 Mycobacterium sp.
CAGCGGGGCGACGAACATGGCGGCCAGGAACAGCCCGCCCGTCACCAGGTTCGCCAGGCCGGTGCGCGCCCCCTCCTCGATGCCTGCCCCGGACTCGATGAACACGGTGTTCGACGACGCCGAGGTGGACCCGCCGACGACGGCACCGGCGCCCTCGACGATCAGCGCGGTCCGCAGCCTGGGGAACGTGCCCTGCGGATCGGCGATGCCGGCCTGGCGGGATAGCCCGGTGAAGGTGCCCATCGCGTCGAAGAAGTTGGCGAACACCAGGGTGAACACCAGCATGGTCGCCGCGAGCACACCGATCCGGCCGAAGCTGGTGAAGCTGACGTCGCCGACCAGGGCCAGGTCGGGCAGGGCGAACGGTGAACCCGACAGGGTGGGCACCGACAGGCTCCAGCCGCCGGGGTGGTCGATCTCGGCGCCCAGATGCCAGATCGCTTCGATCACGACCGCGACGACCGTGCCCGCCAACAACCCGAGCAGGATGCCGCCGCGCACCCGGCGGACCACCAGGATGCCGGTCAACAGCAGCGTTCCGACGAACACGAGCGTCGGGATGGTGGTGATCGAGCCGCTGCCGCCGGTGCCCAGCCCGACCGGCGGGGAGGGCAAGCCCGTCGACGAGATGAAGCCGGCGTCGACCAGCCCGATGAACAGGATGAACAGTCCGATACCCGCGGTGATCGCGAGCTTGAGTTGCATGGGCACCGCGTCGAAGACCAGCCTGCGCAGCCCGGTCACCGCCAGCAGCATGATGATCACGCCGTTGATCACCACCAGGCCCATCGCCTCCGGCCAGCTGAGGGTGCCGACGACCGTGGTGGCGAGGAACGAGTTGATGCCCAGGCCGGCGGCGAAGGCGAACGGCAACCGGGCGAACACGCCGAACAGGATCGTCATCACCCCGGCCGCCAACGACGTGGTGGCCGACACCTGCGCGAAGTTCAGTTTGTGGCCGAAGACGTCCGGGGCGCTCGACAGGATGATCGGGTTCAGCACGACGATGTAGGCCATCGCGATGAACGTGACCAGGCCGCCGCGAACCTCGGCCGCGACGGTGGAACCGCGCGCCGAGATCTCGAAGAACCGATCGAGCAGATTCATGCGAGGAACCTTAGGGTCGCCGAGACGATCCCGCCCGCTCTCCGGCGATGCCCGGCGCGCCGTCAGGCGGTCCTGCCGCCGGAGTGCGCGTTCGCGAACTCCAGCACCACCGACCGCTGGTCGGTGCATATGGCCAGGGACGCGGCGGCCACCACGACCGCGGCCTCGTACGGCGGGAAGCCGCTGTTCTGCAGCTTGGACAGCGCGGTCTCAACCGGCAGCCCGAGCCGCAGGTCGTGCCAGACCGCCTTGCCGATGGTGATCATCTCCGACGTCGACGGGTAGCTCACCCCGGCGGAATCGAGTTCGGAGCAGCCTGCCGGGAACGGTATCGCCGCCCACCGACACTTTCGGCCCGTGCTAGAACCGCCATGTGGCTCGTGTGAAACCCGTTCGCCGGCGCTGGTGGCGCGGCGGTGCCGTGGTGCTCGCGCTCATCGTCGTGGGTGCGGTCGGGGTGCTCGTGGCGTGGGATCGGCGCGGCGCCGATGACCGCTCATCCGCCCCGCCGGCTCCGCCGCCGCGGACGTCGGGGGTGGCGGCGGCGGGCACACCGAACTTCGACGCCGCCCGTGCGCAACTGGCCGCCCTGCCCATCCGGGGCTGGGACCGGGGCCAGGATTTTCAGCGCTGGCGCTTCGGCAAGGCCTGGAGCGACGACGTCAACGTCGAGTTCGGCCACAACGGCTGCAACACCCGCGACGACATCCTGCGCCGCGACCTCACCGACCTGGTGGTGCGCCCGGGCACCTGCTACGCCCAGAGTGGGGTGCTGCACGACCCGTACTCCGGCGCCGTCATTCCGTTCGTGCGCGGCCCCGACACGTCGAACAGCATCGAGATCGACCACGTGGTGTCGTTGGCCGACGCCTGGTACA
>JAGQTU010000019.1:1995-29149 GCA_020438865.1 Mycobacterium sp.
GGGCGCCCGTGCCTGGGATCCGCAACGCCGACTCGACTTCGCCAACGACCCGCGCAACCTGCTTGCCGTGAGCCCGAAGGCCAACTTCGACAAGGCTTTCCGCGACGCCGCGTCCTGGCTGCCGCCCAATACGGCGTTCCGGTGCGACTTCGTCGCGCGGCAGGTGGCGGTCAAGACCGCCTACGGCCTGTGGTTGTCGGCCAAGGAGAAGCAGGCGATGGCCGACGTGCTGGCGCGGTGCTGAGCCGGCTCAGCCGCGTCGCGGCGGGCGCGGGAAGAAGCCACTGGTGCGCGCGACGTAGGCGTCATACGCCGGGCCGCGGCTTCGGCGCATGTTCTTCTCCAGCAACGCCTTACCGCTGACGCGGACCAGGAAGAATCCCATCAGCAGCGGTGAGACCACCGTGACCAGGCCACCCGGGTGGCCCAGGGCGAGCAGCCACAGCCCGACCCAGACGCAGACATCGCCGAAGTAGTTCGGGTGCCGGGTCCAGGCCCACAGCCCGCGGTCCATCACCAGGCCGGCATTGGCGGGGTCCTTCTTGAAGCTGCTCAGCTGGTAGTCGCCGAGGGCCTCGAACACGAATCCGACCGTCCACACCGCAATGCCAAGCGCACCAAGGACTCCCAGCGCGGAGTGCTGGTACATCGCGAACTGCACCGGCAGCGAAACCACGAACAGGATCACCGCCTGCGGGCCGTAGATCTTGCGGGCGACGTAACCGGCCAGCGATCCCGAGCGGTGACTCATGATCGCGGTGTAGCGCGGGTCCTGGCCGTGGCCGATGTTGCGAACGCCGATGTGTAGCCCCAGGCGCAGCCCCCAGATCGCGGTCAGGGCGAGCACCACGAGCCGACGGACCTCGTCGCCGCCGGCGTGCCGGGACGCCACGAAACTGACCACCGCCACCAGCACGAAGCCGGGACCCCAGAAGATGTCGACCAGCGACTGGTTGTCCACCCGGATCGACAGCGCCATGACCGCGGCGAAGTACACCGCGACCGCCAGCAGACACAGCAGCAGGTTGGCGCCGACGGCGCCCCAGGTCAGCTCAGTCCTCCTTGGCGATCAGCCGCTTGAGGGCCGCGCGATCCGGCTCGAGCAGTTCGGCGATGCGCGCCTGGTTCACGTCGGCGACCAGGATCTCACCGACGTCCTTGTGCACGTCACTGAAGATGCCGTGCGCCTTCATCTTGTCCGCCTGGTAGACGTTGTCGTCGGTGGGCGTCACGTAGTAGACGGCGTCGGCCTTGAACCGGTGCACCATCCAGAGGTGGATGACGGTCATCAGGCGCTTCTTGCGCAGCTTCTCGGCGTAGGTGTTCTGGTCGCGCACCTGCAGGATGCTGCGGCCGTGCCGGTCCTTGATCGGGTCGAAGACGACGTCGGCCAGCTTCTCGCCGTCGTCGGCGCCGTAGATGCCGAGTTCGAGGACATCGGAGCCGGCGCGGCGGGGCCGCAGGGTGACCCGCAGCTTCTCGCCCAGCTCGTAATGCTCGCTCCACAGCGACAGCCAGTCCTCCAGCAGCTTCTTGGGCACCTCGGTCTGCACCAGGTGCTGGTGCTGCGTGGAGCCCGCACCCATCGCCTTGGTGGTGGCGGTGCGCCCCGACGAGGCCGCCAGCGCGGCGTCGCTGCGCGGGCCGCCGACGAGGGTCTGCGGGGTGCGGTAGGGGGACTCGACCAGGCGCATCTTGCGCTGCAGCCGGGCCAGGGCCAGCATCCCGTCCTGCCGCAGGGCGGTGGCGAACTCCTCGGCGGCCACGCCGTCGATCTGGTGTCCGCCGTAGGTCATGAAGTTGAAGACGAAGCCCATCTTCCCGATCTCCTCGGGGAAGGCCCGCATCTGCTCGTCGCTCATGCCGGTGGTGTCCCAGTTGAACGAGGGGGACAGGTTGTAGGCCAGCATCTTGTCCGGGTAGACCGCGTGGACGGCGTCGGCGAACTCCTTGGCGTCGGCCAGGTCGGCGGTCTTGGTCTCCATCCACAGCAGGTCGGCGAACGGCGCCGCCGCAAGGGATTTCGCGATGGCGTACGGAATGCCGCCGCGCACCTGGTAGTAACCCTCGGGGGTCTTGGCCCGCTCGCAGTCCCAGGCCGCGTCCACGCCGAGCTGACGGGCCTTCTCCCGCGCCGCGTACAGCGAAGCGGTCTTGGCGAACGCGTTCCAGTCCGCCACGCTCATGTCGAGCTGCTCGCCCTCACCCTCGCGGAACTTCAGCAGCTCGGCGACGGCGTCGCCGTAGGTCTCCAGCCCGGCGTCGTCCTGCCAGGCCTCGACGAACTGCGACTCGACCTTGTCGAAGAGCGCGTCGAGCGAGCCCGAGCGGTTGTCCCGCCAGACGCCCGCCGCCTCGGTGATCGCGGCGGTGACGCCGTGCCGCTCGAGCCAGCCGTCGGCGGCGGCGTACTCGCCCTCGGGCAGGGCGTAGAGCAGGTGGCCGTTGAGTTCGGTGACACCGGAGGAGTAGAACCGCCGGACCATGGCCAGGAAGCACGCCTTGTAGGGCGGGATCTTCAGGTTGGTGGCGCCCAGCAGGAACGGCTGGTCCCGCTCGTCGGACCGGCTCTCGACGAGGTTGGCGGCCTCGGCATCGGTGCGGGCCACGATGATGCCCGGGACGCCCATGATGTCGAGCTGGAACCGGGCGGTGTTGAGCCGCTTGATCTGCTCGTCGGACGGCACCAGGACCTTGCCGCCCTGGTGCCCGCACTTCTTGGTGCCGGGCCGCTGGTCCTCGATGTGGTAACCGGAGACGCCGGCTTCGACGAACCGCCGAATCAGGTTGCGGACGTGGGGATCTCCGCCGTGGCCGGTGTCGGCGTCGGCGATGATGAACGGCCGGTAGTCCACAGCCGGGGTCGCGGCGCGCTGTTCCGGGGTCATCTGCAGCCGAAGGAATTGCTGGTTGCGGTCGGCGGTGAGCAGGGCCCGCACCAGGCCGGCGGCCTCGTCGGGCACCTGGCTGAGCGGATAGCTGGCCAGGTCGGGGCCGGGATCCTCGGTGACCGAACCCTTGGCCGAAGTCGCCCAGCCGCCGAGGTAGATGCCCTCGATGCCGATCCGCTTCATGGTCACGGCCTGACCGGGGGAATAGGGCCCGAAGGTGGTGATGCTCTTCTTCTCGGCGAACAGTTCACGCAGCCGCGCATAGAAGGCCTTGGCCGCCTCGCGGGCCACCGTGTAGTCGACCGGGATGGTGCCGCGCTGCTCGACGACCTGCCGGGCGGTGTAGAGGCGGGTGATCCCCTCGAATCGCGGGCTGTCGATGTATCGCTGGGTATCGGCGACCGCCTGGTCGAATGCCGAGGTGGTCTCGGCGTCCGCTTCGATGATGGACATGGTTCTTACGCTCCTCGCTGAGCTGATTCCCGCCTGAGCCGCCCCCGTACGAGCGGCCATTTGCGATTATCCCGGGTCGGCTGCCAACTGGCGCCGCTTTGGCCCCAAGTGTGCCAGGCCCGCCAACCGGCCCCGCGGTGCGGTGCCCGCTTATTCTCGCATCCACCGCGGGGCGAATCGGCGGCGGGAAATCTCCAGCAAACCAATTCCCCGCAAAGTCCACTGCGAAATACGGCAACCCTCGTCCGATCGACTTTGCGCCCCGAATGCGCTGTGCAGCAACATGATTAACGAACTCCGCGGTCTCTCCGCATTTATTTACGTGGCTGCAATGGAATTGCGCCTTGAACCGGTTCGGCGAATTGGCGCAATGTCCGTCGCGGCCATTCCACGATCGGGTACATTCCTGTGGTCCGTCCCACCTCCGGGGTCGGTTGGACGGGTGCAGTTCGCTTCGGGTTGGGGGAAGGAGGCGAGATGTTCAGCGGTCTGCCCTTGTGTCGGCGCCACGTCGGCCGGGTTCCGCAGTGAACGTACGGGACCACCCCCCGATCAAACTCGCCGGGCTGGCCCTGCTGGCCGCCATCGTGCTCGTCCTGACCTTGGTCTACCTGCAGTTCCGCGGGGATCTCACCCCCAAGACGGAACTGACGATGATCTCCGGGCGGGCCGGGCTGGTGATGGACGCCGGATCCAAGGTGACCTACAACGGCGTCGAGATCGGCAGGGTCTCGACCGTGTCCGCGGCGGAGAGCAACGGTGCGCCCGCCGCGCGTATCACGATGAACGTCAACCCCCGTTACCTGGCCATGATGCCCGCCAACGTGGACGCCGACATCCGGGCCACCACGATCTTCGGCAACAAGTACGTGGCGCTGAGCAGCCCGCGGAATCCGGTTCGCGCGCGACTCTCGAGCTCCGATGTGATCCGGACTGCCACGGTCACCACCGAGTTCAACACGCTGTTCGAGACGCTGACCTCGATCTCGGAGAAAGTCGACCCGGTCAAACTGAACGTGACGCTGAGCGCCGCGGCCGAAGCGCTGTCCGGCCTGGGGTCCAAGTTCGGCCAGTCGATCGTGAACGGTAACGCGATCCTCGACGACATCAACCCGCAGATGGGGCAGATCCGCTACGACGTGCAACGGCTCAACGAGCTGGCCCGCGTTTACACCGCGGCCGGCCCCGATCTGTTCACCGCGCTCGACAGCGCGGTGACGACCGCCCGGACCCTCAACCAGCAGCGCGGCGACCTCGACGCCGCGCTGCTGGCCTCGATCGGGTTCGGCAACACCGCCGGGGACGTCTTCGAGCGCGCCGCCCCGTATCTGGTGCGCGGGCAGGCCGACCTGGTGCCCAGCGCGCAACTGCTGGACAAGTACAGCCCGGAGTTCTACTGCAGCCTGCGCAACATCGCGCAGGTCGGCCCCGCGGCGTTACGGTCGTTCGGGGGCAACGGCTATTCGCTGGCGACGATGACCGAACTGCTGGGCGCCCCCAACCCGTACGTCTATCCGGACAACCTGCCGCGGGTGAACGCGCGCGGTGGCCCCGGCGGCGCACCGGGCTGCTGGCAGCAGATCGACCGCAACTTCTGGCCGGCGCCCTACCTCGTGATGGACAACGGCGCGTCGATCGCGCCCTACAACCACTTCGAACTGGGTCAGCCCCTGCTCAACGAATACGTCTGGGGACGTCAGGTGGGCGAGAACACCATCAACCCCTGATCGCCCGGGGGAAGATGTTCTCCGGCCCGGATGTCGAGTCGGAGAGGTTGATAGCGATGCGGATTGGCCGATGACCGAGTTGCGCGCCACGCTGAGCGTGTGGTCGGCCGTCGGGGTGTCGGTCGCGCTGATGGCCCCGTCGATGGCGATCAACATCAATCCGCAGGGCACCGCGGCGGTGGTCGGACGCGCGGTTCCGCTGACGTTCCTGCTCGCCTCCGTCGGCGTGCTGCTTATCGCGCACACCTTCGTGCGGTTGTCGCAACGGTTCAACCACGCGGGCAGCGTATACGCGTTCGTCGGCCTGACGCTGGGGGTACGGACCGGAAGCGTGGCCGGCTGGCTCAACGCCGGAACCTACCTGTTCTACGGTGCCGTCACCTCCACCGCGGCCGGCATCTTCCTCACCGACCTGGCCGGAAAGCTGTTCGCGCCCAAAATCGTTCCGGAGTGGTACGGCTTCGTCTTCGCCTGGGCCGTGCTGGCCGGGGTGTGCTGGATGGCGGTCCGGGACATCAGGGGCGGCACCAGGGTGCTGCTGGTGACCGAGGGCCTGACCATCACCGTGATCCTGATCGTCGCGGCAATCACGCTGGGCAAGCTGATGATCCGCGACGCACCCGGTGGCCGACACGTCGATCTCTCGGTGTTCACCGTGGCACCCGGCACCGATGTCTCCAACGTCTTCCTCGGCGTCGTCTTCGGCTTCCTGTCGTTCGCCGGTTTCGAAGCCGCGGCCACCCTCGGCGAGGAGACCGAGAACCCGCGACGCGACATTCCCCGGGCGATCCTGGGCACCGCCGTGTTCGGCGGGGTGTTCTTCGTCGTCGTCACAGCGATCGAGATGATGGCCTTCGGCACCGATGCGCAGGGGGTGCAGGCCTTCGCCGCGTCGCAGGCGCTGATGGGGGACCTTTCGGCGCAATACGTCACGCCCTGGCTGTCGTGGGTCATCGTGATCGGCGCCGTGTTCAGCGCCGCCGCCTGCTGCCTGGCCAGCATCGTGGGAGCCAGTCGGTTGATCTTCGCGCTCAGCCGCGACGGGATGGGACCGCCGGTGTTGGCCTCGGTGCACGTCCGCCGCAACGTTCCGCACATCGCGGCCGCGGCCGGAATCGTTGCGGTGGCGCTGATCCAGGCAGCGGCCTGGGTGGTGCTGGGCGCCCGACCATTCGAGGTCTTCACCATCACGGCGACGGCGGGAACGCTGATCCTGCTGGTCGCCTACGTCCTGGCGACGCTGGGGGCGGTACGCCTGGTGTTCGTCTCCGGCGAGACCCGGGTGCGCCGGTGGGAGGTGGCACTGCCGGTACTCGGGCTCGCCCTGCTGGGCTACACGCTGTATCGCAATGTCGTGCCGTGGCCGGCCGGAAGCGCCTTGTGGGGGCCGGGTTTGGCGATCGCGGTGACGCTGGGTGCCGTCGTGGCAGTGGCCGCCCGACCGGCCGCGGCGCGGGCAGCTGGAACGAGACTGCTTGCACAGCAGGGATTCTGGGAGACAGACTAAAGGCCGCACCGCTCCGCTGGGGGAGCAGTGCGGCCGCGGGCAGGGGAGATCAGACCGGCATCTCGGCGGGCGCCGGGACACCGGGCGCCGCCGGGGCATCGGGCGCCGCCGGGGGTGGCACCAGCTCAGGGGCCGGCGGGACGTCGATCAGCGAATCCGGCGCCGGCACAGCCGGTTCGGGGTTCGCGACATCGACGATCATCGGATCGTCCTGCGTTGCGGCCGGGTCGACCTGCATCTCCTCGGCGGGCATGGGCAGATACATGTGGTGGGTGAACTGCTTCTGGTACGCACCTCCACCACCGATCTTCACGCCGGAGCCGCCCTCACCGCTGGACACCGGGGTGCCGTCGGGCAGGGTCACCGCGGTGTGGGCGCCGTTCCATCCGATCACCAGGGAGTTGGGTGCGGTCCCGTAGTGGAATCCGCGCGCCAGCAAAGCGGCCTCTTCGTTGCCGGTGTGGAACCGGCTGCCGAACGCGGGCCTGCCGGTGGCCACATTCGACACCCAAGATGCCAGGCCAGAGCAGTCCGTTCCGCGCGGGGAGTCCCCGCCGGGAATGTACGGCGTGCCTGACACCTGGGAGATCAGCGTCATAACCGTCGCGAGTGCAAACATGTTTCGGACGCTAACAACAGTGGTGATGTTTGCCAAAAATCGTGTCGGCCATCACTTTTCATGAATTGCTATGGCGCTCACAACAGAAAACCGTTGAAAACTGAGAAGATTAAGAACCCTCAGATCGCTGCGATAACCCAAATTCGTCCTGGAGCAGGCACTTTCGCTCAGCGGCGCCGAGAGGCGAATGTGACCGCCATGTGATGCGCCGAAAGGGCCGAAAGCGGGCCGGCTGGTGGCGAGATGAGTTCCTGACCTGGTTGTAACGGCGCCGAGACGCAGCCGGCCTTCTTGATCGATTCAGCAGGTTCGGGCCGGCAGTCGCCGGTCAGCCGTCGGCGCGGACCTGGTCCTTGACCGCGGCCACGACCGGCGGAGCGGTGCGCCAGTTCGGCAGCCCGTCCTCCTCCAAGCCCACCGGGAACCCGTTCTCGTGCACCTGGGCCCAGTGTGAGTGGTTCAGCTGGTGCAGGGTGAAGCAGGCGTTCAGGGCGTTGTAGAAACCCATGTTGTCCACCGACTGGTTCACCGCCTCCTTGGCGAGCAGCGCGGCCATCGTCGGCACCTCGGCGATCCGGCGGGCGAACTCCAGGGTCTTCTCGGTCAGTTCCGCTTCCGGGAAGACCTTCGACACCATGCCCAATTGATACGCCTCGTCGACGGTCAGCGCGTCGCCGGTGAGCATGAGCTCCTTGGTCTTGCGTGGGCCGAACTCCCACGGATGGGCGAAGTACTCCACCCCACACATGCCCAGCCGGGTGCCGACCACATCGGCGAACCGGGTGTTCTCCGCGGCGATGATCAGGTCGCACGCCCACATCAGCATCAGGGCCGCGGCGTAGACGTCGCCGTGCACCTGCGCGATGGTGATCTTGCGCAGATCGCGCCACCGGCGGGTGTTGGCGAAGAAGTGGTGCCACTCCTGCAGCATCAGGCTCTCGGCGCCCTCCCGGGTGCCGCCGTTGACCCGGTAGCTGGCGTGTTGATCGGGGCCCGGGGTGTACTCCGCGCGCGACACCGCAGACCCCAGGTCGTGCCCGGAGGAGAACATCGGGCCGAGGCCGCCGAGGATCACCACCCGCACCTGGTCGTCGGCCTCCGCTCGCAGGAAGGCCTCGTTCAGTTCGACGAGCAGGCCCCGGTTCTGGGCGTTGCGCGCGTCCGGCCGGTTGAGCATGATCCGCGCGATGCGGCCCTCGTCGAGGACCTCGTAGGTGACGAAGCGGTAATCCTGTGACATGTCGGCATCCTAGGTGAGGAGAATCGGACACTCCGCAGCGGAGCATCTTGTTTTCAGGTGAACGGCTGCACCAACCGTTCCCGCAGTTCGCGCTTGAGGACCTTGCCGTAGCTGTTCTTCGGCAGTTCCTCAACGAAGACGTATCGCTTCGGGCGCTTGAAGCGGGCGATCCGCGCGAGCAGATGCTCGTCGAGCGCGCGTTCGTCGGAGGATCCCACGATGAACGCGACGACCACCTCGCCCCACTCGGCGTCGGGGGCGCCCACCACGGCGGCCTCGGCCACACCCGGGTGTTCGAGCAGCGCCTCTTCGACCTCGCGGGGGTAGATGTTGCTTCCCCCGCTGATGACGACGTCCTTGGAACGGTCGCGCAGCGTCAGGTAGCCGCGGTCGTCGAAGGAGCCCAGATCGCCGGTGTGCAGCCATCCGCCGCGCAGGGTGTCCGCGCCGGCCTGCGGGTTGTTCCAGTAGCCGGACATGACTACGTCTCCGCGACAGACGATCTCGCCGACCTCGCCGGCGGGCACGGAGACACCGTCGGTGCCGAGCACCGCGACCTCGACACCGGAGCGGGCGTAGCCGACCGAGCCGAGGATGGCGTCGTCGTGCGATTCGTGGTCGGACCGGCGCAGGCCGGTGATGGTCATCGGCGATTCGCCCTGACCGTAGATCTGGGCGAAGACGCTGCCGAACGCCGCCAGCGCCTTCTTGAGGCTCTCGACGTACATCGGGCCGCCGCCGTAGACGATGCTGCGCAGGTTGGCCGGCCGGGCGCGGCCGGTCTCGACGAGGCGCTGGATCATCGTCGGCGCCAGGAACGCACTCGATCCGGGGTGGTGCGCGCACAGATCCAGGAACTCAACGGGATCGAACGCGCCGGAGACCGGCAAGACCTGACGGGCGCCCCGCAGCACGTAGGGCGCGATGTACAGACCCGAGCCGTGCGACATCGGGGCGCCGTGCAACAGGCTGCAGTTCTGGTCGGGGTCGTCGATGTCGGCCAGGTGCGCCAGTGTCATCGCGGTCAGATTGCGGTGCGAGAGCATGGCGCCCTTGGAGCGCCCGGTGGTACCGCTGGTGTAGAACAGCCACGCCAGAGCGGCCGGGTCGGTGGCGGGTACGCGGGCCGGCGTTGCGGCGAAACGTGTTTCGTAGTCGGTGCCACCGATGATCTCCACCGGCGCCGGGGCAAGGGGCGCCAGTTGCGGAGCGATTCTGCGCGAGGCGAACACCGTTGCGGCACCGGAGTCGGTGAGGATCTGGACCATCTCTCGCGGATGCAGTTTGAAGTTGATCGGAACCAGCACGCACTCGGCGGCCCACACCGCGTAGAACAACTCGACGAGCTCGGGCCGGTTCTCGGCGGCGACCGCGATCCGGGTTCCGCTGCCGTGTGCCGCCCGCAGCGAGCCGGCCAGCCGTAACGCTCTGTCCCGCAAGTCGTTCCAAGTGTGCAGGCGACGCTCACCCAGGTACACCGCACCGCGGTCGCCGAAGCGGGCGGCGGCCTGGTCCAGCGTGGCGAACAGGTTCAACGTGCGACCCACCGCGAGGACAGGGCGAACTCGGAGAGGTACTTCGTCGAGCTCCAGCCGCCGTCGACGACGATGGTCTGGCCGTTGATGAAGCTGCCGCCCGGCGAACAGAGGAACGCGACGGTGGCGGCGATGTCCTCCACGGCGCCGAGGCGGGGGTACGGCGTCATCTCGGTGTTGATCTTGCGGAACCGCTCGTCTTCGAGGCGCTGCTCGACCATCGGGGTAACGGTCACCCCGGGTGCCACCGCGTTGCACCGGATGCCCTGCGGGCCGTACTGGCAGGCGATGTGCAGGGTCAGCGCGGTCAGGCCGCCCTTGGCCGCGGAGTAGGCGCCACCGCGCAGCCCGCCGACCACGGCGAACGTCGAGGTGATGTTGACGATGGCCGAGCCGGATCGCATGTGCGGGATGACGTCCCGGGCCAGCCGGAACGGGGCCCGCAACATCACGCCCAGGAAGTAGTCCAGGGACGCGTCGTCGGTTTCGTGCAGCGGTTTGGGGCTGCCGACGCCGGCGTTGTTGACCAGTACGTCGATCCGACCCCACCGCGACACCGCCAGGTCGACGATGCGCTGCGGGGCGTCGTCATCGGTCAGGTCGACGGCCAGGGTGGCGACCCGGTCGGGATCGCCGATCGCCGCCGCCAACGCCCCGAGCCGGTCCGGGTCTCGCCCGGTGCCTACGACGGCCATTCCCATCTCGGCCAGCTTCGTCGCGCAGCCGAAGCCGATTCCACTGCTGGCGCCGGTCACGATCGCAACCTGCATGTCACTCATCCGTGTCGACCAACCTTGCTCGGATCTGATGTTTGAGTATCTTCCCGGCATCGTTGCGGGGTAACGAATCCCAGACGACGACCTGCTCGGGGCTCTTGAACCGGGCCATCCCCCTGGCGGCCAGGAACTCGGCCAGTTCGGCCACGCCCGGGGCGGGGCGGGCCCCGGTGACGATGACCGCGCAGGCGCGTTCCCCGGTGCGTGGGTCGGGCAGCCCGACGACGGCGACCTCGGCGACGTCGGGATGGCCAATCAGCACATCCTCGACCTCCTTGGGGGCGATGTTCTCCCCATTGCGGATGATGATGTCCTTGGCCCGCCCGGTCACGACGAGATGGTCGTCGACCAGCCGGCCCAGATCGCCGGTGCGGAAGTAGCCGTCGGTGTCGAAGGCTTCGGCGTCATCCTCGGGATGCAGGTAGCCGAGGAACATCTGCGGTCCGCGGGCGCAGATCTCGCCGACGCCGGCGGGCGCCGCGGGGTGGGGGGCCAGCCGGATCGCGGCTATGCCGGGCCTGCCGTCGGTATCGGCGGCGCGGGCCGGATCGTCCGGGGCGCCGATGGTGGTGACCGGGACCTCGGTCGAGCCGTACACCCGCGTGACGACGGCCTGTTCGAAATAGTCTGCTGCGCCGCGGATCAGGGACGGCGACACCGAGGCGCCACCGCAGATGAACACCCTCAGGTCGGGCAGGCGGGTGCCCCGGCGCCGGGCGGCGAGCAGGAGCTGCTCGAGGAAGGGGGTGGCGCCGGCCATGTGGGTGCACCGCTCATCGATCAGCAGCTCGACGGCGCGGTCCGCGTCCCAGCGGTCCATCAGCACCGCCGCCGTGCCCAGCAGCAGCGGGCATTCGAAGGCGTAGATGGAGCCGCCGATATGCGCGATCGGTGAGGGCACCAGGAACCGGTCGCCCGGTTCGACAAGCCAGTGCGCACCGATCTGGCGGATCAGGGCGTGGATCGAATTATGGCTGTGCAGAACGCCCTTGGGTCTGCCGGTGGTGCCAGAGGTGTACAAGATCATCCGCACCGCATCGGGATCCAGGACCGGCCAGCCGTCGGCGTCGGCACCGGAAAGCGACCCGAGATCGGTCTGCCCGGGCGACGGTTCGCCGCGCACCACGACGACCTGAGGCGGTGCCGCCATCGTCGCCGTCACACGGGCCAGCATCGCGGGGTAGTCGTGGCCGCCGACCTCGCCGGGCACGAAGATCATCCGCACGTCGGCGTCGGTCAGAATGAAGCCGAGTTCGTGGTCGCGCAGCGACGGCAGGATCGGGTTGACCACCATGCCGGCCAAGGTCGCGGCGTGGTAGACGATCGCGGCCTCGTGCCAGTTGGGCAGCATGAAGGACACCACGCTGCCGACCGGGATGCGCGCCAGCATCGCAGCGGCCAGTGCGGCCGAGCGATCGTGCAGGGTGCGGCAGTCCATCCGGACCGGGCCGTCGACCAGGATTTCGCGGCCGGGCATCGCCTCGGCGGCCTCACGCAGCGAGTCCGCGAGTGTTCCGGTGACCCACAGTCCGTCGGCGTAGGCCTCGGCGGTCCGCGCGGAATCGTCTGTCACAGAGCGCAACTCTCAGCCCTTCACCCGTCGCATCGTCATCGAGTGACGGAACCTCGACGCCGGATGGGTGTTCACGGTCACCTGCGCGATCTCGGAGTCCGAGGTGGTGTAGACCCGCCGCATCTGCAACGCCGCCGTGCCGGGCTCGATCTTGAGCACCTCGGCCAGCTCGGGCGAGAGTTGCACCGCGGCGATCTCCTGCCGCACTTCGACGATGCTGATGCCGAAGAGATCCTCCAGCAGCGGGAAGATCGGGCCGGTGTGGTTTCCCAGCATCCGGCCGACAGCGGCGAAGGACCGGTTGACGTAGTACTCGGTGCGGCAGATCGGGGTGTCGGAGTCCTCGGCCCGCCGATAGCCCACCACGGCGAGCCATTGTTCGCCCAGCGGCAGACCGGTGCGTGCGGCCAACGGCCCGTCGATGGTGACCATCGCTATCGACTCGATGGCGAACCGGGCACCCGTCGCGAAGGCCAGCAGGTCGTTGATCGACACGACGTCCTGCGCATAGGCGTGCGAGGAGGGCCGGGGGACCACCATGGTGCCCGCGCGCGGGCGCGACGAGACCAGGTTGTCCTCGCGCAGCCGGCGCAGCGCTTCGCGCACGGTGTACCGGCTGACCGAGAACCGTTGGCAGAGTTCGTGTTCGGTGGGCAGATGCGAGCCGACCGGGTACACGCCGTCGACGATCTCCTTGCGGAGCGCGCGTGCGACCTGGATGTATCGATGATCGCCCGCCGGCGTCGGCAGTTCGGTCATCTCAGCTCCGCCCGCCGGATCGCGAGCACGCTGCCCTCGGCGTCGGCCGAGACGAAGATCGTGCCGTCCGACCCGGCCGCGAGGCCGGTGAAGGGGCCTTGGGGACCCGAGAACGGGGGCATGCCCAGCAGCGGCTTGGGCACGACTCCCGGCGGTGCCCCGACCGGCAGGCCGGAGGCAATGGTTTGACGGCGGCCGGTCGCCAGATCGACTTCGATGAGCGCCCTGGCGTCGACGTCGACCACGTAGAGTCGGCCGTCGAGGACGAGAATGCCGTGCGGGCAACCCAACCCGTCCACTACCGGCTGCGGCGGGGACCCGCCGAGCGTGACGATGCGACCCGCGCCCGACTCGGACACCAGCACGGCACCGTCGGATGTGATGGTGACGCCGACCGGCCTGTCCAGGCCGGACGCCAGCACCTCGACCCGCCCCGAGCGGGCCGACAGCACCCGGCCGGTGCCCTGCTCGACGAACACCACCGCACCGCCCGGGGCGATCGCCACACCGTAGAGCTGGTCGAAACCCTCGGCGATCACTTCGCTTTCGCCACGGTCTGGCCAGAATCGGGCCACCTGGCCACTCGAGGTCGTGACCGTGAACTCACCGGCACCGGATGCCGTCAGGCCACGGGTGTAACCGGGGAAGCCCGGGGTGAACAACATGCCGACCGGATGCACCGTGCCCTCGCCGGATGTCACGTGCAGATAGGGCCCGTCGGCGATGTACAGGTTGCCGTCGCTGCCGATGGCCAGGTCGAGTGGCCAGTTGAATCCGCCGGGCAGCAGCGAGCGGGTCCTGCCCGGCCCGAGGACCTCGGTGATCTCACCGGAGAAGTTCGAGACGAACAACCGGCCGTCGACGAATGTCAGGTTGTCCAGGCCGGGGTACAACTCGGCCAGAACGGTCTTCTCGCCGGTGCGGGGGTCGATGCGCAGCACCTGTCCGGTGTGCGCCTGAGTGGACACGATGTATCCGTCGGGGTCGAACTTCACCGAATCGGGCACACCGAGGTCGGTCGCCACGACCTGCGCGGGCCCACCGCCGTCGGGGTCGATGCGCCAGATCTCGTTGGCGCCCATCACCGGGAAGTACAGCAGGCCGTCGGGACCGACCTCCATGGCGTTGGGCATCGGCACGTCCTCGAGAAGCACCCGCGGCTCACCGCCGCTCAGATCCAGTTCGAGGATGCGCCCCCCGGGACGGCATTCGCCGATGAACAGTCGTCCGCGGTAGATGGTGATGCCGTTGGCGACAGGCAGGTCGGCACGCAGGACACGGCTGTGGCCGCCTGTGTCGAGGACGGCGACCCGGCCGTTGAGCACCTCGGTGGCGTAGATGTTGCCCGCGGCGTCGAAGGCCAGGTCGTCGGGGGCGACGATGTCGCTGCCCTTGGGGCTGACGGTCTGAACAAGGCCGGTGCCGACGTCGACCGCGCTGATCTGGCTGCCGCTGACCTGGGCGATGTAGATCCGCCCGTCGGGGCCCGTCCGCAGGCCGTTGGCACCGAACAGCCGACTCGGCCGGGTCGCCCGCTCGACGACCCACCCGGCACTGACGGCCGGGGGATGCGCCTCGGCCAACCGGCTGTCCTGCGGCGACATCGTCATCGGCGGCGAGACCCTTCCTGCTATGACTGCTCGGGTGGACGTTATCAACCAGACTTAGTCCAGACAATAGTGCCGAGTTCACCGAAACTCACTCTTGACGGTGATATAACCGCTGCGGAATCATGTTCTCCGTTCGGCAAGGCCCATAGAATTGTCCGGACAAACGACTGAAAGCGCGGTATGACGGATCTCCTCAGCCTCGACGGCCGCACCGTGGTGGTGTCGGGCGCCGGAGGTGGCGGCATCGGCACGACCGTCACCGCGATGGCGGCGCGGGCCGGGGCTACGGTCGTCGCGGTCAGCCGTTCCTTCGAAAACCTCGAGGAGCACATCGCACCGCTGGTGGCCGAGGGCCTGTCGGTCGTGCCCGTGGCGGCCGACGCGTCGACCGACGAGGGTGTCGCGACGGTGATCGAGGCGGCCCGCCGGGCCGGAGGGCTGTACGGGTTGGTCAACGTGGCGGGCGGCGCGGCCCCGTCGACCTGGATGCCCGCCACCCGGGTCAGCCGCCGCGACTGGCGCGATCTGTTCGCGGCCAACCTCGAGACGATGTTCTTCATGAGCCAGGCGGTGGCCGCCGAGATCCGGTCGGCCGGGGGGCCCGGCTCGATCGTGTCGGTCTCGTCGGTCAGCGGGATGAACACCGCGCCGTTCCACGTCGCCTACGGCACCGCCAAGGCCGCGATCGTGGCGGCCACCCGCACCATGGCCGTCGAGCTCGCGCTGGACAACATTCGCGTCAACGCCGTCGCACCGGGCGTCACCGCGACAGCGGCGTCACAGACTTACACCGGCGACGATCCCGAGCGCGACCGGGCAGCCATCGCGATGGGTCGCCGCGGGCGGCCGGAGGAACAGGCCGGCGTCATTCTGTTCCTGCTGTCGGACCTGTCGAGCTACATCACCGGACAGACCCTGCTCGTCGACGGCGGACTGAACCTCAAGTGGAGCCACCTGGGTGCGGACAACACATCCCTGTTCCTGAAGGACGAGTCCTTCCGAGAAACGATCCGGAGGATCTGATGAAAGGTATCGAAGAGCTGTCGGAACCGATGCGGGTTCCCGTCGAGGCCTACATCTCGCCCGAGTACGCCCGCGCTGAGCGGGATCGCCTGTGGCGCAAGGTCTGGCAGCAGGTGGGCCGGGTGGAGGAGCTGCCCGAGGTCGGCAGCTACCTGACCTACGACATCCTCGACGACTCGATCATCGTCGTGCGGTCCGGGCCCCACCAATTCAGCGCCCACCACAACGTGTGCATGCACCGCGGCCGCAAGCTGGTCGACACCCCAGACGGCGCCAAGCACGCCCTCGGACGGGCTCGCAAGTCCTTCGTCTGCGGATTCCACGGCTGGACTTACGGTTTGGACGGCGCCTGCACCCACATCCGCGAAAAAGAAGACTGGAAGGGCGCTCTCACCGACACCAACACGCATCTGCGGGCAGTCAAAGTCGACACGTGGGGCGGCTGGTTGTGGATCAACATGGACCCCGACTGCGAGCCGCTGGCCGACTACCTGCACCCCGCTGCCAAGATCCTCGACCCGTTCGGGCTGGAGAACATGCGGGTTAAGTGGCGCAAATGGCTGCACTGCGACTGTAACTGGAAGGTCGCGCTGGAGGCCTTCAACGAGACCTACCACGTCTACACCACGCATCCGGAGTTCAACCGGTTCGGCGAGTTCAAGGGCTGGGCCAAGGCGCAGGGCATCCACAGCAACATCGGCTACGACGCCCCCGAGGGCATGGACGAGACCAAGTCGAAGATCCGCCTCGGCATCGGTGACCCGCGGGTCTCCACCGCCGAGATGCAGGTCTACACCATGGAAGAGACCAACGCGACGACCACGAAGACGCTGGTCGAGGCCGCCAAGCGGCTGGTGGACGAACTGCCCGAGGGCACTCCGGCAGACAAGGTGCTCGAGCACTGGCTGGCCTCGGCGCGCCGCGACGACGAGGCCCGCGGCGTGATCTGGCCGACCATCCCGGCCGACATCCTCGGCCAGAGCGGAACCGCCTGGCAGATCTTCCCGAACTTCCAGATCGGGCAGGGCCTGACCAGCGCGCTGTGCTACACCGCCAAGCCGGACCCGAGCTACAACCCGGATAAGTGCATCTTCGAGGTTTCGGTATACGAGCTCTACCCGAAAGGCGAAGAGCCGCAGACGGAGTGGGAGTACACACCGGTGGGTGATCCGCGCTGGCGCAGTGTGCTGCCGCAGGACTTCTCCAACATGGCTGCGGTGCAGCAGGGCATGAAGTCTTATGCCTTCCCCGGTACCATGCCCAACCCGTACCGCGAGCGCAGCACCGTGAACCTGCACTACCAGCTGTCCAAGTACATGGGGACCGGCGAGCCCCGCGAGATCTGATTTCGCCGAGAACAGTAGCGAGATCAGTAGAAGGAGACGAGATGACCGCCCCGGACACGTCCTGCGGGCCCACCGACGTCCCCCAGGATGTCGACATCGACGGCATGCGGGAGAAGTACCGCGTCGAGCGCGAGAAGCGCCTGCGCAAGGAGGGGGCGGCGCAGTACATCGAACTCGACGGCGATCTGGCCAGCCTCTACGAGGTCGACCCGTACACGCCGGTGGCCGAACGCGATCCGATCGCCGAGGACGTCGAGGTTGCGGTGCTCGGCGGTGGCTTCGCCGGGCTGCTGGCCGGCGCCTATCTGAAGAAGGCGGGGGTCCAGGACGTCCGGATGATCGACATGGCGGGGGACTTCGGCGGCGTCTGGTATTGGAACCGCTTCCCCGGGATCCAGTGCGACAACGACGCCTACTGCTACATCCCGATGCTGGAGGAGCTCAACTACATCCCGAGCAAGAAGTTCACCGACGGCGCCGAGATCTTGGAGCATTGCCAGCGGCTGGGCAAGCACTTCGGCCTGTACGACGGGGCCATCTTCTCCACCCAGGTCGAGACCATGCGCTGGGACGAGTCGATGAAGCGCTGGCGGCTGACCACCAACCGCGGCGACGACATCCGCGCCCGCTTCGTCGTCATGGCCCAGGGCTCGTACAACAAGCCGAAACTTCCCGGTATCCCCGGCATCAAGGAGTATCTGGACGCCGGCGGTCACGCCTTCCATTCCGCGCGCTGGGACTACGACTACACCGGTGGCGACGCCTCCGGGGGGCTGCACAAACTGGCCGACAAGCGGGTCGCGCTCATCGGCACCGGGGGCACCGGCGTGCAGTTGGTGCCGCACCTGGGCCGGGATGCCAAGCAACTCTTCGTGTTCCAGCGCACCCCGTCGTCGGTGGACGCACGCCCCAATTCGCCCACCGATCCGGCGTGGGCCGCGTCACTGCAGCCGGGCTGGCAGGAGGACCGCAAGCGCAACTTCCACAATTGGTCCCCTTTCGTGGGCGTGGTGTTCGGCGAGCCGGACCTGGTCTGTGACTTCTGGACCGAACTCGGGCGCAACATGTCCGCGCGTATTGCGGCCTGCGAGGACCCGGCATCGCTGGGTGTCGAGCAGATCATGGCGATCCGTGAGGAAGAGGACTACAAGATCATGGAGCGGCTGCGGCGCCGCATCGCGAGCATCGTCGAGAATCCCGAGACCGCCGAGGCCCTCAAGCCGTACTACCGGTTCATGTGCAAGCGGCCCTGTTCGAGCGAGGAGTACCTGCCCACCTTCAATCGCCCCAATGTGACGCTGGTCGACGTCGCGGAATCCAAGGGCGTCGAGCGCTTGACCGAGAAGGGCATCGTCGCCAACGGCACCGAGTACGAGGTCGACTGCGTGATCTTCGCCAGCGGTTTCGAGATCTCCACGGAGATCAGCCGTCGCTATGCGGTCGACAGCATCGAAGGCCGCGACGGGCTGTCGCTCTTCGACTACTGGCACGACAGATTTCAGACCCTGCACGGGATGACCAGCCGGGGATTTCCCAACCAGTTCTTCACCGGTTTCATCCAGGGCGGCGTCTCGGCGAACACCACCGCGATGTTCGAACAGCAAGCTGAGCACATCGCCTACATCATCGCTGAGGCGCAGAAGCGCGGTGCGAAGACGGTCGAGCCCAGTCAGGAGGGGCAGGACGCCTGGGTCAACACCGTCCGCGAACTTTCGATCGACAACTCGGCGTTCGAACTGTCTTGCACCCCGGGCTATTACAACAACGAGGGCCGCGGCGCCGCAGAGAACAACGGCGGGTTCCTCGGCGACTTCTACTCGCCGGGGTTCTACGCCTTCGACGAGCTGCTCCAGAACTGGCGCGACGGGGGCGATCTCGCCGGCCTCGAACTCGGAACCTAGGGCCGTGTGTCGCGACGGTAACGCCACGGCGGAGGATCCGGCGAACTCCCGCCGTGACGTTGCACTCGGCGTACGCCGGGGTGGCCGATGGCCGACTTGAGATTCGACGACCGGGTTGCCGTCGTCACCGGCGGCGGCCGCGGACTGGGCCGCGAGTACGCCATGCTGTTGGCGTCCAGGGGTGCCAGGGTCGTCGTCAACGACCCGGGCGGCGCCATGAGTGGCGACGGGATCGACGACGGCCCCGCCGGGCAGGTGGTCGAGGAGATCCGCGTGGCCGGCGGCGAGGCGACCGCGTGTACCGAGTCCGTCGCGACCGCCGAGGGCGGACAGGCCATCATCGACGCTGCGCTGGAACACTATGGGCGACTGGATATCCTGATCCACAACGCGGGCAACGTGCGGCGCGCGCCGCTGTCGGAGATGAGCTATGACGACTTCGACGCTGTCCTCGACGTCCACCTGCGGGGCGCCTTCCACGTGGTGCGCCCGGCGTTTCCCGTGATGTGCGACGCCGGCTACGGGCGAATCGTGCTGACCTCCTCGATCGGCGGGCTGTACGGCAACCACGATGTGGCCAACTACGGGGCTGCCAAGGCGGGCGTCATCGGCTTGTCCAACGTCGCGGCACTCGAAGGCGCCGAACACGGCGTGCGGTGCAACGTCATCGTGCCCGGCGCCGTGACCAGGATGGCCGGGGGGCTCGACACGTCGGCCTACCCGCCGATGGGTCCCGAACTGGTGGCGCCGGTGGTCGGCTGGCTGGCGCATGAAAGCTGCTCCGTCACAGGAGAACTACTGGCCGCGATCGCGGGACGGGTGGCCAGGGTCGTGATCGCCGAGGCGCCCGGGGTGTATCAGCCGGCCTGGTCGATCAAGGCGGTCGGCGAACGCATCGACGAGATCTGCGACCTGTCCGCACCGGTGGTCTTCCCGGTGGTGCCCAACGGTCACAGCGACCACATCGGCTACAGCTTTGCGATGGCGAATCGGGAGAAGAACGAGCATGTCTGAGATCGCGAGGAGCGGACCGCTGGCCGGCGTTCGGGTGGTCGACCTCACTGCGATGGTGATGGGGCCCTACTGCACCCAGATCCTGGCCGACAACGGCGCCGACGTCATCAAGGTCGAACCGCCCCAGGGCGACGACACCCGCTACGTCTCCGTGGGCCCGGCACACGGAATGAGCGGCGTGTTCGTCAACGTCAACCGGGGCAAGCGCAGCGTCGTGCTGAACCTGCGCACCGAGGAGGGCAAGGCGGCCCTGCGGGCGTTGATCACCGACGCCGACGTGTTCATCCACTCGATGCGCGCCAAGGCCATCACCAAACTGGGCTTCGGCTACGACGACGTCGCCGCCATCAACCCCTCGATCGTCTACACCAACTGCTACGGGTACGGCCGCCGCGGGCCGGAGCGCGACCGGCCGGCTTACGACGACACCATCCAGGCCGAGTGCGGCCTGCCCGCCGTGCAGAAGGAGCTGACGGGCGAGCCCAACTACGTCGCGTCGATCGTAGCCGACAAGGTCGCCGGTCTGACCGCGGTCTACGCCACTGCGATGGCACTGTTCCACCGCGAGCGCACGGGCGAGGGCCAGGAGGTCGAGGTTGCGATGTTCGAGACCATGGCCTCGTTCATGCTCGTCGAGCACGCGAACGGGGCGATGTTCGATCCGCCGCTTGGCCCGGCGATGTATCACCGCACCATCGCGCCCAACCGCAAGCCGTACCGCACCAAGGACGGCTACATCTCGGCGCTGATCTACAACGACAAGCACTGGGCAGGGTTCATCAAAGCGGTGCAGCCGGAGTGGAACGACGAGCGCTTCGCGACCCTGAAGGCCCGCGCGGCCGAGATCGACACCATCTACGGGCTCGTGGCGCGGACCATGACCGAGCGCACCACCGACGAATGGCTGAAGCTGTTCGTCGAACTCGAGATCCCCGCCGCGCCCTTGAATACCCCCGAGGAACTGTTCGCCAACGAGCATCTCAACGCCGTCGGCTTCTTCGAGACGGTGCAGACACCGCAGGGGCCGGCGCGCATTCCCGGCGTGCCGACCTGGTTCTCGCGAACCCCCGGCCGTATCAGTGGACCGGCACCGGAGCTCGGCGCCGACACCGACGAGGTGCTCGCCGAACTGAACCTGGCGGAGGCGGAGAGCCGATGAGCCCGCCCCCGATGATGCAGAACGAAGCGATGAGGGGGAGCGGCGCGTGAGCCTGGACTTCGACATGGGGCCCGAGGCGGGCGCGTTGCGCTCGCAGCTACGGGCTCTGGTCAAAGAGGAGGTGCCCGAGGGATTCATGGGTGCCTTCACCGACGACCCCGGCGATCTCGAAGCGGCACAACGGTTCTGCCGGACGCTGGCGGAAAACGGGTTGCTGTGCCTGGCGTGGCCGGAGGAGTTCGGTGGCCGAGGGGCCTCGGTGTGGGAGCAGACCGTGGTTCGCGAGGAGATGTGGGCGCACCACGAGCCGCGCGGCGCGCAGTACATGGGAGTCAACTGGGTCGGCCCCACACTGATGCGCTATGGCACACCGGAGCAACAGCGCTTGCACCTGCCGCCGATCGCTGCGGGCGAGGTGATCTGGTGCCAGGGTTTCTCCGAACCCGAAGCCGGTTCGGATCTGGCCTCGCTGCGCACCGCGGCGCGTCGGGACGGGCACGGCTGGCTGATCAACGGCCAGAAGATCTGGACGTCCTACGCCACCATGGCGCAGTGGTGCTTCCTGCTGGCCCGAACCACCAAAGTGGGAGAGGGCGCAGCCCAGAAGAAACAACAGGGGTTGAGCATCTTCCTGGTTCCGATGGACGACCCGGCGATCCAGGTCCGTCCGATTCGCACGATGATGGGGCCGCACCATCTCAACGAGGTGTTCTTCGACGACCTGCGGGTCACCGAGGCCGACCTGCTCGGTCCGCTGGACGGCGGCTGGTCGATCGTGCAGGACGTGCTGTCCTTCGAGAGGGTGGGAATCGCCAGATACGCCCGCTGCGAACGGCTTCTGATGCTCGCACCCGGGGCGCTGGGCGCGCGGTGGGAGCAGGTGGGAGAGGAACTGCGCGGACGTTGGGCGCGGATGCTGACGCACTGCCGGCGGGCCCGGCTACTGGCCTACCGGGTGGTCTCGTTGCAGAGCGCCGGACGGATCCAGCCCGCCGACGCCGCGGGGTACCGCATCGCGGTCACCAAACTGGACCAGGACAGCGCCGAAGTCCTCATGGAGATCATCGCCTCGGTCCCGCGCGACGACGAGCCGACGGCCTACTTCCGCGCCGAAGTCGAGGACCACTGGCGCTACTCCCAGTCGGCGACCGTCGCCTCGGGCAGCATCGAGATGCAGCGCATCCTGCTGTCCCGCGCCCTGCTGGGAGGTGTTCGCCGATGATCCTCGAACTATCCGACGACGCGACCGAATACGGCCGCCAGGCACTGCGGGCATTCGAAGCCGCAGGCGGCGACCTGCTGCTCCAGCAGGCCGAGGCCGCACCCGACACCCGTGCGGCGCTGGTGGCCCCGGTGCTGGCCGAACTCGGGGCCTGGGAACTCGAGGCCGGCACCGACGCGGACTCCCGGGAGGCCGCCGCTGCGCTGTGCCGCAGCGCCGGGTACTGGGCGCTGCCGTACCCGCTGGCCGAACGGTTGGCCCGGCCGGCCGACCTCGAGGCCGACGGGCTGATCGTCATTGCCGAACACGCCGCGGAGGGCGCGGTGGCGGGACTCGACAACCGTTGGGCGGCAGTCACTCTCGACGGCGCCCGCAGCATCGCGGTGGCCACCGGGGTGACCGGACCGGCCTTCACCGCGGCACTCGAGCTGTCGGCGACAGACACCTCCGGAGCCGAGTCCGGCGATGTGGCACTGGGGCTGGTGCTGCCGTGCTGGACACTGCTGGGAATGCTGGACCGGGCGATCGAACTCACCATCGCCCACATCACACTGCGCAAGCAATTCGGCCAGCCGCTGTCGGCGTTCCAGGGAGTGCAGTTCCAGCTCACCGACGCCGAGGTGGAACGCAGCGGCGTGGACATGCTCGCGAAGCATGCGCTGTGGAGCCTGCGGGTCGACGACGCCCTGGCGCTGCGGCTGGCCGCGGTCGAGGCCGCCGAGGTGGTGTTCCGGGTATGCCACCAACTGCACGGCGCGGTGGGCTTCTGCGACGAGACCACGCTGTCCTGGCTCTCGCGCTACAGCCAGCCGCTGCGACGGCTGCCGCTCGGCCTGTCGGCCACCCGCGCGCAGCTCGCCCGGCGGATCGGCCCGCGCGGACTGACGGGGCTGTTCTCGTGACCCCCGACCTCGCCGACTTCCGGGCCACCGTGCGCCGGTGGTGCCGCGACCACGTTCCCGCCGACTGGCGCGCCGCTCAGACCGGGGCGAGCGACGCCGAGTTCGTCGCCTTCCAGAAGGCCTGGTTCGCCGAACTGCGCGAAGCCGGGTACGCCGTGCCGCACTGGCCGGCGCAGTGGGGCGGGGGCATGTCGGTGGCCGAGCAGGTCGTGCTGTATTCCGAGCTGGCCGCCCACGACGCCCCCCGGCTGGTGCTGGCGTTCGTCGGGATCCACCACGCCGCCGCCACCCTGCTGGTGGCCGGCACCGAGGACCAGCGTCGCAGGCACCTGCCCGCCATCCTCGACGGCGAGATCTGGGTCCAGGGCTTCTCCGAGCCGGAGGCAGGCTCCGATCTGGCCGGTCTTCGCACCACCGCCCGGCGCGTCGGCGACGGCTACGTGGTCAACGGCCAGAAGCTCTGGGCCAGTGGCGGTCTGCACGCGGACTGGTGCCTGCTGCTGGCCCGCACCGATCCCGACGCACGCAAGCGGCACGGCATCTCCTACTTCCTGCTGGACATGCGGACACCGGGAATCGACGTGCGCCCGATCCGCAACGCGGTCGGCGACTCGCACTTCTGCGAGATCTTCCTCAATGACGTGGTGATCCCGGCCACCGGCCTGGTCGGGGAGGAGAACCGCGGCTGGCAGGTGGCCCAGGCGACGCTGGGCGCCGAGCGCGGGATGACGATGCTCGAGCTCGCCGAGCGGCTGGGCAATGCCGGCTTCGCCTGGCTGCTCGAGGCCTGTGGCAGGCCCGGCCCCGACGGACACCGCCCCCTCGACGACTCGGCGGTTCGGGACCGGTTGGCGCAGTTCGAGATCGAGATAAGCGGGCTGCGAGGGTTGTGCCGTGATGTCGTGGACAGCAGCGAGGCCGGTACGGCGGGCCCCGCGGACGCCTCGGTGGTCAAGCTGTACTACAGCGAGCTGCTGCAGCGGATGACCGATTTCGGCGCCGAGATCGGCGGGCTGCCCGCCCACACCCGACTGACGAAGCCGGCTTCCAGCGGCTGGGAGTCCGGATCGTGGATGCTCGACTTCATCGGGTCCTGGGAGTGGACCATCCCGGGCGGCACCAGCGAGATCCAGCGCACCATCATCGCCGAGCGGGGCTTGGGTCTGCCCCGGGAACCGAGTGCGCTGTGACGCCGGGCTACGGTGACCATTGCGGGGATCTGCACGACGAACTCCGTTCGGTGGCCCGCGATCTGCTGGCCAAGGACTCCGTCGACTGGCCGCTGCTGGTACAGGCCGGCTGGGTGGGACTCGAAGCGCCGGAAGAATTCGGCGGAGCGAGTGCGGGTATGGCCGAAGTGGCCGTGATCCTCGACGAGATGGGCCGCGCCGCAACACCGACCGCCTTCCTGGGCGGTGCGGTGCTGGCGGTGGGTGCGCTGAACGCCCTGCAGCCCAACGAATCTCGTGACCGGCTGTTGGCCGCGGTGACCGCAGGCGAGGTTCGCGCGGCGGTGGCACTGCCGACCGACGGGCGCACGGCGCCCCGGTTCCGCTTCGACGGTGCGACGGTGAGCGGCGAGGCTGGGTTCGTACCCGACGCCGTGGTCGCCGACGAACTGCTGTTGCTCGCCACCGGTCCCGACGGCGAGTCGGTGATCCTCGGGGTTCCGGCCGCCACGCTCGACGTGCAGCGCCAGCCGGTGCTCGACGAAACCCGTGGTCTGGCAACGGTGTCGGCGGACGCCGTCGAGGTGGACGGTTCGGCGGCATGGACGTTCGCCACCGGCGTGGGAGCGGCCGGACTGCTCGACCGCGCCCGGCTGGCGGTGGCCTGCGACAGCCTCGGTCTGGCCGAGGCGATGCTGGCGGCCACTGTCTCCTATGCGCAGGTGCGCCACCAGTTCGGCCGCGCCATCGGCTCGTTTCAGGCCGTCAAGCACGCCTGCGCCGACATGCAGGTGGCCATCGCGGTCTCCCGCCAACTGGTCGGCGCCGCCGTCCGGGCGGTGGGGGAGGATCGGCCGGATGCCCCGGTGGCGGCGGCGATGGCCAAGTCGTACGCCTGCGGCGCCGCCGTCGACATCGCCGGCAAGGCCATGCAACTGCACGGCGGCATCGGCTACACGTGGGAGAGCGGTGTCCACGTCTACCTCAAACGGGCCGCATTGAATCGTTCGCTGTTCGGCTCGCCCGCAGCGCACCGCCAAGAACTCGCTCAACGCTATCTATAACGGAATCAAGGAGTTTCGCCATGGGAGTACCGGTCTACAAGCGCATTCTCGACCTGTTCGAGGCCGAGGGGATCAACACCATCTTCGGGATCCCCGACCCCAACTTCGTGCACATGTTCACCGAGGCCGACGCGCGTGGGTGGTCGGTGGTGGCGCCGCATCACGAGTTGAGCGCGGGCTTCATGGCCGAGGCGGCCTCCCGGATGACCGGCAAGCCAGGGCTGTGCATCGGCACCCTCGGCCCCGGCATGGCCAATATGGCCGGCGCGATCCAGTGCGCGCTCGTCGAGAACTCCCCGGTCATCTTCCTGGGTGGACAGCGGGCCCGCATCACCGAGCGCCGGGTGCGCCGCGGCCGTATCCAGTTCGTCCAGCAGGAGCCTCTTTTCGCGCCGTCGGTGAAGTTCCACAGCTCCATCGAGTACGCCGATCAGACCGACGAGATCATCCACGAGGCCATCCGCCGGGCGATGTCCGGCACCCCGGGTCCGTCCTACGTCGAGTTCCCGTCACACGTCATCCTCGAGGAGCTTGATGTCGCCGCTGCACCGGCGCCCTCGAGCTATCGGCTGGTCAATCAGGGCGCCGGCGGCCGTGAGGTGGCCGAGGCCGTGAAGCTGATCGGCGAGGCGAGGAGCCCGGTTCTTCTGGTCGGGCACGGCGTGCACACCTCCCGGACACAACAGGAGGTCAAGGAGCTGGCCGAGCTGATGGCCTGCCCGGTGATCCAGACCTCCGGCGGGACGTCGTTCATTCCGGGGCTGCAGGACCGGACGTTCCCGTACCTGTTCTCCCCGGCCGCCAACTCCGCCGTCGAGGAGTCCGACCTGTGCGTCGCGCTGGGCACCGAGCTCGGCGAGCCGATGCACTATGGCCGGACCCAGCACTGGGCCGCCAACGATGCGAACCGCAAATGGGTTTACGTCGAGCAGGACCCGAGCGCCATCGGCGTCAACCGGCCGATGGACGTAGCACTGGTCGGTGACCTGCGGGGCGTGGTGCCGCAACTGGTCGACGCACTGCGGGACACCCCGCGTACCCCGTCGCCCAACCTGGCTGCCCTGATCGAGGCCGACGCGGCGGAACTGGCGCGGGTCGCGCAGGAGGCGCCGAGCGGGCGCACCCCGGTGCACCCGGCGCGCTACGTCGTCGAGGCGACGAGGGCGTTCGACGAACTCGACGACGGGATCCTGGTGCGCGACGGCGGAGCGACGGTCATCTTTCAGTGGACCTATTCGCAGACGAAGCCGCGCGACGTGATCTGGAACCAGAACTTCGGCCACCTGGGTACCGGTCTGCCATACGCCGTCGGCGCCTCGGTCGCCGACGGCGGCAACCGCCCGGTGATGCTGCTGACCAGCGACTCGGCGTTCCTGTTCCACATCGCGGAGCTGGAGACCGCGGCCCGGCTGAACCTGCCGCTGGTGTGCGTGGTCGGCGTCGACCACCAGTGGGGCCTGGAGGTCGGCGTCTACAAACGCACCTTCGCTCAACCGTCCCCGCAACCCGGCGTGCACTGGAGCAAGGACGTCCGGATGGACAAGGTCGCCGAGGGCTTCGGCTGCCACGGCGAGTACGTCGAGAAGGAAGAGGAGATCGGCCCGGCGATCGCCCGCGCCTACGCCAGTGGCAAGGTCGGCGTGGTGCACGTGTGCATCGACCCC
>JAGQTU010000019.1:29248-59380 GCA_020438865.1 Mycobacterium sp.
TGTCGGTGTCGCGCTGTCCAGCCATCCCGGTATCGACATGGTGTCGTTCACCGGCTCCACCCGGGCCGGCATCGAGGTGGCGCGAAACGCCGCGCCGACGGTCAAGCGGGTCAGCCAGGAACTCGGCGGCAAGAGCCCGAACATCGTGCTCGACGACGAGGCGTTCGGTCAGAGCGTTGCCGCCGGCGTCGCGGTGATGATGATGAACTCCGGGCAGAGCTGTAACGCGCCCTCGCGGATGCTGGTGCCCAGGACCCGGATGGACGAGGCCGTCGCAGTGGCCAAGGCCACCGCCGAGGGCGTCAAGGTCGGTGACCTGTCCGACAGTTCGGCGATCGGGCCGGTGGCCTCCAAGGTGCAGTTCGACAAGGTGCAGGGCCTGATCAAGAAGGGCATCGAGGAGGGCGCGAAGGTCGTCGCCGGCGGCCCGGGCCGTCCCGACGGTCTGGACACCGGCTACTACGTGCGCCCGACAGTGTTCGCCGAGGTCAACAACGATATGACGATCGCCCGCGAGGAGATCTTCGGCCCGGTGCTGTGCATCCTCGGCTACGACGACCTGGACCAGGCCGTGGAGATCGGCAACGACACCGACTACGGCCTGTACGGCTACGTCTCCGGAGCCGATCTCGGCGAGGCCCGCGCGCTGGCCAAGCGGATCCGGGCCGGTGCGGTGACCATCAACCACGCCTTCGACATCAAGGCGCCGTTCGGCGGCTACAAGACCAGTGGCAACGGCCGCGAGTGGGGCGAGGACGGCTTCACCGACTTCCTGGAGACCAAGGCGATCCTCGGCTACGCGCCGGCCGGTTCGGAGGACTAGGGCACGGGCTGGTATCGGCGCCCATGCGGGTGCTGGTGCAGCGGGTTACGTCGGCGTCGGTGTCGGTGGACGGGGCAGTGGTCGGCGCGATCCGGCCGGAGCACCAGGGCCTGCTGGCGCTGGTCGGGGTCACCCACACCGACACCGACGTGATCGCCCGGCGGATGGCCGAAAAGCTTTGGCAGATCAGGGTTCTCGACGATGAACGCTCGGCGGCCGACACCGGTGCGCCGATCCTTGTGGTCAGCCAGTTCACCCTGTACGCCAACACCACCAAGGGCCGGCGGCCGACCTGGAACGCCGCCGCGCCCGGCGCGCTGGCCGAACCACTGGTGACGGTGTTCGCCGAGGCGTTACGGGAGTTGGGCGCCGAGGTCGCGAACGGGGTGTTCGGCGCGGACATGGCCGTCGAACTGGTCAACGACGGCCCGGTCACGGTGCTGCTGGAGTTGTGAGCCCGGCACGCGGAGCGCCCAGTGCCGCCAGCGGTCTGCCCGCGCTCTCCCGCATGGTCAGGACGGTCGACAGCGACACCACCGCGGCGATCACCACGTAGATCCCGGCGGCGTAGTCGTTGCCGGTGCGGGCGGCCAACAGCGTGACCACGTACGGCGTGGTGCCGCCGAACACCGCCACCGAGACGTTGTAGCCCACCGACAGGCCGCTGTAGCGCACCCGGGTGGCGAACAGCTCGGTCGCGGCCACCAGCGACACCGAGACGAACACCGCCTCGACGGCGGCCAGCAGGCAGTGCGCCAGGATCGCCGTGGCCAGTGACCCGGAGTTGAGCAGGAGGAACGCCGGGTAGGCCAGCACGGCGAAACCCGCCGCGCCCGCGATCAGCAGGGGCCTTCGCCCGATCCGGTCCGAAAGGGCGCCCAGCGGGAGGATCAGCACCAGCGCCACCACGCTGGCCACCGTGATGGACAGGAACGACTGAGCCTTGGAGAAGTGCAGCGTCTTGATGAAATACGTTGGCAGGTAGGTGAACACGACATAGAAGCCGACGTTGTGGATGATCATCACACCGATGACCTGAAGGATCGCGACCCACGCGGTGGTCACCGCCTCCCGGAGCGGGGACTCGGCCACCTCGTCGGACTCCGACAGGGCCTCGAACGCCGGGGTGTCCGCCAGCCGCATCCGGATGTACAGCCCGACCAGGCCGAGGGGCGCGGCGATCAGAAAGGGGATGCGCCAGCCGTAGCTCTCCATGGCGCCGTCGGGCAGCGCGGACTGCAACAGCGTCACGGTCACCGAGCCCAGCAGGAACCCCAGCACCGCCGACCACACCAGGAAGGCGACCACGAGCCCGCGCCTGCGGTCGGTGGCGAACTCGGCGAGATAACAGGCGCCGCCGCCGTACTCGCCGCCGGCGGAGAAGCCCTGCAGACAGCGCAGCAGCAACAGCCCCAGGGGAGCCAGCACACCCGCGGAGGCGTAGGTGGGCAGCAGGCCGATCCCCAGGGTCGATGCCGACATGAGCAGGATGACGATGGCCAGGACCCGCTGGCGCCCGAGGCGGTCACCCAGCGGACCGAAGAAGAAGCCGCCGAGCGGCCGGAAGAAGAAGGCCGCCGCGAAGATCGCGAACGTGTTCAGCAGGGCGGCGGTCTCGTTGCCCGGCGGGAAGAACTTCACCGAGATGACGGTGGCGAGGAATCCGTAGATGGCGAAGTCGTACCACTCCACCGCATTGCCGATCGACGCCCCGGTTATCACCCTGCGCAGCGGTGAGTGGCTGCTGTGCTCGTCGGTCCGCAATCCAGCACTCCCGCAGTCGAAGTCATGCAAACCATAACCGTCGACCGCGGGATGGGAACCGCCCGGCAGATAATCGGTGTGCTTAGAACCGCATCGCCCCGCCGACCTGCGTCGCGGTCACCGGCATGTCGTGGATGACCGTGCTCCAGGTGCCGTAGTGCATCGGCGGGGCCTGTTGCATCTGCTGGTCGAGCCGCATCTGGCGGACCCGCTCCTGGTACTGCCGGCTCGCGGCGGCCTGCGCGTCGGAGACCTTGTGGTCGCCGGGGGCGCTGTTGTCCATCACGCCGGTGATGGTGCGGTCCGGCCGGACCACCCACGATGCCCGGGCGCCGTCCATGGTGGCCGTGTAGATGCCGGCCGGGGCGGCGGCCGCCGCCGCCGCAAAAGCCTGCGGGCTCTCGTCGCCGTTCATCATCAGCGTGCCGCGCAGCATCGAGCCGTCATAGGTTGCCTGGATACGGTCGGCGTACATCGACGTCAGGTCGATCCGGCCGCCGCGCTGGGTTCCGAAGAACCACGCCTCTTCATCGCTTCCGTTGGTCCCGTATGCGACTACCCGGTCGCCGTCGACGGTCACGGCCAGCGTCATGGCTACCGCCGAATCGGCCGTCATGTCGGCGATGTAGGTGGCACCCGATGGCATCGTGACGGCATTGGCCGGCACGGCGGCGAAGATCACCACGACGGCGATGTTCAAGGCCGCCAGCGCAACGCCTGCGGCGAGGCTACGGATTGCGGGCTTCATGGTGGTGCGATTCCTCTCGGTCGGGTGGTACCTGAACTGAGTGTCGGGAAGCCGGGGAAGCGTTACACCCGTTGCGATGCGCGATGAGTTCCGCCGTCCGGGGCAGTCTGAGCTACATGGGCAGACTCATCTATGGCTTCAACGTGTCGGTGGACGGGTACATCGCCGACGCGCACGGCGACATCGACTGGAGCGAACCGAGCGACGAACTGCACCAGTACTGGAACGACTTCGAGCGTGCGACGGCCCTGTCGTTCTACGGCCGGCGGCTCTACGAGCTGATGTCCGCGTACTGGCCGACCGCCGACCAGGCTGCCGACGCGACCCCGTTGATCACCGACTTCGCCCGCATCTGGCGCGACATGCCCAAGGTGGTGTTCTCCCGCACGCTGGAATCCGTCGACTGGAACTCCCGCCTGGAACGCGGTGACCCGGTCGCGGTGGTGCGCACGCTGAAGGCCGAAACCGACGGCTACCTGGAGGTGGCCGGCGCGACGCTGGCCGCTCCGATCGTGCGGGCGGGACTGGTCGACGAATACCGGATCGTGCTCGCGCCCACGGCCGTCGGCGGGGGCACCCCGTTCCTCCCGGCCCTGCCGTCATGGATCGCACTGCGCCTGGTGGAGAACCGCACCTTCCCCGGCGGCGTGGTCCTGCTGCGCTACGAGGCGAAGCGCGACTGATCGGAGCTGTTTCGGGCCACCGGCGCCCGCGGTGCGCTCCCATTCCCGGGCCGCACCCATCGAACTCGGCCGCCCGCTCTGGAACCGGCTGACTCGTGCCCCGCACTGCGGCGCTCTGCTCTCCGGCGTGGCCGCGCATGCCTACACGACCATCCCCGCACTCACCGCGGCGGCTGGCCGATCCCGGTCGGCGGCAGCCAGGTGATCACCGACGCACTGGTCGCCGATCTCACCGCCCGCGACGCCGAGGTACTTCCGCACTGCGCGGTCAGGGACACCAGGGATCTACCGCCAAACGGGCCGAGAGCATTCCTTCCCAGCCATTCGGTCTGCCCAGGCCCAGATCCCGTCAAGGCGCGGACCGCGACCTGTCTGTTGCAACTCCCCGGGTAGCGCGAGGCCTCACCCAAGCCGGGCCGCCGATATGGTCGGGTATCAACCACATGCCGATTCCAAGGTTGAAGGCAAAAAGAACAGCGTAGAAGACAACCGCCGCCGCGGTGAAGCCCAGCGGCCCAGGGTCGTCGTGGGCCGCAGCGGTTCCGCAGATCACGGTCATGATCAGCGCTCCGACCGAGACCGCTGTGGTGTACACGAGGGCAGCGCGGCGATGTATGCAGGCGACCAACGCCGCCACAGCCAGCACCAGCAGTGTCCAGTTCAACGCCGGCGTGGCAATGAGTCCCCACATCCGGACTTGCGGCTTCGGCCCCGAGGGACCCGCGTAGGCGAAGAGCGCTGCGTTGAATGCGCCAAGCACAACCGCTTCGATCAACAGCGACCAACGGCCTCGCCGCCAGTGGTTGGGGTCACGGCTCACCTTGCGCAACTGCGACGTCTGTGGAGGCATTCGGCCTCTGGTATCACGTGCCATCAGAGCCTCCGGGCAATGCTTCTCGACGGCGGGCGACCTTGCGCATGACGGGTGGCTTCCACTTCCAGTCGCGCCGCAAACCGCTTGTACGGCATTGCCAACCGATTTTCAGCCAACGGCGACGAGTAGCACTCAACCACTCCGCGCCGTGCCAAATCGCGACTCGTAATCGCGGCGAAACTGAAAGCTTGATGAGGAAGTCGCCGGGCCGACGGAGAAGGCTCCGTGCGGGGTACCCCATTCGGATGTTCGATGACGATTCCGGGCAGCTTGGGACCCTGCAGGCAACAACCCTGCCCCAGACATTACGCGAATACGCATTCATCGCAGATGGCGAGCGCGGAGCCCTCATCGGATCCCGGGGCGACTACGTGTGGATGTGCGCTCCACGTTGGGACAGTGACGCGGTCTTCGGATCGCTCATCGGTGGCGGTGGCGAATACACAGTGACACCGGCCGACCCGTTCGTCTGGGGTGGCTATTACGAGCCTCGTTCGCTCATCTGGAGATCTAGGTGGATCACAACAACCGGGATCGTCGAGTGCCGGGAGGCGCTGGCCATGCCGGGCCGGCCTCACACGGTCGTGGTGCTGCGACGGATCGAAGCCATTCGTGGGGACGCTCACCTCAATGCCCGACTGGCACCCACCGCAGAATTTGGCCGACGCCACCTTCGCGATCTGCAACTCGATGCGACAAGCGGCACGTGGCGCGGCATCGTCGGATCCCTACGAGTGCGGTGGTCAGGGGCTGCAGGAGCGAAAGTCACGGATGAAGACTCCGCGACACGATCCTTGGTGACCGGATTTTCGCTTCGCGAGGGAGAAACCGTCGATCTGGTCCTGGAACTAAGCATCAGGGACCTCGCGCCGCGACCCCCGATTGCTTCTGAGGTCTGGGCGGATACCGAACAGGCGTGGGCGCAGTCGATTCCACATCTCGGCCCCACCGCGGCTCCTCGGGATGCCGAACACGCCTACGCGGTAATGCGTGGACTGACGACGTCGACTGGCGCGATGGTTGCCGCTGCGACGATGAGCCTGCCGGAGCGTGCTGATGAAGGGGCCAACTACGACTACCGATATGCGTGGATCCGCGACCAATGCTATGCCGGCATCGCCGTATCCGCAGATGGTCCCCACGAATTGCTTGACAACGCGGTGTCGTTCGTATCCGAGCGCCTACTTGCCGACGGTCCGGAAATGATGCCCGCTTACACGGGTGCCGGCGATCCCGTGCCACGACAGCGTCAACTTGACCTCCGCGGCTACCCGGGCGGCTATGACCTTGCCGGCAACCATATCTGCGAGCAGTTCCAGCTTGACATCTTCGGCGAGTCGCTCACCTTGTTCGCGGCCGCCGCGCGGCACGACCATCTGGCGAGCGAGCACCTGTGCGCCGTCGACGTTGCCGTCGCGACGATCGAGGACAAGTACGGCAATCCGGACGCCGGAATTTGGGAACTCACCGAGAAGTACTGGACACACTCCCGGTTGGCCTGCGTAGCGGGTCTGCGCGCAATTGCCGGCACGTCGGCGGCCCGCGACCCCGGCCGCCTCAGCTCACTCGCCGACGCCATACTGGCCGAAACCGCGCGCCGCTGCCTGCATCCGGACGGCCGTTGGCAGCGCGCCCCTGATGACGAACGTATCGACGCGGCGCTCCTGCTACCGCCTTTGCGCGGCGCCCTTCCCGGCAGCGATCCCAGAACCGTCGCGACGTATCGAGCGGTCCAACGTGATCTCAGTCGCGATCACTACGTGTATCGCTATCGCCCCGAGCGAGGCCTTGGCTCGGCCGACAGCGCATTCCTTTTGTGCGGCTTCGTGATGGCGATGGCTGCCCAGCAACAGGGCGCCACTGTCGAGGCCTATCGCTATTTCGAGCGCAACAGAGCAGGCTGCGGAACCCCGGGCCTGTTCTCCGAGGAGTACGACATCCGGCAACGGCAATTACGGGGCAATCTGCCACAGGCCTTCGTGCACGGCCTAATGTTCGAAGCGTCGAGCGTTCTGGCCCAGACGACGATGGAGAATACCGAACGAAACGAGCTTTGACTTGTGTCGGCCAACCGCACTGATCAGACAAGCTTTCTTCCTGATCACAGGTCATAGCCGAGGAGTTCGATATCAGCGCGAAGCGTACGCTCGATAGCCACCTGCCCTATCGGCCCGATGTCCAATGCACGCAATGCCCTGTTGCGCAACCAGATACCCACGGCCGTCTTAGCAGCGAAGAAGGAGACGAACTTCGCCGACCTCGTTCTCGACGTTGCGATAGATCAGTTCGGGCAGTTCACCTCGGGGCAGGCCGGTGTGGAGGACGGTAGCCGACGCCCCAGTAGTCGATCACGTACCTGGCGGTGCGGAGAGCCGGCGCCTTCTCGACAATGGTTTTCACTTCATGGCCGGACCGCGCCATCCAGTGTGCGGATGCGGGGCCGGCCACACCGGCGCCACTGATCGCGATCTGCACGGCAATACCTTCTCATTAGCGAAGGTCCGGTCGAGACGTCGAGCCATCCCCGGCAGGCAGTCATCGACGAATCAGCCGGCCGGCGAACCCTGCGCCGACGACGGCCGCACCGACGAGGGCGCTCGCCACGATTCCGTGATGCTGTGATGCCCAAAGTTGATAGCTGTGTCCGGTGGAGCGGCTGTCGAAGACTCCGTGAGCGCCGTAGTCGTGGCCGTCGATGCCGTCAGCGGGCTGCCACAAGTTGACCGGCTGACCGGAGGCGTGTGGCTGGTCGGTCTGCTGCGATTTGTATCCGGTGCGGGCCAGATACCGATCAAGGACGCCGGCGGCGATCTTGTTACCCAACAGGGTGCCTGCGGTGCTACCCCCGACCCAGTACTCCCGACGGTGCGGGTGATCTGCGGCGTAGAGGACGGCCCGGGCAGCGACCTCGGGCTGGTAGATCGGCGGAACCGGCTGCGGGTGCTTCGGCAGGCGGGAGAGCACCCAGGTGAACTGCGGCGTGTTCACCGCCGGCATCTGCACCATCGTGACGCGCACATTGCTGTGGTCGTGCAGCAATTCACAGCGCAGCGCCTCGTTGAAACCCTGGATGGCATGTTTGGCGCCGCAGTACGCCGTCTGCAACGGAATCCCGCGGTAGGCCAGCGCCGAGCCGACCTGCACGATCGCGCCGTGGTCACGGGCCAGCATCCGCTGTAGCGCCGACATGGTGCCGTAGACGTAGCCGAGGTAGGAGACTTCCGTTACGCGTCTGAACTCGTCGGGGGAGATCTTCGAGAACGGCGAGAATACTGACGTGAACGCGACGTTGACCCAGACGTCGATCGGCCCGAATGCGCGCTCCGCCTCGGCCGCCGCCGCCTCGACGGCATCCGCGTCGGCCACGTCGACGGACAACGGCAGCGCCTTTCCGCCAGCCGACTCTACCTCGGCCGCCGCCGCATCCAGGCCCTGCTGGCCGCGGGCCAGCAGGGCGACATGTGCGCCGCGAGCAGCGAAGGCACGAGCGGTGGCGCGACCGATGCCCCCACTGGCTCCGGTGACCACGACGACTTGGCCGCCTGTCGCTCGGTCCGAATGTGCTGCCATTGTCATCTCCTCCATTTCGTGCCGTCATTACTCGCGTCGGGACATCTCAGCACCGGTACTCGGCGGCCCCCGCCGCAACTGACATGCCGTGTCCCGCAGCGTGATTCGTGACGCGCAGGGCACCACAGCCGACCTCGGGCAGACCGTCGATCAACAGGGGCTCCAGTCGCGCGTGGTCGGTAAACCACTCGACATGTCTGAGGTTGGGGACCGCCGCGGCCACCGGCGCGTGCAGTGCCGGCGCGCAGTGCCCCGACACCTCGCGATTGTGCGCGGCCGCCACGGCCGCGCCGCGCAGGAAGCCCGTGTAGCCGCCACATCGCGTGACATCCAGCTGCAGGCAGCTGACCACCGCGGCCATCGCCTCGGCGTCGTAGGTGTCACTGATGTACTCACCGGCTGCCACGTCGGCGCTGATCGCCGCGCGCACCTCGGCCAGCCCCGGCTTGTCGTCGCTGCTGACCGGTTCCTCGAACCAGCGCACACCCAAGGCGTCGAGTTGGGCGCCGATGCGCTTGGCCTGCCCCACGCTGTAGGCCCCGTTGCCGTCGACCATCAACTCGACGTCCGGCCCGGCGAACTCCCGCAGTCGCGAAACCCGCTCGAGGTCCCAGTCGGGATCCGTGCCGTAATCCCTCCCGACCTTGATCTTCATCTGGGTGCATCCGGCCGCCTTCCACTGCGCTACGTCCTGGGCGATCTCGGCACAGCTCGAGTTGACGAACCCACCTGAGCCGTAGACCGGAACGGTGTCACGCATCTGTCCCAGCAAGGCGGCCAGGGGAATGTCCAGCATCCGGGCCTTGAGGTCCCACAGCGCGATGTCGACCGCACTGATGGCCTGCATCGCAAGCCCTTTGGTGCCGATGTTGCGACATGCCCGGTGCATAGCCAGCCAGGCGCCGGCGATATCCATCGGATCGCGGTTACGCACCACCGAGGTCAGGTTGTCCTTGACGACCACTCCGGCCGCAGCGCCGCTGTAGGTCCAACCCAAGCCGACGCAGTCGTCGGTATGCAGATGCACGACGACAGCCGTCGTCGCGTCCCACGTCAGCGTGCCGTCTGCCTCGGGATGTGGCGTCGGGAACCGATAGGCCGTGACTTCGATCCGGTCGATCACCGGGCGACGGTCCATCATGTCGAGTTGCGCCGCTGGAGCAACGTCAACAGTGCCCCGCCGGCCAGCAGGGCCACCGCCCCAAAGCCGAGCCTCTGCCTGGTTGGGGTTTTCGCAGCGAGCTCATCGGTGCTCAAAGCCTCGGCGAGCACTTCGGCGGTATGACGCGGTACGCGGTGGTTGGCCAGATGAGTGATCTGTGTTCGGCAACTGAATCCGTCCGCGATGATGGTGGTGTCCCCGTCGGCTTGCCGTACCGCGGGCATGAGCTTGTCCTCCGCACATGCGACCGATACGTGGTAGTGACCCCTTTCGAATCCGAAATTACCTGCCAGGCCGCAACATCCCGCATCCAGAACCCTGGTATCCGTGCCGGCCAGTTCCAACATTTCGCGATCCTTGTCCACCCCGAGAATCGCGTGTTGGTGACAGTGGGGTTGCATGATCGCGCGATGCTCGTGCACAGACGGCCGCCACTCAGGGGCCCGCTCGCGAAGCAGCTCGCCTATGGTGCGGGTCTGCTGAGCGAGCCGGTGCGCATCCTCGTCTCCGTAGAGCAATTCGGTTAGATCCGAGCGGAATACGGCCGCACAACTCGGTTCGAGCACGACGACCGGTGTACCGGTCCGCAGCGCGGGTCCCAGCGCGCGGAGGCTGCGCTGCAGGACCTTCTTTGCGACCTCCAGCTGACCCGTCGAGATCCACGTCAGGCCACAGCACAACGCCTCGCGCGGAACTCCGACCTCGAAGCCGGCGTCCTCTAGGACGGCGACCGCCGCCTTCGCAATGTGCGGGTCGAAGTTGTTGGTGAAGGTATCCGGCCACAGCACGACCCGGCCATGCGAAGGGGCGGAACGGTCGCGGCGCCGGCGGCCGAACCATGATGTGAACCGCTGGTGGGCGAATCTGGGGACCTCACGGTGCTGGTCGATGCCGCCGATGGCCCGCAGCAGGGTTGTCAATCCGGGGGTGTGCGCCAGCAGGTTGATCGGCCGCGGCGCGACCGCGGCGATGCGAGCCAGCAGTGGCAGCCACCCCATCGAGTAGTGCGCCAGTGGGCGGATCCGGCGCTTGTAGTGGTGGTGCATGAATTCGGCCTTGTAGGTGGCCATGTCGACGTTGACGGGGCAGTCGCTGCGGCAACCTTTGCAGGCCAAGCACAGATCGAGCGCATCACGCACCGCCGTCGACCGCCACCCGTCGGTGATGACGTCGCCATCCAGCATCTCGAACAGGAGCCGGGCCCGTCCCCGGGTGGAGTGCTCCTCCTCCTGAGTAGCCCGATAGCTCGGACACATCACGCCGGACTCGTGCCCACGGCATTTGCCCACACCCACGCAACGGTTCGCGGCACGCGAGAATCGATGATCGTCTTCGGGGTAGGCGAACATGGTTTCGGGTTCAGCCGGACGGAAGCCGGGGCCCCAACGCAGGTCCGAGTCCAACGGCCGGGCGTGTACCACCTTGCCGGGGTTCATCCCGTTTCCCGGGTCGAAGATGGCTTTCAGTTCTTCGAAAGCGTGAATGATTCTCTCGCCGAACATGATCGGCAGCAACTCGCCCCGCTGCTGGCCGTCGCCATGCTCACCCGACAGCGACCCGCCATAAGCGCTCACCAGGTGAGCTGATTCCTCAAGGAAGGAGCGGTAGTGGGCCACCCCCTCGGCGGTGGTGAGGACGAACGGGATTCGCGTGTGAATGCAACCCTGGCCGAAGTGCCCGTAGAGCGAAGCGTCGCCGTAGTCGTAGCGCTCTAGCAGTTTCTGGAAGTCGCGGAGGTAATCGCCCAACCGGCCCGGCGGGACCGCGGCGTCCTCCCAGCCGGCGTGGGTGTCATGTCCGTTGGGCTGGTGCGCGGTGGCGCCGAGACCCGCCTCGCGAGCCTTCCAGACCCGCTCCTGCTGGCCAGCGTCCTTGATGACCGAAGCGGCGTCTCCGACCTCGCCGCCGATGGCGCTCAGCATGTCTTCCGCCTTGGCCGCCGCTTCGTCTGGATCCTCGCCGTTGAACTGCACGATCAGCCATGCGTTGCCGGGGGGTAGCTTCTCGAGGGCACCGGCAGCAAGATGCTTGACGTGCTCCAGCGAGACGAGCCGATCATCGAACGCCTCCAATGCCGCCGGGTCGTGCGGGAGGATGTGCTTGACCGCGTCACCGGCGGCCGCGATGTCGGGGAATCCGCACAGCGCAAGGACGTGCGCCTTCGGCTGACGGACCAGTGCGATCTCGGCGTGCAAGACGGTCACCAACGTGCTTTCGCTGCCGACCAGCAGACCTGCGACATTGAAGTTGTTCTCGGGCAGCAGGCTGTCGAGGTTGTATCCCGACACCCGGCGCGGGATGTCGGGATAGCGTCTGCGGATCTCATCGGCATACCCGTCGCGCAGCGCCCGCATCCGGTGGTACAGCACTGCCCGCTCGCCGTCCTGGGCGACGATGTCGTCATATTCGTCGTCCGGCGTCGGGCCCACCCACATCCGAAGTCCGCCGTAGGTCAGCACTTCCAACCGGCGCACCGAGTCGACCATCTTGCCGTACGCCTGTGCAGTGGCCCCACACGAATTGTTGCCGATCATTCCGCCGATCGTGCAACTGACATGTGTCGAGGGCCGCGGACCCACCATCCAGCCGGTGTTCTTGAGCGCTTCGTTCAGATCGTCGAGCTTGATGCCGGGTTCTACGATCGCCGTGCCCGCCAATTCGTCGACCGACAAGACGCCGGTGCAGTACTTGCTCCAGTCGATCACCACCGCCGTGTTGGTGCACTGGCCGGCGAGGCTGGTGCCGCCGCCCCGGGACACCACCGGGGTGTGGTGTTCCCGGCACACCCGGAGTACGTCGGTCACGGCATCCGGGGTGCGCGGTACGACCACGCCTGTGGGGACCTGCCGGAAATTCGAGGCGTCGGTGGAGTAGGCGCCGCGGCTGCCGGTATCGAAGCGGACCTCGCCGTCGACGCATTCGGCGAGCGAATCGCGCAGCCGGGAGCGCGGAGTCGATGGTGATTGCGTATGCGCAACGATTGCCACTGTGAAACTCCTGTCGGGCGGTTTGCGGGTGACGTGGCCGGGTACGCGGCGAGCAGCGTGGATGACGTGGGTGTGCCCGCAACAGAACAGGAGAAAACATGGCAACGACGGTCGCAGACTACTTACTTTCCCGGCTCCGGGAGTGGGGGGTTGAGCACGTGTTCGCCTATCCCGGTGATGGGATCAACGGAATCGTCGGAGCGTTCGGAGCGGCCGACAACAAGCCCCAGTTCATCCAGGCGCGGCACGAGGAGATGGCCGCCTTCGAGGCCGTCGGCTACGCGAAGTTCAGCGGCAAGGTGGCGGTCTGCATGGCCACCTCTGGCCCCGGGGCGGTGCATCTGCTCAATGGTCTCTACGACGCAAAGCTCGACCGCGTGCCCGTCGTGGCCATCGTCGGGCAGACCGCGCGTAGTGCGATGGGAGGTTCATACCAGCAGGAGGTCGATCTGCAGTCGCTGTACAAGGACGTTGCCAGCGACTACCTCGTGGAGGTCAACGTCGCCGAACAGCTGCCCAACGCCCTGGATCGGGCCATCCGCACCGCCCTTACTCGCCGGTCGCCCACCGCGCTCATCATTCCGTCCGATCTGCAGGAGGAAGACTTCATCCCACCTCAGCACGCCTTCAAGCAGGTGCCTTCCAGCGATCCGAGTTTCAACTGGCCGGTCCTCGAACCAACTGCGGAATCGGTGCAGCACGCCGCGGAGGTTCTCAATTCAGGGTTGAAGGTTGCCATCTTGATCGGCCAAGGCGCCCGCGGGGCCGCCGCGGAACTACGCGAGGTCGCCGAACTCACCGGCGCCGGCGTGGCCAAGGCACTGCTGGGCAAGGACGTCCTACCGGACGATCTTCCATACGTCACCGGATCCATCGGGCTGCTGGGGACCCGGCCGAGTTGGGAACTGATGCGAGACTGCGACACTCTGCTGATCGTCGGCTCGAACTTCCCCTACACGCAGTTTCTTCCGGAGTTCGGCCAGGCGCGGGCCGTCCAAATCGACATTGACGGAACGGCGATCGGGATGCGTTATCCCACCGAATTGAACATCGTCGCCGATGCGGCGGCGACACTGCGCGCAATCATCCCGTTGCTGGAGCGCAAGAAGCGCAGAAAGTGGCGCGAAGACATCGCCGGCAACGTGGCACGGTGGTGGGAAACGGTGGAGAAGCAGGCGATGCTAGCGGCCAAACCGGTGAACCCGATGCGAATCGTCTGGGAACTGTCGGCGCGGCTTCCCGGTGATGCGATCCTGACCGCCGACTCCGGTTCCTCCACGAACTGGTACGCGCGCTGCCTGAAGATGCGTGACGAGGTCCGGGGATCCCTATCCGGCACCCTGGCCACGATGGGTCCCGGGGTGCCGTACGCGATCGGGGCCAAGTTCGCCCATCCCGACCGGCCGGTGATCGCACTGGTGGGCGACGGCGCGATGCAGATGAACGGCATGGCCGAGCTGATCACGATCTCCCGGTTCTACCGGCAGTGGTCCGATCCGCGGCTGGTGGTCTGTGTGTTCCACAACAACGACCTCAACCAAGTCACCTGGGAGCTACGGGCGATGGGGGGATTTCCAAAATTCGATGAATCCCAGGCACTTCCGGACGTCTCCTACGCCGACATAGCGCGGTGCATGGGGTTGGACGCCGTCGCCGTCGACGAACCCGACGAACTCGGGAAAGCCTGGGACACCGCACTGTCGGCCGATAGGCCCACCGTCCTGGACGTCCGCTGCGATCCCGAGATGCCGCCGATCCCGCCACACGCGACCTACGAGCAGGGCAAGGAACTGCTCACCGCGTTGGCCAAGGGTGATCCTGCGCGCTGGCACATCATGATGCAGGGGATGAAGGCCAAGGCGCAGGAATTCGTCCCGCACCACGAAGGCTGAGCGGTGAACTGGTTGGCATTGACCCGCGCAGCGTTCGGTGCGGCTGTGTTACTGGCGCCCGACGAAGTGGCCGGCCATATCGGAGACCGTCAACTGAGCGAGGGCACGCGTCATGCCATGCGCATTCTGGGGGCACGGCTGCTCTTCGAGGCTGGTGTGTGCTACGCCCGCCCGACCCGATGCCTGCTCACCTGCGAGGCCGGCGTCGACGTCATCCACGGCGCGAGCATGGCAGGCGTTGCGGTGCTGACACGCAACAACAGTCGTCGCCGTGCGGCGGCAGCCAATATCGCAACGGCGACCGCCTTCACCGTGGCCGATGTGATCGCGGCGCGCCGAGGCGGATCCGGCGACGGGATTCCCAGCAGCGGCGGAACCGCAATGCAGTTCCGCGATCGGGTCGCGGAGCGGGTGTGCAGACTGCTTCCCGCACGACTGAGGCCGTGATAGGAGCAATGTGGCGCCCGGGTGGCTGATAGCCCTCTCGTGGTTGGCTTTGGCGTTGGCCGCCGCCTGCGCCCTCGCAATCCTCGCCGATATCTACCGTGGCGGCTACCGGCAGCGAATGCGAGTGATGGAGGCGGTCTGGCCGGTGACCGCGCTGTACCTGGGTCCGATAGCGGTGTGGATGTACTGGCGCTACGGACGACCGCAGACCCAACGGTGGCTGGGCGCGCACGGCCGGGACAGCCCTCCGGAGAAGCCCGCATGGGCCACCACGGCGATCGGAGTCAGTCACTGCGGCGCAGGGTGCACGCTCGGTGACGTCATCGCAGAGTTCGCCGTCTTCGCGCTGGCCCTTGAACTTTTCGGCCGGGCGCTGCTGCCGGAGTACATCGGCGACTATGTTGCGGCGCTGGCGCTGGGAATCCTGTTTCAGTACTTCGCCATTGCTCCCATGCGAGCTCTGGGCGTGCGGGCCGGGCTCATCGCCGCCGCGAAGGCCGACGTCTTGTCGCTGACCGCCTTCGAGGTGGGTCTGTTCGGCTGGATGGCGTTGATGGCGCTGGTGTTCTTCGGTTCCCAGCCCCTGCATCCGAACAGCCCCGTCTACTGGTTCTTGATGCAGATCGGAATGATCATCGGTTTCGCCACCGCCTGGCCCGCCAACGTCTGGCTCATCCGGCGAGGCATCAAGGAGGCGATGTAGCGGTGGTGGCCAGTTCAAACATCGGCAGTTCGGCAAGCGGTGCATCCAGTGCCGCGCTCAGCGTCGGACCAAGCGCCGACCACGCCAGTGGATGCTGCCGACGATAACGGGTGATCGTTGCCGCAACTTCGTCTGCCGACAGCGGGATCGCTGTTGCCTCGACACGTCGCCGGGTTCCGACACTGATCCGGACCCGGGGATCTGCCAGCACATTGCGACACCACTGCGCCCGCCGGCCGAACCCTGCTGCGACGACATACCGTCCGGGATGTGGCCGATCGACGACCTCCAGCACGGTGTGACGCACCGAACCCGTGCGGCGGCCGCGGTGCTCGAGGAGCAGCATGCGATGCCCGAGCAGGAAGCCAAGCCTCAAGCGATACAACCAAATTGGTGCACGCACGATTGCTCGGGTGCCTAGCACCCGCGCTGCCAGGTCCCCAAACCTCGTACGTCTTCCCATGCCTCCACAATACGAGCGCGGTGGTTTAGCTCGAGAAGGTGCGGGAAGCCGGGGATGGTGGCGCTGGTCCTTGCCTTCGGTGTGGTGCTGTTGGTCAGCGTTTCACTGTCGGGGCTCGCCGCTCGGACCGTGTTGTCAACCGCTTTGCTGTTTCTCGTCGCCGGCGCGCTCATCGGACCGGGTGGGCTGGGCCTCGACACCATCAGCCCGCGGGACCCACTGGTGGCGGGCCTCGCCGATATCGCGTTGTTCACCGTGCTGTTCACCGATGGGCAGCGCGTGGGCCTGCCGGCATTGAAAGAGAACTGGCGCCTATCGGGCCGAGCGCTCGGCCTGGGAATGCCGCTTGGCATGGTGGGAATTGCACTTCCCGCCCACCTGGTGGTCGGACTGCCGTGGTCGACCGCATTCCTCCTGGGCGCGGTGCTGTCACCGACAGACCCGGTGTTCGCCTCGGCACTGGTGGGCCGTCCCGAGGTACCACTGCGCCTGCGCCGTCTGCTCAACGTCGAATCAGGCCTCAACGACGGACTGGCGCTGCCGTTCGTCCTCATCTTCCTGGCCACCGCACAACACGAAACGTCGGATCTCGGCACAGTCGCCCTGGAACTCTGCGGCGGTCTCTTGTTCGGTATCGCCTCGGCAGCAGCAGTCGCGATCGCCTGGCGCGCCAAGTTTCTCACCGCGGAACCGCGGATGCAGCCGCTCGGCCCCCTTGCCCTCGCCGTGCTGGTCTACGGCGGGTGCCATCTGACCAACGCCAATCCCTACCTGGCGGCATTCGCCGCCGGATCGACATTGGCAACATTGGATGGTGTTGCGGCCGAGAGCTTCCGACCGTTCGGCGACCTGCTGTCGGAAACCACCAAATTCGCTGCCTTGCTGGTCTTTGGAGCCCTGATCACTCCGGAGCGCATCGGGCACCTGACCTGGCAGGCATGGCTCCTGGCCGTGGTGGCGATCGCCATCGTCCGTCCGGTTGCGATCGGACTGTCGCTCGCGCGAACGTCGCTGCCGACTCCACAACGCGTCACAGCCGCCTGGTTCGGACCCAAGGGATTCGCTTCGGTGGTGTACGGGCTCCTGGTACTGCAGTCGGGGCTGCCGGAGAGCGAAACCGTCTTCGATCTGGTTGCGGTCACAATCGCGCTGTCCATCGTCGCGCACTCGTCGACCGACGTGCCCGCCGCAAAGATGTTGGGGACCGAACCGCCCGACCGGCTGCCCGCAGGTAAAGAGTCGACCGCAACGGAAGGCGTCCATCGGCGAGGCTGACGAGAAGCCGCGCGCAATGGCCGGCTTGATCCACGCATTGGTTGGTGACTGGAGGCAAGCGATATGGGCTGCGGTAAAGGGATTGGCGCTGTTCATAATCGCCGCGGCGGCTTTCCGGCTCACTCAGCGCCGGGCCATCGCGGAATTCACCCCGTTCGACTGGGTAACAGCGGTGGGGGTCGGTGCCATCGTCGGCCGTACCGCGACGGCTGCCGATGCCGCCCGGCTTACCGGCGCGGCGGCGCTTCTCACCCCGATCGCAGCGCACGCGATCGTGACGTGATGCGGTTCGTGCCGGCACTGCGGCGTCTCGTCGATCCGCCGTCGCGAGTTCTGATCCGGGGCGGGCGAGTTGACCACCGCAACTTGCGACGCTCGGGGTTGACGCACCCCTGACCTGGTGGCCGTGCTGCGCCAGCACGGCCACCAGAGCCCGCACACGCTGCAGCTGGCCCTGTTCGAGCAGAAGGGCGCGGTATCGGTGTTGGGTACCTGACGATTCGAATACCATTGGCTCGCAATATGCCTAGAACAGCCAAGCCCGCGAAGGGCAAGCGCCCCGCCGCTTTGACCGCCGTTCAGATCGATGCGGTCCTCCGCGCCTCACGTGCGTTGGTGGGGGTGGCCGCCTCCTCGATCGCTGAGCTCGGCGAGGTCGTGACCATTCCCCAGTTCCGGGTGCTCGTCATGATCGACACCCTGGGCCCGCTCAATCTGGTTTCGGTAGCCGACGGTCTCGATGTCAATCCGTCCAACGCCAGCCGGATTTGTGACCGCCTGATTCGGGCCGGACTCCTGAATCGCGGCGAGGCGGCCGTCGACCGGCGCAACATCTCGCTGTCGCTCACCAGGGACGGGCGTCAGCTGGTACGCAAAGTCACCGGCCATCGCCGCCGGGCGATCGGACGTGTCCTCAGCGTCATGACACCGGCCGAACGCGACGCGGTGGTGGCGGCACTAGACGTTTTCGCCGCGGCGGCGGGGGAACCGCAAACGGACACACCACTCGACGCGATGTGGCCGCCCGCCTGAGCCGATCCATTTTGTTACCGGTCCGCGGTCGTGTTCGTTACCGGTCCACAGCCGGGCGGCGATATCCGCCGTGAGACGGTAGAGGCCTATGCACACGCACAACTTCGTCACCTACGAGGAATTCGGCCGCCGGTTCTTCGATATCGCGGTGACCGAGGAGCGTGTCGCGGCGGCGCTCGCCGAGATCGCCGGTGACGAATTCGAGATGGGGCCGATGGCCCAGGGCCCGGGCGGAATCGCCAAGGTGACGGCCAGGGTGAAGGTCAATCAGCCGCATGTGCGCCGCAACCTGGGGGACACCCTGACCTTCGCCATCCGGATCCCGCTGGAGATCGAACTCATCGTCGACCTGCGGATCGACCGGCAGCGCTTCAAGGTGGACGGCGACATCGCGTTGCGCGCCACCGCCCGGGCCGCCGAGCCGCTGCTGCTGGTCATCGACGTCGCCAAGCCGCAGCCGTCCGACATCGCCGTGCACGTCACCTCCAAGTCGGTGCGCGGCGAGATCCTGCGCATCATCGGCGGCATCGACACCGAGATCCGGCGGTTCATCGCCGCCCACGTCGCCGAGGAGGTCGACAGCCCGGCCTCCCAGCAGGCCAAGGTGATCGACGTCGCCGAGGCCGTGTCCTCGGCCTGGGACTAGGGATCCACGGATGCGGTTCGTTCTCGTCCACGGTGGATTTCACGCCGCCTGGTGCTGGGAGCGCACCATCGGTGAGTTGGCACGGCTGGGCCATGAGGCCGTCGCGGTGGACCTGCCCGGGCACGGCGCGCGGGTCGAGGACCCGCTGACCGCGTGGACCATCCCCGAACGCCGGGACGCGATTGTCGAGGTGCTCCGCCCCGGCGACGTTCTGGTCGGCCACTCCGGGGGCGGGTTCGACGCCACCGTCGCCGCCGACGCCGTCGTCGAGAAGGTCGGCCACATCGTCTACCTCGCGGCGGTGCTGCCCCGGGAGGGCCGGACCTATCCCGAGGCGATGGCGATGCGCAACAGTGAGGACGGGGCCTTCGACGGCGATGTCGGCGAGATGCTGGGCTACCTGGACTTCGCCGAGGACGGGTCGATGACCTTCGCCGACTTCGAGGGCACGTGGCGGTACTTCTACCACGACTGCGACGAGCGGACCGCGCGCTGGGCCTTCGACCGGCTGGGCCCGGAGAAGTTCGGCGCGGTGAACGACACCCCGGTCTGGGTGCCGCGGTTCTGGGCGGCCGAGCTACCACGCAGCTTCATCCAGTGCACGCAGGATCGCTCGATGCCGCGCTGGCTGGCCGACACCGTCGCCGAACGGCTCGGCGTAAAGCCGCTCACCATCGACTCATCGCATTCACCGTTTCTGAGCAGGCCCGCCGAACTGGCCGAACTGCTGGTCCACGCCACTACGACGACGCCGGTGCGCGGCCTGCAACCGAACTAGCCGCCCGCCGTCCGCCGGGTGAGATTCAGCGGCCTGCCGAGCGCGCTGAGCTGGGTGAGCACGTCTTCGACCCGGGCGCGGGGCACCTCGGCGCGCCACTCGGCCAGGCTGCCGGACACGTGCATCTGGCCGGGCGCCAGGCTCAGATCGGTCAGCGTCAGCCCCTCGGCCAGCTCCGGCAACCGAACCGGGTAGGTGGGCATCCGGGCGGGTAACCGCCAGCGCCGCCGGCCCAGTTGCAGCACCCGCGGGTGCAGCCACAGCGTGGTGCCGTCGACCTCGACGTCGACCTCCAGCCAACCCAGCTCGGGCCGCCGGGCCCACCGCAGCCGGGCCACCCCGTCATCGTCGACGTGCCCGCCTAATCGGGGGAAGGCGAACCGCAACAGGTCGTCGAGTGCGTTCGACGACATCACCAGCGTCACGTCGACCGGAGCGGCCACCAGCACCGGCGGCACCCCGGGCCGCAGGTGCACGTTGCGCAGCACCAGGCGGGCCTCGTCGAAACGCCGGTCCTCCCAGCGGACGTCGGTTGCCGTCAGGTGAACGTCGTTGAGCTGGCCGACGGCCAGCCGGCGCACGTCCAGGCGGGACTCGAACTCGGTGACGGTCAGCGTGATGTCACCGGCGTCCGCGTTGATCGTCAGGGTCCGTCCGACCACCAGGCGGCGCAGCGTCATGAACAGGGTCCGGTACGCGACCGCCGCGCCGGAGCTCACCGGCGGCAGCGCGGCCGCCGACGACCACACGGAGGACAGCATGTCCAGCGGCCGCAGGAGATCCCAGCGGGCCAGACCGAGCGAACGCGCCATAAGGTGTCCCATCCTGCTGTGCCGGGTCGGCACCGCGCAACCGGTTGGCACGTTTGCGCTTCGGCGCCTCGGGTACCCGACCGCTCGATGTCCTCGGTGCTGATAGTGGGAAGCGGATTCACCGGGTTCGAGTGCGCCCGCAACCTGGTCAAGCGGTTCCGCAGGCACAAGGCACACATCGACGTCACGATCATCTCGCCGATCGACTACATGCTCTACACCCCGCTGCTGCCGGACGTGGCGGGCGGCGTGGTGGACGCGCGGTTCGTGACGATCCCGCTGGCCGGAACCCTGCGCGGGGTGCGGGCCATCCGCGGGCGGGTGGACAAGGCCGACCTGCGCGGCCACACCCTGACCTACACCGACCCCGAGGACCGCACCCACGACGTGCACTGGGACCGGTTGGTGCTGACCCCGGGCTCGGTCACCAGACTCTTCGACATCCCGGGCCTGGACATCCACGCCCGCGGACTGAAGTCCACCGCCGAGGCGCTCTACCTGCGCGACCACGTCCTCGAGCAGCTCGAACTGGCGAGCATCGACGACGACCCCGCCGTGGCGGCCGGGCGGCGCACCATCGTCGTGGTGGGCGCCTCCTACTCGGGCACCGAACTGATCGCCCAGCTGCGAGCGCTGGCCGACGCCGCCGCGGCCCAGCTGAATTTCGACCCCGCCACCGTCCGGTTCCTGCTGCTGGACCTGGCGAAGCAGGTGATGCCCGAGGTGGGCGACAAGCTCGGCTCCGCGGCGATGGAGGTGTTGAGATGCCGCGGCATCGACGTGCGGCTGGGGACGACGCTGAAGGAGGTGCACGCCGATCATGTTGTACTCAGCGATGATTCGCGGATCGACACCCGCACCGTCGCCTGGGTCACCGGCGTCACCGCCGCGCCGCTGATCGAGACGCTCGGTCTGCCGACCGAGCAGGGCAGGCTCCAGGTCCGGGCCGACCTGCAGGTGCCCGGCCATCCCGACGTGTTCGCGGCCGGCGACGCCGCGGCGGTGCCGGACCTGACCCGCCCGGGCACGATCACCCCGCCGACCGCGCAGCACGCCACCCGGCAGGGCAAGGCGCTGGCCCGCAACGTGGCGGCGAGCCTGGGCTGCGGCTCGGCCAAGGACTACCGGCATCGCAACATGGGCCTGGTCGTCGACCTGGGACCGCGCTACGCCGTCGCCAACCCGCTCAACGTCAAGCTGTCGGGCCTGCCCGCGAAGTTCGTCACCCGCGCCTACCACCTGTACGCCATCCCGCGCCCGGTGAACCGCTGGGCGGTGTCGCTGGCCTATCTCACCGACCTGATCTTCCCGCGCACCGTGGTGTCGATGGGGTTGTCCAGCCAGGAGGACGCCAAGTTCTCGGCGAGCGAGGGCATCCCGATGCCCCGGGCCGACTGAGCGGCTACAGGTCCAGCACCAGGTGCTCGCCCCCGGCGGCGCGCGACACGCAGGTCAGCATCATCCCGCCCGCCCGCTCGGGTTCGGTGAGCAACGTATCCCGATGCTGCACAACACCTTCCAGAACGCTGGTGCGGCAGGTGCCGCAGAATCCCTGCCGGCACGAGTAGGGGGCCGCGACACCGGCACGCTGCAGTGCGGCCAGCAGCGTCTCGTCCGGCGCCACCGTGACGGTGCGCCCGGCGGACGCGGCGGTCGCCTGGAACTCCGCGCCGTCGACCACCGGTGCGGCCGCGAACCGCTCGAAGTGCAGTTCGACGTCATCGCGGCCGGCGAGCCGGTCGCGGACGGCCGTCAGCATCGGCGCGGGCCCGCACGCGTAGACGGTGGTGGCATCGGGACAGCCGCCCAGCAGCGCGTCGGCGTCGGGCATACCGTGCACGTCGTCGGTGCGGATCCGCACCCGGTCGCCGAACCGGCGCACCTCGTCGAGGAACGGGACGCTCTCGATGCTGCGACCGGCGTAGACCATCGACCAGTCCACGCCCAGCCGCTGCGCCAGTCCCAGCATCGGCAGGATCGGGGTGATGCCGATACCGCCGGCGATGAACCGCACCCGCCGCGCCGGCGAGCCGTAGCCCGGCACGGTGAACGGGAAGGCGTTGCGTGGTCCGCCGGTGGTCACGGTCGACCCGACGGGCAGGTCGTCGTGCACCTCGATCGAGCCGCCGCCCCCGTCCGGGATGCGGCGGACCGCGATCCGGTAGCCGCCACGCAGCCCGGGCTCCCCGCACAGCGAGTACTGCCGGACCCGGCCGCTGGGCAGATGGATGTCCAGGTGCGCACCGGGGTGCCAGGGCGGCAGGGCGCCGCGGTCGGGGGCTGCCAGGGTCAGCGCCACCACGTTCTCGTCCCGGGCGACCAGTCGACGGTCCACCACCGTCAGCGGCCAGGTCGCCGCCCGCGATGCCGGGAGCACCGGCCTGCGGATCATCCCGCTGGCGGTCCAGAGGGCGGTGAGGGCCACATCGGTCAGCCCGAGCAGCAGGTCATGGCGATACCGGCCGGAGGGGGTGGGCGGCAGCCCGCGCAGTCGATACCGGCCCATCACAGCTGCGCGGCGCGGGCCGCGGGGGAGCTGGCGAGGTAGGCCACGGCCTGGGCGGTGGACCCGACGTTCTCGGGTGAGTAGCCGGGCCGCAGGTAGCTCAGCGTCGAGGTGCCGATCAGCTGCCGGTAGGTGGGCAGCAGCCGCAGCCGGGAGTCCCGGACCCGCATGCGCTGCATGCGCCACCAGCTGATGTCGGCCTCGGGGTCGGTGCGGCACAGGTGCCAGACCCCGCGCTGGAAGAAGCCGACGATCAGCGCCACGGCCAGGCCCATCGACCGGATGCGGTCGAGGTAGCTGTCGTGGAAGTGGACGGCGACGTCGTGGGCGACATTGCGGTGTTCCACTTCCTCGCTGCCGTGCCACCGGAACACGTCGACCACTGTCGGGTCGGCGCCGTGGTCGTCCCACGCGCAGTTCAGGGCGAAGTCCCCGAGTACCGCGGTGTAGTGCTCGATCGCGGCGATCAGCCACAACCGGTCGCACAGGTGGTTGAGCCGCCGCGTGGGATCGGTGGCGGTGCTGGGTGCGAGCACCCGGCTGAACACGTAGTCGACCTGGCGCAGCAGCGGTTCGACGTCGGCGCCGCGGGCGACCATGAAGTCCTGCAGGATCTTCTGGTGGGTGTCGGCGTGGGTCGCCTCCTGGCCGATGAAGCCGCGGATGTCCTCGGCCAGCCGGGGATCGCGCACCAGCGGCAACGCCTCGTTGTAGGTCGCGACGAACCAGCGTTCGGCGGCCGGCAGGACCACGTTGAGCAGGCTGATCATGTGCGAGGCCACCGGATGCCCCGGAATCCAGTGCAGCGGCACGCCGGAGACGTCGAAGGCTACCTTGCGCGCCTGGATCTGGACCGGACCGGGATCGAGTTCCTGCTCGAAGCGCTGTGGCCGCAGCATGCATCCCCCCGGGATCGTCAGCCCACCTGGGTGGGGATCACCGTCACGGTGCCGGGCGCACCCGGGGTCGGACGGTTTCCGCCGTCGCCGGTCCCGATACCGGGGGCACCACCCGGAGCGCCGGCACCGCTCTGCGCCGGAGCCCGGCCGACGGGCACGGGTCCGCTGCCCTGGTTGAGAGACGCCTGGGCTGCCTGGGTGCAGTCCAGCATCAGCTGCATCTTCGCCCCGTTGGTCGGACCGAGCCGGCCGATGGCTCCGTTGTTGCTGCCGCCGGCGATCATCTTCTGGCTCGAGACCACACACTGGGACTGTGGCACGTCGCCGCCCACCGCGCCGCCGAACACCGCCTTGTAGCCCATGGCGTGCAGAATCGCCACCGCCTTGCCGTAGGGCTCACCGGTCACGTTGGCGATGTTGTTGTCGTCGGGGTCGGCGCCGCTCGGCGCCATACCGAGCACCGCACCAGCCACGCCGGCTGCGAGAGCGGCCGCGGCCAGTAGGGGGAGCTTCTTCACGACGACCTCCGTCTTTCTTCCCATCGAAGATAGCGCAGCCGGCCGGGGGGTGAGACGTCGAAGGCGCGGCCGAATGCCCTATCCAGGCATATCGCCGCGAGGACCCCCAGGCGTTTCATCGGCGCATCCGGCCAGTTCACGGCGGTGTTGCCCCGGCTCAGCCGCCGTTGGCCCGCAGGATGTCGGCGGCGCAGCGCAGCCGGGTATGCCCGGTTTCCTGCATGCAGATGCGCACCGGCGATTCGTCCTCCGAGGGGGGTGCGGTGACCGGCGACGACGTGATCACCGGGTTGGGGATCTGATCGGAGTGCACCGACCACAGATAGCGGTTCGTGTACTGCAGTTGGGTGCAGTACACGGTGGCGCCGTCCGCCGTGACCCCGGTGGCGCCCGGTTCGCCGCACCGGGCGCCGACCACCGCCGCGGCCGGGGTGGCCGTCGCGGTCACCGTGTCGGTGGTGGTGCTGGTGGTTACGGTGGTCGGCGTCGTGGTGATCGGCGTCGTGGTGATCGGCGTCGTGGTGATCGTGGTCTGGGTCGTGGTGAGTGGGGGGACCACGGGCGGGGCCACCGAACTCGATGCCCGGGTGGTGGTGTCGCGCAGGTCCTGGGCCTCGACGTCCTCGCCGCGGAAGCGGCCGGCGACGAAGGCAATCGCGCCGATGAGCAGCACGCCGAGCAGGATCGGCAGCAGCACCCGCGGCCGCAGCCACGATGCCCGCCGCAGGGGCCACGGTTGGTCGCCGAGCGGCGCGGCGTCGGCGATCGGGGTCCGCCGGGTGGCGTTCGGGTCGGTGCCGACAACGCCCGCGGACGGCATCGAGATGTGCCGGGCGAGCGCGTCGGCGAAGTCCGCGCAGCGCTCGTAGCGGTCCGCGGGCTCCTTGGACAGCGCCCGGCGCAGCGCGGGGTCGAGGTTGGCCAATTCCGGGCGGCGGGCGGCCAGGCTGGGCGGCTGGGCCGTCAGGTGCTGGCTGATCACCACCGCCGGGTTGGAGTGCTGGAACGGCGGCGCCCCGGTCAGTAGGTGATAGGCCGTCGCCGCCAGCGCGTACTGGTCGGCGCGGCCGTCCATGTCGCGGCCCATCAACTGCTCGGGGGCGGCGTAGGACACCGTGCCGACCGTCATGTTGGTCTGGGTCAGGCCGCTGGCGTCATCCTCCCAGCGGGCAATGCCGAAATCGGCCAACAGGATTCGCTGCTCACCCGACTCCAGCCTGGCGAGCAGGATGTTGGCGGGTTTGACGTCCCGATGCAGCAGGTGCCGCTGATGGGCGTAGTCCAGCGCGTCGGCGACCCCGGTGACGATCTCCAGGACATCGCGCTGCGGCAGGCCGTGCGGATAGCTGCGCAGCAGTTCCGCCGCGTCGGTGCCGTCGACGTAGTCCATCGCGATCCACAGCTGGCCGTCGAACTCACCGCGGTCGTGCACCGCCACGATGTTCGGATGCCACAGCGTGGCCGCGATATCGGCCTCGCGCTCGAAGCGGGCGCGGTATTCGCCGTCGCCGGTCACCGAGCGCGGCAACACCTTGAGCGCGTCATTGCGGGGCAACCGGGGATGCCGGGCCAGGTACACCTCACCCATACCGCCGACACCGAGCAACCGCACCACGGTGTAGCCGGCAAACGACTCACCCTCGGCCATCGGCATGGGTGAGATCTTATCGAGCGGGCGTTATGGCGGGCAGGCGCCGGACCTCGGCACTGCGCACCCGATTTGTCGAATGCGTTAATATCCGCCGGTCAGCGGCGCGCTGACGGAACGGGGGTTGTCGTGGGCCGGTTGTCGAACGCGTTCTCCAGCGGAGCGCGGCCGCGGTCGCTGGGGTTCCAGTCCAAGCTGCTGTTGATGCTGCTCACGGTCAGCGTGCTGTCGGTGCTGGTGGCCGGGGTCATCGGCTACCTGTCGGGCACCAGTTCCATCCGTAACGCCGAGTATCAGCGGCTGACGCAGCTCCGGGAGTCCCGGGCCCGCGAGATCACCGATGGGCTCAAGAGCATCACCGACTCGGCGGCGATCCTCACCCACAGCGGAACGACGGTCAATGCCGTCCGCGAGTTCAGCGCCGCGTTCGCCGAACTGCAAAAGGCGCCGCTGCCGCCGGGCGCACGGGAGGCGGTCGCCAAGTACTACGCAACGGTGTTCGGCCCCGAACTGGAGAAGGGAACCGGAAAGAAGGCCGACCCCGAGTTGTACCTCCCGACCTCGAACGCACAGACCTACCTGCAGGACCTCTACATGGTTCCGGCTCAGGGCGATTTCGAGAAGTCAGCCGGGGTCCAGTCGGCCGGAGATCCCAGCGCGTGGTCGGCGCACAACGCGCAATACCAGAACTTCTTCGCCGACTTCGCCGATCGCTTCGGATTCGACGACGTCATGCTGATCGACACCAACGGCAACATCGTCTACTCGGCCGTGAAGGGAATCGACCTCGGCGCCAACCTGCTCAACGGTTACTACCGGACCACGAACTTCGCCGACGCCTACCGACAGGCCATGCAGGCGACTTCGGTGGATCAGGTGTTCATCACCGACTTCGAGTCATACGCGCCCGCCTACGGCGTGCCCACGCCGTGGGTGGTGACACCGATCGGCGATAGCGGCGGCATTCACGGCGCCCTGGCATTACAGCTGCGGCCGGAGGAGATCAACCATGTGATGACGGGTGACCGCCAGTGGGAGAAGGACGGTCTGGGGCGGACCGGGGAAACCTTCCTGGCCGGCCGCGACAAGCTGATGCGCTCGGTGTCGCGGGAGCTGCTGACGGATCCACAGCAGTTTGAGCGCGATGTGGTGGCCAACGGCACACCGGACGAGGTTGCCAAGCGGGAAGTGGAATCCGGCGACAGCATCCTGCTGCAGCCGGTCAACAGCGGAGCCATCACCGAGGCACTTGCCGGTCGGTCCGGGGTCACGACCGTACCGAGCTATCTGGGCCCCGAAGCATTGACGGCCTACGCCCCGCTCGACATTCCCGGGCTCGACTGGGTGATCGTGGCCAAGATCGACAAATCCGAGGCGCTGGCGCCGGTCACCACGTTCGCCCGTAACATCGCCCTGTCGACCGCGGGAATCGTCCTGGTCGTCAGCCTGCTGGCGCTGTTGTTCAGCCGCATCCTCACCCGCCCGGTCAAGAGCCTTGCGGCCGCCGTGCGCCGGGTGGCCGGCGGTGAGCTCGGCGTCACCGTGCCGGTCACCTCCAGTGACGAATTCGGCGATCTGGCAGCGTCGTTCAACGCGATGAGCGCCAGCCTGCAGACCAAGCAGACGCTCATCGACGAGCAGCGCCGCGAGAACGACGAGCTGCTGGCCACCCTGATGCCGGAACCGGTGGCCCGCCGCTACCGCGAGGGGGAGGAGAACATCAGCTCCCAGCACCGCGACGTGTCGGTGATCTACGCGCAGCTGCTCGGTTTCGACGAGTTCGCCCGGTCCCTGCCGTCGGAGGAATCGGTGGCGATGCTCAACTCACTCGTGGAGGCGTTCGATGCGGCCGCCGAGCGGCACGGTGTCGAACAGGTCCGCAGCATGCAGGACAACGGGCTGCTGGCCACCTGCGGCCTGGTGGTGCCGCGGGTGGACCACGCCAGCCGCACCATCGCGTTCGCCCGCGAGGTCACCGACATCCTGCACAGTTTCAACGACCAGCACGACGCCCAGTTGGAGATCCGGGCCGGTATCGATAGCGGACCGGTGACCAGCGGCCTGGTGGGGCAGCGGTCCACGATCTATGCCCTGTGGGGTGAGGCCGTCGACCTGGCCAACCGGGTGCACGCCGCGTCGAAGTCCGCGGGTGTGTTCGTCAGCGACCGGGTGCAGCAGGCCGTCCTCGGTATCTATCCCTTCACCGAGGCGGGCACCGTCGCCGGCGAGAACGGCACCGAGCAGGTGTGGCGCCTCGACGACTCGGTGCGGCAGCCGGCATGAGTTCGCTTACCGGACAACCCTGGTTCTGGCCGGCGCTGCTGGTCATCGTCGCGCTGCCGTTGTCGCTGCTGATCCTCAGTGAACTGCACGGCTTCCTGGTCCGGCGCGCCAGTGCCTATGCCAAACCGGTTGCGCTGCTGCGGAACTGGCTTCTTCCGGCGTTCGCGGTCTACCTGCTGATCGACCAGGTCGACCGCACCGGGGTGCGCGCCGACCCGCACGGAAACTGGTCGAAGATCGCGGCGACGGTGTTCGGCTTCCTGATCATGCTGGTGCTGCTGTCCGGGGCCAACGCGGCGTTGTTCGGGGAGGCTCGCGCGGGCAGCTGGCGGGAGCGGCTGCCCGGAATCTTCATCGACCTCGGCCGCCTGATTCTCATCATCATCGGAATCGGCCTGCTGCTGTCGTGGGTGTGGGGCGCCAACATCGGCGGCCTGATCACCGCCGTCGGAGTCACGTCGATCGTCATCGGCCTGGCGGTGCAGACCGCTGTCGGTCCCGTCATCCAGGGTCTGCTGCTGTTGTTCGAGCAGCCCTTCCGCATCGGCGACTGGCTGGACACCGCACCGGCCAAGGGCCGTGTGGTCGAGGTGAACTGGCGCGCGGTGCACATCGACACCGGCAACGGCATCCAGGTGGTCCCGAACGCGACGCTGGCCACCGGGTCGTTCACCAACCTCAGCCGGGTCACCGGCGCCGCCTACAACGCGACGGCCGTGCTCGGTTTCACCCCCGACGATCCGCCCGGTGTGGTGACGGCCGCTCTGCAGTCGGTGGCCGACGCGTTGCCGACCAAGCTCGTGGGCGCGCCGGCGAAGGTGATCGCGCTGGGCGAGGGCAAGTTCAAGGTCCTGGTGCCGATCGGGTCGCCCGCCGAGGAATCCCGCACCAGAACTCTGCTGCTGCACCGGGCCTGGTACGCCGCCCAGCGCGGCGGCGTGCACATCGACGGTGCGAAGCTGTCCAAGAAGGCCGACCGGGCCTACCTCGACGGCCGATTGCACGCCATCGGGGCATCACTGGGTCTGGGTGAGGAGGCCGTCGCCACGATGGCCGGCCAGGCGAGGCGGCTGCTGTACGCCGAGGGCGAGGTCATCCAGCCCACCAACAGCATCCCGGAGGCGGTCGGGTTCATCACCGAGGGCAAGGTCGGCATGATCGTGTACGCCCACGACGGCCGGGAACTCGCGCTGGGCCGACTCGGTGTCGGCGACTACATCGGTGGCACGTCGCTGACCCGCCAGCGCATGCTGACTGGGGTGATCGCCCTGACCGACACGACCATCGTCTCGGTGCACCGGGATGCCATGAATGCCGTTGTACAGCAGGATCATCGGCTGGCCCGGCAGATCGGCGACGCGATCGAGATGCGCCGGAAGGCCGCCACCGAGGCGCTCACCGAGGCGGCCCAGGGCGTCCGCTAGCGCAGGCGGAATTGTCGTACCCCGGTGTGATGATGGGGTCATGTCCTCGACCGGCGCGGTGCTCAGCCCGACCGAGCGGCTTGATGCGTTGTTCGGCGAGTTGGCGGAGTTGTCCGGGCAGCGCAATGCCATCGACGGGCGCATCGTGGAGATCGTCGCCGAGATCGATGGCGACGGGTTGTGGGGAGCCACCGG
>JAGQTU010000001.1:0-48596 GCA_020438865.1 Mycobacterium sp.
CCTGACCGAGCTGCGCAAGCTGGAGCCGTTGGCCGGCGATCCGGCGTTCCAGACCCGCTGGCGTGCGGTCAAGCGGGCCAACAAGGCGCGGCTGGCCGACCTGGTCCGCGCGACGAGCGGGGTGGAATTGAACCCGGACTGGCTGTTCGACATCCAGGTGAAGCGGATCCACGAGTACAAGCGTCAGCATCTCAACGTGCTGCACATCGTGTCGCTGTACAACCGGCTCAAGGCGAACCCGGATCTCGAAATCCCCCCGCGTGCCTTCATTTTCGGCGGCAAGGCCGCACCCGGCTACACCATGGCGAAGCTGATCATCAAGCTGATCAACTCCGTCGGCGAGACCGTGAACAACGATCCCGACGTCAACAAATTCCTGAAGGTGGCCTACGTCCCGGACTTCAGCGTCAAGAACGCACAGCTGATCTACCCGGCGGCCGATCTGTCCGAACAGATCTCGACCGCGGGCAAGGAGGCATCGGGAACCGGCAACATGAAGTTCATGATCAACGGCGCGCTCACCATCGGCACCCTCGACGGGGCGAACGTCGAGATGCGCGAGGAGGTCGGCGCCGAGAACTTCTTCCTGTTCGGCCTCACCGTGCCCGCCGTGCAGAAACTGCTCAGCGAGGGTTACCGGCCCGCCGACTACATCGCGGCCAACCCCGAGTTGGCCGGGGTGCTCGGTGCGATCGGCTCCGGGCGGTTCTCCCACGGGGACACCGAGGTGTTCCGCCCGATCGTCGACAATCTCACCCAGCACGACCCCTTCCTGGTGGTCGCCGACTACGCCGACTACATCGCCTGCCAGCAGCAGGTGAGCGCCACCTGGCTGGACACCGAGGCGTGGACGCGCAAGTCGATCCTGAACTCCGCACGCAGCGGCAAGTTCTCCTCCGACCGCTCGATCGCGGAGTACTGCGAGGACATCTGGGGCGTCGGGGCGGTCAGTGTCGAGGACTGATTACTGAACCTTGTAGATCCAGATCAGGTTCGAGGTCAGTTCCCCGGTGTCGGTCCACTTGTACCGGCGGGCGAGGCCCTGACCGTCGTACCCGGCGACGAAATCGCGCAGCGCCGGGCGGGTGACCGCCCCGGAGTCGATGCCCTTCAATAGAATTGCGGCGGCGTCATAGGCCTCAACGCTGTAGGTGCCCGGCGCCTGGCCGAACTTCTTGGTGTAGGCGTCGACGAAGGCGTCCGGGGCCGGGCCGCACGGGCAGGACACCACCGCATCCTTGGCGGACGCCCCCGCGGCCTTGACGAACTGCGGATCCTTGAGCCCGTCCGGGCCGAAGAACCAGCCCTTGAAGCCGGCCTGGCGCAACTGGTCCACCAGCAGAGCGCCTTCGGTGTAGTAGGCGGCGTAGGCCACCGCGTCGGGTGACTGACCGATGATCTGGGTCACCGCCGCCGAGAAGTCCTTGTCGCCCTTCTTGATCGAGATGGTGCACGCCGAATCGGCGATCGGCCCGAGGGTCTCGGCGATCGCCGCGGCCTGACCCTTGCCGGCGTCGGTGCTGTCGTCGACCACACACACCTTCTTCACACCGAGGGTGTTCTTCATGTAGTTGGCCAGTGACGGGCCCTGCACGCCGTCGCTCGACAGCCCGCGGAAGAACGTCTTCCAACCCCGTTCGGAGAGACTGACATTGGTGGCCGACGGGGTGATCGCCACCAGGCCGGCCTGATCGAAGATCGCACCCGTCGCCTTGGTCTCCCCCGACCACGTCGGGCCGACCAGTCCGATGATGGACTCGTCGTTGACGATCTCCGGCGCGACGGCGGTGGCCTTCTGCGGATCACCCTCGGTGTCGAAGGGCTTGAACTGGACCTGGCAGCCCGGGTTGGCGGCGTTGTGCTGGTCGACCGCCAGTTGAGCACCGTCCTTGACGTTGGTGCCGAACGGAGTGTCCGCCCCGGTCAGCGGACCGGCCATCGCCAGCGATACCGGCGGGCAGGTCGCCTTGCCGTTGCCTGCCGGGTCGATAGCGGCACCACCGGATTCCAGCTTGACCTCGTTGCCATTCTGGTCGACCGGTTTCTGCGGGACGATCTTCAGCGCCGCGTCACCGGGCGTCGAGGCGGTCTGGGTGCAGCCGACGGCGCCGATGGCGATGAGGGCCGCCGCGGCGGCCAATGCGATTCGTTTCGGACGGTCCACGTCACTCCTGCGGTCATCGGACACTCGGGCGGCCAAGGCTACTACGCGCACCATCCACCGCGGGTTGCCGGGCACCCCACGACCACGGAACCGACGGAACCGCTAGTTCGCCGGCCGGAAATAGGGCTCGACCGTGCCGCTGAGCTTGATGACCATCGGATTTCCGCGGCGGTCCTTCGCGGTGGGAACCTCAACGCGCACCCAACCCTCGGCCACGTTGTATTCGTAGACATTGTTCTTCTCGACGCCGTTGAAGCGAACCCCCACGTCGCGACGGAGCGCCTCTTCGTCGTAGAAGGGGCTGCGCGGATCGATGGAGAGGTGATTGGGCGGAACGTCTGCGATCTGGTCCTCGGGCATGCTGGCTTTCGCTATTCCTGTGTCAGGTCCTGGTGGGCTCTCCAAGAACCTACGCGACCCGATGGCAGGGGCTCACCCCTTGGGCTCAGGTTGTCCTCAGCCGTGGGCGGGATACCGGTTCTCCCAGATCGCGAGTTGCTCCGCGCGGTGGTTTCTGACGATCCCGGTCTCGGGCCCCAACAGCATCGTTGCCCCGCCGGCACCGCGGTAGCGCTCCCAGGGGTCTCCCCCGCGGACGAACTGCAGCCACAGATCTTGAACTGTGCCGGCCATGCGGTGCGCCGCCTCGTCGTCACCGGCGAGTGCGGGCGCACCGTGCAGGTTGCCGAAGACCAACGCCAGACAGGTGTCGTGACACGCCCCGAGCCCGGCCCGCGGCGAGGGCCACTGCAGTTCGTAGCGAAACACCGGCTGGCCGCGTTCGGCGTGTGCGCGGACGAACTGCTCGGTCGGCGCGCTGAAGTGGTAGTCCGTCACCATCGCACTGGCGACATCACGCAGGCTGTCCCGCCCGGCGCGGTACGCCGCCACCACGGCGTCGGCATCGTGTCCGTCCCCGGCGAGTGCGTGCGCCCTGTCCCGCACGTACTGCTCGGTGAACACCGCCTCGTCCAGCGCCGCGTCGAAGACCCGCCACTCGTCGCGCGTCGTTCCGGCGAGGATCGGAATCGCCGGCATCGCGCGCGTCCGGGCGACCACCAGGGGATGCTCACCGATGACGTCACCATCGATGCACGGATGGAACGGGCCCCGCGGCGGCACGAATCCGCTGTCGATACGGCCCTGCGCGGCAAGGATTTCGGCGACATCCGCCTCCGCGGTGCCGGCGAAGGAGCCGTTGGCGATGAACTGCTCGGCCACCGCCCCGGCGGCAGCCGTGGAGCGGACCCGCTCCAGTCCGCCGCTCTGCAGGATCGCCCGGTCGAAGAGATCACACCCTGCGGCAAGCAGCGCCGCTACCGCGATCGCACCGGAGGACTGGCCGGCCACCGTGACGGCGCCGGGGTCGCCCCCGAAAGCTCCGATCTCCTCGCGCACCCAGTGCAGCGCCTGCCGCTGGTCACGTGTCGCCAGATTGGTGCTGCCCGCCCCGTGCCAACCGGGCGCGTAGAGCGCGCCCAGCGCGCCGAGCCGGAAGTTGATCGTCACCACGACGACGTCACCGCGCTCTGCGAGGCGCGCACCATCGAGGAGCGGAGCCGATCCGTAACCCTGCGTCTGCCCGCCGCCGTGCAGGAACACCAGCACGGGTCGCCGCGCGGCGTCGGCCGCTGGTGTCCAGATGTTGAGGGTGAGGCAGTCCTCACTCATCGTCAGGCCGCGCTTGGCGAGCCGCTCGGGCGAGATGTCCTGCGGCGCGATTGCCCCGAACGCCATCGCATCGCGGACACCCGCCCAGCTCACGGTCGGCTGCGGCGGGCGCCAACGCAGCTCGCCGGTCGGCGCCGCCGCGTACGGCACACCGCGAAAGACGACGCCGTTCCCGCTTGCGTCCCCGCGCAGGGCTCCGTATGAGGTGTGCGCGACCGCGGTCAAGAGCGCTCCGTCAGGGGGTGGGTCCCGGCCATCTCACCGCTGAGTATCCGGGCGAGGAAGTCACGGCCCTTGAAGCTCACCACTTCGACCCGAAGCCCGCTGCGCGGGTCACGCAGAAACGCGACGCCGGCCCCGGTGCGCTCCAACTCCCAGCCGTCGTCCTGCAGCCGGGCGACGTCGTCGCGCCACCGCTGCGCGTAGTAGCCGAAGTGGTGCGGGCCGCCGAGCTTCGGCTCGGCGAAGATCGAGTCGGCCGCGGCGACCACCTCGATCAACTCCAGGTACGGCGGCCCGGAAGCCGAGAACGCGATCCGTACGCTCTGGTCGTCGGCGGACCCGTCCGGACGCATGAAGCCGCTACGCATCTCGAACGGCGGCGCCCAGGTGATCTGCATGGCCTTGCCGAGCGCCTGCATCGCGACTGGGAGATCCGGTACGAGATGGCCGACGTGATAGACGTTGTCGAAGGCCGATGCGGCGAGCGTCTCGAGTTTCGGGTCCATGTCAGATCCTGTATCTACGGCGGATGGCATCGAAGCGTGCGTGGAGTTGCGCGGCCCGTTCGGCGGGCGTGACGTGACGGGTGTCGGGCGGCAGGACGGTGTCGACGTCGGCGAGTGGGACCACCCTGGTGGTCACCTCGGGTAGCTCCCGACTTCCGATGATGCGCATGGTCAGGTAGCCCTCGGCGAAACGTTGGGTGTCGATCCAGTTGTGCACGCCGGGGTCGTCGTGGGCCATCACCATCCGCACGCGCCCGTCGGCGTCGATCGCCGTTCGGCTCGGCGTGTGGCTCACCGGCCGGTACAGGTAGTCCATGCTGTTCCAGAACGCGCCCATGTTGGTGAGCATCCAGAACGCCCCGTCGTCGGCGAACTCGACGATCAGCGCGTCGTCCGCCGCGAGACGCCATGGCATGGTGACGATGAGCCGGCCGCGGCGTGCATCGCGTTGCTCGGCCTCGCCCGAGAATCGCGCGCCGGGAAACACATTGGGCTCGGGTTCACCGAAGAGCGAGCCGATCAGCAGTTCGCGGTCGGGCCAGTCCGTCATCACCCCGGTGAGAAAGTCGCCGGCCCAGCGCATCGACGCGATGACATCCTGCGGCTCGGGCACGGGGCGGGGCGTGTCCATGTCGATGCGCTCGATGCTGAACTGCGCCGACCGCTCCTCCCAGGAGTCGAAACCCTGTCGCATGAAGATCTTTCGCGAACCCGGCGTGGTCGGCAGCCAGTTCGGTTCCCGCCGCTCCCCGCCGACGTAGAGGACGAAGCTGCCGTCGGATTCGGTCACCAGGTCGTCGCCGGTGATGTTCGCCTCGGGGGTGTCGCCGAAGGGCTCATGCAGATTCGGGTGATCGGCGCCGTAGTACACGTCGGTGTCGGGACGCGGCCCCTGCACCGTGAAGTTGATGAACCGCGCCGTGCCCCGATCCCCCGCGATTCGGTACGTCGACGCACCGTCGATCCACGCCTGCAGGTAGACGAAGTCGGCGTTGTCGCCGCCGAGCTTGCGGCTCGGACCGCAGAACGGGTGGATCATCGGAAACCGGGTGTCCCTGGTCTCCAGCGCGAGTTCGTAGGCCTGCCCCAGGTTTTGGGTCAGGTAGCGGAAGGCGTCGGCTCGCTGCAGGGCATTCGCCGGCGAGGTGTCCTTGAAGGCGAGGTCGCCGGCCGCCTTGAGCCGGTCGCAGAATTCGCGCCACGCTGCGCGCAGCGCGTGGTCGTCCCCGGTGTCCCCGAAGGCCATCAGTGCCTCGTCTCGATGTCGATGCCGAACCGCTCGCGATAGGCGGCGAACTCCTGGTGCAGTCGCTCAACCGGCACGGGCAGGACGTCCGTGGAGTAGGTGAACTTGCCGTATCGATCGCTGCGGTTGGTGGCGAGGTAGTCGCGCATCGCCTTCTCGGTCTCGGCCGTGAAGGGCAGCCCGGCGAAGTCGTAGAAGCCGCCGATCGTCACGACCGGGTCCGCGACGAAGTCGCGGTAGCGGACGTGGTGGATCCGCGGGTCGTCCACCAAGGGGTCGCTGAGGTAGGCGTGGAAGTTGGCCCGCGACCCCTCGATCGTGTCCTTGGCGTACTGGGTCCAGTCCAGTGTGCCGGCGAGGCTCTCGTTGATCTGGCCGAAAGCCACGATCTGCGAGGCGAGTACCTGCACCGGGTCGCGGTGCACCCAGACGATGCGGGCATCGGGGTAGGTGTGGAAGAGCGCTCGCAGGCGCCGGCCGTGAAAGCCCTTGAGCACCCACCGTTTCGGCGCGCGGGTGTGCTGGATGTGCTGCAGCATCATGCGGTGCAGGGTGTACTGCGCGTGGTGGTCCTGCGGGAAGTTCTGGATCGTCAGCGGCACTCGCCACCAGGCGCTCGGGTTCATGGCGCGGAAGTCGAAGGCCCATGTGCGTTCACACTCGGGCAGCCCGTCGCCGAGCAGATCGTTGTACGGGTGGCTGACGATCCACGGCGGGATGCGGTCGAGGATCTCGCGCCAGTCGGCATCGGCCCGGGAGCGGCGCGGGTCGTCGACACCGGCCGGACCGGGTGGCGGTGAGGGATACATGACCTCCCAGAACCGCAAGGCCCGCGAGTCCTCGTCCTCGGCGAGCAAGGCGTGCAACAGCGTGGTGCCCGACCGCGGCTCCCCGGTGGCGAACAGCGGGGCGGTGATCCGTTCTGCAGCGAGGGGCAGGCGCGTGCGGTCGGCGATGAAATGCAGTCGGCTGCTGAGCAATCCGCCGATCGTGCTTGCCGCCGCCCGTGCGCCTTCCCGGTCGAGTTCTACGCTGTTCACCCTGTCGACGACCAGCGCCACCCGCTCGGGCAGGGTGTCGTCCCCGAAGTCGGCCAGCCCCGTTGTCCACTGCGCTTCGGCGACGAGGACGTCCGCGTCGAGGGCCGTCACGATGTGCTTCCGGTGAGCTGCAGCAGCGCGTCCTCGACCTGGCGCACCTTGCGCGCCGACTCCGTGGCGTAGGCCTGCCCGGCCATTCCGCTGTAGTCGAGCACCGACACCACTCGGGCACCCGCCTCGCCGAAGGCGGCCACCTGCTCGGCGACCTGCTTCGGAGTGCCATGCGGGACAACGGACAGGATCGCGGCCGGGTCCACGTCGTCGAACAGCCGGAGCAGTCTGTCGCGAGTCAGCACGCGCGGGTCGATGTCCTGAATGCCACGCCAGCGCTCACCCATCGGATGGACGTGACCGGTCGATCGCAGTGCGTCGGCCGTCAGTTGCAGCACCAGCGACTTCACCAGGGGACGTTGCAGGATCGCGTGCAGTTCATCGGGTTCGCCGATGAGGCACACCACCATCTTTGCCGGTGTGATCGCCCGCGGGTCGCGCCCGGCCCGTTCGGCGGCCTTGCGGATGCTGGCCAGCTGGCCGGCGTAGGTCTCGGGGCCGGCGCTCCCCGTCGGCCACCAGCCGTCCCCGAGTTCACCGACCAGCCGCAGCATGCGCGGGCCGTTGGCCCCGACCCAGATCGGTGGCGGCCCGGAGGGGTGCAGTTCGGCGTCCAACCGAGCGTGTTCACACGTGTAGAACTCGCCGTCGAAGGTGATCGGTCCCTCCGTGCTCCACAGCAGCCGGATCAGGCGGACGGCCTCGGCGAAGCGGCTCACCCTGTGCCGGTCGTCGAAACCGTAGGGCGCCAGGTTTTCCCGCTCGCCGGCACCCACTCCGAGGATGAACCGGCCACCCGAGAGGTGACTGAGGGTGAGTGCCGACTGGGCCAGCATCACCGGATGGCGGCGCACCGTGTCGAGAACGCTGGTGGCGAGCCGAGTGTGTGTCGTGCGGGCGGCGACGGCGCCGGCGAGGGTCAGGGCGTCGAGGTAGCGGTGCGGCGACGCGGACGCCTCGGCGAGGTCGGTGAACTCGGGCGTCCAGATCGAGTCCGGCCAGAAGCTCACGAGGTGGTCGGGCATCCAGATGGAGTGATAGCGCCCGTCGTCCAGGGCGTCCAGCCCGCCGAGGTCGAGCGGCAGCGTCGTCCGGAGGAACGCCGCCAGCGCCAAGGGCATGCAACGCAAGCTACCGACTCGAGGCGGTCATGTCACCAGAATGCTGTGCGATCGCTCAGCATGGCGCCTCATCAGTCGGCGCGGTGGCGGCGATAGTGCCGCGCCACCCGGGTCCGGTTGGCGCAGATGTTCTGAGTGCAGAACTTCCGGCGGGCATCGGAGGCCACGAACAGCATGCTGCAGGCCGGGTTGTGGCACCGGCGCAGGCGGCCGAGCGCGGGCCCCACCAGCAGGTCGATGAGGCTGTCGGCGACCACGGCAAGGGCGATGTCGTGGGGCCGCCCGGTGGGGGCGTGCCATTCGGTGAGCGCGCCCCAGCCCGACGGGGATGGCACGAGTCGTCGCGTCGCGGCGGCCCGGGACGCGACGTCGTTGACCAGGTCGACGGCGGCCGCACTCGGTCGGGCCGCGGTCAGCTGCGCGTCGAGGATGTCCCTGGCGGCATCGCGCAACGCGATGGTGGGTGCCAGGGGTGGCGGCGCCGCTCCCGTCGGCAAGCGGTCCCGTTGCAGCTCCCACCAGTTCCGGCAGGCCGCCTCATCGGCCAGGAGATCGGCGTGCGGGTCTTGGACCGTGATGATGGTGTCGGCCAGGTCCACCGCCAGCGGCTCCCCCGCGACGAAGAAGCCGGCCGCCTGGGCGTGCCTGAGCCGCGACTCGGTATCCACGGTCTAACGATAACAGGAACTTGACAACGTTAGGTCGACGCGCGCATGATGACTAACGTCAATGTCTATAAACAAACGTTAGGAAGCCCGTGACCGCTCTCGCCCTCCTCCAGCGCGCCGATCGCCGCCTCATCGGCCTGACCGGCGGTCTCGACACCGCCGACCTGGACCGCCCCAGCCCGTGCGCGGGATGGAACGTCCGGTCCCTGCTCAGCCACACCGTCGCCTCGATCGACGCCTTCGCCGCCGCCATCGATGGGCAGGGCGGGCCCACCGAGGAGGAACTCTTCAGCGGCGCCGACATCCTCGGCACTGCCCCGCTCGCGGTCACCGAGCGTTCGATCGCACGGTCGCATCGGGCGTGGTCGACGATCACCGACTGGCAGTCGCCGGTCGCGACCGTCCTCGGCGAGATGCCCGCCGAACAGGCCATCGGGATCATCACCTACTCCACGCTGGTGCACAGCTGGGATCTCGCGGTCGCCCTCGACCGGCCTGTCGAGTTCGACGATGACGAGGCCGGGCTGGCGGAAGCCGTCGGTGCACAACTCGTCCCCGCCCTGCGCCCGCAGAACCTCTTCGGCCCGGCCGTCGAGGCGGGTGTGACGGCTACCCCGACTCAACGAGTCGTCGCCTTCGCGGGTCGGCATCCGCTATGATGAGGGTCGAAAACCGGCTCGCCGCTGTGGGATTCCACAGCGGCGAGCTCGCCGTTCAGGAGCAGGCCGGTGTGAGCGGTCAGGCTGGACGGCTTTCGGCGATGGTGGGGCGCGGCCAACTCCGCTCGGGGACAGCGGATTTCCTGGGCAGTGCTCGGCTGGCGGTCCTGACCGCCCATGACCCCGACGGCACGGTGTGGAGTTCGCCGCTCTTCGGAGAACCGGGTTTCCTCTCGGCCGTCGACTCGGGCACGCTGCACATCGACGGCAGCCTTCCCGAAGCGGACCCGCTGAGTGACATGCCCGGCGGTCAGCTTGCCGGCGTGATCGTCATCGACTTCGCCACCCGGCGTCGCTGGCGCATCAACGGCGTGGTGACCACCAGCCCCGACGGGGGAACCGATCTCGAGGTCGACCAGTCGTACGGCAACTGCCCGAAGTACATCACGATACGGACGATCGACACACCGACCGGCTCGCTTGGGCCGCAACGGGATCCGGTCTTCGCCGGAGACAGCCTGCGCGCCGAGGACCGTCGCCTGATCCAACGCGCCGACACGTTCTTCCTGGGCACGACGCACCCGACGTCGGGGGCCGACACCTCCCACCGGGGTGGCCCGGCAGGTTTCGTGACCGCCGTGCACGACCGGCTGTGGTTCCCCGACTATGCCGGCAACAACCTGTTCAACAGCCTCGGCAACATCGCCGTCGACCCCAGCGCGGCTCTGCTCTTCATCGACTTCGACACGGGGACAACACTTCAGCTGTCCGGCACAGCAGCCCTCACTTGGGATGACAGCGCGCCCGCCGACGAGGTTCACACCGGCCGCGGGGTGAGCTTCACGCCCGAGCGTGTGGTGGTGTCCGGAGCGGGGCGGTAGCTTAGCGCTCGCGCTCGACCGTAAGCGTCTTTCCAACTGCCTTCGGGCCGTTCGATCGCGATGGCTGGTATCTGTCTGACATGTTCATCCAGTTCGCTGTCGCTGATGCGTCGGACGCGAATCCTAGCCACTAACAGGCACTTCGGGGCCATTCCTGGCCTGCAGTTGGCGTCGTAGAGGCCATAACCGTCGTCAGGGTTGTCGTCGAAATTGTCGTCGGATCGTCAGGCGGCGGGGTGATCGCCGTGGTCGAGCTTCTCGGCGATCCAGAACTTGATGAGCGACTGGCGAGTGACGCCGAGACGGGTTGCCTCACGGTCGAGCTCGGCGATCATCCACGCCGGGAAGTCCACATTCACCCGCCGGTGCTCCTCACCGGGGCGCCGCGCCCGAGCGGTATCCAAGGCAGCCGCCATGTCCTCGCCGGCGTCGAATCGCTCGTCGAATTCCTTAGCCTTCATAAAGTGCCACCTCACTCTGTCTAGACACGCGCACTGAGATGATCCGGACGTAATCATCTCGATAAGTCACCACCGCCGACCAAAACCCGGCCGCCGATCTGACCGATCACCATCCACCGTGGCTCATCCGTCGTCCGGGCCGGAACCTCGATACGGTGCGCATCACGCCACAACGTCTGCGCCTCGGTGAAGCCGATACCGTGTTTGAGCAGTTTGCCTCGCTCTTGGCGGGATCGAACTCGAACTCAGGTATGTATAGAAATCATACCAAAAATACTCATTTGGTTGGGGCGCCCTCAGACTTCGGTGTGGGGACGCCACATCGCGGAAACACAGCCGGCACCGAGGTCGAAACTGTCGCCAAACTGCCCCAATCGGTCCCCGAAGCAAAAACCCGAAGCCATTGGCTTCGGGTTTTCTCCCTGGAGCTAAACCCCTGACCCCCACACTGCCAGGAACGAGCGCTGACCCTGACCAGGCAGGATTGTCGTCGAGCCAGCCGGCCAAGGACAGGCGACGCCGGGGGTTGGACCCGGCAAACCCTTGAAATCTTCAGGGGCAATTTCAAGGTTGATGGCTTAACCTTGAAATTACACCGAAGGATTTCAAGGTTGGGCATGAGATGGACGTTGACAAGCTTCGCGCGAGCCCTGTCGGGCAGCTGGTGCCCATTTCGGGTTATGACCCACGTTTCGGCGAAGAGTATGACTGCCTCGCCTACGTACCCGATCCCCTTTCGGGCGATCTCGACCTGGGTAGCGGAACGTACGCGACTGTTATCGACGCCGCTGCCGCAATGGCGCGAGCCGACCAGGCAGCGTCCCTGCTTCCCAATCCTGGACTACTGGCTCGACCGGCGACGCGGCGCGAAGCCGTCAGCACCTCGGCACTGGAAGGCACCTACGCCGCCCTCTCCGACGTCTTCGAAGCGGACTTCCTCGACGCAGACGAAATGTCCAGCTCCGTCAGCGAGGTTCGCAACTACGTAACGGCCGCCGAACGGGCCTATGAATTGATCGGCCAGGGGCAACCAATCTCCATCAGAATGCTCGAGGATCTACAGCGCGAACTCTTGCGAGGAACGCCCAGCGATGGCACCCAGGCAGGCAGCGTCAGAACCACACAGGTGTTCATCGGGGTCGGCAATCGACGCGTCGCCTCGGCCCGCTTTATCCCTCCACCGCCTGACCATCGCCTACTCGATGGACTGCGCGCGTGGGAGGAGTGGACCCGGGGGCCAAGCACAGTGCCGACGATCGTCCGAGTGGCCGCCGCGCACTATCAATTCGAGGCATTGCACCCCTTCCACGACGGCAACGGCCGCCTCGGCCGGCTGGTGATGGCGCTGCAACTGATGATTGCTGGGGAGTTGCGCTATCCGGTGCTCAACATCTCGCCCTGGCTCGAACAGCACCGCGCCGAATACCAAGACGGGCTGTTGCGCGTCTCCCAGACCGGCCAGTGGGACCAGTGGGTGTCCTTCATCGCCGCAGCCATCCATGCCGAAGCGCTCGACGTGATCGCACGAGTCGACAGACTCCTCGTACTTCGCGACAGTTTCCGCCAGGCCCTCCGAGGATCCAAGGGGGTCTCTCTGCGGATAGCCGATGACCTGATCGGCTATCCGATGATCACAGCCACCCTGGCAGCGTCGCTCTACCGAGTCTCATATCAGGCAGCGAACTCCGCGATTGCCAAGCTGGTCGACAAAGGCATACTCCGGCAACGCACCTCGGGCCGCTACGACCGCATCTTTCAGTGCGACAGCGTGTTAGCAGCCTTGGAATACAGCGCCTAGACATGCCCAGCCGACGCTTGCGACCTTTCGCTCTCGATTGTCGGCAGCCTTCGTTCGCCGTTCCCGAGGCCACCTGCCGACCCGATGCGCACCACACGAGCAGTGTGGGGCACAGAGTCGTCAAACTGTCGTCGTCAAACTGCCCCAATCGGTCCCGGAAGCAAAAACCCGAAGCCATTGGCTTCGGGTTTTCTCCGTGGAGCTAAGGGGACTCGAACCCCTGACCCCCACACTGCCAGTGTGGTGCGCTACCAGCTGCGCCATAGCCCCAGGTGTGCCCATCGAAGTTACACCACCGCGAGGCACGCCTCAAAACCGCTGGCCACCGGCATCCCACGCGGCAGTGCTCCTGCCCGGCTTCGAGCGACACCCGACGGTCAAGTCCGGCATCGACAAGCAGGTGTCGCTCAGAGGCGGGCACAACGGGTGTCAGGGCAACTCTCCGGCCGCCTCCGGGCCCAGCGGCCGGGCGGGCGTGTGCTCCAGCGGCTCGCTGTCCCGGGTCTCCGGGGCGAACATCCAGCCCACCGCCGCCACCACCAGAATCAGCCCGCTGAGCCCGAACGCCCACCCGAACGAGACGTGCTGGGCGATCTCCCCGACACCCAACGACCCGACGATCGACCCCAGGTCCGACATCATCTGGAACGTCGCGACCGCCGTGCCGCCGCGCGCCTTGCTGCCGATGATGTCGGCGACCGCCGCCTGCTGCGGTGAGGTGAAGATACCCGAGGCCGCACCGGCCACCACCGCGCCGAGCAGGAACAGCGGCACCGAGTTCGCCAGGCCGACCACCGCCGTCGACACCCCCGCCACCGCGAGCCCGATGATCATCAGCGGTCGCCGCCCGGTCCGGTCCGACAGCCGCCCGGACGGGATCACGGCGAGCACGTTGCCGGCGGCGAAGGTGGCCAGCGCCAGGCCGGCCATCCGCGGCCCGCGATGCAGCGACTCGGTGACGAACAGTGGCACCAGCGCGATCCGCAGCCCGAACGCCGACCACCCGGTGGCGAAGTTCGACAGCAGCGCCGCGCGGTAGGCGCGGTGACGCAGCGCCACACCCACCGTGACGGTCAGCTCGCTCTCCTCGGCGGGTGCGGCCAGCGTCGAGTGCCGCAAGCTGATGAACACCACCGCGGCGGCCACCAACAGCGCGGCCCCGTAGATCAGGAACGGCGCGTTCAGCCCCAGCCCGGCGGTGAGGCTGCCCAGCACCGGCCCGGCGACCGAGCCGATGAGAAACGCGCTGGAGAACATGCCGGCGACCTTGCCGCGCGCATCGTGCGGGCTGATCCGGATCATCAGGCCCAGCGCGGAGACGAAGAACATCGTCGAGCCGATGCCACCCAGCGACCGGAACAGCAGCAGCTGCCAATAGGTATGGGCGAACGCGCAGGCCGCCGTCGATACCGCCACGATGAGCAGGCCGCTGACATAGATGCGCCGCTCCCCCAGCCGCTGCACCAGCAGGCCGCTGACCGGTGCGAAGCACAGCCGGGCGAGGGCGAACAGCGTGATCACGAAGGTCGCCGCGCTGATGCTCACGCCGAAGTGGCGGGCATAGGCCGGCAGCACCGGCGACACCACGCCGTAGCCGAGTGCGATGACGACGTTGGCCGCGATCAGGACCCAGACTTCGCGCGGCAGGCGCGCGGGCGCCTCCGACGAACAGTCATCCTCCGCGACGGAACTCACGATATGACTTTATTCACCACTTCCCGCGCGGCGTCTTGCACCTCCGCCAGGTGCTGCGGCCCCTTGAACGACTCGGCGTAGATCTTGTAGACGTCCTCGGTGCCCGACGGCCGCGCGGCGAACCAGCCGTCGGCGGTGGTCACCTTCAGCCCGCCTAGTGGGGCCCCGTTGCCCGGCGCGGTGGTGAGCTTGGCGGTGATCGGTTCACCGGCCAACTCGGTGGCGGTCACCTGCTCGGCCGACAGCTTGGCCAGCCGCGCCTTCTGCTCCCGGTTGGCGGGCGCGTCGACCCGGGCGTACACCGGGGCGCCGTACTCGTCGGCCAGTTCCTCGTAGCGCTGCGACGGGGTCTTGCCGGTGATCGCGAGGATCTCCGAGGCCAGCAGCGCCATGATGATGCCGTCCTTGTCGGTGGTCCACACCGACCCGTCCCGGCGCAGGAACGACGCCCCCGCCGACTCCTCACCGCCGAAACCGATTGTGCCGCCGATCAACCCGTCGACGAACCACTTGAAGCCGACGGGCACCTCGATCAGCTTGCGGCCGAGCCCGGCCACCACCCGGTCGATGATCGACGAGCTCACCGCCGTCTTGCCGACCGCCACGCTGGCCGGCCAGTCCGGACGGTGGGTGTAGAGGTAGTCGATCGCCACCGCCAGGTAGTGGTTGGGATTCATCAACCCGCCGTCGGGGGTGACGATGCCGTGCCGGTCGGAGTCGGCGTCGTTGCCGGTGGCGATCTGGTAGTTGCCGATCTTGGCGATCAGCGATGCCATCGCGTTCGGCGAGCTGCAGTCCATCCGGATCTTGCCGTCGGTGTCCAGCGTCATGAATCGCCACGTCGCATCGACCAGCGGGTTGACCACGGTCAGTTCCAGGCTGTGCCGTTCGGCGATGGCCCCCCAGTAGTCGACGCTGGCCCCGCCCAGCGGGTCGGCCCCGATGCGGATGGTCTCGGCCCGGATGGCGTGCATGTCGACGACGTTCGGCAGATCGCTGACGTAGGCGTCCATGTAGTCGTGCCGGTGCGCCGACTGCAGCGCGCGGGCCAGCGGCACCCGCTTCACCTCGCGCAGCCCGCCGCGGAGGATCTCGTTGGCGCGCTTGGCGATTGCCCCGGTGGCGTCGGTGTCGGCAGGCCCGCCGTTGGGCGGGTTGTACTTGAACCCGCCGTCACGGGGCGGGTTGTGCGACGGGGTGACCACGATGCCGTCGGCCAGATCGCCGCTGCGGCCGCGGTTGTGGGTGAGGATGGCGTGGCTCACGGCCGGGGTCGGGGTGTAGCGGTCGGCCGAATCGATCATCGCCACAACGTCATTGGCGGCCAGCACCTCCAGCGCCGACACCCAGGCCGGCTCGGACAGGCCGTGGGTGTCGCGGCCGATGAACAGCGGACCGGTGGTCCCCTGCCCGGCGCGGTACTCGACGATGGCCTGCGTGGTGGCCAGGATGTGCGCCTCGTTGAACGCACCGTCCAGGCTCGAGCCGCGATGTCCCGAGGTCCCGAACACCACCTGCTGGGCCACGTCGTCGGGATCCGGGGTGACCGTGTAGTACGCGGTCACCAGGTGGGGCACGTCGATGAGGTCTTCGGGGAGCGCCGGCTTACCGGCGCGGGGATTAGCCGCCATGGCGCAATTCTGCCCCGCGGCGGGCGATACTTTCTCCTTGTTGCCTGTGATCACCCACGGTTAAGGGGGACGCCGTTGTTCGGCCATGACAACCGGGAGTTGGCGGCCGTTTTCGCCGGCGGCGCGGTGGGGACCGCCGCCCGGGCCGGGCTGGCGAGCGTCCTGGTGTCGGACCCGTCGCGCTGGCCGTGGGCGACGTTCATCGTGAACATCGTGGGGGCGTTTCTGCTCGGCTACTTCACCACCCGCCTGCTCGAGCGGCTGCCGCTGTCCAGCTACCGGCGCCCGATGCTGGGCACGGGCCTGTGCGGCGGGCTGACGACCTTCTCCACGATGCAGGTCGAGACGCTGAAGATGATCGAGGCCCACCACTACGGGCTGGCCGCCGGCTACACCGTGGCCAGCATCGCCGCCGGCCTGGTGGCGGTGTACGCGGCGACGGTGCTGGTGCGCCGGGTCAGGATTCGCGCATGAACGTCGCCGTGTGGGCCGGGGTGTTCCTGATCGGCGGCCTCGGTTCGGTGGCGCGGTTCATGGTCGACCGGGCCGTCGCGCGCCGCGCCGCGCGCTCGTTCCCGTTCGGCACCCTGACCGTCAACATCAGCGGCGCGGTGCTGCTCGGGTTCATCACCGGGCTCACGCTCAGCCACCAGGTGGCACTGCTGGTCGGTACCGCGTTCGTCGGCGCCTACACCACCTTCTCCACCTGGATGCTGGAGACCCAGCGGCTCACTGAGGAGCGCCAGATCCTGCCCGCGCTGGCCAACCTAGTGGTCAGCGTCGTTCTCGGTGTCGCCGCCGCGGTGGCCGGCCAGTCGATCGCCGGCCTGCTATGAGTGACGCCTACCTCAAGCTGACCGCGTACTTCGGCGAACGTCAGCGCACCGGCAAGCGGTTCGTCGCCGAGGCGATGCTGGACCTATTCGCCGAGCGTCAGGTCGCCACCAGCGTGATGCTGCGCGGTATCGCCAGTTTCGGGCTGAGCAGGATCGTCCGCAGCGACCAGTCGCTCACGCTCTCCGAGGACCCGCCGGTCGCCGTCGCCGCCGTCGACACCGAGGCCGTCATCACCGCCCTGCTGGACGACGCCGTCGCCATGACCACCCAGGGCCTGCTCACCCTGGAGCGGGCGCGGCTGGTGACCGACCCGGTATCGACCCCGCTGCCCGACGGCGACGCCGTCAAACTCACCGTCTACGTGGGCCGGCGGCACCGGGTCGACGGCGCACCGGCCTTCTACGCGGTGTGCGACCTGCTGCACCGCCACCACTTCGACGGCGCATCGGCGCTACTCGCGGTGGACGGCACCGCGCACGGCGAACGCCGGCGCGCGCACTTCTTCGCCCGCAACGTCGACGTGCCGATGATGATCATCGCGGTCGGCAGCACCGCGCAGGTACGCGGCGTGCTGCCCGGGCTGACCGAGATGCTGGGCGAGCCGCTGGCCACCGTCGAACGGGTGCAGGTGTGCAAACGCGACGGGGAGCTGCTGGCCCGCCCACCGGTGCTGCCCGCCCTCGACGCCGACGGCCGTCAGGTGCGCCAGAAGCTGATGATCTTCACCTCCGAGGCCACCCGCCACGACGGAGCACCGGTCCACCGGGCCCTGGTCCGGCGGCTGCTGGAGTCCGGCACGGCAAGCGGTGCGACGGTGCTGCGCGGTATCTGGGGCTTCCACGGCGACCATAAACCACACGGGGACAAGCTGATTCAGTTCGGCCGTCAGGTGCCGGTGATCTCGATCGTCGTCGACACCCCGGACCGCATCGCGCGCAGCTTCGACATCGTCGACCAGGTGACGGGCGGCCACGGGCTGGTGACCTGCGAGATGGTGCCCGCGCTGCTGGTGCTGGACGGCGGGCGCCGCGAGGGCTCCACCGACCTGGCCGACTACCGCTACTGAGCGGGGCGGCTGTCGGCGAGCACGGTCAGCAGCACCACGGCGTCCTCGTCGGCGTGCAGACCGTGGCGTTCCTGCGGGATCACCAGCAGATCACCGGCGGACCCGTTCCAGGTCTCGCCGGCGGTGGTCAACCGCACCCGGCCGCGCAGCACCTGCAGCGTGGTCTCCCCCGCGCTGTTGTGGTCACTGAGATCACGCCCGGCGGCCAGGGCGATCAGCGTCTGCCGAAGCCGGTGATCGTGTCCGCCGTGCACGGTGTGCGCGGCGCGGCCGCTGTGCGATGAGCGCGCGGCGTCCATTTGCTCATCGGCGAGTTGAGAAAGCGAGACCGAGTCCATAACCCCTCCAAGCTCAGGCGGACAGCAGCAGGATGCCGCCGACCAACAGTGCCACCACCTTGACGACTTCAAACCCCACGTAGACGAAATGCGCGTTGGAGCGCCCGGATTCGGCCTGGGCGGCGTCGGCGAGCACCGCGTCGGACCGCCGGGTCAGGCAGGGGCGCACGGCGATCAGCTGGACCAGCAGGGCGCCGATGGCCACCAGCGTCGCGGCGGTCACCCCGACACTGGGCCTGCCGATCACCAGGGCGACGACGATCAACACCGCCAGCGCCAGTTCGCACGCGTTGAGGGCACGGAACACCAGCCGCCCGATTCCCAGGCCGAGCTGGATGGTGACACCGGGGGCGCGGAACTTCAGTGGCGCCTCCAGGAACGAGATGGCCAGCACCATGCCCAGCCAGATGAAGACCGCCGCGGCCGCTACCGCCGACCAGCTCACCGCTCCCCCTCACCGCCGCATACCCCCGCGCGGCACTCGGACCATTATGGATCAGGTGAGTGCTGATCCGGTGGCGGTCCTGCAACGCTGGCAGGACGCCGGGGCGCACTGGGCGGTGATCGCCCGGCACAAGGACTCGATCACCATCGGGCTCTATCGCTGCGACGGCGGCGAGGAGGTCGACCGCATCACCTCGAACGATCCGCGGCTGGGCGTGTTTGTGGCGGGCCGGGAGAGCAGCCTGGGCTGACGTGAGACGCCGACGTCAGAGCCGAATGAATCCGCCGTTCCACCAGACCCCCCAGCCCGGCAGATCACCGTTCCACACCACCGGCAGCCACGGCGCCCACACCGGCGGCCGGGGCGGTGGCGGCGCCCACACCGGCACGATGCCGTCGATGTCGCCGCGATGTCCCGGTGGCGGCAGGTAGCCCTGTCCCGGCGGCAGCGGATTGCCCGGTCCACCGACGTTGACACCCGGCCCCGGCACCCACGGCGGGCCGGGCGGGCCGTCCGGATCGGCGTGCGCGATGCCGGCCCCCGCGCCGACCGCAGCCGCACCGAACGCCGCGGCCGCGACGAATTTCTTGAGTTTCATGTCGTGATCTCCTTGATCGGGCTCGCCGAATCGCGAGACTTGTCACGACCCCCTCGGCCCAGGTCTGTACCCGGTCGGCCGATCCCGCTAAACCCCAGGAGGCCGCCATGCTGCGCGCCCTGTGCTGCCTATCCGCCCTGGCCGCGCTGACCGGCTGCGCGGGTCAGGCCGCCGCACCGGCACCGACCACCGCGTCGACGACCTCGACGGCGGCGGCGCGCCCAACCACCAGCGCCGCTGCGCCACCGCCGCAGCCCCGCACCGCACGGTGGGTCGACCTGGCCGTCGGCGACTGTCTGGCCGAGCCGCCACCCACCGATCCCGCGGTGGTGCTCGTCACCGTCGTGGACTGCTCGGCACCGCATCAGGCCGAGACGTTCCTGCGAGCCAGCATCCCCGTCGACGCCGCGGTCACCGATGTGGCCAATGAGCGCTGCGACGCCGGCTTCACCGCCTACACCGGCAGGCCGGCCGCCGGCGGCGACACCGCCATCACGTATCTGATCGATTCCGAGCAGGACCGGACGTCGGACAATCCCTACCCGAGCACCGTGATCTGCCTGCTGCAGAGCGCGGACGGCCGGCCGCTGACGGGCTCGGCGCGGCGCTGAGCTTTTGGGTGGAGCGGCCCAACCCGGTAGGGTCGAAATGTTGTCCCACCCCCAACATGGTCAAAGCGCGGCCGATGTGATCTGACAAAGGATCGAATCGCCGATGCGCGCTCCCTATGACCCGCAAGTGGTGGCGGTAGCCGGCACCGGACCGGCCAACCACCGGCCCATCTCGCTGCTGCTGATCGAGGACGACCGCGCCGACGCGGTGCTGGTCGAGGAGTTGATCGCCGACGCGGACGCCGACATCCAGGTGATCTGGGCCCCCTCCATCAGCAGCGCCGAGCAGGAACTGCTGCTGACCCGGCCCGACTGCATCCTGGTCGACCTCAACCTGCCCGACGCCACCGGGATGGACGCCGTGGCCAGGATCGCCGGCCGCGACGCCACCCTGCCGATCGTGGTGCTGACCGGTCTCGACGACGAGCACTTCGGTGTCACCGCCGTGGCCTCCGGCGCGCAGGACTACCTGGTGAAGGGCCACGTCGAACCCGACACCCTGCACCGGTCCTTGCTGTACGCCATCGAGCGCAAACGTTCGGAGCTGACCGCCGTCGACCTCTACACCAGCCAACTGCGCGCCCAGGAGAACGCCCGACTCGAACGCGCGCTGCTGCCCTCCCCGCTGCTCGACGACGACCCCGGGGTGCACATCGTCACCCAGTACCGCCCGAGTCGGGAGAACGCGCTGCTCGGCGGTGACTTCTACGACGTGGTGCAGACCCCGGACGGCACCGTGCACATCATGGTGGGCGATGTCGCCGGTCACGGACCGGACGAGGCGGCGCTGGGCGCGGCGCTCCGGATCGCTTGGCGTGCATTGACATTCGCCGGCCTACGCGGTAACGATCGGATGCGCCGCCTCGAGCAGATCCTGCGGGCCGAGCGGGCGGGCACCGGCATCTTCGCGACCGTGCTCAGCGTCGCCCTTCGGCCCGACGGGCGCTTCACCGCGGTGCGCGCGGGGCATCCCGGGATGCTGCTGCACGGGCCCGGCACGGTGCGGTGGCTGGAGCCGCCCGCCGGGCCCGCGCTGGGCCTTGGTGCTCAGCAGTGGCCGCAGCCCGAGTTGGAACTGCCCGACGGCCATGGCCTTTTGCTGCTGACCGACGGCCTCTTCGAGGGCCATTCCGGCCACGGCGAACAACGCCTCGGCGAGGACGGCCTGCTCGAGGTGGCCCGATCGCTGGCGACGCTGCCCGGGGCGGAGTTCGTCGACGCGCTCATCAGCGCGGCCGAACAACGCGCCCAGTCCCACGGCGGCATCGCCGACGACATCGCGGTGCTGCGGGTGGAACGGACCTGCAGATGAGCACCGAGCCGAAACCGCAACGGCGGTCGGCATTGACGGTGCAGGGCTGGCTGAACCTGGTGCTCGCCGTCATGGGGGTGGTGGTGCTGGGCGGCGCGCTGACCGGCGCGGCACTGCAGAACCGTACCGACGAGGTGTGCAGGCAGTTGGTCGACGACATCCAGCCGTCCCGGGTCGCGGCATACCAGCTGCAGGCGGCGCTGCGCGACCAGGAGACCGCCATCCGCGGCTACCTCATCGCCGCCGATCCACAGTTCTTGGCCCCGTACTACGACGGTCAGCAATCGGAACAGCAAGCCGCGCAGGACATCCGACGACTCCTCAGCGGTCGCCCGGAGCTGATCGCGGATCTCGATGCCGTCGAGCAGGCCGCCGCCGGCTGGCGGGCGCGGTACGCCGAGCCGCTGATCGCCGGGGTCACACCCGGCTCCCCGGACGTCGTCAGCCGCGGTACCGCCGAGGCCGGCAAGGCCCAATTCGACGCCATGCGAACGCTGTTCGACACCCAGAACGACAACCTCGGTACCGCCCGCACCGCGGCCATCGACCAACTCGACCGCACCCGTGCCTGGCGCGACGCGGTGCTCGCGGGCATCATCGTCGCGTTCGTGATCACCGCGTTCGCGCTGGCCATCCTGGTCCGCGGCGCCATCACCCGGCCGCTCGGCGCGCTCGCCGAGGCCTGCCGGCGAATCACCGACGGCAGTTTCGGTGAGCGGATCGTCCCGCAGGGCCCCAAGGACATTCGCGCCATCGCCTCCGACGTCGAGGACATGCGCCGCCGCATCGTCGACGAGCTCGACAGCGCCGGTCAGGCCCGAGCCCTGCTCGACGAGCAGGCCGAGGAACTGCGCCGGTCCAACGCCGAGCTGGAGCAGTTCGCCTACGTGGCCTCTCACGACCTGCAGGAGCCGCTGCGCAAGGTCGCCTCGTTCTGCCAGCTGCTGGAGAAGCGCTACGGAGACCAGCTCGACGAACGCGGCATCCAGTACATCGACTTCGCCGTCGACGGCGCCAAGCGCATGCAGATCCTGATCAACGACCTGCTGACGTTCTCCCGGGTGGGCCGGCTCAACGCATCCCAGACCGAGGTGGACCTCAACACCACGCTGGAGCAGGCGATCTCGAATGTCGCCACCGCGGTCGAGGAATCGGGGGCGCAGATCGACCGACCGAACGAACTGCCGCCCGTCACCGGCGACCCCACCCTGCTGATCATGTTGTGGCAGAACCTGATCGCCAATGCGATCAAATTCCGGCGGGACGACCGCCCGCCCCGCATCACCATCGGGTACCGGCCGGGCAGCGGGGAGCAGGACGGCGACTGGCTGTTCAGCGTCTCCGACAACGGCATCGGCATCGCCGACGAGTTCGTGGACAAGGTGTTCGTGATCTTCCAGCGCCTGCACGGGCGCGACGCCTACGCCGGAACCGGCATCGGTCTGGCGCTGGTCAAGAAGATCGTCGAGTACCACGGCGGCACCATCTGGATCGACACCGATTACAGCGGCGGAACCCGTTTCCGCTTCACCCTCCCCATGGTGGCGACAGCGACACCCGAGGCCCAACCGGCCCAACTGGAAGGAACAGCACCATGACCGATCCCGGTCGCGCGATCGACGTCCTGCTCATCGAGGACGACCCCGGTGACGAACTGATCACCCGGGAAGCGTTCGAGCACAACAAGCTCAACAACACCCTGCACGTGGTGCACGACGGCGAGGAGGGCCTGGACTACCTCTACCGGCGCGGCGAGTTCCACGACGCCCCGCGCCCGGACCTGATCCTGCTCGACCTGAACCTGCCGAAGTACGACGGACGCCAACTGCTGGAGCAGATCAAGTCCGACGCCGACCTGTGCCACATCCCGGTGGTGGTCCTGACGACCTCGTCGGCCGAGGAGGACATCCTGCGCAGCTACAAGCTGCACGCCAACGCGTATGTCACCAAGCCGGTCGACCTCGACCAGTTCATGAGCGCGGTCCGGCAGATCGACGACTTCTTCGTCCAGGTGGTGCGGCTGCCGCAGTTCTGAGCGCGGCGCCCCGATCCTGTCGGTGGGCGGGGCTAGCGTGAGGACACCGAGCTGAGGAGGTCGCGTTGGCGGAAGTGTTCGAGGCGGCGTGGTTCTTCCTGCCCGACATCCCGCCGTACGCGATGTGCGACGACCTGCGCGTGCTTTCCGGCTGGGCGCTTCAGCACATCCCGCGCCAGGGGGTGCGGGCACGTCCGCTGTTGGTCGACAACAACTCTCACCTGTGGTTCCTCAACGCCGACGGCTCGCTGGCGGCGGTGTCGGAGGACCGGGGCCGGTCCAACCACCCGAGCCAGTGGGAGCGCTACTGGCGGATGCGCGAGGGTATCGACGCCTGGCACCAACCGGTGCACAAGCCGCACCCGCCGGGCCGCAAGTTGCATCGGCCCATCCTGGTGAGCACGTTGACCGAGGCCGACATCCGCTACCTGGAGTGGCTGGAGCACAACTGGGACTTCGTCGACGGCGGAGAGCACTGAGCGGGTCGCGCCCATCACTCCACGAGTCGGCTCAGCCGCACCGCGATGGTCTGCACGGTGTCGAGTTCGCGGGTCGCGACCGCGAGCACCAGATCGAACAGTTCGTCCTCGGGCCGCCCGGACACATGGTGGCCGTTGAGCGCGTAGAACAACGCGGTCGCCACGAACGCGGTGCGCTTGTTGCCGTCGACAAGGGCGTGATTGGTGGCGAGGGACTGCAGCAGCGCCGCGGCCTTTTCGTGAATGGTGGAGTAGGCGTCCTGGCCGTACACGGTGGCCTGCGGACGCGCGACGGCGGATTCGAGCAGTCCGTAGTCGCCGACCTCGGCCGGGTGGCCGAGGTGGGCTTCGGCCGCTGCGAGAACGTCGTCCAGGGTGAGGTAGTCGATCATGCCTCGGCGAGCCGGCGCAGCAGACCGTCGTGTTCCTTGACGATCTGGCCGAGGATCTCGTCGCGGCGCGCGGTTCGACGATCGAGGTAGTCGTCGACGGCCTTGAGCACCGCGGCGTGCATGGAGATGCCGTCGCGTTCGGCGGCGGCGCGCAGCTTGGCGGTCTGCTCATCGGACAGCCGCAGGGTCATGGCCATGCGGTGATGATACCGGTGTGGTATCAAACTCGGCCTCCGTAGGCTGGGTCAGGTGAGTGTCGCACCCGATACGACCGTGGTCCTGCAGGACCGCTTCAGCCGCGCGCTGCCGGAACTCGCCGTCCCGTGGCAGGCCGAGGTGCCCGCCGAACCGGAACTGCTGCTGCTCAACGAGGCGCTGGCCACCGACCTCGGCCTGGACCCGGCCTGGCTGCGCGGCCCCGATGGGCTGCGCTTCCTGATCGGCAACCACGTGCCGGCCGGCGCGGTCCCGGTCGCGCAGGCCTACGCGGGCCACCAGTTCGGCGGCTACGTCCCGCGCCTCGGCGACGGCCGCGCACTGCTGCTCGGCGAGATCGCCGACGCCGCCGGGCGGTTGCGCGACGTCCACCTCAAGGGTTCCGGACGCACCCCGTTCGCCCGCGGCGGCGACGGACTCGCCGCGGTCGGACCGATGCTGCGCGAGTACGTGGTGAGCGAGGCCATGCACGCGCTGGGCATCCCGACCACCCGCTCGCTGGCCGTGGTGGCCACCGGCCGGCCGGTGCAGCGCGACACCGTGCTGCCCGGGGCCGTGCTGACCCGGATCGCCGAAAGTCACCTGCGGGTCGGCAGCTTCCAGTACGCGGCGGCGAGCGGCGACCGGGAGTTGTTGCGGCGCTTGGCCGATCACGCGATCGACCGCCATCATCCCGGCGCGGGCGGCGCCGAGCGCCCGTACCTCGCCCTGCTCGAGGCCGTCATCGCCGCGCAGGCAGAGCTGGTGGCGCAGTGGATGCTCGTCGGGTTCGTCCACGGCGTGATGAACACCGACAACATGACGATCTCCGGGGAGACCATCGACTACGGTCCGTGCGCCTTCATGGAGGCCTATGACCCGAACACGGTGTTCAGCTCGATCGACTCCTGGGGCCGCTACGCCTACGCCAACCAGCCCGCCGCGGCCGGCTGGAACCTCGCCCGCTTCGCCGAGACGCTGCTGCCGTTGATCGACGAAGACACCGAGCGGGCGATCGAGTTGGCCCAGGAGACGCTGGGCACCTTCGCCGACCGTTACGAGGCCGCCCGGCTGGGCGGGATGCGGGCCAAGCTCGGCGTCACCGACGACGTCGACGACGCGGTGGTCACCGCGCTCGCCGGTGACCTGCTGGACCTGTTGCACACCAGCCACGTCGACTACACGTCGTTCTTCGTCGACCTCGGCCGGGCCGCCCGCGGCGATGCCGAGCCCGTCCGCGGGCTGTTCATCGATTTGGCCGGATTCGATGCGTGGCTGACCCGCTGGCGGGCGCTGGCACCGGATGCCGCGGTGATGGACCGGGCCAACCCGATCTACATCCCGCGCAATCACCTCCTCGAGGAGGCCCTCACCGCCGCCACGGCTGGTGACCTCGAGCCGATCCGGCAGCTACTCGTCGCCATCGCCGAGCCGTACACCGAACGGCCCGGCCTGGAGCGCTACCGCGAACCAGCCCCCGAGGACTTCGGGCGATACCGCACCTTCTGCGGGACCTGAGCCGCTAGCCGGCCAGGTTGAACCCGCCGTCGGCTCCGTAGATGGCGAGCGAGACCAGCAGCGTGACCGCGACGACCACCACGAGCGAGGTGCGCACCGCATCGCCGGTGGCGACACCAACCCCGGCCGGCCCACCCGAGGCGAAGTAGCCGAAGTAGGTGTGGATCAACAGGACTGCGAGTGCCATCAGCACCGCCTGGACGAACGACCACAGCAGGTCGATCGGGTTGAGGAACGTCGAGAAGTAGTGGTTGTAGAGCCCCGTCGACTGTCCCAGCAGCGTGACGGTGGTGAACTTGCTGGCCAGGAACGACAGGATGACGGCGATGGCGTACAGCGGGGTGATCGCGATCATCCCGGCGACGATCCGGGTGCTCACGAGGAACGCGATCGGGCGGATGGCCATCGACTCCAGCGCGTCGATCTCCTGGTTCACCCGCATGGCGCCCAGCTGCGCGGTCACCCCCGCGCCGAAGGTGGCCGCCAGCCCGATACCGGCGACGACCGGGGCCGAGATGCGCACGTTGATGAACGCCGCCAGGAAGCCGGTCAGCGCCTCGATGCCGATGTTGCCCAGCGAGCTGTAGCCCTGCACCGCCAGCGTGCCGCCGGTCGCGATGGTGAGGAACCCGACGATGACGACCGTGCCGCCGATCATCGCCAGCGTGCCCGCGCCCATGCTGATCTCGGCGATCAGCCGGACGATCTCGCCGCGGTAGTTGCGGATGGCGTACGGGATGGCGGCGACGGCGTTCCAGTAGAACAGCGCCTGATCGCCGACCCGCTTGATCGCCGTGACCGGACGGTCGAGGAGTCCGACCAGTCGGGGGTGGATGGCGCGCTCGAGGGCAAACGCACTGACGTTCGCGTCGTCGTCCACCTCATGAAGGTCCCCGGCCACGGTTTCGCATCCTAGGGCCGTTTGACATCGATCCGATCGCCGGAGTGCCCGACGCCACTCCCCCGGGCTAGCCGTGAGAGGCGAAGAACTGGCCGCTGGCCTGTGAGGCGTCGAACGCGGCCGGCCAGATGTGACCGCCGCCGTCGATGCGGACGAAGTCCACCTCGGTGCCGCCGGCGCAGCCGGACGCGGCGGAACGGCCCACCACCCCGTTGGTCTCGTCGACGGGAGCCGGGCAGCGGTCGACGGCGCGCCACCGGTCGGCCAGGGCCGGCGCGCTGACTATGTCGCTCGGGCCGCCGCGCCCCACCATGGGGCCGCCGTCGAACGGCACGACCGGGTCGGCGGTGCCGTGAATCTGCAGCACGGACACCGGCCGGGACGGGTTGCAGGGCACCCCGACGCCCAGTGTTCCGGCGACCGGCGCGACGGCGGCGACCAGGTCGGCGCGCTCACAGGCCAGCCGGTTGGCCATGAACGCGCCGGCGGACATGCCGGTCACGAAGACCCGGCCGGGCGGGATGGCGTAGTCGCGGGTCAGCCGGTCGATCAGGGTCGCGAGGAAGCCGACGTCGTCCACACCTTGGCGGTCCGGGACCGAGGCGCCGCGGCCGTCGGCCCAGCTGAGGTCGATCCCGTCGGGGTAGGCCACGACGAAGCCGTACTGGTCGGCGACGGCGTTGTAGTTGGTCACCGCGGCCTGTTCGCCGCCGGTCTGCCCGGCGCCGTGCAGGTTGATGACGAGGCCGGATGGGGGGCCGGGGGGAACGTGCAGCACGTAGGTGCGTTGCAGTCCGCCGACCGTGAGGGCGCCGGGCGGATCGCCGGGGTTGGCGGCGGCGGGCCCGGCGGAAACCCCGGCGAGCACGACGAGGCCGGCGACGAGTGCGGTCAGTCGGGCGATCACCGTGACAGTCTGCCCGGGTGGGCGCGATGCGTGCCAGTTTGTGGGCAGACGATCGCCCACCCCGCCGCTGGTGGGCGGCGGGGTGGGCGACCGGGAGTCAGGAAAGCGGCTGGTTGTCGGGGTTCGGCGGGCTCGCCGGGGTCTTGGAGTAGTGGGTGAGGAAGGCGAACGCGGACACCCCGGCGACGACGCCGACGACACCCCAGAGGACGACGGGGAAGATCAGCGAGCCGAACACGAAGCTGTAGGTCATGGACAGGTATAGCGCCCAGAAGACCCGGTAGGCGCACCACAGCGCCACCAATCCGGAGCTGATGCCGATGATCAGGCTCTTCTGCCGGTCGACCTGGGCGATCTGCTGCTCGATGTTGGCGGGGAGAATTTTCACGGTTCTTCTCTTCCTTATCTCGGGGTCTCGGCACGCCACCTTGTTGGCGTCGTGGTGCAAGTGAAGAACCGTCGACGGGCTACCGATCCCAAGAATCGAGGGGGTTGGCGGCGATCCGCGCGGCGCCGTCGTTGGCGAGGGAGGCCGCGGCCGCGGAGGCCGGCTTGCGCTCGGCCTGGTCTTGGAAGCACTCGGTGAACCCGGCACCGAACTCGCCCCGGGGGTAGCTCGCCAGGACCTCGGTTCGCACCTCGGGCGAGAACTCCGCGGGCCGCCGGCCAACGACGTCCCACGCCGTCGCGACCTGGAGCAGGTGGGCTTCGGGGTCATCGGCCGCGGCGACGTCGTCGCGCATGTGCAGCACGATGATCTCCGCGGCCCGGTCCGCCCGAGCACCGGGCCAGCCGGCGGCCACGCCGAACACCCACGCCAGATCTCCCCCGGCCACCTCGAACGGCAGCCGGTGGCTGTCGAAGGGCTCGGTCAGCGCGATGTCATGCAATAGCGCGGCGACGTAATAGAGCTCGGCGTCGAAATCGATGTGGTGCGCTGCGGCATAGGCCGCTCCCCACAGATAGGACCGCACGCAGTGATTGAGCAACGCGGGTGTGTAGAAGCGCGTCGCCACGGCCAGCGCCGCGCCGGCCGCAGGGGTCTGCGGGAACGCCACCCGAACATCCTAGGCCGACAGGAGCGAGCCCGAAACCCGTTTCACCGGTGCTATTTTCACTCTCAACCAGGCGGCGGCAGGGCTGCAACCGGGCGTCGACCCGCCGAAAGCATCTCGGCCCGCCGGGCGGGAAACTGGCCGCTTGCCCACTCGGCGTGGCTGGACAATCACTTGGGGCGGATGCAAACATCCGAGCGTGACGCCGCCGTCAACCTTCAGCGAGGTGCTGGCCACCCTGTCGCTGCGGCGGGTGACCGCCGCCTCCTTCGTCGGCGAACAACTCTCGGCCCCGTTCAACCACATCCTGGGTGGACACGTCGCCGCGCAATCCCTGATCGCCGCCGCGCATACGGTGCCGGGGCGCAGCGCGCACAGCATGCACGCCTACTTTCTGCGGGCCGGTGACGCCCGCAAGCCGGTGGACTACGACGTGGTCGAACTTCAGGACGGCCGCACCTTCGCGGCCCGGCGCATCACCGCCCGACAGGACGGGCAAGTGCTCGCGGAGACGATGGCGTCGTTCAAGGCGACCGGCGCACAGCGCGACGATGTCGAATACCAGCCGGCGATGCCGACCGTTCCCGCTCCCGAGGAATTGCCGCCGCCGCCGGCACATTTCGCGGAGTCGGCGTACGACGGCAGGTGGTCGAGCCTGCGGTGGTTCGAGCGCCGTGTCATCGATGCCGACGTCGCGCCACCGGCGCGGTCGAGGATCTGGTGGCGCCCCGGCGGCGAGGTGCCCGACGACTCGGCACTGGTCGCCGCGATGGTGGTCTACCTGTCCGCCGTCACCTTGGCCGAACCGGTCAACGCGGCCCGCGGCCGGGTGGGTGAATCAGCGCAGCGCGGCCACTCGGTGTTGTTCCACCGGCCCGCGGACTTTAGCGACTGGCTGCTCTATGACCAGTCGACGCCGACGAGTGCGGACGCGCTGGCGCTGGCCGGCGGGCGGATGTTCAACCGCAACGGCGATCTGGTGTGCACGGTCGAACAGGAGACGTACTTCCCGCCGCCGCGCGGGCGATGACCGTTGTTGCTTCCCGACGCGGGCGACGGTGGGATCCTCGAAATCTTGGACGGCTGCCACGGCGAAGCAGCTTGCCACCCCTCAACCGCTCTTCGTCTGGTGCCCTGACGCCGCCTTCGCCCTTTCCCGCTCGCGCAACTCGCGCCGCATGATCTTGCCGGTGGTCGTCGTCGGCAGGCTGTCGACGAACTCGATGTCGCGCGGATACTCGTGTCGCGCCAGCCGCGTCTTGACGAACTCGCGAATCTCCTGTGCCAGAGCGTCACTCGGCTGTTGGTCTTCGGCGAGGACCAGGAACGCCTTGATGCTCTCGGTGCGCACCGCATCCGGCACCCCGATCGCCGCGGCGAGGCGAACCGCCGGATGGCGCAGCAGCGCCTCCTCGATCTCGCCCGGCCCGATGCGGTAGCCGGCCGAGGTGATCACATCGTCGGCGCGACTGCGGTACCAGAAGTAGCCGTCCTCGTCGCGCACACCGAGATCCCCGGTCAGCAGCCAGTCGCCGGCGAACTTGTCCCGGGTGGCCACCGGGTTGTTCCAGTACTCGAGCAGCATCACCGGATCGGGCCGCCGGAAGGCGATCTGGCCGACCTCGCCGGCCGGCAACTCGTTGCCCGCGCCGTCGACGATGGCGCCGACGTGGCCGGGGATGGGCTGGCCCAGCGATCCGGGCTTGGGCGCCATCAGCGCCGCGTTGTGGCCGAGGACCAGGTTGCACTCGGTCTGGCCGAAGACCTCGTTGATCCGGATGCCGAGGGCGTCCTGGGTCCACTCGATGATTTCGGGGCCGACGGCCTCCCCGCCCGATATCAGGGAGCGCACCTTCAACTCGTAGCGGGAGCGCGGATTCGGCACCTGCTTCATCAGCCGAATCATGGTGGGCACCAACAGCGTATTCGTCACGTGGTGCTTGGCCATCATGTGGAAGGCCTGCTCGGGGTCGAACCCGACGGAACGGAACGCCAGCACCGGAACGCCGTGGAACCACGACGGCATCAGCACGTCCATCAGCCCGGCGATCCAGGCCCAGTCGGCCGGCGACCACACCACATCGCCCGGCTGCGGGAAGAAATCGTGCTGCATCTCGATGCACGGCATGTGCCCGAGCAGCGAGCGGTGGGCGTGCAGCGCGCCCTTGGCCGGTCCGGTGGTGCCGGAGGTGAACAGCAGGAAAGCCGGATCGTCGGCGGCGGTGTCGACGGTGGCGAAGGTGCCCGCACCCTCACGCAGCAGTGCCCAAAAGTCGGCGACTCCCCCGCGCCCACCGTCGACGCAGAGCACCCGGGCATCGCCGGCCACTTCGATCGCCTTGTCCAGGTTGGCGTCGTCCGTGATGACGACCTTCGCGCCGGATGTCTGCACCCGGTAGGAGACCGCATCGGCGCCGAACAGCACCGAGCAGAGCACGCTGATCATGCCCGCGCGCCAGGTGCAGGATGGCGGTCTCCGGTCGCTGGCCGAGCAAAAGCAGCACCCGGTCGTTGCGCTGAAGGCCAAGCCCGACAAGCATATTGGCGCATCGGTTGGACAGCTCGCGCAACTCGGCGAAGGTGTAGCGGCGCACCTGCCCGTCGGGCTGCTCGTGGATCAGCGCGACGCGGTCGGGATCGGCCGCCCACCGGTCGCAGCAGGCGGTCGCAATGTTGAAGCGCTGCGGCACGTTCCAGCGGAAGGCGTCGTAGATCTCGCGGTAGCTGCCGGCATGCTTGATGAGCATCGTTCCTCCACGTATCGCTGGAAGGAAAATAGCTCGGCCCGGGCGGTCAGGAGACGGTGACGGCCGACATCGGCCGGGCCCCGATCATCAGCGCGGCCACCATGACGGTCCAGATCGCGCACACCACGATCGGGAAGAACCACAGCGCCACGAGCGTCCCGGCCGCCGTAGCCAACGCGACGGCCACACCCACGTGCGCGTACCGGCCATCGCGGTCCTGCTGAGCCGGCGAGATCGGGCTGATGGTGTGGTTCATGTCTTCCTCTTCAGGGTGGTTCCGGGCTGGACAGTGCCAAGGTATGGCCCGGGGGCCGTCGAACGCTCGTGCGCCGACGCCAACGTTCGGGCCGGCTTTGTGTCCCTAGCACAAATCTCCCTGGCACAGCAACGCTGATCTGCGCCGTTCTCCTGCAAAGTGCTGTGTCGACCACACAATGGCACTACGCTCCCGTCATGGCCCTGGCGTGGGAGCGAGTCCGCGACGATGCGGCCGCGGAGCGGCTGTGGAACGCCACCGTGCGCCCGGTTGCCCGTGAGATGGCATCCGGTGCCGCCGAACTGGCCGAGCAGATCGTCGCCCGCCTCGAGGCGGAGGGACATCAGCGGCCGGAGTCGGCGTTCATCGGGTTTCCCGCCAGCGTGACCGACGTGGTCCGCCAACTCGCCGAGGTCATCGATGCGGGGGCAGATCCGCGCGCGGTTCAGCTGCCGGAGTCGGTGGTGGCGGTCGGCCGGGCCCGGATTCAATACGGTGTGCCGCTGGCCTACGTCATGCGGACCTTCCGGCTGTCCCAGGATCTGCTGTGGGCGTGGCTGTTCGCACGTATCACCGACCGGGGTTTGGACGCCGCCGACCAGGCGGTGGCGCTGGAATTGGTGACCAGTTGGCTGTTCTCCTACGTCGACGGCGCCCTGGTGCGCAGCGAGCAGATCTACGAACGGGAGCGGGAGGCCTGGCTGCGCAGCGCGGCCGCCGCACGCACCAGCGCGCTCGATGACGTGCTGGCCGGGCGAGAGCGCGACGATCAGCGCGCCGCGACGAAGCTGCGCTACGACGTCAACCGCGAGCACATCGCCGTCTGCATCTGGTTGAAGTCACCCGACGAGGACATTGACACCGAGACGGAACTGGCCAAAGCCGTTGCGGCCGTTGAAACCGCCGTCGAGTCGGAGACGGCGCTGACCCACCCGACGGGCCCGCTGGCGCTGACGGCCTGGTTGAGCCGTCGAGACCCGTTCGACGCCGCCGCCCTCGGCACGGACGCCATCCTGCGCTCGTCGAAACGGCCTGCCGCGGTGCGGGTTGCGATGGGGGAACCGGCGTGGGGACTGGCGGGATTTCGTCGCAGCCATCTGCAGGCCGAGCAGGCCCGCCGGGTCGCCGAGCTGGCCGGCTCGCGAAGCCACGCCGTGACCCGCTATCGCGACGTCGCGCTGGCCGCGTTGGCCAGTGCCGATCCCGGCCAGGCAACGGAATTCGTGCTGCGCGTCCTCGGCCCGCTCGCCGCCGATGATGAAACGACCTACCGCGTGGCCATGACACTGGCGGCCTACTTGCAGGAGAATCGCAGCCCGGCCCGCGCCGCCCGGCGGCTCACCGTGCATCCCAACACCGTGACGTATCGGGTGAACCAGGCCGAGTCCATCCTGGGCCGCAGCGTGGACTCCGATGCCGCGGAGGTCTCTGTCGCGCTCGCCCTGTTGCCGCTGCTGCCGGGCCTGTCCCGGCAGGGCTGATATCGAATGCCGGGTGGGCCGCGTGACCGGCCGGTACCGTGCTGTGCCATGGCTGCGACCCCGGCCCCCTCCAGCGAGGATGCGACCGCGTCGACCCTGCGGACGGGTAGCTTCCGGCTGTACTTCGAGGGCGAGCGCTGGGAGTGGTCGCCGGAGGCGGCGCAGATCCACGGCCACGATCCGGTGCCGATGACGCTGACCACCGAGCAGGTGATGTCCTACAAGCACCCGGATGACCGCGCCAGGATCCTGGCCAATATGGAGCACCTGCGCCGGACCCACGAGGTGACCAGCAGCCGGTACCGGATGATCGACGCGCACGGCCAGAACCGCGAACTCATCGTCGTCGGCCAGGAACTGCTCGACGAGACCGGCGCGGTGATCGGCAGCACCGCGTTCTACATCGACGTCACCCCGGAACAAGACAAGCTCGCCGACGCGCTGGCCGTGGTGGTCGAACATCGAAGCACGATCGAACAGGTCAAGGGAATGCTGATGCTGGTGTACGGCATCGATGCGAACACGGCCTTCGAGATCCTGAAATGGCGCTCCCAGGAGGGGAATGTCAAGATCCGCGTGCTCGCCGACCAGCTGGCCCGAGACTTCCTGGCCCTGAAAAGCGGTCAGGCCGTCACCGCGGCGCGACCCGAATTCGACAAGATCCTGCTGACGGCGCACGAGCGAGCGAAGAAGGCGCGGTACCGGTTAGCCGGGGGCCAACTCGTCGATCAACGCCTTCACCCGCTCGGCGATGTCGTCGCGGATGCGGCGGACCACCTCGACCGGTTGCCCGGCCGGGTCGTCGAGCTTCCAGTCGCGGTAGGACACCCCGGGAAAGTACGGGCAGGTGTCGCCGCAGCCCATGGTGATGACCACGTCGCTGGATTCCACCGCCTCCCCGGTGAGCACCTTCGGTGTGGCCGCGGTGATGTCGATGCCGATCTCGGCCATCGCCGCGACCGCGGCCGGGTTGATCTGGTCGGCGGGTTGTGTTCCGGCCGAACGGACTTCAATGCGATCACCGGCCAGATGCTGAAGCAGACCCGCGGCCATCTGGGAGCGACCGGCGTTGTGCACACAGACGAACAACACGCTCGGGGTCATCGGAAGAACCTCCTCAAGGCCAGCGACACGTACACCAGGCCGACGAGGACCGGCACTTCGATCAGGGGTCCGACCACGCCGGCCAGCGCCTGACCGGATGTCGCCCCGAAGGTGGCGATCGCCACCGCGATGGCGAGTTCGAAGTTGTTGCCCGCCGAGGTGAACGCGAGGGTGGTGGTGCGCGGATAGCCCAGCCTCAGCGCGCCACCGACGAGGAAGCCACTGGTCCACATGATGGCGAAGTAGGCCAGCAACGGTAGCGCTATCCGCACCACGTCCAGTGGCCGGGAGGTGATCTGGTCGCCCTGCAGGGCGAACAGGATGACAATGGTGAACAGCAGTCCGTACAACGCCCACGGCCCGATCCTCGGCAGGAACGTCGACTCGTACCATGTTCTGCCCCTGGCCTTTTCGCCGTAGCGTCGGGTCAGATAGCCGGCCACCAACGGGATGCCGAGGAAGATCAGCACCGACTTGGCGATCTGCCACGTCGAGGTCGCAATGGCGGTCTGGTTCATGCCGAGCCAGCCCGGTAGCACCGACAGGTAGAACCAGCCGAGCACGGCGAAGATCAGCACCTGGATGACCGAGTTGATGGCGACCAGGACGGCGGCGGCCTCGCGGTCGCCGCGCGCGAGGTCGTTCCAGATGATCACCATCGCGATGCACGGTGCGAGCCCGACGATGATGATGCCGGTGCGGTACTCCGGCAGGTCACCCAGGAACAGCCAGGCGAGGGTGAACATCAGCGCGGGTCCGACAACCCACACCAGGAACAGCGCCGCCAACAGCAGCTTGCGGTCGCGGGTGACGGTGTCGAGGCGGTCGTAGCGCACCTTGGCCAGCACCGGGTACATCATCACCAGCAATCCGATGGCGATGGGCAGCGAGACTCCGTCGAACTGGACCGCGCTGATCGCGTTCCCCAGACCGGGAACGAGCCGGCCGAGCAGCAGGCCCAGGCCCATGGCCGCGCCGATCCACACCGGCAGCAGCCGGTCGAGGGTGGAAAGCCGCGCGGTGACGTGGTGTTCGCCTTGCCGCGCGGAGGTCACGATCCGCAGCACCCGCCGGGCGCGCTGGCCGCCGATTCCACCGGGATCGGGTCAAAGAAGGTCTCCGAGTCGGCCAGCACGGTGTAGACCTCCCACCGCTCGCCGCCGGGACCGGTGACCCACACCTTGTCCTGCTTGGCGAAGCAGCAGGTGCTGTTGAGTTCCTCCTCGGTGAACAGCCCCGCACCGGCCAGTTGGGCGATCTCGCCGTGGACCTGCTCGCTGGACTCCACCTCCACGCCGAGGTGGTTGAGCGTGCCGCCCTGGCCGGGGTTCTCCAGCAGCACGAGTTTCAGGGGCGGCTCGGCGATGGCGAAGTTGGCGTAGCCGGGCTTGACCTTGGCCGGCTCGGTGCCGAACAGCTTGGAGTAGAACGCGATTGCGGTGTCGAGGTCGTCGACGTTGAGGGCCAGCTGTACGCGGGACATGGAAGCCACCTCCGGGGTTCTGCGACATATATCGAATTACCGACTCCGCCAGCATGGCAACCTTTTCGATATATGTCAACATCTAGTGCATAATGGCGGTATGCCCAAAGCCTTGCCAGTCATCGACACCACCGCGCCGGTGTGCTGCGCCCCCGTCGCCGCCGGTCCGATGAGCGACGACGACGCCCTGCACATCGCGCTGCGGCTCAAGGCCCTCGCCGATCCGGCCCGGGTCAAGATCGTGTCCTACCTGTTCAGTTCGGCCGCCGGTGAGCAGACCTCGGGCGAGCTCGCCGCGGTGCTCAAGCTCACCGAATCGACGATGAGTCACCACCTCACCCAGCTCCGCAAGGCGGGCCTGGTGCTGTCCGAGCGACGCGGCATGAACGTCTTTCACCGCATCCGCCCCGAGGCACTCCAAGCGCTCTGCGCCGCGCTCGATCCCAACTGCTGCAGCTGAATCCGATCAGGCCCGCACGAACGCCGCCCAGGTGAATGGCTGGACGGTGCCGCCGGGCGTCGGGTGCAGTTCCCGATCCGCGGCGGTCAGGGACCACGCGGCGCCGAGGACCTCGGCCAGATCCCCGGGATCGCGTCGCACGACCGGTAGCCCCGAGCATTGCGTCGGCCCGTCCGGGGCGAAGCACCCGAACACCGCGACCGCGCCCGGTCCGGTGGCGGCGGTCAGCGTGCGCAGGTAGTGCCCCAGGTCGGCCGTCGATGTCAGGAAATGCATCACCGCGCGGTCGTGCCACACGTCGAACACCCGGCCCGGCGACCAGGAGCAGATATCGGCGGAGACCCAGTGCACCCGGGCGGCATCGGGTCCGAGGCGCCGCTCAGCGATGCCGAGGGCAGCGTCGGAAACGTCCACCACCGTCAGGTCATCGTGACCCCGCGCCAGCAGGCGGTCGACCAACCGCGACGTTCCGCCGCCGATGTCGACCAGGCTCGCATCGGCGGAGACCCCGGCGGCATCGAGCATCCGCAGTGACATCACCGGCTCGGTTTCGAACCAGCTGCGCGTCGTCTCGCCATGCTCGTAAGCCGCGTTCCAGTGCTGGGCCAGTCCGTCCCCAGCCACCGCCGGTTCACCCGCCGAACGTCAGGGAGAGGCCGGATCCGCCGCCCCAGCGAATCCCCGGCTGGTTCGCGGGTGACGCCACCGTCCCAGGACGTGCCTTGATCGACACGCTGCCGTTGGTTCGGCAGGTGGACGTGGTACCCGCGTCCTGGCAACTGGGCAGCGCATTGGCGGCGGGTGCGCAAACACCCGCCAGCACAACCACACTCACCAGCAGCAGCACTGCCCTGCACCGGCGGCCCATCAGTGGCAATCCGAGATGACGATCGCGGCGGTCGATCCCAGCGGCGTTCCGTTGGCCACGGCTCGCTCGAATGCGTCGGCACGAGCGGCCTCGACAGTCACCCCGGCACCACCGGCGACGACCTCGTTGCCGGCATCGGCGACCGAGACGATGCACAGATTGTCGTTGGTCACCTCATCACTGGTGCAGTCCTGACCACCCGCGCTCTGGCATTGTGCGATCACCCGCGCCGAGGCCTCCTCGTTGGTGGGGCCGGTGGCCCGGAACCCCACCAACCCGTCGATGAACACCCCGGTGCCGACCGCGACGGCGATGTCAGCGGGGCCCTCGACCGCGCCGGCCGGCCCGTCCGCCCCAGCGATCGCCGTCGAAAGCCCCACCGCGACAACGGTCGCCGCCGCAAGCGGGGCAACCAAGCGAAGGAATTCTGCGCGCACGCCCGGGACAGTACACCCGCGGCGTCGGCCACGGATCAGTTCTCTACGATGCTCAGCGCCTGCGTCGGACAGTTCTCGCAGGCCTGCTCGACATCCGCGCGCCGGTCTGGGCTGATGTCCTCGATCAGGATGTTCATGACACCATCGGGACCGATCTCGAAGATGTCGGGGGCGGTGGCCTCACACAGGCCGATCGAGGAGCACTTGGTGCGGTCGACGACGACTTTCATCGCTTCTCCGGGGTGAACTCGGCACGCATGGACATGACGGTGTGAAAGAAGTTGCCGTTGCCCAGTTCCGGCTCTCCGACCGTGTGGATGTCGGGCAACCGGGTCAGCAGTTCGTGGAAGGTCGCCGCCAACTGCCGCCGGGCGAGCTGGGCGCCCAGGCAGTGATGGATTCCACCGCCGCCGAATGCGACGTGCTTGTTCGGGGAGCGGGAAAGGTCAAGGCGCTCAGGATTATCGAAGACCTCGGTGTCCATGTTCGCCGAGGAGTAGAACATGATCACCTTGTCGCCCTGGGTGATGTGCTGGCCGCCTAGTTCGGTGTCATGCGCGGCCGTGCGACGGAACGTCATGATCGGTGTGGCCCAACGGACGATCTCCTCGACCGCCGTCGGCATCCGGCCGTCCAGATCCGCCATCAGCCAGGCCCGCTGCTCGGGAAAATCGGTGAGCGCCTTCATGCCGTGTGAGGTGGACTGCCGGGTGGTGTCGTTGCCGGCGATGATCAACAGGAAGAAGATGGATGAAATCTCCTCATCGGTGAGCCGCTCTCCGTCCACCTCGGCCTGCACCAGCGCGGTGACCAGATCGTCCTCCGGCTTGCGGCGCCGGGCCTCGACCAACTCAGCGGCGATGGTGTGGACCGTCATGATGGCCTGTGCCACCCGGGCCAGCGGCTCGGCACCCTTCAGGAGCCGTGGATCGCGCCAACCGTCGGGGAATTGGGACTCGTAGGCGATGGTCCGGCGGTGCTCCTCGGGGATGCCCACCATGTCGCAGATGTTGTGCATCGGCACCAGGGCGGCCACCTCGCTCACGAAGTCGACCTCACCCTTGTCGGCGATGTCGTCGACGATGCGGCGGGCGTTGGCGACGATGTGGTCATCGATGCGGGCCAACTGCTTGGGCGTGAAGGCCGCCGCCATCAGCCGGCGGATCTTGGTGTGCCGGGGCGGATCCATGGCGATGAAACCCTGGCCGGCGTCGAGGAGCTCCTTCGGCATCGACTCGAACAGGATGCCTTCGCCGGACAGGAAGTCCTGCGGCCGCCGGGTCACCTCCACCAGGTCGGCGTGCCGGACGACCGCCCAGAAGCCCTGATCGTTCGGGTCCTCGAACAGGCCGTTGTGCACCGGGCGGTGCCACGAGATCGGACGGTTCGCGCGCAGTTCGGCGAACGTCTTCTCGCGCTCCTTGCCGGTGGACGCCCAGAACTCCGAGGAGGAGAGGTCGGCGGGGTCGTAAGGGCGCTCGGCTCGGGTGAACGCGACGGTCATGGTTTCCTCCGGGACTAGTGCTGCGGATCACTTTAGACAAAAAATAGAAAATGTCCAGAGTGCTCGACATCTGACAGATTTCGTCGGCTAGACTCTGCTCGTGACAGCCGTCGACCTTCGTGCGGAGACCCGGGCCTTTGGACGCTCCCGCCTGCGAGAACTCGCCCTGGACGCGGCGCGCGAGGTGGTCCTGGACCGGGGCTGGTCAGCGGTGCGGATGGGTGCCATCGCCACAGCCATCGGGGTCAGCCGGGCCAGCGTGCACGCGGAATTCGGAACCAAGGACGACCTGGGGCAGGACCTGGTCATGCGCGAGACCGCCGTCTTCTTCGACGAGATGCGCGACCGCCTGAACCGGCACCCGGGCGATCTGCCCAATGCGGTGCAGGCCGCGGTTGCCTACATCCTCGAGGCGACCGGCGGCAATCCCCTCCTGCAGACCATCCTGACCCGGGCGCCGGTCGACGGCGACACATCGCTGCTGCCACTGCTCACCACCCGGGGTGAACCTCTCATGACGCAGGCCGTGCAGATGGTTCAGGACTGGGTCAGCGAGCAGTGGCCGGGGCTGCCCGACGGCGACGTGCGCCTGATGGCGGAAAGTGTGGCGCGGATCGGCTTCAGCCACATCGTGACGCCGACGGCCGCAACCGCGGACATCGCCCGCGATCTCGCGCTGGTGGCATGCCGGTGCCTGAGATTCCCCGACCCGGACTCAGCGGCCGGGCCTCGCCCGTAGGTCCCTAGACCACCCCGAAGTCGGGGGACGCTACGACAGGCCCGACAGTTGATGGCCCCGGCCCCGGCAGCTGGGAATCGTAGCCCGGCCCCACCGGTCCGTATCCGGGCTGCGGGCCGTGCACCGAGGTGTCCGGGCTGTAGCCCGTGATCGGCGAGCCATAGCCCGGCGGCGGACCGTAGCCGGGGACGGTCTGACCGAAACCGTTCAGCAGCATGCCCGCGACGAAAGTTGCTGCCTGCGTGGTGTATCCGGGGACATAGCCCTCGGTATGGCCACTCCACTCGTTGCCCGGACCCGCGTGGCAGATCGGGTCACCGGGGTTACACAGATCGATCGCCTTGGCACCGAGCAGCGCGCTCTGGGTCGGAAGCGACCCACCGGTGCGGGCGGCCACATTGCCGAACGTGGCGACCGCCGCGATGTTGTCCGCGTATTGCGGCGGCAGCGCGCTGCCCCAGGTGATTCCCCCCATCGGAACACCGGCCACGATGTCGATCACGCTGGCGCCCTGGGAGAAGCCGCCCAGGACGATCTTGGTGTCGGGGCACGACGACGCCGTGGACTTGATGTGGGAGATTGCGTCCTCGGCGCCGTCGCCGCCGTGCAACTGCAGCTTGCCGGCCTTGTAGTTGACCGCGTAGGTGTCGATGGTCATGCCGGCGGCCTGCCTGCGCAGCGCGTCGACGAAGGCATCGCCAACCCGGCCGAGACCCGGCGGCTCATCGGTGCCCCGGGCGAAGATGACCTCCGCGTCGGCGCAGTCGGCCGCCGAGGCGACCGGCGCGATCGGCGCGGCGAAAAAGACGCTCGCGATGAACAATGGCGAAGCCACCAGCCCGACCCAGCGACCGCGTGACCGGCCACTCCCCTCCGGGTGCCCTCGCATGTAGCGAAGAGGCATTTGCTGAATGTAGCCCACATTGAGGGGAATGGGTTAGCGGGTTGGGCTCGATGGCTCGCGCGATATTGACGTTACGGCAATATATGCCATGTCTTTCGACCCCTGCCGGCTTGCCGGCCTGCCGGGAATTGAGGACGCAGGCAACAGCCTCAGTTGGTTCACCACCTTTCGGACGCGGACCAATACGGACACATATCATTGATATGTATGATTACCGCACGTATCGCGTCCACCTTAACTGGTGATATTCTTCCAGCTGTTGACGGTTGGTGAGCACTGATCATACGCTCTGGGTGCAGATGTCCGACCTAGGCCCGGGGCGATGAAGGAAAATCCCATGACTCTGACCCACGAGGTTCCCAACGTCTTCGAGGCTGGGCTGCCGACGCTCAACTACGGCCTCACCGCGACTCCGCACGACATCCTCGATGACGTCCGATCGGCGCAATCGCGCGCGCCGATCGCCATCGGCCCCCTCGGACCGGAAATCCTGTCCTACGAACTGGTTCGCGAGATATTGCGCGACAACAGATTCCGTCTGCCGCCCGGCATCACCCTTGCGGCGCAGGGCATCACGTCGGGCCCGTTGTTCGACAAGCTGGCGAACAGCCTCCTGGGCCTCGACGGTGCACCGCATGTCCGGTTGCGGAAACTGGTTGCCAAAGCGTTCACTCCGCGCGCCACATCGCGTCTCCAGGACACGATCCACGAGGTGATGAACGGGCTGATCGACCAGGTCGCGGACGCCGGACGGTGCGACGTCGTGACCGATATCGCGCGTCCCTACCCGACGCCGATCATGTGCGCGCTGCTCGGTGCGCCTCCCGAGGATTGGCAGTTGTTCGCGGACTGGACCGAGGAGGTCTTTCAGGCCTTCAACTTTCGACCGGATGCCAAGTTCGACGAGGCCGCCATCCTGCGCTCATGGGGCGAACTCGACGACTACGTCGACGGCATGGTCGCCGCCCGCCGGGACACTCTGACCGATGATCTGCTGTCGGAACTCATTCGCGCCGAAAGCGAGGGCGACCGGCTCAATCTCGACGAACTGCGCGGGCTGGTCGCCGGATTCCTGATGGCCGGAACGGATACCACGCGCAACCAGCTCGCGGCCTCGGTCCAGGTGCTGTGCGAACATCCCGACCAGTGGGCGAAGCTGCGCGACCATCCGGAACTCGCCATGCAGGCGGTCGAGGAGACCATGCGGCACTCGCCGGCGGCCTGCATCGTGCCGCGCGCCGCCGTCGAAGATGTCGAGTTCGCTGGCTATCTGTTCCCGGCCGGAACCTTCGTGCTCGCGAACACCCTTGCGGCCAACCGAGACCCCGCGATCTACAACGATGCCGACCGCTTCGACATCACCCGCAAGGACGTTCCCGCCATTCTCACCTTCGGCGGTGGCGCACACTACTGCCTGGGGGCAAACCTGGCTCGCCGGGAACTCGCGGAAGCACTCGTCGTCCTCACCCGCCGCTTCAGCACCACCCACAGGAACGGTCCGGCTCCGTGGAAGTCCCTGCTGGGTATGACCGGTCCGACAACCCTTCCGATTGCGTTCACCAGCGAAAGGCTTGTCACAGCCGATGCGTAGTCGTGGCTGGGCGGGTTCGACACCCGCATCCGACGAGGAGGCCATTTCGCGCATCCTCAGTGCGGTAGACGAGGAGATCGCCGGGCATGGTGCGGCGATTCGCATTGCCGACGTCGCGCGCAGGCTCGGCGTCACCCGTCAGACGGTGTACCGCTACTTTCCGAATGCCGATGCGCTGCTCATCGCGAGCGCAATGCGTGCCGTAAACGGATTCATCGATCAGGTTGCCCACCATGCCAGCGGCCTCAACGACCCGGTCATCGCCGTGGTCGAAAGTGTTTCATTTGGCGTCGAGAACCTCTCCGGTGATCCGCAACTGGAAAGTCTGCTCACAAGCCGGGATGATGGCGAACCCGTCACCTCGCTGACCTCCGACACCGCCATCGCGTTCTGCATGTCCTTCTTGCAGCGCCTCGATGTCGATTGGAAGCTTCACGGCTTCGACACGGCCGCGCTCCGTGAGTTTGCCGAGATGACTCTGCGCACGGTGCACTCATTGCTGACCGATCCGGGACAGGTGCCGCGGACCGGACAGGGGTTACGCCGTTTCGTTGCTCGTTGGTTGGGCCCGGCGATCGTCTATCACCGATGGGCGTCGGTGTCGATCCAGGTGGACGCAACGCCTGCAGGGTCGGCAGGCAAGGCTCAAGTCAGCCGCTGAACCGGAAGCAACAACAGGCATGCCTTTCGGCCTGGCCTGTTCTCGCTGGCGCTTGCGGCGAGGTTCGACGAGGCCAACCGCGGACGAGATGAAGAAGTTCTATGGTGAAGCCCGTGGTGCACTGGGACGACAGCGTCGATAGTGGCGAAGAGTTGGTCAGCCGGCGGCAGATGCTGGCGATCGCGGGCGGGGCGGGAGTGGCATCCTTGCTCGCCGCTTGTTCGACAGCCAGCTCGGCGCCTGCGGCGACTCAAACCCCAAGTCCGGAAGTACCGACGAATGCCCCCTCGACGCAGTCGTCGTCCCCGATGGTCTCCGGGGTGATGTTGTGCCGGGCAGCCTGGGGAGCACGGCCGGCACTGCCTGGCGGTCGGCCGCAGACCGTCACCCGGATGACCCTTCATCATTCAGCTGTCGCACTGCCCGACAACCGCGGGATCATCGCCCGTTTGCAGCAACACCAGCGATACCACCAGGATGACAAGGGCTGGGTGGACATCGCCTACCACGCCGCCGTTGACCGCGACGGCAACATCTATCAACTCCGCGACTACAACATCGCCGGCGACACCGCCACGGACTACGACACCACCGGCCACTATCTGGTGCTAGCTGAAGGCAACTTTGACGAAGAGGCCGTCAGCGAGGCTCAACTGCGCGGCACCGCGCTCGTATTCGCCTGGGCGGTGCAGCGTTTCGGTGTTGGTGTCGACACGTTGGCCAGCCACCGGGAAGTCGCCTCCGGAACCTCCTGTCCCGGGAAGAACCTCGAGGCACATATGACCTCCGGTGACCTCAAGGCGAGAATCGCCGATCTCCTCGCCACTGGCTTCGATTTGCAGCCACTGTGTGGTCCTCCAGCCGACGCACGAGTCGCCGCGATCGAGGCTGGGCGCTGAAATCGCACCGAACCTCTTCGTCGGTGAGGTAGCGGTAGATCGTGGCACGGGAGACACTTAGCATCTTCGCGATGTCGGTTGCTGATCCGAGGATTCCGCCGCAGTAGGTTTCGGGGCACCGACCAATGTCCCCCCGCAGAACAGGCCGAAATGACCTTCAACACCCCCAGCGGCACTCGTGGCGTCTCTCAGCCCGGCTTCTTCACACGTTTTCTGAAGATGTTCAACAAGTATTCGGCTGGTCGAATCCGCAAGACGGGCAAGTTTGGCGAACTGCCATCCCTGGTACTGACAACGGTGGGCAGCAAGAGCGGACTGGAGCGCAAGACCCCGCTCGCGTACTTTCCCGCTGATGGGGGCGGCTGGTTGATTGTGGCCTCCTATGCCGGGGCTGCGAAGAATCCGGCCTGGTACTACAACCTCGCCGCACACCCCGATCGGGTTTCGATCGAGTTCGGCGGGCGGACTGAATCCGTTGTCGCCGAGCAACTTCACGGCCCGGAACGGGATGCCGCCTGGCGGCAGATTATTGCCGCCTCGCAGCGTTTCGCGGACTATCAGGACAAGACTGACCGCACACTGCCGGTCATCCGGCTGACGTCACGCTAGCCAGAGACTCCCTGTCCCCGGGAAGGTTGCAGCAGCGACGAAACCAGCTAGGACATAGCGGACATGCAACTACCGATACGAACTTCTGCGACTCCTGGATGTCTTCCATTCCGAGACAGTGGTCAATGCTGCTCGGGCCTGGTCGATCTGGTCGTGTGCGTTGGCAGCCATCGCAGCGTTTGCCATCACCTTGCCGCTGCGGCCGAGTCGCTGCAGCGGGTGGGGATGCCATTCACATCGCGACCCCGTCGCTGCGCTGGCCGTTCCTGTCCATCGTCCCAGCCTGCGTGTTCGGCTTGCTGAGTTGTTCAACGAGGTCGGCAGCGATGATTCGCAGTCGCACGTTGCTTGCCTGCGACTGCTGGCGGAGTAAATTGAATGCCTCGTCGGCATCGATGCCATGAATCGCCATCAGCATGCCCTTGGCTTGTTCGATGGGTGCACGGTATTCGAGCGCGCGTTGTATCGACTCAGCGACGTCGCGCTCCGACTTGAATCGAACGAAATCACCGATTGCGCGAGAGACGGCAGTAGTCAGCAGGTCGAGGATCTCGGCGTCCAGGTCGCCGAAGGCCGAGTGATTGTGTCCGTAGAGGTTGAACGATCCAAGCGTCTGCTCGGGTGTGAATAACGGCGCCGCCAGGAAACTGAGTACTCCTTCCTCCGCGGCCGCCGCGGCGAATCGCGGCCAGCGGTCCGCCGCAGCGGCGGCGTCCACCAGCACCACTGACCGGGTTCGCGCTGAGTGCAGGCAAGGACCCTCTCCCGCCTCGTACTGTTCCGAGTCGACGCGCAGGGTGCGGTTGTCGGTGTGGACCGCGGTGAAGGTTCGCCCACCTAGGTCAATGGTCACGCCCGTACTGTCTGCACCATCAATGGCTTCATGAGCGATCACCACAACCCGTTGAAGGACGCTCAATAGTTCATCCTCATCGCTGATGCTGTCCCCAGCACGGACCAACATCTTGGCGAGCATTACCGGTGTGATCCGATTATCGGTCGTCGCCGCTACCGCCAGATCGGCCGTAGCGGCGGTCGTGTCATCCACCGCCGCCGCTGCCGGAAGCGAGTCTTCGGTGCGCGATGCGCCATCAGCCATGAGGAGAGTATTCCCCATGGCAACGATGCGGGAGGGAGCGCAGCGAAGATGGCAAAGGGAGAAAGAACTGGCCAGAGCCCATGGCCCTGGCCAGCGTCTTTCTCGGTGGAGCTGCCGGGAATCGAACCTGTTTCGGCATGCTGGCCTATGACCCAAAGCGGCGCTGAGCTGGGCAATGACGTCGATCATGATTCACCAGAATTGACGTCGATGGACCCCAAGTGTGCCCAAAATGTGCCCACCGAGTCCCGCGATCGACCAGCCACATTCGCTCGCCTCATGCCGCGATCCCCATCGGGGATCCTCCATGGCTATTGGTAGCAGAATGAGCGACATCAGCTGTGAGTCAACGGCTTTGACGGGCATCGACGGTAGAATCGAACACAGGTAATCACTAAAGCGAGGTACTGAGGATGCGTCAGACATCTCTTAAAGAACAGGATTTGGTTGACCACTTCCAGACCTGTGCTCGTGGCTTGAGCGCCTGATGGCCAGTCGGCGTACATATAAGCGCGACCGACGGGGTCGTTTTGCGTCTACCGGCAGCTCCCGTGCGCGCCGAATCGGTCGCAAGATCCGGCGTCACCGCCCGCGCTACATCCGAGGGAGCCTCGGCCAGACTGTCCGTGTTGGCCGAGTAGGCCCCAGCGGCGAATACGCGGGTATACACGTTGGCGCAAAGCTACGCACAAAGCGTCGCGGCGAGTACTACGTCGGAGTTTCGGCGGGCCGCAAGATTGCAACGCCGTTCGCGCCGTACTAACTCATACCTCCGACCGCTTGACCCCCAGCTAGAAGTTTGGGGTTCGCCAGCGTTCTCCCCCGTCCGCCCGTGTTGCCATCCGTCCCAGTTCAGAACTGGTTTTGAACGTCCAGCGACGCCTCTGGACTGAGGTGGATACACAGCGATTTTCGGCCTGGTTGGCGTACGCGTTGGCGTACGTACCCCTACCGGGTATGCCCCGCGAAGCCGGCTGGTGGAGAGCGGCGAAGCCGGCTGGTGAGCCGCTTCAGGACTGCTTGAGTCGATCACTCACGTCAAGCACGAACCCGCAGTTCTGTCCCGCCCGATGAAGGCCGGGCGAATTCTGCGCTCAACTCACTTTCGTGAGGGTGAATGCCGTGGTCGCTACTCCCGATGTGCCGTCGCAGGCCGGACCGTATGCACTCGTTAAAGTGCCCTGCAATGTGTTGGCGTCCCACGTGTACACCTGATCTGCCGGGTAGCGCTTGCCCTCGCAGATGTCTCCAACGGGGTTCCTCACGCTTAGAGTCCACAGACCGCCGTTGAAAATTGCGTCGCCCTGAACATTCCCCCGTTCGCCGGCGATGTGGGCCACGCATCCGTCGGTTTCACAATTTGATGAAATGGTCACGTTGACGGAGTCGCCCAGGTCAGGGATGTATCTATATACACCGTTGAAGCCTTCGTCGGCGAGCGCCGGAACAGCAAGAACTAGGCTCAGGCCGGCGGCGACTGCGGCCAGCGTCGCACCTTTAAGGATATTCATGGAATTACCTCTTAAATTTGGCGATCCGCTTAATCGCAAACGAATTCTACGTTAGCCACACCGGCCGATTGGTGGATTCTTCACTTCCTCCCAGGTCCTTGGATGCGGTCGGCCGGACCCGGCTTCTTGGCGCAAACCATAGACGCCAGCTCGCATTGTTTTCCGGCCTTGTTCTACCACGACGTGATCATCGCGGTCACCCACTTCGTCCCAGACCACCGAGGCTCTCGACCTCGCCGGCGTGGCAAGCCGCCCGTCCGCTTGTTTACGGCGCTCCGGTCGTTTTTTTCACGGGAGATCGAGCAGCGCCCCAATATCTCGAGGTACGGCCAAATGCGTTGTGGGCATGGCATCTTGGCCGAACGCGGGCGCACTACTCGGCCCTTCGATCAGCGACTGCTTGAGGCCGGCGATGGACGGCGGCGCATCGACGGCCAGAGCCTTTGACATGCCGACCATTACCGGCGGCACGCGGTCCGGCAATATTTGACGCTTGCGGTAAATCTCGGGGTAGTTTGGGCGATACCGGGTTCGTCAGCCGACGCGCGAAGGTGGCTGGTTAGAGAGATCACCGGCCGCTGCGGGGAGGCTGGATGGCGCGGTGAACTTATGAACCTGGCCTGATGTGTCTTCCACTTCGTGTCGGGCGTTGCACGCGCTAGACATTGTGGTCAGGAGACATCATGTGGATCCGAACCGTCTCACCTATCGCGGGCGCGTGTGTGCTCGCTGCGGGCTTCTGGGTCGGGGGAACTGTCGCTACCCCATCTGCCCTATTGGGAGCTGCTTTCGCGTTCCCCGGCGGTAACGGCGGTAACGGCAACGGGAACGGCGGCAACGGGAACGGCGGCAACGGCGGTGGACGACACATTCCCGGCGGATTCGGCGGCGGGGGCGGCGGCAACGGCGTCGGCGTCGGCGGGGGCGGCGGTGGCGGTGGCATCGCGAGACACATTCCCGGTGGTTTCGGCGGTGGCGGCGGTAATGACGGTGGAGGACCCGTCCCTGGCGGACTCGGCAGCGGCGACGGCGGGTCACGACTCCCCGGCGGCAACGGCGGCGGCACCAACACGATCGGTAACAACGGCAACGGTGGCGGAGGCAACGGCGGCGGAAGGACCGCCGCTCCCGGCATCGGCGCGGGCGCCCCGCCGGCAGCTAGCGCAGCTTCCGTACCAACAGGGGTCGCCGCGGTGATGGTGCCCGGCATGGACCCGGCGCTCATCACGCGAAACCCCGACGGTTCGCTGGCTTACCACGGAACAACTCCGGTCGGTGTCGACACCGCGGGCTGGTCATCGCCGGTAGTCATTGGTGGCGTGCTACAAATGTTGCACCCAGCCGTTGCCGTTAAGCAGCCCGGACCCGGCGACGGCATGGCCCCGGGCCAACCCGGCGGGATGGGCTGTGCCCAAGGGAATGCGTCGTGGTGCGGCGGCGGCGGCAACAACGGCAACGGCGGTGGAAACGGGAACGGGAACGGCGGCGACGGCGGCGACAACGGCAACCATCATGGCGGCGGCAACAATGGGAACGGTGGCGGCAACGGCGGCGGCGACGGGAACGGCGGCGACGGCGGCGACGGCGGCGACGGCGGGAACCCGCCTAGCGGGAAACTGCCGTCACTTCCAGACTTTGCGTTGCCGTCGCGACCGGATGCCTCGATGCCGCTGCTGCCGG
>JAGQTU010000001.1:48694-69008 GCA_020438865.1 Mycobacterium sp.
GGAGGTCGAGCCGCCGCCGGCCGGACGCCCGTCGCTGCCGAGTGTGACGCTACCGTCGCGACCCGATGCCTCGATGCCGCTGCTGCCGGAGGTCGAGCCGCCGCCGGCCGGACGCCCGTCGCTGCCGAGTGTGACGCTACCGTCGCGACCCGATGCCTCGATGCCGTTGGTGCCGCCTTCACTGCCCGCAGTGGTGCCTCCGTCGCCGCCGGCTGTTGTGCCGCCATCGGTGGGTCTGCCGTCGGCGCCGGGTGTGGTCTTGCCGTCGGGACCGACGCCGCTCATACCGCCATCACAACCGGGAGTGATGCCGCCGGGCACCGGCATTGGCAGGACGCCCGGTTCGGTACCGCTTACCCCAGGGCAAGTATCTGGGGCTGATCCGCTCGCGCCAGCCGGTGTTCAGGCGTTGCCCGGGACCTTCGTTCCCGGGATCGGACCTATCCCCGGAACACCAGGGGGTTCCGTCGCCAGCGCGCCGGCTCCGGTGTACCCAGGTTCTGGCGCGGCGTCCGAGTCGCCCACCACCGGACCGGGTGCTGTCAGGGAGTACCCGGTGCAGGCGCCGACCGGCTTGGTCGACTTGCTGCTCCCGTGATGAGCGTGTACGTCGTGATTCGCCGCACCTTCCCAAAGGCGTTCGCAGGCGTGGTGATTGCCCTCGCGCTGCCCGGATCGGCTTGGGCACAACCGGCGTCGGGCGATGCACCGGCGACGATGATGTTGGTGCCCGCCAGTCCTTTGGTGATCGGAACTCCGGCTTTCACTCCTGGTGAACTCGATATCCCGGCAATCGGGGTGTCGGCTGTCGTCACCTCGGTGGGCACAGTGATGGCCTCGGCGCCCTTCCTCGGTGGGCAGATGGTGCCGACGTTTGCCGTACCACCGGATGGGTCCAGCGTGGGGTGGTGGGCCGACGGCCCCCTGGTCGGCGCGCCTGGAATGGCAATCCTGCTGGGGCATACACAAATCGGTGGTTACGCGGTATTCAACCGACTCGGTGAGTTGCACCCCGGCGACCAAGTCGTTGTCGCAGACAGCACGGGGAGCGCCCGAGCCGATTTCCGGGTCACCAGGGTGGTGTCTGATGTCCCGAAGAACGATCCCGAAGCGTTGCGGAGGGTGCTTTCCGAAAACGCGAAGGATGCGCAATTAGCCTTGATCACCTGCGGCGGCGCCTTCAACGCGAGCTATCGGGCGAGCGCGGACAACGTCGTCGCGTTCGCCGCGCAAGTTTGATGTCGAGAGCGGACCCTTGCATGACAATTCAGCCGTCCTCTAATTGGCCGGCGACGACGAAGGTCCCGACCATGAGCATTGCGGCGGACGGACCGACCCTTCCGGTGCCGATCGCCCAGAGCGGCTGACGTGGGTTCGCTCTGGGCCACTCTGGCGCCGTTCGTGATCGCCGCGGCGCTGATGCCGATCGAGCTGGTGATCACCCTCGCCCTGCTCGGGACGCCCGGGCGGGTGCGGACCGCGACGGCCGCGACCGTGGGCACGGTGGCGGTGCGGCTGCTGAAAGGGCTGGTGTTCGGCGCGATCCTGCACTGGGGTCGCCGCGACAACACCGCGGGCGGCCACGGCTGGCTGGTCTCTGCCGTGCTTCTGGTGGTTGCCGTGGTGCTGTTGACCACCGCTATCCGGGAACTTCTCGGCGGCGACGACCCCGATGATCCGCCACCGAAATGGATGGCCGCCCTTTCAACGATGACACCGGGTAAGGCGCTTTTACTCGGCGGCGCCACTGTCCTGATCTCGGTCAAGATGTGGGTCTTCACCTTCGCGGCCATCAGCGCCATCGGTAACGCCGGCATGGCGCGCAGCACCAACTTCGCCACCTACATCGCGTTCGTGCTGCTCGGCGTCAGCACACATCTGGCCATCATCGCGGCCGCTGCTTTCTTCCCCAGGCGCTCAGCATCATTCCTGGACGGCAGCCTGCACTGGCTGCAAGATCACAATCGCGTGATCATGATCGCGCTCGGACTGATCTTCGGCGGATGGTTTCTCTACAAGGGTCTGCACGGTTTCGGCATCGTATGAGGAGGTCTTCTGGTGGCAATCACTGAATATCAGCCCGGCACAACGTTTCCCGGTGTCATCGCCCGCACCGCTGACGAGTCGACGCCAGCGTGGCCGGCTCCGAAGCGGCCCCCCGAGGACTCCCCCAACGTCGTGTTCATCGTCCTCGACGACACCGGCTATGGGCACCTCGGCTGTTACGGCAGCCCGATTGCCACACCGAATATCGACGCGCTGGCCGCCGACGGCCTGACCTACGCCAACATGAACACCACTGCGCTGTGCTCGCCGTCTCGGTCGTGCATCCTCAACGGACGCAACCACCATTCGAATCATCTGGCGTGCCTGACCAATGGGTCGACGGGCTACCCGGGCTCTGACGGCTACATCCCGTTCGAGAACGGGTTTCTCTCCGAGATCCTGCGGGCGCAGGGGTACAACACCTACTGCGTCGGCAAATGGCACCTGGCGCCCGAAGAGACGATGACCGCGGCGGGACCGTACGACCGCTGGCCGCTGGGACGCGGGTTCGAACGCTACTACGGCTTCCTGGGTGGTGACACCCACCAGTACTACCCCGAACTGGTCCGCGACAATTCGCAGACCGAACCGGAAACCACCCCCGAGCAGGGCTACCACCTCACGCCCGACCTGGTGGAGAAGGCCACCGCGATGATCGCCGACGCCAAGCAGGTCGCACCGAACAAGCCGTTCTTCCTGTACTTCGCACCTGGCGCGATGCACTCGCCCCATCATGTGCCCAAGGAGTGGGCCGACCGCTACGCCGGCAAGTTCGACTCCGGCTGGGAGGTCTACCGCCGCGAGGTCTTCGACCGGCAGAAGAAACTGGGCCTGGTGCCCGCGACCGCCGAACTCTCCGCCGCCGATCCCGACGTCCCGGACTGGGAAACCCTGTCGGCTGATGAGCGCCGACTCTACGCGCGGATGATGGAGGTGTTCGCCGGCTTCCTCGAGCACACCGACCACTACATCGGCGAACTCGTGCAATTTCTCAAAGACCTTGGTGAGTACGACAACACGGTGATCATGCTGATCTCCGACAACGGTTCCAGCGCGGAGGGCGGGCCCACCGGATCGGTCAACGAGGTCCGCTTCTTCAACAACGTCCCCGACACCGTCGAGGAAGGACTGGCGCGCATCGACGAGATCGGCGGCCCGACGGTGTTCAACCACTTCCCGTGGGGTTGGACGCATGCGGGCAACACCCCGTTCCGGCGCTGGAAGCGGGAGACCTACCGGGGCGGCTCGACCGATCCGTTCATCGTCACCTGGCCGCGCGGCATCCCCGCGCGCGGCGAGCTGCGCTCGCACTACGCCCACATCATCGACATGGTTCCGACCGTGCTCGACGCGCTGCACGTCGATCCGCCGGCGACCATCGCCGGGGTCACCCAGTCCCCGATCGAAGGGGTTAGCTTCGCGCACACCTTCGACGACGCCAACGCCCCCACCCGGCATCTGACCCAGTACTTCGAGATGTTGGGCCACCGCTCGATCTATCACGACGGCTGGCGTGCGGTGTGTCCCTGGCCAGGAACCTCATTCGCCGAGTCCGGTCACAAGTTCGGCGATCCCATCTCCGCCGACATGCTCAGCGAACTCGACGCCACCGGATGGGAGCTCTACCACGTCGCCGACGACGTCGCCGAAACCACGAACCTCGCCGAGCGGGAGCGGGCACGGCTGATCGCGATGATCACCCTCTGGTACAACGAGGCCGGCAAATACAACGTCCTGCCGATCGATAGCCGCGGCGTGATCCGCATCGCCGACGAACGCCCGCAGATCGCACCCAGCCGTAGCCGCTATGTGCTCTATCCCGGCACGCAGTCGATCTCGGCCGCCTCGGCTCCCAAGATCCTCAACCGGCCCTACTCCATCAACGCAGAGGTGGAGCTCGCTGACGATTCCGCGGGTGTGCTGCTGTCCATGGGCGGCAATGACGGGGGAATCACCTTCTACGTCAAGGACGGCCTGCTGTGCTACGCACACAACTACGTGGCCAAGGAGATATTCACGGTCCGATCCGACAGCCCGGTACCCCCCGGCAGGCACTTCCTGTCGGTCGAGTTCGCGCCCACGGGTGAACCGGATATTAAGAACGGCAAGGGAACTCCGGGCACGGTCACACTGTTCGTCGACGGTGAGCAGGTCGGGACGGGCGAATTCCCGGTGACTGCTCCCATCCGGCTGGCCCAGGGCGGCGCGATGCTGGTCGGTGCGGACACCGGCTCCTCGGTGACTCCCGACTACGATCCGCCGTTCCGTTTCGACGGCCGGATCCACCGAGTGATCGTCGACGTCAGCGGCGAACACGTGGAGGACTACGAAGCCCAGATGAAGATCGCTCTGGCCAAGCAGTAGGCCACCGCTGAACACTTGATGAGAAGGCGTGCATAACTCGGATTGAGATGCCGCGGTGGCCTAGTGTCCGACTGAGCATATCGAGGAAAGAACCGGAAGTGAGGGTGTCAATGCCTGGAGACAAACCGAACATCCTGGTCATTTGGGGCGATGACATCGGCATCACCAACCTGAGCTGCTACAGCGACGGGCTGATGGGTTATCGCACCCCCAACATCGACCGCATCGCCGCCGAAGGCATGCGCTTCACCGACTCCTACGGCGAGCAGAGCTGCACCGCAGGTCGGTCGTCGTTCATCACCGGGCAGAGCGTGTACCGCACCGGGCTGAGCAAGGTCGGCATGCCCGGTTTCGACATCGGGCTTTCCGCCGACGACCCGACGATCGCCGAGTTGCTCAAGCCACTGGGGTACGCCACCGGCCAGTTCGGCAAGAACCACCTCGGCGACCTGAACAAGCACCTGCCCACCGCGCACGGATTTGACGAGTTCTTCGGCAACCTCTATCACCTCAACGCCGAGGAGGAACCGGAGAACCCCAACTATCCGACCGCCGCGGAGGCACCACTTCTTCGCAAGATGATGCTGCCGCGCGGCGTTATCCACTCATGGGCCACCGAAGACGTCTCCGACGAGATCGACGAACGGTACGGCCCGGTCGGCCGCCAGCGAATCGAGGACACCGGACCGCTGACCAAGAAGCGCATGGAGACCATCGACGACGAGACCACCACGGCGGCAATCGACTTCATCAAACGCCAGCACGAGTCCGAGACCCCGTTCTTCGTGTGGATGAACACCACCCACATGCATTTCCGCACCCACACCAAACCGGAGAGCCTGGGTCAGGCCGGCCGTTGGCAGTCGCCTTACCACGACACGATGATCGACCACGACAACACCGTCGGGCGGTTGCTGGACTTGGTCGACGAACTCGGCATCACCGAGGACACCATTGTCATCTACTCCACCGACAACGGCCCGCACGCCAACAGTTGGCCGGACGGCGCCACCACCCCGTTCCGCAGCGAGAAGAACACCGGCTGGGAGGGCGCGTTCCGGGTGCCCGAGATGATCCGCTGGCCCGGACGCATACCGGCCGGAGTGGTGTCCAACGAGATCGTTCAGCATCACGACTGGCTGCCGACGTTCCTGGCAGCGGCCGGTGAGCCCGATATCGTCACCAAGCTCAAACAGGGCCACACGATCGGCGACAAGACCTATCACGTCCACATCGACGGCTACAACATCCTGCCGTACCTGACCGGCGAGGAGGACAAGAGCCCACGCCGGGGCATGATCTACTTCTCCGACGACTGCGACGTGCTCGGCCTGCGCTACGAGAACTGGAAGATCGTGTTCCTCGAGCAGCGCTGCCAGGGCACGCTGCAGATCTGGTTCGAGCCGTTCACCGAACTGCGGGCGCCGAAGATCTTCAACCTGCGCACCGACCCGTTCGAACGCGCCGACGTCACCTCCAACACCTATTGGGACTGGGTGCTGGAGAACGTTTTCATCGCCCTGTACGGCAACGCGCTCGTCATGCGATTCCTGGACACCTTCAAGGAATTCCCGCCGCGCAGCGAGCCGGCGTCGTTCACCATCACCGCCGCCGTGGAGAAGCTCAAGAAGCACTTCGAATCCCGCGGCGGTTGAGCTTGGCGGGATTGGACTCCTGGCGCGACGGACCGACGAAGGCGGCGATCGTCGGCTTCGTCGGCCGCGTCACGACCGAGGGCGCGGATTACGTTGAGCCCGAAGCGCGTATCGCCGTCTTCGACAACGACGGCACCCTGTGGGTGGAGAAGCCGGCGTACGTCCAACTGGACTTCCTGGTGCGCCGGCTCGCCGAGCAGGCCACCGCCGACGCCTCATTGGCCGACAAGCAGCCCTACGCCGCGGCCTTATCCGGCGACCTGGCGTGGTTCGGCGATGCGGTCACCCGGCACTACGACGGTGACGATTCACAGCTGACCGTCCTTGCCGGCGGCATTCTGGCGGCGTATCAGGGCCTCACGGTCGAGCAGCACGCCGACAAGGTGACTGCGTTCTTCGCCGAAGCGGTCCACCCGAGCCTGCACCGCCCGTACACCGCCTGCGGGTACACCCCGATGGTGGAATTGCTTCGCTATCTCGAGTCGCACGGGTTCACCGCCTACATCGTGTCCGGAGGGGGGCGCGACTTCATGCGGCCGGTCACGGCTCAGATGTACGGGATTCCGCCGGAACGGGTGATCGGCAGCTCGGTCGGGCTGGACTTCACCGACGGCCATCTCGTCACCACGTCGAAGCCGGAGTTCCTCAACGACGGCTCGGCCAAGGCGGTGCGCATCTGGGGCCGCACTGGTCGGCGGCCCATTTTCGCAGCCGGAAACTCCAACGGCGACATCGAGATGCTGCAATTCACCGACGCAGCACCGGGTCCGTCGATGAACATGCTCGTCCTGCACGACGACCATGAACGCGAATTCGGCTACACCAGCGGGGCGGAACGCGCCCTGGACCTTGCGGCCGACGCCGGCTGGGCGGTGACCAGCATGCGGGACGAGTGGGCAACGATCTTCACGTGACCGACAATCTGGTGTGGATCCCCGAACAGACCACCGCACTCGGATCCGATCGGCACTATCCGGAGGAGGCTCCGGTCCGCGACGTCACCGTCGAGGGGTTCTGGATCCAGTCGCAGCAGGTGACCAATACCGACTTCGCCCGATTCGTCGATGCCACCGGCTATGTCACCATTGCGGAACGCCCCTTGAATCCCGATGACTATCCCGACGCGCCGCCGGAGAATCTGCAGCCGGGTTCGATGGTGTTCCACCGCACCAGCGGCCCGGTGGATCTGCGGCACCTGAGCCAGTGGTGGACCTGGACACCGGGTGCGTCATGGCGCAGGCCGGTCGGACCGCTCTCCTCGATCGACAAGCGCGCCGAACATCCCGTCGTCCATATCGCCTACGCGGATGCCGAGGCCTATGCCTCCTGGGCGGGGCTCGCACTGCCCACCGAGGCCGAATGGGAGACCGCGGCGCGCGGCGGTATCGCCGGTGCCGTCTACGTCTGGGGCGACGAACCGGAACAGCCCGGCGAGCGGTTGGCCAATTATTGGCACGGCGACTTCCCGTGGCGCCCTGAGCCCGGGTACGGACGCACCACGTCGGTCGGCAGTTTCCCGCCTAACCGATACGGACTGTTCGACATGGCGGGCAACGTCTGGGAGTGGACCAGCGACTGGTACACCGATACCCGCGCCGGGGACCCGTGCTGCGAGGCAGGGAGCTACGACCCTGGACAGCCGCAGTTCAAGGTTCCCCGAAAGGTCATCAAGGGCGGCTCGTTCCTGTGCGCCGACACCTACTGCCTGCGCTACCGACCCGCCGCGCGCCGGCCCCAAATGGTCGATACCGGTATGAGCCACATCGGGTTTCGCTGCGTCAAGCGGTAAGCGGACCGCAGCCGGGGTCGTCAAATACGTGGAAACGACGATTCGTCGCCGTCAATCTGCCAGTCTCTAGTGGTATCCGATTGGTGGTGAACTATGGTCGGCCAGGCCAGGGCTGAGGTTACGCGGCAGCGGGTCATCGCCGCAGCGGTCGAGATCTTCGAGGAGTTCGGGTACGGCGACACCAGCCTGAGCGACATCATCGACCGGGCCGGGGTCACCAAGGGTGCGTTCTACCACCACTTTCATAACAAGGAGTCCGTGGCGGGCGCGATCATCGAGGACGCCGACGCCAAGATTCAAGACGCCTTCGTCAAGGCACTGTCCTCATCCTCGTTCGCACTGGAGAATCTGATCCGTTGCGGCTTCGTCTTGGCCGAGATGACCGAGCACGACAATCGGGTGCGGGTGGGCAACAGGCTTCGGCAGGCATTGACGAACGTCAGCCCGGCAGGGGCCCACACATATACCCGGGGGACGGTCATCGCCGGCGCGGTCAAGCAGGCGGTGGCCGAAGGCGATCTGTTCGACGATATCGACGCCGACGTCGTAGGTCACACCATCTGGGCCGCCGTGCTGGGCACCCGCCTGCTGTCAGACGCCACCGGCGAGGACATCTTCGCTCACCTCCTCGGAGTCTGGACCGTGATCCTGCGCGGCGTCGTGCCGCCGCAGAGACTGCCCTACTTTCAGCAGTTCGCGACCCGCCAGGCCCAGCAATACGCCGGACCCAAGGACGACAGCCCGTCACTAGAGAATGGCCACCTCGGCGAACCAGACAGCGGTGCATAGACCGTGTTGCGCTAGTTGCTTGTTGAGCCGTCGGCCGGAAAGGGCCGCCGCCCAGGTCACCGGCGTCCGATCCCCTGCCAAACCAGTTCTCACCGAAGGGATTTGACGATGTCCAACCGTCCGGCACCACAACTTCCAGGTGCGGTCTTCATTACCGGCGCGAACGGCTTCATCGCCCGCGCCCTGGCGGCACGGCTGCGGGAACTCGGTACCGCAGTAAGAGGAGTCGACCTCGTCGCCTCCCCGGCGGACGGGATCGTCACGGGCAGCACCATCAACCCGGCACCATGGGCTGGGCAACTCACCGGTGTCGACACCGTCATCCACACCGCCGCCATCGTGTCCAACGCCGCACCGCTGGATGCCGCGTGGGAGGTCAACGTGCGTGGCACACAACGGGTTCTGCGCGCCGCGGTGGCCGCCGGTGTGCCGCGTTTCATGCATATCTCATCGATCGCCGCCTACGGCTTCGACTTTTCTGATGGCGTCACCGAGGACGATCCCGTCCGGGTCAGCGGATACAGCTACGTGGACACCAAGGTGAACTCTGAGCACGTCGTGTTAGCGGCCGAGGCTGCCGGTGAGATTGCGACCACGATCATCCGGCCCGGCGACGTCTGGGGACCCGCCTCCAGGCCGTGGACGATCATCCCGCTGGAGATGATCGCCAAGGGCCAGATGATCCTGCCGGCCAACGGCAGCGGCATCTTCAGCCCGATCTACATCGACAACCTGGTCGACGGCATGGTCCTCGCTCTCGCCTCCAAGGACGCTGTCGGGCAGATCTTCAACCTGACCGACGGCTACGGGATCTCCTGCTCGGACTACTTCGGCAGGCTCGCGGCGATGGCCGGAGGCAAGGTGCGCACGCTGCCCACACCGGCCGCATTGCTGCTGACCACCACGCTGGGGGCGATCCAACGCCGCCTGGGCATGCCCAGCGAGTTGACCGCGGCCACGGTCGAGATGCTTCGCCGCACCGGCACGTATTCCAACCAGAAGGCACGCACAGTGCTGGGGTTCGAACCACTGGTCTCGTTAGATGAGGGTATGGCCCGGGTGGAGCGCTGGGCCCGCGCCGAGGGCCTGATCCGCTGACGACGCGTTCCCGTTCACGGGGACGATCGAGATGGTGACCTTCGCTTAGCGATGAGCGTGTATATCCCGCCTGCGACGGCAGTCACCAGACCGTACAGCGCGATCGCCGCATGCTCGTCGGTGGCGGGAAAGTTGGCTGACGCCAACGCCAATGCCGTCGCGGGGTGTCGGCAGCTCGTGGCGAAGGCCAGCACCGCCGCGTCGCGTCGGTCCGGTCCACCCAGCAGATGACCCAAGGCCAGGGCGCCCGCCACGAAGATGACAACCGCGAGCAAGGTGCCGCCGCCCAGCAGCGACCACATCTGCGGCGCAGCCGAGACCAGCAGGATGATCATCGCGATCGGCAGCAGCCAGCGTTGTGCCCGCACGATGGGCCCCGCGAGCCTTGTCGCCGTGGACGGCGAGAAACGCGCCACGATCATCCCGGCCAGCAACGGCGCCAGCACCGACAACGTCAACAGCCGGGCGATCGCCCACGGCGTCGCAACATAATCCCGTCCGAACACCACCTGCAGGACCGCAGCGGCGACCACGATCACCGGAACCGCCGACAATGCCAATACGAGCACCAGACCCAGCGCGTACTCCGAGCGTCCCCCGGCCTTCGCACCCCGGCTGGGCAGCAGCGGTGGCAGCGGTGAGATCGACAGCGCCACGAGAGCGATCGCCACTTCGCGGTGTACGTCGAGCACCAGTACCAGCGCCACCGCCAAAGCCGGCGCCAACACGAGCACCGCGATCAGGGAGCGGGCCAGCAGACCCGGGCGGTGCAGCAGGGCGGTGACGTCGGAGAACCGCGCCCCCAAGCCGGAGCCGAACACCACCACCGCAAGGCTCATCCCGAAAGCGAGCTTCGCGATGGCGGCCCAGTCCACGCACCACAGCCTGCCATGACCTCGACCGATTGAGCCGCAGAAAGGGCGTGAGTGCCGCTACTGTGCATCGATGCCGGGCTGGGTCGACCACAGCCTGCGCGCCACCGCCTGGAGGAACGATGACCGAGCTGCCGCACGCTGAGGAACCGTTCACCGGGGTCATCAATCCGCTCGTCAAAGACTCCACTCCGGCGAAACCGTCGATCGACTACCCGCCGGCCGGGGCACCCAACGTCGTCGTCGTTCTGCTCGACGACGTCGGGTTCGGCACCGCATCCACCTTCGGTGGTCCGGTACCCACTCCTGCTCTCGACCGGATCGCCGATTCGGGGTTGCGCTACAACCAGTTTCACACCACCGCGTTGTGCTCACCGACTCGAGCGGCGCTACTGACCGGCCGCAACCACCACAGCGCCCACATGGGCGCGATCTGCGAAATCGCCTACGGTTTCCCGGGTTATGACAGCGTGATCCCGCAGAGCACGGCCACCGTCGCCCAGACCCTGCGATTGAACGGCTACAGCACCTCTTGGTTCGGCAAAGCCCACATCACCCCGATGTGGGAGCTCAGCCCGGCAGGTCCGTTCGACCGCTGGCCCACCGGGCTCGGCTTCGACCGGTTCTACGGTTTCCTCGGCGGCGAGACCTCACAGTACGAGCCGGCCCTGTATGACCAGACCACACCCGTCGAACCGTATGTAGGCCGCGAGGATTATCACCTCACCGAGGATCTCGCCGACAAGGCCATCGAATGGATCCGGCTGCAGAAGACCTCCGCCCCCGACAAGCCGTTCTTCACCTACTTCGCTCCCGGCGCGGCGCACTGCCCTCACCACGTCTGGCCGGAATGGTCCGACCGCTTCAAGGGCCAGTTCGACGACGGCTGGGATGCGCTGCGGCAGAAAACCTATGACCGTCAACTCGAGGCGGGCATCATCCCGCCCGGTACCCGGTTGACTCCGCGGCCGGAAGAGATTCCGGCCTGGGCCGACTACGACGACCGCTACAAGCCGGTGGCCAGCAGGCTGATGGAGGTGTTCGCCGGGTTCATGGCCCATACCGACGCCCAAGTCGGCCGGCTCATCGACGCCATCGATCAACTCGGCCAGCTGGACAACACCTTGTTCATCTACGTCTGCGGCGACAACGGCGCCTCGGCGGAAGGCACCCTCCACGGCTGCTGGAGCGCCCCGTCCTACCAGAACGGCATCCCCGAAGACCCCGAGTGGCTGCTGGACCACATCGACGACTTCGGCACCGTCCGCTGCGAAAACCACTACAACGTCGGCTGGGCCTGGGCGCTCGACGCGCCATTTCAGTGGATGAAGCAGGTGGCCTCTCATTTCGGCGGAACCCGCAACGGCGTCGCGATCTCCTGGCCCAAGGGCATCGAGGCGGCCGGCGAGCAACGCAGCCAATTCCATCACGTCATCGACCTCGCGCCGACCATCCTCGACGCAGCGGGCATCCCCCAACCCGACCACGTCAACGGAATCGAGCAACGCCCCATCGAGGGCGTCAGCATGCGGTACTCGTTCGACGACCCCTCCGCACCGAGCACCCGGACCACCCAGTATTTCGAGATGTTCGGCAACCGTGCGATCTACCACGACGGCTGGATCGCCTCCTGCTTCCACGGACGGCTGCCGTGGGTGCGAGCCCAGGCCGTGCCGTTCGGCGACACCGAACGCTGGGAGCTCTACAACATCGCCGATGACTTCAGCCAAGGCGTCGACCTCGCCGAGCAGTTCCCCGACAAGCTGGCCGAGCTCAAGGCCATCTTCGACCGGGAAGCCCGCGCTTACAACGTGTATCCGCTCAACGACGAGACCACCACCCGAGCGCTGCCGGACCGCAGGCCCAGCCTGCTGGAGGGGAAGACCACAACCACCTACTTCGCCGACCACGTCCGGGTGGCGGAGATGTCCACCATCAACTTCAAGAACACCTCCTTCGCTCTGGCTGCGCAGCTTCAGATTCCGGCGGGCGGCGCCTCCGGTGTGGTCATCTGCCAGGGCGGGTCCATGGCCGGCTGGACGCTGTACCTGCGCGACGGTGTGCCGAGCTACACCTACAACTATCTAGGCCACGACGTCAGCACGATCAGTGCCGAACAACCGCTCGCCGAGGGCCCGGCGACCCTCACCCTGTCGTTCGACTATGACGGCGGCGGGCTCGGCAAAGGCGGCACCGCGACGCTCAGTGTCGACGGCGATACCGTGGCGACCGGCAGAATCGAGCAGACCGTGCCCTTCCTGTTCTCGATGAGCGGGGAAACTCTCGACGTCGGCGTGGACACCGGATCGCCCGTCGGTCCGTACCCGGCCGAGTTCCGATTTACCGGAACCATCGACCGCATCGACGTCATTTTGCGCCCACCAGGCGAGGAACACAATGAGGCGGTGGCTCAGGGCGAGCTCCGCGGCGCGTTAGGCACCCAGTAACCGCGGCCGTCGTCCGTGTTCCTACTCGCGACCGGATGAACTCGCTGCAATGCCTCGCGGAACTCTGGAATCGGACTGGCATTCGGCAGTACAACACACACGTCAGCTAGTGCCTCGGCGGTGCTCATGTCGCGCAGTCGCGCCCCGTACAGCGCGGCGATGGTGGGTGTGCGACTTTGGGCTTGCACGCAATGGATCAGCACGGTGCGCCCGTCCTGGCGCAACCGCTCAACGTCGCGCACAGTGTCGAGTAATACGAAGTCGAGGTTGGCGTTCTCGCCCTCCCGGTCGATCAGGCGAACCTCCACATGTTCTGAGTGATTTGGCACGTCAGCCTCACCGACTCGGCACAGCGACACGACTGCATCAACTCCGGCGGGCGGCGAACGGAGAGCACCGATCCCACCCAGCCACACGCCATCGTCATGCGGATCGAGTACGGCACATCGGTTCGCCGGTACGGATCAGCGGTCAGGCCGCTGACTCGTCGTAGAGCACCGAACATTGCACCGCTCTCGTTATCGTCTTCGAGACACGGGGATAGCGGCCTTTGGTCGCCTTCCGGCCGAGTCACGCCGCGGCCTGCACCGGCGGTACCGCGTCTCTATGGGCGTCGATGCGACAGCGGACGACGCTTTAGGCGCCGCGATTGACCGCTGCTGCCTCATGAATGGCGGCCTTGAGCTCGTCGTATTTGCACTGCCGCGGACGGAGGTCTTTCAGCGGTCCGAGGCGAATCGTCTTCTGCGTCGGAACGTGTCGGTCGAGCTCGCTCGTGGCCACCACATAGAACGTCCATTGCGCGACGTCGAGCGGGTCGATATGTTCGCGGTCCTCACCCTCGAGCAGACAGAAGACGTATACATCGGCGCTTCTCTTCGCACCGGCCGCAGAGGTGTTGGTGCGGGCGTCCCAGCCCTTTGCGGGGCGGATGCCGAAGGTGATCTCTGAAATCCGGGCTTGCTCCCACGTTTGCACGTAGGCAGCCGATTTCACTTCTACCCCGACACCGTCGATCTCGAGGTCGTACTGGTCCCATTCCACGCGCTTCGTGTCGCGAATGCCGAGTGCTGTGGCCACAATGTACTCAGCCAGCACTCCGCGGGTCGTGTTCGTGAGCAGGTCGTCGTACGCCCAGGCCAGGAACTCCTGTCTGTTCAGACGAGTCATCGCCGAGCCTTCATCGCTTGAGCAGTTCCCTTGCCCAGTACCGTCGTCACTTTGTGCCGGTCGATGTCGTCGAGGGTCAGCACCGCTTCGGGCCGGGTGATTCGCTTCACGTCCTCGGGTCGCGGCTGCGACACCAGCAGCGCCAGTTCGCGTGCCTCATAAACGTCAATGTTTGTATGTATCCACCGGCTCTGATCGGTGCGCTCGCGGTCGACGCTCACGAATCAGTTCGCGATGAATACCTGCAGGTACGGGATCAGTGTCCACACCTTGCGCCGGGCCAGCGCCGACCGCGCATCTGGCCGGGTGAATGCGAGCCACGCGAGTGCTCCGCTGGCGGCGTCGGTGAGTTTCCAGAACGCCCGGCCGTTGTGCGCCAGGACATTCGGCGGCCAGGTGGCGGCGATGTGCTGTCCGATTTCGCGGGCCAACCTTCTGTGGTCGGGAACAGCGTCGTCGTAGTTGGGAACACTGTCGAAGAAGTCGTCCGGCATGGCTAGCCTCGCCGTCCCAGCCGCTCGCCATGAACGTCGTCCATCAATCGCGTCCCCTCACTCCGGCGGAACCACTGCGCCGGTCTCCCCCGTCCACGCTAACCGCCCCCGGTTGCCACCAAAACCCTCAGCATCGTACGTCGGCTTGAAACCAGCTATAAGACCGCCCGTTTATACGTTGGGACACCACCATCCGGGGGATGGTCGAAGACGTCGGCCTCGATCGGCACAGAGAAATCTTGTTGGGCAGCAGGGCTGAGAGCGGCTCTTTCGACAGCATTGTCCTTTAGTTCTTGCGAACGGCGGAAGTCTTCCCGCGAACCCGCCTCGACGCTATCCAGACCCTCGAGGATCTGTTCATACGGCTTCGGGGGACCTACCTCGACTGCCACTGAGGACTTGGCAGAGACGCCGCCGCGGTCCAGGGCGTCTTTAATCGCCGACAACCTGACTGATTCCGTGACATTTGGATCGGTCGCCATCTTGAGTAGTTCCCGTGCGAGACGATCGGCAGCTTCCTCGAGTCGTTCTCGCGCTTTTCGTTTGACCTGGGGTGCCTTGGCACCGTGAAAGTCACAGACCGTCGTCCCTTGGCGGGCAGCGTTCTTGCACTGGTCGCCGTTTTTCCTATGTGCGGTGCAGCGTCGTTCAGGGTGAGCGCTACCCGTCCACCGGTCGATAGGTTCCTTCTTCGATAGGTCGGTCACCCTTGTTCACTCCCTCGCAAGTCTGAGGCGTCCGTGGACATGGACACAGAAAGAACAAAAGACACAAAACCTGTTGGCATCATTGGCCTTCTGTGTGTTCTGTGGGTTCTGTGCACCGTGGATGCACCTTGTAGCGCGGTGATGGTGGTCGGCCCCCGCTGGGCTTCGGGGGTGGCAGCGGGATCAGGTAGCCGTGATCTATGAGGCGGCCCAGCGCCGGAGTCAGATCGGCCTTCTTTTTGAACACGGATCGCCCAGCGAGATGCAGGTCACGCTCAGACACCTCAGCCTGGCCAAGTTGGCGGATACGTTCAAGCAGGTAGATCGCGTCTGCGGTGCCGCGGTCGGTGCCCATCTCCGCGAACACTTTGATCGCGGCGGCCTTGAAGTAGTCGCCGATCTGCGAGGCCGCCAAGACATTCTGGGCCGTGACGGGTTCACGTAAGCCGGGGGGCACACCATGTTCGGCCAAGTGAAGAATCCCAGCAATTCGCGCCACCGCGCCCACGTACTTTGCGCCCCAGTCCGCCAAAGTTGCCAGTTCACCGTCGCCAGCAAGCGTCGGTTCTACCGAGGTCTCGATCATTTGGATCGCCTGCTGCGCAGAGGGAGTCAGTGTCAGTAACACCCGGTCACCACCGCACCCGGCCATCTCCGAAGCCAGCCTTACCACGACACCCTCGTATCGCTTCTGAGTATCCGGGTCGACTGGAGGCGCCGCAATTGTGCGCCGGCCAACCTTCGATACCGGGCAGGCATAAAGGATGCGCGCCAAAAATCCGCGACCGCGAAACTCTCGGTTCGCCGCGATGGCAGACAGCACAGCCGGCTGAATCATCAAGCCGAGCGTGAGCGCCGGTCGGCGAACATATTCCGGTGGCCGGCCTTTGCGGTCGACTTTTAGTGAGTCACCTGAATGCCCCTTGAGCCACAAATCCATGTTGGGAATCGACCCCGAATAGCGACCCGCGATGATGTCGAAGATGCCCCCCTCGGCTGAGATGATTGCCAGCCGACCGCCCTGCTCGGCGAGCAATGACGCCGCAGCCTCAGGGGTGACGTCGTCGGCCACTAGTCGTGGAATTAGCGGCACTTCGATGGTGTCCGCAAACTTCGCCGCGCCGATCGCGTCAGCCATCTTCTTATCTTGCGAACCAGTGTCCGCTCGGGAAGCGACGGCTCGTTGCTGTTCCGCGGCCTTGATGGCGACCTGTTTACGGGTCTCGGCTTCGATCCGTGCTGGTTTAGCCTTCTCGGCAAGCTCCGCCTCGACGTCGAGGATCGGACCGGTCAGCGCTTGTTGCACCGCCGATTTGCGTTCTCCCGGTGCGGCGATTGTTGCGGTGTAGAGGTTCAGCGGTTCTCGCCAACCTCTCCGGACCTCGACTTCTACGCGACCCCCAACGCACGCCGACAACACGGACAGCGTCGACGTGGCAGCCATCGCTGGATCTGTTTGGGTCGCTTCGCTCAGCGCGCGGACCATATCCGCGAACGGCGTCGGAAGAGCGTCCACCGGAAAGGACGGCACAACCGCAGCTTGAGTCAAAGGAATCGGATCGTCTTCGAAACGATCGCCATCGACTTGCCCTTCGGGCATGGGGTCAACGGAACTCACGTCAATCAACTTCAGGCCGCCCTTCGAGTGAGAGCGCGAGCGGCCGCAGTGAGATCGCCGTCGTAGTTGAGTAGCGCGAATGCGCGGAACTTTGTATAGCCGCGTGGACACCCCGCCTCGGTGACGTCAAATGCGGTGTTCGGGCTATAGACAAACAGGCACCCATGGCGGATCGTGGCGGAGCAAGAGGAAGTGTGAGTGGGGTGCAGCCATCGTGCCCCATCTGCGTCCGGGTCGCTGCAGTAGCACCGCCAACCGTGTGGAACCAGGATGTCCAACCACGAAGTGGCAGCATTGAACTCATGTGCAATTGACCTGCCAACAGACCAACGACTCGGCAGCGATCGGTCGACCTGCGGTGTGCCCTTCGGATCGTCGACTGTGAGAAGCACCGTCAGCCAGCTCGGGGGTGCAGCTACCGGTAGGTCGATTCTTGTGTACTGGCGTCCCGTCTCAGGGTGAATCGAGGGCGCGAGTACCACGTAGCCCGTAGATGTCTTCAGGTCGATGCCCGGGCCAAGACGCTTACACGACAGTCTTCCCGGCGGTCGCCGATAGAAGCGATGACAACCGCCGTCGCCCCGGCCCGAGACGGTCATCAACGTCTCGGGAAGAGTTCCATGCCTCTGCGCCAACACATCCAATGACTGAAGACCGCCGTTGCGCGGATCGACGTCAAGCACAAACATCGACTCAGGCACCCGCGCGCCGATGTTGCAGCCAGCGAACTTGCCTCCCCACCACGACGCAATTGCCTCGATATCAGTCGTAGCGTCATGGACACCGTGACCGTGTAAGCCACACTCTCCGTGACAATCTCGCCGTTGGCGACCTCCACTGCGGTGCGGGTTCGGGATCGCCGGGAGCTTGCCGTTCAGCGGGAGGATTGGCCAGTTGTTGATCCCGTATTCAATTGCGTGGGTGCCGATGTCGGCGGAGTTCATCACTGAAGCGCCCAGGGTGGGTATCGCAATGCCTTCTGCGCTCAGCTGATCGACGCCATCAGATTCGCCCCACGCGCATTCATCTTTATGGTGAAACATTGGCATACTCAATCTGCAACTGTGATGCCGCGGACTAGGCGACCGGCTGATCGGTGCGAACCTTGCGGTTCTCTTCAATCCACGCCTCGACGTCGCAACGGCGGTAGTAGACCCGTCGCATCACTTTGACGAATGCAGGTCCGTTTCCCTTGTGCCGCAGAGCCGCCCAAGTCTGCGCAGTCGTGCCTTCGAATAGCTTTGGCATCTCGGACGCGGGTATTAGGCCGTCTGGAAGGTGCGAAGCGAGCGCCCGAGGGCCAGCGTCCCTAGATCGATCATTATGATCGTAATCGATATCAACAGTAGCCATGCCTCATATACTCACGTTCATCTCAGGCGATGTCAAGACGACGCGATATACGATCATTATGATACGGTCTCCGTGTGGCAGAAAAAAGGAACCCGCTAGCTGCGACCGGGGAGACGGTCAGGGTCAATATCCGGCGGCTCCGCGAGGCGAGCAACCTGGGATACGCAGAGCTTGCGCGAAGGGTGAAGTCGGCCGGGCGGGGCATCCCGGAACTGGGTCTTCGCCGGATCGAAGAAGGGGAACGCAGAGTCGACGTAGACGATCTCATGGCGCTTGCTGCCGCGCTCGAGGTCTCTCCGATAGCGCTACTCATGCCATCGACCACTCACGGTGACGAAACCACTGCTACAGCCGTTGGTGAAGTCACAGCTCACCGGTTTTGGAACTGGCTGACCGGAGAGATGCCCTTGACCGGCGATGCGCCATCTGCCGTCTTCGGCTTCATATCTCGTTCAGTGCCCGATTGGTTGCTTGGCACGGATTACAAGCTCGTCGAAGCAGGGCTCTCACCGCGAAAGGAATACTCGGTCCGGAGACCCGACAAGGTTCTAAATCGGGAGACCAGCAATGGCGACGATTGAGAGGTACCGAACCTCAACGGGTGGCACCCGCTACATGGTCCGCTACCGCACACCCCAGCACACACAAACGAAAAAGCGTGGCTTCACCACCAAGCGAGCCGCCGAAGCGTTCGCCAACACCGTTGAAGTGGAGAAGCTAACCGGCAGTTACGTCGCGCCGTCGCTCGGCCAAGTCACCGTGAGCGAGCTGGGCAAGGAATGGCTGACTCGCCAGGCGCACCACAAAGCGAGTTGGTCGGCGCGGCTGGAATCAGTATGGCGTGTCCACGTCGAACCCAAGTGGGGCCGCCGACGCATTGCCGATATCCGCAAGACCGAGGTCCAAAAGTGGGTGGCAGACCTCAAGCTGTCACCGTCTTCGGTGGCTCACGCCCATACGGTGCTCGCGGGCATCCTCGACGATGCCGTGGCCGATCGCCGTCTCGTCGCGAATCCGGCCAGGGGTGTCAAGCTTCCCCGGAAGGTCCCGAAGGCTCGCAACTACCTAACGGCCGCCCAGGCCTCGGCTCTAGCCGGCGAATCCAAGCACCCCGACATCGTCCTACTGCTAGCGACCACCGGGCTCCGGTGGGGAGAGATGGCCGCCCTGCGGGTGCGCGACATCGACCTTGGCCGCGGCCGCATACGCGTCGAGCGCTCGGCGTCGAAGGTCAATTCCAAGACCATCATCGGCACCACCAAAACGCATGCATCCCGGTCAGTGGCGGTGTCTTCGTCGGTACTTAAGCTCTTGGCTCCAGCGATGGTCGGCAAATCCCCTGATGAACTGTTGTGGAGCCGCCCCGACGGGCAGCCGATGCGCCCTCCAACCACGACGCATTGGTTCAGCGCCGCAGTCAAACGATGCCAGGCGGCCGACAAGGAGTTCCCCCGAGTCACCGTCCACGAGCTGCGGCACACGGCGGCGTCCCTGATGATCGCCAGTGGCGCCAACGTCAAGACCGTGCAGGCCCAGTTGGGCCACAAGTCCGCGACGATGACGCTTGATCAGTACGGGCATCTGTTTCCCGACGACCTGGACGATGTCGCCGACAAGATGGACAACCTTGTCTCAGAGTGTGCCCAAAATGTGCCCACAAAGGAAGCAGGTCAGGGCGATTATATGCCCTGACCTGCGTATCCAGTTGTGGAGCTGCCGGGAATCGAACCCGGGTCCTACGGCATTCCCTCGAGGCTTCTCCGTGCGCAGTTCGCTATGTCTCTACTCGGATCTCCTGCTCACGCGAACAAGTCAGGATGACGATCCCAGTCGCTGTTTGGTGTCCCGACGAGTTCCGCGACCGAACTCATCGGTGGATCCCTCTAGCTGATGCCAGGGTCCGGGCCGAGGG
>JAGQTU010000001.1:69039-254932 GCA_020438865.1 Mycobacterium sp.
AGCGAGGGCGTAGTCGCGCTGATTGGAATCGGCGCTTAATTGGTTGCAATGACGCTTACGGTGGTCTCTTGCCTGCACCGGCACGCTTCCCTTGATTCGATGCGCGAAGTCGAAACCGTTCAGCCCCTCGCACCCCGGCCGACTTTCGACCGGAAAGCCAATGGTACGCGGTGTTCAACCACGCACTGAAGCAGATTAATCCCGCCCACCGACAATGTTCCCGGACCGTGACCGCTGAGCCCGCGGAGCTCACCTGGTATTTTCCCGTCGATTCAGCGGTTCAGGCGCCAGAAAGTGAGACTTTGTCTACATTGACCGGGTGTCCAGCGGAGTCCGCGTCACCAAAGGTCAGCGCACCCGGGAACGCATCGCCACCGCCGCCGCCCGCTTGGTGATGGCCGACGGACTGGCCGCGGCTACCGTCGACCGGATCGCCGCCGAGGCCGATGTGGCGCGGGCCACCTTCTTCCGTCACTTCGAGTCCAAGGAGTTCGCGGTCGCCGAGGGCATCACAGCGATCTGGATCGCCGCGATCACCGACGCGGTCCGCCGTCAGCCCACCGAGTTATCGGCCATGGATGCGCTCGCCGCGGCCTGCCAGGAATTGGCGATCGGCTTCGAGGTGATCGCCGACCAGATCGCCGACCTCGAACGGCAGACCCGCGAATCGATGAGCCTGCGGGCCTGGACGCTGCTGTGCTACCTGAGCTTCGAGACCGCCATCGCCGAGACGATCGCCCCCCGACTGCCCGATCTGACCGTCGACGACCCGCGACCGCGGATGATCGGTGCGCTCGCCATGGCATCCTTCCGCATCTCCCTTGACGATTGGCTGCGCGACGGCGGCTCGCTGCCGGACCGCATCCACCGCGCGGTCAGGTGCATGGCGCTGAGCCCGACACAGAAATGAGGAAGCCGATGGTTGCCGAGAAGTCACTGGAGGCCTGGGCATTCGTCCGCAAGATGCTGGCCGACATGACCGACATGATCACCCAGGACGCCCGCGACGAGCGCGAGCTTCTCGAAGGTCTGCGCGTGCTCAATCGCGTCGCCACCCTCTGCACCGAGCTGTCCCTGGACAGCGACACCGACCAGCCGCACTTCGTCGAGATGAACACGCCGTACCGGATGATAGGCGGCCCCAATCCCCATGGCTTCTACCCCCTGGCCATGATCAGCGGACACCGCACCTATCGCGTCACCGGCACGCGCGGCACCTCGACATACCTGGGCATGCAGGTGCTCGCCGGCACCGGCCTGAACCCGCGGCGGATGAGCAACTACCTGTCCGACCGCGACCTGGTGCTCGACGAGCAGGGCCGGTTCAACCTGGTCTTCTCGGCGATAGAGCCCCCCGCCGCCGAACTCGCGGGCGCGCAGTGGATCAAGATTCCCGACGATGCGACCTCGATCGTGGTGCGCGACTACATCGCCGATCCGGCCTCCGCCATCCCGGCGCAGCTGGAGATCGAGTTGCTCGGAAACGGTTCGCCCGCAGCGCCGTTGACCGACGACGTACTGGCCGATCAGCTGACCGCGATGGGCTGGACGATCGTCAAGATGACGACGCTGCACCGCACCGTGCTGCCGGATCTTGTCGACAACCCCAACCGGCTGGTCACCTCGGCGGCCCAGAACCTGGGCGGCGAGAACACCACCCCCGACAACCTGTACATGCTCGGGCTGTTCGACCTCGAGCCGGGTCAGAGCCTGCAACTGGAATTCACGCCGCCCGAAACCCGGTACTGGTCGGTGACTTTGGAGAGCATCTGGCATGAGTGCCTGGAACCGCTGGTGCGACAGAGTTCGGTGACGAACAAGGGGGTCGAGCCGGGACCCGACGGCCGAGTGCGGCTGACCATCGGCGCCGAGCACCGCGGCGACGGCTACTGGCTGGACACCGGCGGTCGCCGGCGCGGTTTCATCACCCTGCGCTGGCTGGACAACCCGGAAGCCCCCGACGTGACGGTTCGCTTGCTGGGCAAGGAGACTCAGCGATGACGAATGCCGCAGAGGCCCGGTTGGACGCCGACAAGCTGATCGAGCAGGCGTGTGAGCTCGCCGGCAGCGACGACTTCGGCGACGACGACGGCTGGCGCGGCAACCTCGACCGGTTGCTCGAGGACTTCGTCGCCGAAGCCGACCTGTCGCCGCTCGGCGTGGAGATCGCCGCCGCGGACGTGATCCTGCCGCTGCGCAACCGCCTGCAGATCACTGCGTGGCGCAACGAGCATCCGGAGATCGCCGGTGAGCGCATCGAGCAGCCCATCGTCATCCTGGGTCAGCCCCGCACGGGCACCACGATCCTCTACGACCTACTCGCGCAGGACCCGGACCTGCGGGTGCCGTTGACCTGGGAGGTCGACAACCCGTTCCCGGTGCCGCAGCCCGACACCTACGACACTGACCCGCGGATCGCCGCGACCCAGGCGCAGTTGGAGATGACCGAGCAGCTGATGCCCGGGTTCATGAAATTCCATCCGATGAGCGCCCGCACCGGGCAGGAGTGCGTGCGGATGTTCGCCGGGACCTTCTGCAGCATGATCTACACGGTGCAGTACCGGCTTCCCAATTACCAGCGCTGGCTGATGCATGAGGCCGACCATGCGCCCGCCTACCGGTACCACCGAAAGTATCTGCAGCACCTGCAATCCGGGGTGCCCGGCCAGTGGCTGCTGAAGAGCCCCGCGCACGCGTGGACGCTCGACGCGCTGCTCGCCGAATATCCCGACGCCATCCTGGTCCAGACCCATCGCGATCCGCTGGTGGTGATCTCCTCGATCAGCGCACTGGCCGCGCATCTGCAGAAACTGGCCAGCGACGGCGCCTCGGTGACCCGCGCCGCCACACAGTGCGCCGAGGAGACCATCCTGGGCCTGGAGCGCACCATGAAGTGGATCGACGACGGGGTGGTCGGCGAGGACCGGATCATCGACGTGCAGTTCGCCGACTTCATGAGCGACCCGCTCGCCACCATCGGATCGATCTACGAGCGCATGGGCCGGGAGCTCACCCCGGCCGCGGAAAGGCTTATGCGCGAACATCTTTCGGAAAACCCGGGTGACGGCGGCGGCGGTCGCTACAGGTGGGCCGACACCGGACTGGACGCCGCCGACTTGCGCGAGCGGGTGCGCCCCTATCAGGAGCGCTTCAACGTGCCCACCGAGACGTTGCGTTAGCAAATAACAGATTTCGGTCGATATCGGGACAAAGCCATCGGTACGGCCCTACCCTGCGGCGATGGACATTCTCATCATGGTCCTGCTGCTCAGCATCGCGCTGTTGATCTGGCGGGGGGCGAAGCGCGGATTGGTCATCGGGCTGTGGTTCATCGGTGCGGTGGCGGTGCTGGGCCTGTTCAAGTACCACGTCACCTCGGTGCTGGATCTGAGCTTCTGATGACGACCGAAACCGTAACGACGACAACGGAACCGGGCACACCAAGGGATTCGTCCATGCCGGCCGGTGGCCTGTGGGCTGCGTTGAGCTATTGGGGCCTGCACGCCTGGATCCTCGGCTACTGCGTGGTGATGCTGGCGGCGTTCTACATCCAGTTCGCCATGGGCGAGTTCCCCTGCCCGCTGTGCATGCTGCAGCGCTACGGCATGATCCTGTCCTCGCTGGGCGCGCTGTTCGTGATCATGCAGGCCCGCCGCGGAACGTTGACCGCCTCGCGCTATGCGCAGGGACTCGGGATGGGCCTGCTCGGCGCGCTGACCGGCGCCCCGGTGTCGGTGCGCCAGATCGAACTGCACATCAAGCCCGGCGATCCGGGCTACGGCGAGCCGGTCCTGGGACTGCACCTCTACACCTGGGCCCTGATCACGTTCGTGATCGTGATGATCTACGTGGGCGCGGCGCTGATGATGATGCCGAAGAGCATTCCCGCGGCCCCGGCGGCCGGGACCCCAGGACGGACGGCCTCGACGCTGGTCATCTGGCTGTTCATCGCGGTGGTGGCGGCCAACGTCATCGCCATCATCTTCCTCGAGGGCTTCGCCGGGGTGCTGCCCGACGACCCGGCGGGCTACCACCTGATCGAGCAGTTCCGCTAGATCACATAGGACAGATTCGAGACGATCCGCTCGCCCACAGCGACATCCCCGTCGTAGTCGATGTCCTGCGGCCGCGCGGGTGTCATCGGGCGCCCGCCGCACAGCCGGGTGAACTGCAGGCCGTCGAGGCTGATCGTGGTGGTCGGCTCAGGCCCCCAGAAATCCTCGACAACCTCGGCGCGGCCCTGCACCGACACCCGGATGCTGCGGGCCACCGGTCCGTTCAGTTCGATCAGGATGCGGGCGCCGTCGGGTGCACCGCCCAACTTGCCGACCACGAACCCCATGCTGGCGACGACCTCGTCGAGGGCCACCCGGGTGTCGTCGCCGGCGAGTTCGGCGTCGGTGGACGGCCGGTTCAGCGCGTCCCGGATGTCCTGCTCGTGCATCCAGCAGTCGAAGACGCGGATGCGCATGAACCGCCCGTAGGTGTCCGGCCCGGCCGGGGTCTGGGTCAGCGCGTTCCACGCCTCGGGGATCATCTTGGTCAGCATGGATCGGCGCCGGTCGGTCAGCTCGTGGAAGCGTTCCAGCACCGCCGGACCGGACTCGGCGCGCAGATGGCGCACCCACCTCTCGTTGAGCGCCCCGATCGGGTTGTGCACGTGGTCGAGCGCGCTGACGTCGACGTCCGGCTCCGCGGGCGACATCCCGAGCAGCATGGCCTCGGTGCCGGCGATGTGCGCCAGCACGTCGCGCACCTGCCAGCCGGGCAGCGACGTCGGCGCGTCCCAGTCATCGTCGGGCAATCCGTCCAGCAGTCGGCCGATCGCGTCCCAGGACGCGAAGAGCCCGGTCAGGACGTCGTTCTTGTCGAGCAGGGTGGTCACGCGACGATGCTAGTGGACCGAGATCATGGCCACGGCGGCCAGCGCCAGCACCATGCCCAGCACCTGCCAGCGGGTCACCCGCTCGCGCAGCACGACGATGGCCAACAGCACCGTCGCGGCCGGGTAGAGCGACATCAGCACCCCGGCCAGCGACAGCATCGAGGCCTGCAGGGCCAACAGCATCGCGACATTGGCCGCCGTGTCGAGGACCGCTGCGGCCAGCGCCAGTCGCAGCGGAAGCCCTTTCGGCACAACGAGATTGCGGGAGAAGAACGCGACCAGCAACACGACCGTGGTCGCGGTGAGCCGGGCGAAGAACAACGGCCACAGCCGGGCCTCCACCGGAGCCTGATGAATGAGCACGAAGTTCAGCCCGAACGCCAGGCCGGAGCCCACCGTCAGCCACGCGACCTTGGTGGTGAACCGGTGCGGGCGCACGTCCTCGTCGGTAGCCTCCCGGCTGACCAGGACGATCGCCACCAGCGCCAGCAAGGTGCCGACCGTGGCGACGGTCCCGGGCCGCTCCCCCAGCGCCATGCCGGCTCCCACCGGCACCGCCGCCACCAGCACCGCGGTCAGTGGTGACACTACCGAGATCGGGCCCGCGCCCAGTGCGGCGTAGAACCACCACACGCCGAACGCCTGGCTGACCCCGCACAGCGCGCCCCACAGGATCGCCGGCGGCGAGATCGTGCCGCCGACCCCGACGGCCAGCAGCCCGAGCAGCACCATCGCGACCGGATAGGACACCAGCACCACCCGCAGGGCGGCCACCCGCCGCGAGGCGATGCCGCCGACGAAATCGCTGATTCCGTACGCCAGCGCCGAGGCGAGCGCGAAGACGACCCCGATCAGGACATGCCCTTGGCGCGCCGTCCCAGTTCGCGGACCACCTCGCGCTGGGCGTCCCGGCGGGCCAGGTCCTGGCGCTTGTCGTGGGCCTGCTTACCGCGGGCCAGCGCCAGCTCCACCTTGACCTTGCCGTCGGTGAAGTACAGCGACAGCGGCACCAGCGTCAGGTTGCCGTCGCGGATCTTGCCGATCAGGGTGTCGATCTGGCGCCGGTGCAACAGCAGCTTGCGATTGCGCCGCGGTGCGTGGTTGGTCCAGGTGCCGTGGTGATACTCCGGGATGTGCAGGTTGCGCAGCCACACCTCGCCGTCGTCGACGGTGGCGAAGGAGTCGGCCAGCGAGGCCTGCCCCTCACGCAGGCTCTTGACCTCGGTGCCCACCAGCGCCACCCCGGCCTCGAACGTCTCCAGGATCGAATAGGTGTGGCGCGCTTTGCGATTGCTGGCGACGATCTTCTTGCCGGGCCCGCTGCCGTCGGCCTTCTTCGACCCAGCCTTCTTCGCCACGCTATCTCCGCACGTACAGGCGCAACGTGACGTAACCGGTGACCGCGGCCATGGCGACGCCGACGAAGAACATGATCGGTGAGATGTAGAGGATGTCGGCGTAGTCGATCCGCGCGATCAGGTTCGCTTGGTAGAACTGGTTAAGAGCGTTCTCCAGGAACAGCGCCCGCACGATGATCAGGCCGATGATCGAGATCACCACACCGATGGTCGCGGCCAGCACCGCCTCCAACAGGAACGGCAGCTGGGTGTACCAGCGGGTGGCGCCCACCATCCGCATGATGCCGATCTCGGTGCGCCGGGTGTAGGCGGCGACCTGAACCATGTTCGCGATCAACAGGATTGCGCCGACCGCCTGCACCACCGCCACCGCGAACGCGGCATTGGACAGCGCGTCGAGCACCGCGAAGAGCCGGTCGATCAGCTCCTTCTGGTTGAGCACGTTGAGCACGCCGGGCTGACCGACCATCGCGGCGTCGAAGTCCTTGTGCTGCTCGGGATTGTTCAGCTTGACGATGAACGACGCGGGGAACGAGTCCTTGCTCGCGACGTCCTTGTACTGGGGGAACTTCTTGATGGCGTCGTTGTAGGCGTCGTCGCGGTTGAGGAAGCGCACCGACTTCACGTCCTTGCGCCCCTCGATCTTCTCCCGCAGCGCCTTGCAGACGTCACCGTCGCACGTCGCGTCGTTGGCCGACACGTCGTTGGTGAGGAACACCTGGCTCTCGACCCGGTCGAGGTAGATCGCGCGGGAGTGGTTGGCCAGCTGGATCACCAGCAGACCGCCGCCGAACAGGCCGATGGAGATGGCGGTGGTGAGGATCATCGCCACCGTCATGGTGACGTTGCGGCGAAGCCCGGTGAAGACCTCGTTGAGCAGGAAGCCGAAACGCACTTAACGATCCATTCCGTAGACGCCACGCGCTTCGTCGCGCACGAGCCGACCCAGGGACAGCTCCACCACGCGCTGCCGCATGGAGTCGACGATGTGGTGGTCGTGGGTGGCCATCAACACCGTGGTGCCCGTGCGGTTGATCCGCTCGAGCAGGTCCATGATGTCCTTGCTGGTCTCCGGGTCGAGGTTGCCGGTGGGCTCGTCGGCCAGCAGCACCAGCGGCCGGTTGACGAACGCGCGGGCGATCGCGACACGCTGCTGCTCACCGCCGGACAGTTCGGCGGGCAGCCGGCTGGACTTGCCGGACAGGCCGACCATCTCGAGGACCTCGGGAACCACCCGGTTGATGGTGTCGGGCTTCTTGCCGATCACCTCGAGGGCGAACGCCACGTTCTCGAAGACGGTCTTCTGCTGCAGCAGCCGGAAGTCCTGGAACACGCAGCCGATCACCTGCCGAAGCTTGGGGATGTGCCGGCCGGACAGCTTGTTGACGTGGAACTTCGACACCCGGATGTCACCCGAGGTCGGGGTGTCCTCGGCGAGCAGCAGCCGCATGAACGTCGACTTGCCCGAACCCGACGGGCCGATCAGGAAAACGAACTCACCCTTGTCGATCTTGACGCTGACATTGTCGAGGGCTGGTCGCGCCGCCGACTTGTACTGCTTACTGACATGGTCAAGGGTGATCATCACGGCACGCCAGTGTAGCCGGGCCCCGGTGGCCGCTATTGCGTCGGAGCCGCGGGTGTCGACATCGGGCCCTGGCCGGGGGCCGGCGACGGTTGCGGGGACGGGCTCGGCGCGCCCGGCGACGGCGGCAGTCCGGGCGGCGCCGGGGTGGTCGTGGTGGACGGGGTCGGTGACGTCGGCGAGGTGGGTGAGGTCGGCGAGGTCGGCGATTCCCCGGGCGAAGTGGTCGTCGTCTCCGGCGTGGTCTCGGTGGTCGTCGGCGTCGTCGTGGTGGTGCGCGGTTGCACCTGGGTCCGCGGCACCCAGGTGTAGGACGGGTCGGGAATGAAGCCCGGCGGCACCACCTGGGTGGTCGGTTCCGGGGGTGGCGGGGGCGCGGGCTGGTAGGTCGCGTAGAGCCACCAGATGCCGATGAACGCCACGAGCAGCGCGGCGGTGGACGTGCGGACCCGGCCCCACAGGATGTAGTTGGGCCAGCCGCGGCCCTCTTTGGCGCTCAGCTTCATTTCTGCACCGGCCCCTGGGTCTCCTCCTCGGCCCCGCCGGCGGTGGCCGGATGCACGATCGCCTCGACCATCGGCGGGTTGTCGGCCGGGGTGACGATGCCGGCCCGCAGCAGCGCGGCCACGACCAGCAGGCGCAGCCGCCGGCCCGCCTCGAACTGCTTACCGGGCAGCGTGCGGGCCACCATCCGCAGGTTCACGGTCTCCAGTTCGATGCTCTCCACACCCATCAGCTGCGGCTTGTCCAGCAGCAGTTCCTTGAGTTCGGAATCGTCCATCGCCCGGTCGCAGACCGAGTGCAGCACGTCGTTGACCTTGTTCAGGTCGGCGGTGGTGGGCACCGGGATGTCGATCACGGCGCGGGCCCAGTCCTTGGACAGGTTCAGCGACTTCATGATCTGGCCGTTGGGGATGGTGTACATCTCGCCCTCGGCGGTGCGCAGTTTGGTGACCCGCAGGGTGACGTCCTCGACGGTGCCCATCGCGTCGTTCGACGAGCCCAGCGTCAGCTCCACCAGGTCACCGAAGCCGTACTGCTTCTCGGTGATGATGAAGAACCCGGACAGCAGGTCCTGCACGATGCGCTGGGCGCCGAAGCCCAGGGCGGCGCCCAGCACGGCCGCCGGCGCCACCAGCGAACTGACCGGGATCGCCAGGATGTCGGTGACCTCGACGGCCACCATCACCGCCAGCAGCGCGATCGCCACGTAGGAGATCACCGACGCGACGGCCTGCCGGTGCTTGGCGCTCTCGCTGCGGACGAGGGCGTCACTCTGCCGGAAGTCGGCGTCGATGCGGCGGCTGATCCGCTGGGCCGCCCAGTTGATGAACCGGGCCGCCAGCAGACCGCCTATCAGCAGCAGCGCGATGCGCAGGCCGCGGGTCAGGATCCATTCTCCGATATCGCCGTGCCAGAAGTCGTGCCAGCGGCCGGCCCATGGGCTGGCGAGAAAACTATTCGTCGTCATCACGTCGATTGCGCCACCGGATTCCCGCCTCGAGGAACCCGTCGATGTCCCCATCCAGTACCGCCGCAGGATTGCCGACCTCGTAGTCGGTTCGCAGATCCTTGACCATTTGGTAGGGGTGCAGAACGTAGGAGCGCATCTGGTTGCCCCAGGAACTGCCGCCGTCACCCTTGAGGGCATCCATCTCGGCGCGTTCCTCCTGGCGCTTGCGTTCCAGGAGCTTGGCCTGGAGCACGCGCATCGCGGAGACCTTGTTCTGCAGCTGCGACTTCTCGTTCTGGCAGGTCACGACAATACCGGTCGGGATGTGGGTGAGTCGAACCGCCGAGTCGGTGGTGTTCACCGACTGGCCGCCCGGACCACTGGAGCGGTAGACGTCCACCCGCACGTCGGTCTCGGGAATCTCGATGTGGTCGGTGGTCTCGGTGACCGGCAGGACCTCGACTTCCGCGAAGGAGGTCTGGCGGCGGTTCTGGTTGTCGAACGGGCTGATCCGCACCAGCCGGTGAGTGCCCTGCTCCACCGAGAGGTTGCCGTAGGCGAACGGCGCGTGCACCGCGAACGTCGCGCTCTTGATGCCCGCCTCTTCGGCGTAGGAGGTGTCGAACACCTCGACCGGGTACTTGTGCTGCTCGGCCCAGCGGATGTACATCCGCATCAGCATCTCGGCCCAGTCGGCGGCGTCCACCCCGCCGGCCCCGGAGCGGATCGTCACCAGCGCCTCACGCTCGTCGTACTCGCCGGAGAGCAGGGTGCGGACCTCCATGGCCTCGACGTCGGCCTGCAGGGATTTCAGCTCGGCGTCGGCCTCGGCCAGGGCTTCGGCGCCGCCTTCCTCGTCGGCCAGCTCGTAGAGCACCGGCAGGTCGTCGAGGCGCCGGCGCAGGCCCTCGACGCGGCGCAATTCGCCCTGGGCGTGGGAGAGCTCGCTGGTGACGCGCTGGGCGTGGCTCTGGTCGTCCCAGAGCTTGGGATCGGCGGCCTCGTGCTCGAGCTTCTGGATCTTGGCGCGCAGACCGTCGATGTCGAGCACCCGCTCCACCGTGGTCAGGGTGGTGTCGAGGGCGGCGATATCAGACTGTCGATCGAGGTCCACGGGTGCTCACGTTACCGGCGCAAGCTCGCGTGCCGGCGGGGCAGACGCGTTTACCATCAGTTCTGTAGCCACGCGGCCTGGAGCCCGACAGAAAGCTGGGGAATGCGTCCGTACTTTGTTGCGATCGTCGGTGCAGGTCCCTCCGGGTATTACGCGGCGGCCTCGCTGCTGAAGTTCGCCGACGGGTCGGTGGCCGGCGGCGGCCCCGACATCCGCGTCGACATGCTGGAGATGCTGCCCACCCCGTGGGGCCTGGTGCGCTCCGGCGTGGCGCCGGACCACCCGAAGATCAAGTCGATCAGCAAGGCGTTCGAGAAGACCTCCCTGGACCCGCGGTTCCGGTTCTTCGGCAACATCGCCGTGGGCCGGCACGTGCAGGCCGACGAACTGGCCGCGCGCTACGACGCCGTCGTCTACGCCGTCGGCGCGCAGTCCGACCGGGCGCTGAACATCCCCGGGGAGGAACTGCCGGGCAGCGTGGCGGCGGTCGACTTCGTCGGCTGGTACAACGCGCACCCGCATTTCGAGGAGATGGCGCCCGATATCTCCAGCGGCCGCGCGGTCGTGGTGGGCGTCGGCAACGTCGCCCTGGACGTGGCGCGGATTCTGGTGACCGATCCCGACGTGCTGGCCAACACCGACATCGCCGACCACGCGCTGGAGATGCTGCACGCCCGCGGGGTCGAGGAGGTGGTCATCATCGGGCGCCGCGGCCCGCTGCAGTCCACCTTCACCACCCTGGAGCTGCGCGAACTCGGTGAGCTCGAGGGGGTGGACGTCGTGGTGGACCCCGGCGATCTGGCCGACATCACCGACGAGGACGCCGAGGCCGCGGGTCGCCTCGCCGCGGCCAATATGAAGGTGCTGCGCGACTACGCCGCCCGCGAGCATTCGCCCGGGCAGCGGCGCATCGTGTTCCGGTTCCGCACTTCGCCGATCGAGATCCGCGGGCGGGAGCGGGTGGAGTCGATCGTGCTCGGGGTGAACGAGCTGGCGACCGATGACAGCGGCCGGGTGGTGGCCCGCGACACCGGCGAGCGCGAGGAACTGCCCGCCCAGCTCGTGGTGCGCGCGGTCGGCTATCGCGGGGTGCGGATCCCGGGCCTGCCGTTCGACGAGGGCGCCGGCGTCATCCCGCACTCGGAGGGCCGGGTCTTCGATGCCCCGCGCACCTACGTCGCGGGCTGGATCAAGCGCGGTCCGTCCGGGGTGATCGGTACCAACAAGAAGGACTCGCAGGACACCGTCGACACCCTGGTCGCCGACCTGGCCGGGGCCTCGCTGCGCGAGGTCTCAGCGGATTACGCCGAGGAGCTGGTGCGGTGGCTGTTGGACCGCCAGCCCGCGCTGGTCACCGACGACCACTGGCAGCTGATCGACGCCCACGAGCGCTCGGCGGGCGAGCCGCACGGGCGGCCGCGGGTGAAGCTGGCCAGCGTGGCCGAACTGCTGCGGATCGGGCACGGCTGAGCGGTCGGCAGGGTCTGTCGCCGAGTGTGCAATCCGATACGCCGCCCGCGGCGTGTCGCGGATGAAACCGCACACTCAGATGGCGGGTGGGCCGGTCTACTGCGGCGGGGCGAAGTTCCAGTTGTCCGGGTTCTTCGGCGAGTAGACGACGGGAATCAGCTGCCCCATCGTGGGCCAGCTGTCGACGTCGACGGCCATGCGCTGATAGACCACGTGCTCGTCGACCGTGGGCCCGTTGATGACCCCGCTGATCGTGACGAACTGCTGCCCGGTGGCATCGGGGCGCGGGCTGACCCCGGTGACGAGCAGGGTGCCCTGCAGCGCCTCACCGCGCGGGCCGCGGCGCATGAAGCGCGGCCCCAACACAAGCACCAGCGCGCCGATGATCAGCAACAGCACCGCGAATTCCCACATGCCGACATGGTAGGACTGCAGCCATGGGCGGCGAGCGGATGCGGGCAGACCTCGAGGTGGCGCTGGAACTCGCGCAGCGCGCCGACGCGATCACGCTCGACCGGTTCGGCGCCCTGGATCTGCGGATCGACACCAAGCCGGACCTGACGCCGGTCACCGACGCCGACGAAGCCGTCGAGGCCGACCTGCGCGCCGTCCTGGCCCGCGAGCGCCCCGACGACCGGGTCCTCGGTGAGGAGTACGGCGGGGCGGCGGCGTTCAGCGGCCGGCAATGGGTGATCGACCCCATCGACGGCACCAAGAACTTCGTACGCGGGGTCCCGGTGTGGGCCAGCCTGATCGCACTGCTCGAGGACGGAGTGCCGGTGGTCGGCGTCGTCAGCGCGCCGGCGCTCAACCGCCGATGGTGGGCCGCCGCCGGCCTGGGTGCCTTCGCCGCCGTCGGCGGCGCCGCGCCGCGCAGACTGTCGGTGTCCGCGGTGGCCGAACTGAGCTCGGCCAGCCTGTCGTTCTCCAGCCTGTCCGGATGGGCCGACCTCGGACGCCGCGACGCCTTCATCGGCCTCACCGACGCGGTGTGGCGGGTGCGGGGCTACGGCGACTTCTTCTCGTACTGCCTGGTGGCCGAGGGCGCCGTCGACATCGCCGCCGAACCCGAGGTGAAGCTCTGGGATCTGGCCCCGCTGGACATCCTGATCCGGGAGGCAGGCGGCGCGTTCACCGGTCTAAACGGCTCACCCGGGCCGCACGGCGGCACGGCGGTGGCGACCAATGGCCTGCTGCACGACAAGGTGCTCGCCCGACTCGCCGTATGACGCGGCTAACCGGACCGACGTACCTTACTCCAGAGTAAGATAGGCCGGGAACGCATTCGATCAGCACCGCCCACCCATCGATGAGGCTGCCGTCATGCCCGAGACCCGTCCGCCCAAGCCGCGCAGCGCGCGGGCCCGCGACAGCGCAGTGGGCCAGTACCGCCACAAGCGGTCCATCACCGACATCGGCCTGGCCATGCTGACCCCGCTGGTCGGCCGCGAGTTCCTGGACCGCTACCACCTCCGCGACCCGCTCAACCGGGGCCTCAAGTACGGGGTCAAGCAGGTGTTCTCCGCGGCGGGCGCCTCCACCCGCCAGTTCAAGAAGGTCCAGGGGGTCGGCAAGCCGCCGACCCGGCTGGCCGCCGGCGGCGCCGACTACTTCGACCTCACCCCCGATGACGACCAGAAGATGATCGTCGACACGGTCGGCGAGTTCGCCGAGGAGATCCTGCGCCCGGCGGCGCGGGACGCCGACGCGGCGGCGACCTACCCGGCGGACCTGATCGGCAAGGCCGCCGAACTCGGCATCACCGCGATCAACGTGCCGGAGGACTTCGACGGCATCGCCGAACACCGCTCGACGGTCACCAACGCGTTGGTGGCCGAGGCGCTGGCCTACGGCGACATGGGATTGGCGCTGCCGATCCTGGCCCCCGGCGGCGTCGCCTCGGCGCTCACCCACTGGGGCAGCGCCGACCAGCAGGCCACCTATCTCGCCGAGTTCGCCGGCCAGAATGTGCCACAGGCGTGTGTCGCGATCGCCGAACCGCACCCACTGTTCGACCCGACCGCACTGCGGACCACTGCGGTGCGCACGCCGAGCGGATACCGCCTGGACGGGGTCAAGTCGCTGGTGCCCGCCGCCGCGGAGGCCGAATTGTTCATCGTCGCAGCACAACTCAACGGCAGGCCGGCGTTGTTCATCGTGGAGGCGGCCACCGCGGGCCTGACCGTCCGAGCCGACCCGAGCATGGGCATCCGGGCGGCGGCGCTCGGGCAGGTTGAGTTGGACAAGGTGTCGGTGCCGTTGTCGGCGCGACTCGGCGAGGACGAGGCATCCGACGCGGACTACTCCGAGGCGATCGCGCTGTCCCGGCTCGGCTGGGCCGCCCTGGCGGTCGGCGCCTCGCACGCCGTGCTGGACTACGTGATCCCCTACGTCAAGGAACGGGAAGCCTTCGGCGAACCCGTCGCCCGCCGCCAGGCCGTGGCGTTCATGTGCGCCAACATCGCCATCGAGCTCGACGGCCTGCGGCTGATCACCTGGCGCGGCGCGGCCCGCGCCGAACACGGCCTGCCGTTCGCGCGGGAGGCCGCGCTGGCCAAGAAGCTCGGCACCGACAAGGGCATGCAGATCGGGCTGGACGGCGTCCAGCTGCTGGGCGGCCACGGCTACACCAAGGAGCACCCGGTAGAACGCTGGTACCGCGATCTGCGGGCCATCGGCGTCGCCGAGGGCGTCCTGGTCCTCTGAATCCCGACTAGCGGAAGTCGTTTCATGGCAATCAATCTGGAAATGCCGCGCAAGCTGGAAGCCGTCATCGAGAAGGCCCACCAGGGCGCCGCGGAGATGCTGCGCCCGATCTCGCGCAAGTACGACCTGGCCGAGCACGCCTACCCCGTCGAGCTCGACACCCTGGCCACGCTGTTCGAGGGCATCTCGGAGGCCAACACCATCTCGTTCGCCGGTACCGAGGCGTTCCGCGACAGCGACCAGGGCCCGAAGGGAAACATCAACGGCGGCAACATGTCCGCCTTGCTCAACGCGCTGGAGATCGCCTGGGGTGACATCGCCCTGCTGCTGTCGGTTCCCCGTCAGGGGCTGGGCAATGCCGCGATCTCCGGGGTCGCGACCGACGAACAGCTCGAGCGGCTGGGTCGTAACGTCTGGGCCGCCATGGCGATCACCGAACCGTCGTTCGGCTCGGACTCGGCGGCGGTGTCGACCACGGCGGTGCTCGACGGCGACGAGTACGTGATCAACGGCGAGAAGATCTACGTCACCGCCGGATCGCGGGCGACCCACATCGTGGTGTGGGCGACGCTGGACAAGTCGAAGGGCCGCGCGGCGATCAAGTCGTTCATCGTCCCGCGTGAGCATCCGGGCGTCACCGTCGAGCGGCTCGAACACAAGCTCGGCATCAAGGCCTCCGACACCGCGGCGATCCGCTTCGACAACGTCCGCATCCCGATCCAGAACCTGCTCGGCAGCCCGGACATCGAGGTGGAGAAGGGTTTCGCCGGGGTCATGGAGACCTTCGACAACACCCGCCCGATCGTAGCGGCGATGGCCGTCGGGGTGGCCCGCGCCGCCCTCGAGGAGTTGCGGACGATCCTCACCGAGGCCGGGGTGGAGATCTCCTACGACAAGCCCGCGCACGCGCAGAGCGCGCCGGCCGCGGAGTTCCTGCGCCTGGAGGCCGACTGGGAGGCCGGCTACCTGCTGACCGTGCGCTCGGCGTGGCAGGCCGACAACGGCATCCCGAACTCCAAGGAGGCCTCGATGGGGAAGGCCAAGGCCGCCCGGGTGGCCAGCGACATCACGCTGAAGGCGGTCGAGATGGCCGGTACCACCGGCTATTCCGAGCAGACGCTGCTGGAGAAGTGGGCGCGTGATTCGAAGATCCTGGACATCTTCGAGGGCACCCAGCAGATCCAGCAGCTGGTGGTGGCCCGCCGGCTGCTCGGGCTGTCGTCGACCGAGCTGAAGTAGTCAGGCCACCACGGTCAGCTCGCGTTGGGTCTCGTCGTCGAGTTCGATGTCGGCGACGGCCAGGTTCTCCTCGAGGTGCGCCGGCGACGAGGTGCCTGGGATCAGCAGGATGTTGTCGGCGACGTTCAACGTCCACGCCAACGCGATCTGGGCGGGGGTGTAGCCGAGCCGGTGCGCGGTCTCCTCGACGAGGTGGTGGGTGAGCACCGGGTTGACTTCGTGGAACGCCGAGCCGAGCGGGAAGAACGGCACAAACGGGATGTCATGGGTGACGCACTCGTCCAGCACCGGCTGCGAGGAGCGGTCGAGAAGGTTGAACGGGTTTTGCACACAGGCGATCTCGGTGATCTCCAGGGCGTGCAGCAGCTGCTCATAGCTGACATTGCTCAGCCCGATGCCGCCGATGAGCCCCTCGTCGCGGGCGGTGATCATCGCCCCGAGCTGGTCGGTGAACAGCTGGTCGGGCTCGTCCTCGCCCAGGACGCGCAGGTTCACCGCGGCCAGCCGCTCGACCCCGAGGCTGCGCAGGTTGTCCTCGATGCCGGCGCGCAGCCGGTGTGGTTCGGCGTCGGGCAGCCAGCCGCCCTGGTCGTCGCGTCTGGCACCCACCTTGCTCACCAGCGCGAGGTTCTCCGGGTAGGGGTGCAGGGCCGCGCGGATCAGCTCGTTGGCCACGTCGGGGCCGTAGTACTGCGCGGTGTCGATGTGGTCGACGCCCGAGTCGACCGCCCGGCGCAGCACCGCCAACGCCTGGTCGCGATCCCGGGGCGGGCCGAACACACCCGGTCCCGGCAGCTGCATGGCGCCGAACCCGACGCGGTGGACGTGGTAGCCGGCCAGCGGGAAGCGTTGCATACCAACCAGCGTAGGCGTGGATGCCGTTTCAGCCGGCCGGGGTGAAGGTGATGTGCAGATCGCTGAGTCCGCGTAGCAGGAACGTCGGCTCGTAGCGGTAGTGGCGGTCACCGGCCGGCCCGTGCCGAATGTCGTCGATCGCGATGTCGGCCACCCGGGCCAGTAGCCGGCTCAGCGTCACTTGGGCCTCGACCCGCGCCAGCGGCGCCCCGGCGCAGGTGTGGATACCGCGACCGAACGCGATGTGCTCACGAACGTTCCTGCGGTCGATGCGGAACTCGTTGGGGTTCTTGAACTTTCGTGGATCCCGGTTGGCCGCGCCCAGGCAGAGCATCAGGGTGCTGCCGGCCTTGATCGGCACCCCGCCCAGCGTCGTGGTCTTGCGGGCCAGCCGGAAGTCGACCTTGGTGGGGCTCTCCATCCGCAGCGACTCCTCGACGAACGCCCCGACCAGCTTGGGGTTCTCCCGCAGCTGGGCCTGCAGGTCCGGACGCTCGGCGAGCATCCGCACGCTGGAGCCCAGCAGCTTGACGACGGTCTCCTGGCCGGCGGCGAACAGGAATGTGGCCTGGTGCACCACGTCGGAGACCTCGGGGGTCGATCCGTCAGGGTATGTCGCGTTGGCGAGTTCGGTGAGGATGTCCTCGCGCGGGCGGTCCCGGCGCTCGGAGATGTAGGCGGTGAACTTGTCCTCCAGCCATTGCAGCGGGTTGACCGCCACGGCTTCGCCCTCCAGCGAGCCGACCGCTCCGCCGATCGCCGCCAACTTGGCCCGGAACTCGTCGCGGTCCTCGGCGGGAACGCCGAGCAGATCCGCGATGACGAGCGTGGCGAACGGTTTGGCGTATGCGCCGAGGAATTCGCAGCGGCCGTCGGCGATGAACTCATCGAGCTGACGGTCGGCCAACTCCCACATGTAGGCCTCGTTCTCCTTCAACCGGGCCGGCGTGAGCAGGCGGCTGAGCAGGGAACGGGCCCGGGTGTGCTCCGGCGGGTCCATCACCACCATCAGGTAGGCGATCGGGAACTCGTGCCGGTGCGCCTCGATCTGGGCGGAGATGTCGTCACCCTTCGGCTCGAATGGCAGCGGCGGGAACGGGCCGCCGATCGCGTTCGCGGCCGAGAAGGACTCGTGGTCCTTGAAGGCGGCGACCGTCTCGTCATAGCCGGTGACCGCGTAGACGTGATACTTCGGCTCCTGGAAGACCGGGTTCTGTTCGCGCAGGTAGTCCAGGTACTCGTACGGCTCCTGGGCGATCTCCTGATCGGAGAAGTAGTCGGCGGTAGCGAAGTCGGTCACCGTTGACGGCCCTTCCTTGATCGATCGATCAAATTCTGCGCTCCGTCATGGATATCACGCGGCGAATTCGACGGTCAAGACCATGCACGTCACCGGCCATCTAGCCAATGCACCAGCCCACCTGAGAAGATGACCACCATGGCGGCGACACCGAAGGCGAAGGACAAGGACGCCGGCGCGCGCGAACGACTGATGGAGGCGACCGCTCAGATCATGCGCGACGAGGGCTACGCCGCGGCGACCTCGCGCCGGGTGGCCGCCCGCGCCGGGGTGCGGTCCGCCTTGGTCTACTACTACTTCCCCACCATGGATGATCTGTTCCTGGCGGTGCTGCGATCCGGGTCGGAGGCTTCGCTGGCCAAGATGCGCCAGACGCTCACCGCGGAGGAGCCGCTTCGGGCGCTGTGGGAGATCAACACCGACTCCCGGTGGAGCGGTCTGTACACCGAGTTCGTGGCGCTGGCCAACCACCGCAAGGTGATCGGCGCCGAACTCAAGGCGTACGCCGAGCGGGTCCGCGACATCGAGACCGCCGCGGCGACGGTGGCGCTGCGCGCCCACGGCATCGACCTCGGCGAGTACCCGCCGGTCGCCGTCTCGATGCTGGTCACCCAGATCGCCCGCAGCCTGTGCAACGAGGCCGCGATCGGGATGACCGAGGGGCATCGGGAACTGCGCGATCTCGTGGAACGCTACCTGGATCGGCTGTGCGACAAGCGAACTGTCGCTACTTGAGCATGCTCCCGGCGTCGATCGTCATCGGCAGTCCGGTGACGTAGCGGGACTCGTCGGAGGCCAGGAACAGCACCGCGTTGCTGATGTCGACCGGTTCGACCCAGCCGATCGGCAGCACGTGCATCATCTGCGCCACCACGGCCATATCGTCGGGTCCCGGATTCTCCAGATCCGGGCGGAACAGGCGCATGGTGCCCTCGTTCATGAACAGCGGGGTGTTGACGTTGGTCGGATGCACCGAGTTGACCCGGATGTTGTGTTGCCCGAGTTCGACGGCGAAGGTGCGCATCAACCCGACGACGCCGTGCTTGGCGGCGATGTAGTGGCCGGTATGCGGGTATGCCTTGAGCCCACCGACCGAACTGGTCAGGATGATCGAACCGCCACGACCGCCGGAGATGAGATGCGGCACAGCGGCTTTCACCGTCTTCCAGACACCGGAGAGGTTGACGTCGATCATGTCGGTCCAGTCGGCCTCGCTGGTGTGGTCCAGCGTCTGGCCGCCGTTACCGATGCCGGCGTTGGCCACGATGATGTCGAGCCGGCCCAACTGCTCGACCCCGCTGTCGACGGCCGCCTTCAGCGACTCGTAGTCGCGCACGTCGACCTCGGCGGTCACGATGCGGCGGTTGAGGTTCTTGACCAGGTCGGCGGTCTCGGCGAGGTCGTCGGGGTTTGGTGCGGGAATGTCCTCATTGCTGCTGATGCGCTTGCACACATCGATCGCGATGATGTCGGCACCCTCCTGCGCCAGCCGGACGGCGTGGCTGCGGCCCTGGCCGCGCGCGGCACCCGTGATGAAAGCGACCTTGCCTTCGACGCGTCCAGCCATGAAATCCCTCACCCCTACCGGTCAAATGCTGATCGATCGATAAAACACTGTGGCAGCAGCGGGGTGAGCTGTCAACCACTCGCCTTGGAACGGCGGCACGAGGCGGCAGACACTACTCTGCCCGGCTTCGAGCGACTCTTGATAGATGCTCGAAGCCGGGCAGAGGGTATGCGTCCCCGGACAGCTCAGCTGCGGTGGCGCTCCCGGTGCAGCCGGTGGTGGGCGGAGGCCACCGCGGCCTGCTCGTCATGGTTGAGTCCGGCCGGCTGGGAGGGCATCTCGCGCGGAGAGCGCGGTGCAACGGGCGCGGCGGCGTGGTTCGGCGAGTTGTGCACCGGCGCGGCCGGGGACACCGGGGCCGCCGCTGCGGCCCCGGCCGTGCTCAGCGCCGCGGCCGCGATCGCCGCACTGGTCGCGATCGCGACTCCATATCCTTTGAGGCGCTTCATTTTTCGATACCTTCCGGTGTTGTGTGTTGTACTTGCGTCCCCGACGCTACGAGCACCCACCGGGGCCTGTCGCGGTTGTGCGCACAAGCCACGCAATCGTCGTTGCCGACATTGTGCGCATTGTGCTCAGGCCGGGTACCGGGTCGGGCTCACCCGATCGGATGACGGCGCTACGGTCATGGCCATGGATTCCTTCAAGGCACTGCTGGCCCGCCAGGACGGCGACCAGATCACCGCGGCGATCGAGACGCTCGAGCCGACCCAACTCGGCGACGGTGACGTCACCATCCGGGTCGCCTATTCCAGCGTCAACTACAAGGACGCGCTGGCGCTCACCCCCCGTGGCGGCGTCGTCCGCGAGTATCCGGTGGTGCCGGGCATCGACCTCACCGGCGAGGTGATCGAGTCGTCGTCGCCCGAATTCGCCGTCGGCGACGAGGTGCTCGCACACGGCTACGAGATCGGCACCGGCCGGCACGGCGGCTACGGCGAGTACGTGCGACTGCCCGCCGATCAGGTGGTGGCCCTCGGCGCGCTGACGCCCCACGAGGGGGCCGCGATCGGCACCGCCGGATTCACCGCGGCAATGAGTGTCGAGGCCCTCGTCCGGCACGGCATCCGGCCCGAGGACGGGCCGATCTTGGTCACCGGTGCCACCGGGGGCGTCGGCTCGGTCAGCGTGGACCTGCTCGCCGCCGCCGGCTACGAGGTGGTCGCCTCCACCGGCAAGCCGGAAGCCGCCGGGCATCTCAAGGCCCTCGGTGCCGCGGAGGTGATCGGCCGACTCCCCGAGGATCCGGACGCCAAGCCGCGGCCGTTAGGCAAGACCCGCTGGGCCGGTGCGGTGGACTGTGTTGGCGGCACCACGCTGGCCGACGTGCTGAGCACGCTGAAGTACGGCGGCGCGGTCGCCGCCAGCGGCCTCACCGGCGGGGCGGGGCTGAACACGACCGTGATGCCGTTCATTCTGCGCGGAGTGGCGCTACTGGGCATCGACTCGGTGCAGCTGCCGATCGGTCCGCGCCGCGCGCTCTGGGAGCGCCTGGGCGGCACCGGAAAGCCACAACACCTGGCCGATGTCACCCATGACGTCGACGTCAAGGACGTCGTCGAGGTGATCGACCAGGTGCGGGCTGGAAAGTATTCGGGTCGAGCGGTGGTGCGGGTCGCCGGCGGTTTCTAGCCGGCGACCCGCACCCCTAAGCTCAGGCCGCGCCGAGGACGCGCTGCAGGTCGGGCTTCATCGCCTGCAGCTCCCGGCCCCAGTACGCCCAGTTGTGCGTGCCGTTGTCCGGGAAGTTGAACACGCCGTTGGTGCCACCGGCCGCGAGGTAGTTGTCGCGGAAGGTGATGTTGGTCTTGATGGTCAGGCCCTCCAGGAAGGTGGCGGGCAGGTCGCCGCCGCCGAGCTCGTTGGGCTTGCCGTTGCCGCAGTACACCCAGATACGGGTGTTGTTGGCGACGATCTTGGGGATCTGCACCATCGGGTCGTTGCGCTGCCAGGCGTTGTCCGGCGAGCCGGTCGGGCCCCACATGTCGTCGGCCTTGTAGCCGCCCGCGTCACCCATCGACAGGTTGATCAGGAACGGCCACCAGCCCTCGGACGGGTTCAGGAAGGCCGACATCGAGCCCGCGTAGATGAACTGCTGCGGGTGGTAGACCGACAGGATCAGCGCCGAGCTGCCGGCCATCGACAGGCCGACCGCGGCGCTACCGGTGGGCTTGACCTGACGGTTCGCGGACAGCCACTGGGGCAGCTCGCTGGTCAGGAAGGTCTCCCACTTGTAAGTCTGGCAACCGGCCTTGCCGCAGGCGGGCTTGTACCAGTCGCTGTAGAAGCTGGACTGGCCGCCGACCGGCATCACGATCGACAGGCCGGAATCCAGGTACCACTCGAAGGCCGGGGTGTTGATGTCCCAGCCGTTGAAGTCGTCCTGCGCACGGAGGCCGTCGAGCAGGTACACGGCGGGCGAGTTCGCGCCGCCGCTCTGGAACTGGATCTTGATGTCGCGGCCCATCGAGGGCGACGGCACCATGATGTACTCGACCGGCAAGCCCGGCCGTGAGAACGCTCCCGCAGTGGCCGACCCGCCGACCAGGCCGATCAGGCCCGGCAGTGCCGCCGCTGCGATCGCGACGACGGCAAGTCGACGCGGCCATGTACGAACCTTGTCGAACAAGGACTTCACCAATCCACCCACGCTTCCTTTTAACCCCGCTTGTTCGGACTGCAGAGATGAGTAAAACACGTCGTCGTGAACCAGTGAAAGCTGAGAGGGCGCTGTCAGGGTGAATTGGCCATTGCCCAGCCGCTGAACCAAAAGTAACGTCAACTTCAGTTCTGCCCGCCCGTGAGCCGCCCCACCGAGTCCGGGAGCATCGATGGAATCGTTCGTTCACCTGCGCAAAGGCACCACACCCACCCGCGTGCACGCCGACCTCGACGGCCTCAAGGACGACGAACTCGGACGTGGCGGTTTCACCGGTCGCACCGCCAATCTGTACCGACGTCACGATCCGACCGAGTTTCGCGTGTTGGGACCGCTGCGACCCACCGACGTCCTCTCCAGTGAGCTCAAACCCGGCGATGCCACCGACGCCGCGGGCGCCCCGCTGCTGCTGTTCGCCAACCCCGACTGCCGCGTCCTGCTCAGCCGGCGTGGCCAGGACATGCCGTTTCACGTCCGCTACGTCGACGGCGACCTGCTGTGCTTCGTGCATCAGGGCAGCGGACGCCTGGAGACCGAATTCGGGCCACTGGACTACCGCACCGGCGACTGGATCTACCTGCCCAAGGCGTGCACCTGGCGGCAACTGCCCGCCTCGGAGAGCACCTGGCTGATGGTCGAGGCGACCGACGAGTTCCGGGTGCCCCCGGCCGGTCCGCTCGGGCGGCACTGGCCGTTCGACCCGTCGCAGGCCACCATCCCGGAACCGGCCCCGGTCGAGGATGACGGGCGCGACGAATACGAGGTGCGGCTATACCACCGGCCGATCGACGGGGTGTCCACGACGACGCTGCTCTACGCCCACAACCCGATCGACGTCGAGGGCTGGCGCGGCGACAACTTCGCCTTCACCTTCAATGTGGCCGACTACAACGTCGTGACCTCCGACAGCGTCCACCTGCCGCCGACCGTGCATCTGTTCATGCAGGCGACGGGGGTGTACGTGTGCAACTTCCTGCCCAAGCCGGCCGAGACGGTGCCGGGCACCGAACGCACGCCCTGGTATCACCGCAACGTCGACTTCGACGAGATCGCGTTCTTCCACGGCGGCTCGCTCTACGGCATCCCGATGCCGCCCGGGCTGATCAGCCACGCCCCGCAGGGCGTACACCACGGCGCCCCGGAGAAGGCCCGCGAACGCGCGCGGCGCAAGTTCGACGAGTACGACACGGTCGACTGGCAGGTGATCGCGATCGACACCCGGCAGCGGCTGGTGCCGTCGGCCGAGGTGCTGGCGAACGATCTGGCGCACCACTGATGGTGACCCCGGTCAAGCACGCCTACGAGCGCATCCCCTATCTCGTTGCCTACCAGAATGATTCGAAGGTCCGTGACGTCTACGGCGGGGTGGCCGAGCTGGTGGTGCTGGAGAGCTACCTGCTCAAGCCGAACACGCCGAGCGACACCGTGCTGGTCTTCATGCACCCGATCGGCGGCGGCGCCTACCTGCCGATGATCAACGCGCTCGCCCGCGCCGGCCATCACGTCATCTACTGCAACAGCCGCTTCCGCGGGACCGACTCGGCGCTGCTGATGGAGAAGGTGGTCCAGGACCTCGGCGCGGCGATCAAGGACGCCAAGGACCGCCTCGGCTACGCCAAGGTGGTGCTGGCCGGCTGGAGCGGCGGTGGATCGCTGTCGATGTTCTATCAGCAGCAGGCCCAGCACCCGACGGTCACCGCCAGCCCGTCCGGCGACGGGCCCGACCTCACCACACTCGGGCTCATCCCGGCAGACGGCATCATGCTGCTGGCCGCGCACATCAGTCGGCACGGCACGCTGACCGAGTGGCTGGACGCGTCCATCCTCGACGAGTCCGACCCCACCAGGCGGGATCCCGAACTCGACCTGTACAACCCGGACAACCCGAACCAGCCGCCGTACAGCGCGGAGTTCCTGACCCGCTACCGGCAGGCGCAGATCGACCGTAACCGTCGGATCACGGCCTGGGTCAAGGGAAAGCTGGCCGAACTGCGGGCGGCCGGGCGGCCCGATGACGAGTTCGGCTTCGTGGTGCACGGCACCATGGCCGACCCGCGCTGGCTGGACCCCGCCGTCGATCCCAACGATCGCACCCCGGGCACCTGCTATCTGGGCGATCCTGCAGTGGTGAACATGAGCCCGGTCGGCCTGGCGCGCTTCTGCAGCCTGCGCAGCTGGCTGTCCCAGTGGAGCTATGACGACGCCAACGGCGACGGCGTCGAGTGCGGCCGCGACATCGCGGTGCCCGCGCTGGTGATCGGCAACCTCGCCGACGACGCCTGCACCCCGAGCCACACCCGCCGGCTGTTCGAGGCCATCGGGCACCCCGAGAAGGAGATGTACGAGATCGCAGGCGCCAACCACTACTACTCCGGGCCGGACCAGCGCGAGACCCTGGGCCGCGCGGTCGCGATCGTGACCGACTGGCTGGTGCGGCACGACTTCGCGAAGGTGGAAGCATGAGCTGTCCGCGAGCAGACGCAAAATCGCACCGGGAGGCCCGTTTTCATGCGATTTTGCGTCTGCTCGCGGCTGTGCGGGGGGCGCGGTGACTCCGACCGGCGCTTTGGACGGCATCCGGGTGATCGAGGTCGGCACCCTGATCTCCGGGCCGTTCGCCGGGCGGCTGCTCGGCGACATGGGTGCCGAGGTGATCAAGATCGAGCCGCCCGGCTCCCCCGACCCGGTGCGCACCTGGGGTCAGGCCGAACTCGACGGGCACCACTTCTTCTGGACGGTGCACGCGCGCAACAAGAAGGCCGTCACCCTCAACCTGCGCGAACCGCAGGGCCGCGAGCTGTTCCTGAAACTCGTCGAGCGCTCCGACATCATCGTGGAGAACTTCCGGCCCGGCACCCTGGAGAAGTGGGACCTGGGCTATGACGTTCTGCGCCAACACAACAGGGGCATCATCCTGGTCCGGGTGTCCGGGTACGGCCAGACCGGTCCGGACGCGCACAAGGCGGGCTATGCGTCGGTGGCCGAGGCGGCGAGCGGGCTGCGGCACATGAACGGTTTTCCCGGCGGGCCGCCCCCGCGGCTCGCGCTGTCGCTGGGCGACAGCCTGGCCGGGATGTTCGCGGCGCAGGGCGCCCTGGCCGCGCTGTACCGCCGAGGCGTCACCGGCGAGGGGCAGGTGGTCGACGCGGCCCTGACCGAGGCGTGCCTGGCCGTGCAGGAGTCCACCATTCCGGACTACGACGTCGGCGGCGTGGTGCGCGGACCGTCCGGAACCCGGCTGGAAGGCATTGCGCCGTCGAACATCTACCGCACCGCCGACGGCAGCTGGGTGGTGATCGCGGCCAACCAGGACACCGTCTTCCGGCGGTTGTGTGCCGCGATGGGGCAACCCGAGCTCGCCACCGACGACCGGTTCGTCGACCACGTCGCGCGCGGCCGCAACCAGGACGAGCTGGACAAGATCATCGGCGACTGGGCCGCGCAGCGACAGCCCGACGACATCATCGAAACCCTCAGCGCCGCAGGGGTGATCAGCGGACCGATCAACACCGTGGCCGAGGTGGTGCGCGATCCGCAGCTGCGGGCCCGCGGGATGCTGGTCGAGCATTACGACGAGCGGATCGGTCGTAACGTGTTGGGCCCCGGCGTGATCCCGGTCCTCTCGGAGACCCCCGGCGGTGTGCGCAACGCCGGCCCGGCCCGGCCCGGCCAGCACAACGCCGAGGTGTACGGCGATCTGCTGGGGCTGGGCGCCGACGAGATCGCCGACCTCGAGACCCGGGGGGTGCTGTGAGCGCACTGCCCGAACACGTCACGATCCGCGAGGTCGCGCTGCGCGACGGATTGCAGATCGAGACCCCGATCCCGTTGGCGGCCAAACTCGAACTGCTGTTCGCGATCGCGGCCACGGGCGTGCGCGAGGTCGAGGCCACCGCGTTCGTCTCGCCGTCGAAGGTTCCCGCGCTTGCCGACGCGCCGGAGTTCTCCGCCCAGCTGGCCGCCTACCCCGACATCGAATTCTCGGCCCTGGTGGCCAGTCCCAACGGCGCCAGGCGTGCGATCGCGGCGGGACTGCACTCGCTGGAGTACGTGGTCTCCGCCGCCGACGGGCACAGCAACGCCAATGTGGGCCGCAGCAGCGCGGAGGCCACCGCGCAGATCGCCGAGATCGTCGCGATCGCCCACGACGCCGGGGTCAGCGTCGAGGTCATCATCGCCACCGCGTGGGACTGCCCGTTCGACGGGCCCACCCCGCCCGAGCGGGTGCTCGCCGTCGTCGACGCCGCGGTCGGTTTCGGCGCCGACCGGCTGGCCATCGCCGACACCATCGGCACCGCAACCCCGGGCCGGGTGACCGCCCTGGTGGCCGCGGTGCGGCCGCTGATCGGTGAGCTGCCACTGGGGGCGCACTTCCACAACACCCGCGGCTCGGGGCTGGCCAGCGCGTACGCCGCCGTCACCGCGGGCGTCACCCGGTTGGACGCCTCGGTCGGCGGGCTGGGTGGCTGCCCGTTCGCCCCCGGCGCAAGCGGCAACATCGCCACCGAGGATCTGGTGTACCTGTTGCGGGACAGCGGCATCGGCGTCGACGTCGACCTGTCCGCCGCGATCAGCGCCGCCCGGGTGGCCCAGAACCTGGTCGGCCACGACCTGCCCAGCGCGCTGCTGCGCGCCGGCGACCGGATCGCGGGCTGACCGGCCGTGCCCACCGCAGCCGCGCTGTCCGGCAAGGGCCGCCAGACCCGCCAGTCCATCGAGGATGCGGCCCGGAAACTGTTCGCCGAACGCGGTTTTCACGGCACTACGCTGGCCGATATCACCGCCGCCGCAGGTAAGTCGCCGGGGCTGTTCTATCGGTACTTCGAGGACAAGGAGGATCTGCTGGCCGCGCTGGCGGAGTCGTTCCTGCACGACGTCGTCGAGCCCTCCAGGCTGCGGGTGCACCTGCCGGAGTCGCCGCTGGACAGCGGGTTCTTCGTGTCGGTGGTCACCGCCTACTGGAACATGTTCAAGCAGAACATCGGCATCATGGTCGCCGTCGACCAGCTCGCCGCCACCCAGCCGCGCTTCGCCGCGGTGCAGAACCAGTTCCGCCGCTTCGGCATGGACATCATCACCGCGTCGGTGCACCGCGCCCGGGCGCAGGGCTACGCCGACGGCCTGCCCCCCGAACACACCGCGCTGGCGATCGCGCTCCTGTTCGAACAGTTCACCACCGTGTGCCTGCGCCCGGACACCGCCGGCCTCGGGGTGCGCCTGAGCGACGCCGAGGCCATCAGCACCCTGTCCGGCATCTGGAAGAAGACACTGTACGGCTACTAGCCGAGCAAGGAGATCAGCGTGGATTTCGCCCTGCCCGAACACCTTCCGGGACTGCTCGCCGAGATGGACGCGTTCATCGAGGCGGAGATCAAACCGCTCGAGCGTGAGCACATGCAGTACTTCGACCGCCGCCGCGAGTTCGCCCGCACCGACATCGAGAACGGCGGCATCCCGCGGCGGGAGTGGGAGGACCTGCTCGACGAGATGCGCCGACGCGCCGATGCGGCCGGGTGGTTGCGCTACGGCCTGCCGTCGAAGTTCGGCGGCCGCGACGGCAGCAACCTCGACATGGCGGTGATCCGGGAACACCTGGCGCACAAGGGCCTCGGCCTGCACAACGACCTGCAGGACGAGTCGTCGATCGTCGGCAACTTCCCGCAGATCATCATGATGGATCGGTTCGGCACCGAGGAGCAGAAGGCCGAGTGGATCGAGGCGATGCTGACCGGCAAGCGGTCGATGGCCTTCGGCCTCACCGAACCCGCGCACGGCAGCGACGCCACCTGGCTGGAGACCCGCGCCGGGCGGGACGGGGACGACTGGGTGATCAACGGTTCGAAGCGGTGGAACACCGGGGTGCACCGCGCCACCCACGACCTGGTCTTCGCGCGCACCTCCGGGGAGCCCGGCCAGGCCCGCGGCATCACCGCGTTCCTGGTGCCCTGCGACGCCAAGGGTTTCGAGGTGCCGTACTACTGGTGGACGTTCAACATGCCCAGCGACCACGCCGAGGTGGAGTTGCGCGACGTCCGGGTGCCCGCCGACGCGGTGCTGGGCCCGGTGGACCACGGCCTGGAGGTGGCCCAGACCTTCCTGCACGAGAACCGGATTCGGCAGGCGGCCAGCAGCCTGGGTGCCGCGCAGTACTGCATCGACCGGGCCGTGGCCTACGCCGGTGAGCGGGTGACGTTCGGCAAGCCGCTGGCGGTCAACCAGGCGGTGCAGTGGCCGCTCGTGGAACTGCAGACCGAGGCCCAGATGGTGCGGCTGTTGGTGTACTACGCCGCCTGGCACCTGGACCGCAACCATCACCTCGAGGTGTCCGACAAGGTCTCGATGGCCAACTACCGCGCCAACCGGTTGGTGTGCGAGGCCGCCGACCGGGCCATGCAGATCCACGGCGGTATCGGATACAGCCGGCACGAGCCGTTCGAGCACATCTACCGTCACCACCGCCGGTACCGCATCACCGAGGGCGCCGAGGAGATCCAGATGCGGCGGGTGGCCCAGCGGATGTTCAAGTTCGGCAGGCCGGCCCGCTGACGTGGCGACCGGAGACCTGGCCGCCGGGCTGACCGAGGTGCTGCGCCCGCTGCTGGGCGCCGACACCGGCGTGGACAACCTGCGGGCGCTGACCGGCGGAGCCAGCCGCACCACGTGGGCCTTCGACGCGGTGACCGGGCCGGACCGCCGCGCGCTGATCCTGCGCACCGCGCCGACCGACGACATCCACGCCGGGATGGAGCTGGAGGCCGCGGTGCAGGCGGCCGCGGCCGCCGCCGGCGCCCCGGTGCCGCACGTGCTGGTCGCATCGGATTCGGCTGCCGCACTGGGTAACCCGTTCCTGATCTGCGACGAGATCGCGGGTGAGACCATCGTGCGGCGGATCCAGCGCAAGCTCGACGACGGCGGCCGCCGGGAGCTGTTGGTGCAGTGTGCGCAGGCGCTGGCCGCGATCCACCGCGCCGAGACGACCGCACCCGGCCTGGCCGAGCAGGACCCGCTGGCACAGTGGCGCGAGATGCTCGACGCGATGGCCGACACCACCGCCACCTTCGAGTGGGCGTTTCGCTGGTTGGCCGCCAACCGGCCCGCGCCGTCGCCAACCTGCCTGGTGCACGGCGACTTCCGGATGGGCAACCTGATCGTCGACGGCTCCCGGCTGGCCGCCGTGCTGGACTGGGAACTGGTGCACATCGGCGAGCGGTACCAGGACCTGGCCTGGTTCTGCATCCGGGCCTGGCGGTTCGGGGCGCCGGCGAGCCTGGCCGCGGGCGGACTCGGCAGCATCGACGACTTCGTCGCCGCCTACGAGCAGGCCGGCGGTTCCCCGGTGGATCGCGCGGCCCTGCGCTGGTGGCTGGTGCTCGGCACGCTGGGCTGGGGGGTGATCTGCCGGTTCCAGGCCGAGCGGCACCTGTCCGGCCAGACCCGGTCGGTGGAACTCGCCGCGATCGGGCGGCGCGTCTGCGAAACCGAGTGGGACGTACTCGACCTGCTGGAGGCGGCCCCGTGAGCGGGCTCAACGGCCGGCCCACCGCCGCCGAACTCGTCGCCGCCGTCGCCGAATTCCTGGAGGGCGACGTCCGGTCGGCCACCACCGGGTCGGTCAACTTCCACGCCCTCGTCGCGGCCAACGTGCTGCGCACCGTGCAACGCGAACTGCTCGACGAGGACGGCGACCGACCCCGGGCCGCCCTGACCAGACTCGGCTACCCCGACGAGGACACCCTGGCCGCCGCCATCCGTTCCGGCGACCTCGACCGCCGCGGTGACGAGGTGCTGGCATGCCTGCGCGACGTGGTGCGGCATCGCCTGGCCATCGCCCATCCCGGATACGACCAAGCAGAGACTGGAGCGCCATGAGCCTGACCAGAACCCGGATCGCCGACGTCGCCGACCGGTTGTTCGGCGCGATCGAACGCGGCGACCTCGACGCCCTGACCGCCATGTGGTCCGATGACGTCGTCGTGTGGCGCCAGGGCGGCGGCCGGGAGCGGGACAAGACCCGGGCGCGAAGCGTCATCGCCTGGTTCGTCGACGCCACCACCGAGCGGCGCTACGAAGTGCTGGACCGCGAGTTCTTCGACACCGGATTCGTCCAGCAGCACATCCTGCACGCCACCAGCCGGGCCGGCGAAAAGGTGGCGCTGCGGGTGGGCATGGTGGTCAAGTTGGGAGACGACGGGCTGATCCGGCGGATCGATGAATACCTCGACCCCGCCGAGTTGGCCCCGCTGCTGTGACGATCCGGATGGAGTGACATGACCGCCCTGCAATCGCTGCTCGCCGACCCCGCCACGGCCGGGGTCTGGAACCTGGTGCCCGCCCGATCCTCGGTCCGGTTCAGGAACAAGACGCTGTGGGGGCTGGTGCCCGTCAACGGGGAGTTCACCGACGTCAGCGGGGACGGTCAGATCACCGCGAAGGGCGCGGTGTTCGGCCGCGTCGACGTGCGCGCCGCCTCGGTGAAGACCGGAATCAAGAAGCGCGACGAGCACCTGTGCTCCCCCGACTTCTTCGACGCCGACGCGCACCCCGAGATCAGCGTCGTCGTCACCGATGTGACACCCACCGGGGAGGGCACCGCGGATCTGCGCACCGAGCTGACCGTGCGCGGAATCACCCGCCCGGTGCCGCTGTCGGCCACCATCGAGCACGCCGGTGACGGCACGGTGCGGATCTCGACGCAGACCACGGTGGATCGGACCGCGTTCGGCGTCAGCGGCAACATGGCCGGCATGATGCCGACGACGACCACGCTGATCGCCGACCTGGTGTTCGCGAAGGGCTGACCCGCGCGCCGGCCCGCAGCCGGAGCGGTTGGCCTACCCGGAATCCGCTATCACCGGCGATACCTGCTATCACCCGCGATAGCGGGATTCGGCGAAGCGTGTCCCTACCCGGACGGTGCTGGTGTGACGGATGTGGCCCACCGTCTGGCTGAACACCCTTGGACGCAGGAGTTTTCGCAGTAGCATCGGCCAGGTGTCCCGCCCCGGCGCCAAGCCCCTCCATGTCCTGGTCTACAGCAGCAACGCCCGCACCCGCGAGCAGGTGCGGCTGGCCCTCGGCAAGCGGGTCCACCCGGAGCTGCCGGACCTGACCTACACCGACGTGGCCACCGGTCCGATGGTGATTCAGCTGATGGACGAGGGCGGGTTCGACCTGGTGATCCTGGACGGTGAGGCCGCTCCGGTCGGCGGGATGGGCATTGCCAAGCAGCTCAAGGACGAGATCGAGAACTGCCCGCCGGTGCTGGTACTGACTGGCCGCGCCGACGATGCCTGGCTGGCCAGCTGGTCGCGGGCCGAGGCCGCCGTGCCCCACCCCATCGATCCGATCCGGCTTGGTGAAGCGGTGGTCGGTTTGCTGCGCGCGCCGGTACAATAAACGCACTCCAAACACCCTGTCGCCGTTGATGGTTCGGGCAGGGCGGTATGCGCTCAGCTGATCTAACCAAAATGCGACGGGTCGGCCGACAAGATCGCTAGGCTGTGTCTCAACTCACATCGACAGCCCAAGCGAGGGAGTGGCACAGCGGTATGAGTCTTTACACGCCCATCCTGGTGCTCGGGGCGATCGCGGCTGCCTTCGCGGTGGTCTCTGTGGTGATCGCGCTGGTGATCGGGCCCCGCCGGTTCAACCGGGCCAAGCTGGAGGCCTACGAGTGCGGTATCGAACCGATGGCCGGTGAGCCGGTCGGCCAGCGATTCCCCATCAAGTACTACCTGACCGCGATGTTGTTCATCGTGTTCGACATCGAGATCGTGTTCCTCTACCCGTGGGCGGTGGCGTTCGACAATCTGGGCACCTTCGCCCTGGTGGAGATGTTGATCTTCATGGCCACCGTGTTCGTCGCGTACGGGTACGTGTGGCGGCGGGGTGGCCTCGAGTGGGACTAGAAGAGGCGCTGCCGGGCGGCATCCTGCTGTCCACGGTGGAGAAGGTGGCGGGGTTCGTCCGCAAGGGATCGTTATGGCCGGCGACGTTCGGCCTGGCGTGCTGCGCGATCGAGATGATGGCGACGGCCTCGCCGCGGTTCGACATCGCCCGCTTCGGCATGGAGCGGTTCTCGGCCACGCCCCGGCAGGCCGATCTGATGATCGTGGCGGGACGGGTGAGCCAGAAGATGGCGCCGGTGCTGCGCCAGGTGTACGACCAGATGGCCGAACCGAAATGGGTGCTGGCCATGGGGGTATGCGCCTCCAGCGGCGGAATGTTCAACAACTATGCGGTGGTGCAGGGCGTCGACCACGTGGTGCCGGTGGACATCTACCTTCCCGGGTGCCCGCCGCGCCCGGAGATGCTGCTGCACGCGATCCTGACGCTGCACGCCAAGATCGCCGAGATGCCGCTCGGCGTGCACCGCGCCGAGGCGGTGGCGGCCGCCGAGCAGGCCGCGCTCGCGGCCCAGCCGACGATCGAGCTCAAGGGCCTGCTGCGGTGAGCGAGCAGGACAGGGAAGTCGTCGGCGTTCGCCGTGGCATGTTCGGCATCAACGGCACCGGCGACACCTCGGGCTACGGCCGGCTGGTGCGCGAGGTCGCGCTGCCGGGCAGCACGCCGCGGCCCTACGGCGGCTACTTCGACGAGCTGGTCGACCGGCTGGCCGAGGTGCTCGGCGAGGACGAGTTCGCAGCGGCGGTCGAACGGATCGTGGTGTTCCGCGACCAGCTGACCCTGGAGATCCGTCGCGAACATCTGGTGGCGGTGGCGCAGGCGCTGCGGGACGACGAGTCGCTGCGCTTCGAACTGAGCTGCGGGGTGTCCGGAGTGCACTATCCCGAGGACACCGGGCGGGAACTGCACGCGTACTACCCGCTGATGTCGATCACCCACAACCGCCGGTTGCAGCTGGAGGTGGCGTGCCCGGACGCCGATCCCCATGTGCCATCGCTGTTTTCGGTGTATCCGACGTGCGACTGGCACGAACGGGAAACGTACGACTTCTTCGGCATCGTGTTCGACGGGCACCCCGGGCTGACCCGGATCGAGATGCCCGACGACTGGGTGGGCCATCCGCAGCGCAAGGACTATCCGCTGGGCGGCGTGCCGGTCGAGTACCACGGCGCCCAGATCCCGCCGCCCGACGAACGCAGGTCCTACCACTGATGAGCGAACACATCATCGACGAAGGCGACGGCGTGATCGTCCTGGGCGGCCAGGACTGGGACGAGATCGTCGCGGCCGCCCGCCAGGGCGAGGCCGGTGAGCGCATCGTCGTCAACATGGGACCCCAGCACCCGTCGACGCACGGCGTGCTGCGGCTGATCCTGGAGATCGAGGGCGAGACGGTGACCGAGGCCCGGTGCGGCATCGGTTATCTGCACACCGGCATCGAGAAGAACCTGGAGTACCGCACCTGGACCCAGGGCGTGACGTTCGTGACCCGAATGGACTACCTGTCGCCGTTCTTCAACGAGACCGCATATTGCCTTGGCGTGGAACGGCTTCTGGACATCACCGATGACATCCCGCAGCGCGCGTCGGTGGTCCGGGTGATGCTCATGGAGCTCAACCGCATCTCCTCGCATCTGGTCGCGCTGGCCACCGGCGGCATGGAACTGGGGGCGATGACGCCGATGTTCTTCGGCTTCCGGGAACGTGAGCTGATCCTGACCGTCTTCGAGGCCATCACCGGGCTGCGGATGAACAACGCCTACATCCGCCCGGGCGGACTGGCCGCCGACCTGCCCGACGACGGTGCGGAGCGGGTCGAGGAACTGCTGAAGATCCTGCCCGGCCGGCTCCGCGAGCTCGAGGACCTGCTGACCGAGAGCTACATCTGGAAGGCCCGCACCCAGGGCATCGGCTACCTCGACCTGACCGGGTGCATGGCGCTGGGGATCACCGGCCCGGTGCTGCGCTCCACCGGGCTGCCGCACGACCTGCGTAAGTCCCAACCCTATTGTGGTTACGAGACTTACGATTTCGATGTCATCACCGACACCGGCGCCGACTGCTACGGCCGCTACCTGATCCGGGTCGGCGAGATGCACGAGTCGCTCAAGATCGTCCGCCAGTGCCTCGACCGCCTGGAGCCGGGACCGGTGATGATTACCGACAAGAAGCTGGCCTGGCCCGCCGACCTGAAGCTGGGCCCGGACGGGCTGGGTAACTCTCCCGAGCACATCGCGAAGATCATGGGCACCTCGATGGAGGGGCTCATCCACCACTTCAAACTCGTCACCGAGGGCATCCGGGTACCGGCCGGCCAGGTGTACACCGCGGTGGAGTCGCCCCGCGGCGAGCTCGGCGTCCACATGGTCTCCGACGGAGGCACCCGGCCCTATCGGGTGCACTACCGCGACCCGTCCTTCACGAATCTGCAAGCGGTGGCGGCGATGTGCGAGGGCGGCATGGTCGCCGACGTGATCGCCGCGGTGGCCTCGATCGACCCGGTGATGGGCGGTGTGGATAGATGAGCGTCGATCTGGTGCTGGGGCCGCGACCCGAGGAGCCCGGACCGCCGATCGGCGGGCGGGACTCGTATCCGGCCGAGGTGGTGAACCGGTTGACCACCGATGCGGCGACGATCATCGCCCGCTATCCGCACCCCCGTTCCGCGCTGCTACCGCTGCTGCACCTGGTGCAGTCCGAGGACGGCTACCTCACCAAGGCCGGAATCGCCTTCTGCGCAAAGCAGTTGGATCTCACCGACGCCGAGGTGGTCGCGGTCGCCACGTTCTACTCGATGTACAGGCGCACCGAAACCGGCCAGTACCTGGTCGGCGTGTGCACCAACACGCTGTGCGCGATCATGGGCGGCGACGCCATCCTCGAGGCGCTGGAGACCGACCTCGGCGTGCACGCCGGACAGACCACCGGCGACGGGCTGATCACCTTGGAGCACATCGAGTGCAACGCGGCCTGCGACTACGCCCCGGTGGTGATGGTCAACTGGGAGTTCTTCGACAACCAAACCCCCGCCAGCGCACGCGAACTGGTCGAGTCCATCCGCGCCGGGCAGACTCCCCAACCCACCCGGGGTGCCCCGGTGTGCCCGTTCACCCAGACCGCGCGAACCCTGGCCGGGGTGGGGCCGCAGACCGCCGACACCACCGGACCCGGCGCCGCGACGCTGGCCGGGTTGCGGGTGGCCCGGGAACAGGACGAGTCATGACACCGCTGACCCCCGTCCTGAGCAGGTTCTGGGACGAGCCCGAACCGTGGACGCTGCAGACCTACCAGCGCCACGAGGGCTACCAGGCGTTGCGCACCGCGCTGGGGATGAAGCCCGACGACGTGATCGCGACGGTCAAGGAGTCCGGGCTGCGCGGCCGCGGGGGCGCCGGCTTCCCGACCGGGACCAAGTGGTCGTTCATTCCGCAGGACGCCACCGGCGCGGGGGCCAAGCCGAAGTACCTCGTCATCAATGCCGACGAGTCCGAACCCGGCACCTGCAAGGACATTCCGCTGCTGTTCACCACCCCGCACTTTCTGGTCGAGGGCGCGATCATCGCGGCGTATGCGATCCGGACCCGGCACGCCTTCGTCTACGTCCGCGGCGAGGTGGTGCCGGTGCTGCGCCGGCTGCAGAACGCCGTCGCCGAGGCCTACGAGGCCGGCTACCTGGGCACGAACATCCTCGGGTCGGGCTACGACCTCGACCTGATCGTGCATGCCGGGGCCGGCGCCTACATCTGCGGTGAGGAGACCGCGCTGCTGGACTCGCTCGAGGGCCGGCGCGGCCAGCCCCGGCTGCGCCCGCCGTTCCCCGCGGTGGCCGGCCTGTACGCCTGCCCGACCGTGGTCAACAACGTGGAATCCATCGCCAGCGTGCCGCCGATCCTGCGCAACGGGGTGGACTGGTTCAAGTCGATGGGCTCGGAGAAGTCGCCCGGCTTCACGCTGTACTCGCTGTCCGGGCACGTCACCCGGCCCGGGCAGTACGAGGCGCCGCTGGGCATCACGCTGCGCGAACTGCTCGAGTACGCCGGCGGCGTGCGCGCCGGGCACGAACTGAAGTTCTGGACCCCTGGCGGCTCGTCGACCCCGCTGCTGACCGCCGAACACCTCGACGTGCCACTGGATTACGAGGGCATGGCCTCGGTGGGCTCGATGCTGGGCACCAAGGCGCTGCAGATCTTCGACGAGACCACCTGCGTGGTCCGTGCGGTGCGGCGGTGGACACAGTTCTACGCCCACGAGTCCTGCGGCAAGTGCACGCCCTGCCGCGAGGGCACGTACTGGCTGACCCAGATCTACGAACGGCTGGAGACCGGCCGCGGCACCGAGGAGGACATCGACAAGCTGCTCGACATCTCCGACACCATCTTCGGAAAATCCTTCTGCGCGTTGGGCGACGGCGCGGCCTCCCCCATCATGTCCTCCATCAAGTACTTCCGCGACGAGTACGAGGCGCATCTGGGGGTCAGCTGCCCGTTCGATCCGTATGCCTCGATGCTGGCCGCACCGGAAGGAGTGGGAGCGTAGATGACGCAGACCTCTGACGCGTCGGCCCGGGAAGCGCCGCCGGTGGAGATGGTGAACCTCGTCATCGACGACGTCGAGGTGTCGGTTCCCAAGGGCACGTTAGTGATTCGGGCGGCCGAGCTGCTCGGCGTGCAGATCCCCCGGTTCTGCGACCATCCGCTGCTCGACCCGGTCGGCGCATGCCGGCAGTGCCTGGTCGAGGTGGAGGGCCAGCGCAAGCCGATGGCCAGCTGCACCACCACCGTCACCGACGGCATGGTGGTGCGCACCCAGTACACCTCGGCGGCCGCCGACAAGGCCCAGCACGGCGTGATGGAGCTGCTGCTGATCAACCACCCGCTGGACTGCCCGGTCTGCGACAAGGGCGGGGAATGCCCGCTGCAGAACCAGGCGATGTCCAACGGCCGGGTGGAGACCCGCTTCGAAGACATCAAGCGCACCTTCCCCAAACCGATCAACCTGTCCAGCCAGGTGCTGCTCGACCGCGAACGGTGCGTGCTGTGCGCCCGGTGCACCCGGTTCTCCGAGCAGATCGCCGGTGACCCGTTCATCTCGCTGCTGGAACGCGGCGCGCTGCAGCAGGTCGGCATCGCCCCGGGTGAGGCGTTCGACTCCTACTTCAGCGGCAACACCGTGCAGATCTGCCCGGTCGGCGCCCTGACCGGAACCGCCTACCGGTTCCGGGCCCGGCCCTTCGACCTGGTGTCCAGCCCGAGCGTGTGCGAGCACTGCGGGTCCGGCTGCGCCCAGCGCACCGACCACCGCCGCGGCGTCGTGCTGCGCCGGCTGGCCGGCGACGACCCGGAGGTCAACGAGGAATGGAACTGCGACAAGGGCCGCTGGGCGTTCACCTACGCCCGGGTCGGTGACCGGATCACCACTCCCCTGGTGCGTGACGACGACGGCGGCCTGCGCCCGGCCTCGTGGTCGGAGGCCGTCACGGTGGCCGCCGCCGGCCTCACCGCGGGACGCACCGGCGTCCTGGTCGGCGGGCGGGTCACCGCCGAGGACGCCTACGCCTACTCGAAGTTCACCCGAATAGTGCTGGGCAGCAACGACATCGACTTCCGCTCCCGGCCGAACTCGGCTGAGGAGGCGCAGTTCCTGGCCGCCCGGGTCGCCACCCGCCACGACGTGACCTACACCGACTTGGAGGCCGCGCCGGTGGTGGTGCTGGCCGGATTCGAACCGGAGGACGAGTCGCCGATCGTGTTCCTGCGGCTGCGCAAGGCGGTTCGCAAGCACGGGCTGCGGGTGGTGTCGATCGCACCGTTCGCCTCCCGCGGGTCGGCCAAGCTGGCGGCCCGGGTGATATCGACCGCGCCGGGCGCCGAGGCCGCCGCGCTGGACGGGGTGGGTGAGCTCCCGCCCGGGGCGGTGATCCTGGTCGGTGAGCGGCTGGCCACCAGCCCGGGCGCGCTGTCGGCGGCCGCGCGGCTGGCCGAGCGGACCGGGGCCGGGCTGGCCTGGGTGCCCCGCCGGGCCGGCGATCGCGGCGCCGTGGACACCGGCTGCCTGCCCAATCTGCTGCCCGGGGGCCGCCCGGCCGCCGACGCCGCCGCACGCCGGGAACTGGCGGCGGCGTGGCATGTCGACGAGCTGCCCGCCGAGCCGGGCCGCGACATCACCGCCATCCTGGCGGCCGCCGCCGACGGTGATCTCGACGCCCTGCTGATCGGCGGCGTCGACCCCGCCGACCTGCCCGACCCGCACACCGCGCTGGCGGCCATCGAGGCGGCCGGCTTCGTGGTCAGCATCGAACTGCGCGAGTCCTCCGTCACCGCACTGGCCGATGTGGTCTTCCCGATCGCCCCCGTCGTGGAGAAGGCCGGTTCGTTCGTCAACTGGGAGGGCCGACTTCGGCCGTTCGAGCCGTCGCTGACCTCCAACGCATTCTCCGATCTGCGGGTGTTGCAGACACTGGCCGACGACCTCGGGATGGATCTCGGGTTCCGCACCGCCGAGGCGGCCCGCGCCGAGATCGCCGGCCTGGGCCCTTGGAGTGGGACGCCCGCCGCGGCGCCCGATGTCCCGCCACAACCGGCCCCGTCGCTCGGCAAGGACGAGGTGGTGCTGGCCGGCTGGCGAATGTTGTTGGACAACGGCCGGTTACAGGACGGCGAGCCGTATCTGGCGGGCACCGCGCGGCCCTCGGTGGTGCGGCTGTCGGCCCGGACCGCCGCCGGAATCGGCGCGGCCGCGGGCGACCTGGTCGCGGTGTCGAGTGGGCGCGGCGCGGTCACCCTGCCGCTGGTGATTACCGAGATGCCCGACGGGGTGGCGTGGCTGCCGCTGAACTCGCCGGGCAGCGCGGTGCATGAGCAGTTGGCCGTCAGCACGGGCGCGGTGGTCCAGATCGAGCGGGAGGGCACGCCGTGAGCTATCCGGACCCGACGGTGTTCGGGCACGACCCCTGGTGGCTGATCCTGGTCAAGGCGGTCGCCATCTTCGTGTTCCTGCTGCTGACGGTGCTGGTGGCGATCCTGCTGGAGCGCAAGGTCCTGGGCCGCATGCAGATGCGCTACGGCCCCAACCGGGTCGGGCCGTTCGGGGTGCTGCAGTCGCTGGCCGACGGGATCAAGCTCGCGCTGAAGGAGGGCCTGGTGCCAGCCGGCGTCGATCGGCCGATCTACCTGATGGCGCCGGTGATCTCGGTGACCACCGCGATCCTGGGCTTCGCGGTGATGCCGATGGGCCCGGTGGTCTCGGTGTTCGGTCACCACACCCCGCTGCAGCTGACCGACCTGCCGGTCGGAGTGCTCTACGTGCTGGCCATCACCTCGATCGGGGTGTACGGAATCGTGTTGGCGGGCTGGGCATCCGGGTCGACATACCCGCTGCTCGGCGGGCTGCGCTCCAGTGCGCAGGTCGTCTCCTACGAGATCGCGATGGCGCTTTGCTTCGCCGCGGTGTTCCTGTACTCCGGCACCATGGCGACCTCGGGCATCGTCGCCGCCCAGGAGAAGACTTGGTACGTGGTGCTGCTGTTGCCGTCGTTCGCGGTGTACGTCACCGCGATGGTGGGTGAGACCAACCGCGCCCCGTTCGACCTTCCCGAGGCCGAGGGCGAACTGGTCGGCGGTTTCCACACCGAGTACTCGTCGCTGAAGTTCGCCATGTTCTACCTGGCCGAGTACGTCAACATGACCACCGTCTCGGCGTTGGCGACCACCCTGTTCCTCGGCGGCTGGCGGGCGCCGTGGCCGCTGAGCCTGTGGGAGGGCGCAAACACGGGGTGGCTGCCGCTGGTGTGGTTCGTCGCCAAGGTGTGGACGTTCCTGTTCGTGTTCATGTGGCTGCGCGCGACGCTGCCCCGGCTGCGCTACGACCAGTTCATGGCGCTGGGCTGGAAGCTGCTGATCCCGGTGTCGCTGGTGTGGATCGCGGTCGTCGCCATCCTGCGCTCGGCCGGCCTGACCGGCATCGTCCCCAGCCTGATCGCGGCGGCCGCGCTGCTGCTGGTCCTGATCGTGGTGAATGCGTTGCGGCGCAGGGCGGTTCAGCGCAACGCCCCGCCGCCGAGCATCCCGGCCGACGCCGGGGCGTTCCCGATTCCGCCGCTGCCCGGCGCACGCACAGCCAAGGAGAAAGCGGATGCCTAAGTTCCTGGACGCCGTCAAGGGTTTCGGCGTCACCTTCGGCACCATGTTCAAGCGGCCGATCACCGAGGAGTATCCGGAGAAGCCGGGTCCGGTCGCGCCGCGCTACCACGGCCGCCACCAGCTCAACCGGTATCCGGACGGCCTGGAGAAGTGCATCGGCTGCGAACTGTGCGCCTGGGCGTGCCCGGCCGACGCCATTTACGTCGAGGGCGCGGACAACACCGAGACCGAACGGTATTCGCCCGGCGAACGCTACGGGCGGGTGTACCAGATCAACTATCTGCGCTGCATCGGCTGCGGGCTGTGCATCGAGGCCTGCCCGACCCGGGCGCTGACGATGACCAACATCTACGAAATGGCCGACGACAACCGCGGTGACCTGATCTACGGCAAGGACAAGCTGCTGGCCCCGCTGCAGCCCGGTATGCAGGCCCCGCCGCACGCGATGGCGCCGGGCGCCACCGACGACGACTACTACCTGGGGCGTGTGACCGGCGGGCAGGAAGAGGTGACCAGGTGACGATCACCATGCTGGCGGCCGACACCCTGGCCCGCACCTCGACAACCGAGGCGGTGGCGTTCTGGATCCTCGGCGCGATCGCGGTCGCCGGAGCCATCGGCGTCGTCGCCGCGCCGAAGGCCGTCTACTCGGCGATGTTCCTGGCCGCCACCATGATCGCGCTGGCGATGATCTACGTCGCCCAGGACGCGCTGTTCCTCGGCGTGGTGCAGGTGGTGGTCTACACCGGCGCGGTGATGATGCTGTTTCTGTTCGTCCTCATGCTGATCGGCGTGGACTCCTCGGAGTCGCTGGTGGAAACCCTTCGCGGCCAACGGGTTGCGGCCATCCTGGCCGGGCTCGGCTTCGGCATCCTGCTGATCGCGGGAATCGGCAGCGCGGCCACCACCGGATTCGTTGGGCTGACCCAGGCCAACCAGGACGGCAATGTGCAGGGGCTGGCCACGCTGATCTTCACCCGCGACCTGTGGGCCTTCGAGATCACCAGCGCGCTGTTGATCACCGCCGCACTCGGCGCCATGGTGCTGGCCCACCGGGAGCGCTTCGAACGACGAAAGACCCAGCGGGAATTGGTGATCGAACGGTTCCGCACCGGCCAGCGGGCGACCCCGCTGCCCAACCCCGGCGTGTACGCCCGGCACAACGCCGTCGACACCTTCGCCCGGCTGCCCGACGGCTCCGAGGAGGACACCTCGGTCTCCACCATCATCCGGCGCCGAGCGGTCAGCACCCCCGACGGCAGGAGCGGCGAGAAATGAACCCGGAGAACTACCTGTACCTGTCGGCGCTGCTGTTCACCATCGGCGCGGCCGGCGTGCTGTTGCGGCGCAACGCCATCGTGATGTTCATGTGCGTGGAACTCATGCTCAACGCGTGCAACCTGGCGTTCGTCACGTTCTCGCGGATGCACGGCCACCTCGACGGCCAGGTCGTCGCGTTCTTCACCATGGTGGTGGCGGCCTGCGAGGTGGTGGTCGGCCTGGCCATCATCATGACCATCTTCCGGACCCGACGCTCGGCCAACGTCGACGACGCCCACCTGTTGCGGCACTGATGACGACACTGCTCTGGTTGACCATTGCGCTGCCCCTGGCCGGGGCGGTGGTGCTGCTGCTCGGCGGCAGGGCCACCGACGCCTGGGGGCACCTGCTCGGCTGCGCCACCGTGATCGGCGCCTTCGCCTGCGGCGCAGCGCTGTTCACCCATCTGCTCGGCCTGCCGGGCGAGGAGCGCGCGGTGCACGAGGTGCTGTTCTCCTGGGTGCCGGTCGGGGTGCTGAAGGTCGACTTCGGCCTGCAACTCGACGCGCTGTCGGTGTGTTTCGTGCTGCTGATCACCGGCGTCGGCGCGCTGATCCACATCTACTCCGTCGGCTACATGTCCCACGACCCGGAGCGGCGGCGGTTCTTCGCCTACCTCAACCTGTTCGTGGCCGCGATGCTGCTGCTGGTGCTCGCCGACAACTACCTCGGCCTGTACATGGGTTGGGAGGGCGTCGGTTTGGCGTCCTACCTGCTGATCGGGTTCTGGTCGTACAAGCCGAGCGCGGCCACCGCCGCCAAGAAGGCGTTCGTGGTCAACCGGGTCGGCGACATGGGCCTGGCCATCGCCCTGATGGTGCTGTTCGCCACGGTCGGATCCGTCACGTTCAGCACGGTGTTCGGCGCCGTGCCCGCCATGACCCACGGCACGCTGACCGCCGTCGGCCTGCTGCTGCTGCTCGGCGCGTGCGGCAAGAGCGCCCAGGTGCCGCTGCAGTCCTGGCTCGGCGACGCCATGGAGGGCCCCACCCCGGTCAGCGCGCTGATCCACGCCGCGACGATGGTCACCGCCGGGGTCTACCTGATCGTGCGCTCCGGGCCGATCTTCAACGCCGCACCGGCCGCGCAGACCGCCGTCGTCATCGTCGGCGCGGTGACCCTGTTGTTCGGCGCGATCGTCGGCTGCGCCAAGGACGACATCAAGAAGGCGCTGGCGGCCTCCACGATGTCGCAGATCGGCTACATGGTGCTGGCAGCCGGGCTCGGGCCCGCCGGTTACGCGGTGGCCATCATGCACCTGCTCACCCACGGCTTCTTCAAGGCCGGGCTGTTCCTGGGCGCCGGTTCGGTGATGCACGCCATGGGCGACGAGACCGACATGCGCCGCTACGGCGAACTGCGCAAGGTCCTGCCGGTCACTTTCGTCACCTTCGGACTCGGGTACCTCGCGATCATCGGGGTGCCGCCGTTCGCCGGCTTCTTCTCCAAGGACGCAATCATCGAAACCGCCTTCAACTCAGGCGGATTGCGGGGCTGGCTGCTCGGCGGCGCCGCGCTGCTGGGCGCCGGGATCACCGCGTTCTACATGACCCGGGTGATGCTGCTGACCTTCTTCGGCCGCGCCCGCTGGACCGAGAAGGCCACCGAGACCTATCCCCACGAGTCGCCGAGGGTGATGACCGGGCCGATGGTCGTGCTGGCCGTCGGCTCGGTCGGCGCCGGGGCGCTGCTGGCCCTCGGGCACACGCTGCAGCGCTGGCTGGAGCCCGTCGTCGGCAGCCACGAGGCCGAGCACGCGGTGCCCGCCTGGATGATGACGGTGACCGCGCTGGGTGTCGTCGCCATCGGTGTCGCCGTCGCCTACCGGCAGTACGCCATGCACAACGTCGCCGAGACCCCGCCGCAGGACGTGTCGGTGCTCACCGCGGCGGCCCGCCGGGACCTCTACGGCGACGCCTTCAACGAGGCGACGTTCATGCGCGGCGGGCAGGGGCTGACCCGGGCGCTGGTGGTGGTCGACGACAAGGGCGTCGACGGGGCGGCCAACGGGCTGGCGCACCTGGTGGGCCGGGTCTCCGACGGCCTGCGCCAGGTGCAGACCGGGTTCGCCCGCTCATACGCGCTGTCGATGCTCGTCGGCAGCGCCCTGGTGGTCGCCGCCGTGCTGATCAAGGCGTGGGGGTGAGCCCGGAATGAGCGCCGTGAGCAACTTCCCGTGGCTGACACTGCTGTGGGCCATCCCCGTGGTGGGCGCCGCCGTCATCATCGTGTTGCCCGCGTCGTCGCGCCAGTTCGCCAAGTACGCGGGGCTTGTCGTCGCCCTCGCGGTGCTCGTGCTGTCGCTGGCGCTGGCGGGGCGGTTCGACCCGAAGGGTGCGCAGTTCCAGTTCGTCGAGAGCCGCCCGTGGATCCCGTCGTTCGGCACCGGCTACATCCTCGGCCTGGACGGCATCGCGCTGGCGCTGGTGGTGCTCACCGCCGTGCTGGTGCCGCTACTGCTGATCGCCGGCTGGAACGACGCCGACGACCGGCCCGGGCTGGCGGGGCGCGGCCCGCACAGCTACATCGCGCTGACCCTGGCGGTCGAGGGCATGGTGCTGATGTCCCTTGCCGCGCTGGACATCCTGCTGTTCTACGTGTTCTTCGAAGCCATGCTGATCCCGATGTACTTCCTGATCGGCGGGTTCGGCGGCTCGAATCGCTCGAAGGCGGCGGTGAAGTTCCTGCTGTACAACCTGTTCGGCGGGCTGGTGATGCTGGCCGCCGTCATCGGGCTGTACGTGGTCACGTCAACCAGCAAGGTCTTCGAAGCCGGCACCTTCGACTTCCGGGCCATCGCCGACGCGGTCGCGACCGGGAAGTTCACCCTGCAGCCCGGCATCGCCAACGCGCTGTTCCTCGGTTTCATGTTCGCGTTCGCGGTCAAGGCCCCGCTGTGGCCGTTCCACCGCTGGCTGCCCGGCGCCGCCGTCGAGGCCACGCCCGCCTCGGCGGTGCTCATGATGGCGGTGATGGACAAGGTCGGCACGTTCGGCATGCTGCGCTACTGCCTGCCGCTGTTCCCGGACGCCGCAACGTATTTCCGGCCCCTCATCATCACGCTGGCCGTGATCGGCATCGTCTACGGCGCGATCCTGGCCATCGGGCAGACCGATGTCATGCGGCTGATCGCCTACACCTCGATCAGCCACTTCGGCTTCATCATCCTGGGCATCTTCGTGATGACCAGCCAGGGCCAGTCCGGCTCGACGCTTTACATGGTCAATCACGGCATCTCCACCGCGGCGCTGTTCCTGATCGCCGGGTTCCTGGTGAGCCGGCGCGGCACCCGCGCCATCGCCGCCTACGGCGGAGTGCAGAAGGTCGCGCCCATCCTCGCCGGGACCTTCCTGGTGTCCGGCCTGGCCACCCTGTCGCTGCCGGGACTGGCACCGTTCATCAGTGAATTCCTGGTTCTCATCGGCACTTTCACCCGCTACCCCGGATTCGCGGTGTGCGCCACCGTCGCCCTGGTGCTCTCGGCGCTCTACGTGCTGTGGATGTACCAGCGGATGATGACCGGTCCGGTCAAGGAGGGCAACGAGGGGGTGCATGACCTGGTGCCGCGCGAACTGCTCGTGGTGGCACCGCTGATCGCGTTGCTGATCGGGCTTGGTATCTACCCGAAGATCGCTCTGGACGTCATCAACCCCGCCGTCACCGCGACCCTGACCTCGATCCACCAACCCGACCCCGCACCCGCCGTCGCCGAGGTGGTGATCCGCCGATGACCGCGCCCAGCGTCGCCTACGGCCAGTTGGCGCCGATGCTCATCGTCTTCGGCGTCGCCGTCGTCGGCGTGCTCGTCGAGGCGTTCCTGCCCCGCAAGCTCCGCTACCGCGCGCAGCTCTCGCTCAGCCTGGCCGGGCTGTTCGTCGCCCTGATCTGGGTGCTGCGGGTCACCCTGCAGCTTCGCGGCGGCATCGGCAACTCGGTGGTGGCCGGTGCGGTTGACATCGACCGGCCGACGCTGTTCCTGTGGGCCACCATCCTGCTGATCGGCGTGCTCAGCGTGCTGCTGATCGCCGAGCGGCGCGCCGAATCCCCCGAGGGCGCGGTGGCCTTGGACGCCTTCACACCGGACGCCTCGACCGTGCCGGGCAGCGTGGCCGAGAAGGTGGCCACCAAGGCAGCGTTGATCCAGACCGAGGTGTTCCCGCTGACCATGTTCGCCATCGGCGGCATGATGCTGTTCCCGGCGGCCGGGGATTTCCTGACGATGTTTGTCGCGCTGGAAGTCCTGTCCCTGCCGCTGTACCTGATGTGCGGGCTGGCCCGGCGGCGTCGCCTGCTGTCCCAGGAAGCCGCGCTGAAATACTTTCTGCTGGGCGCGTTCTCGTCGGCGTTCTTCCTTTTCGGCGTCGCCATGCTGTACGGCTTCGCCGGCACGATGAGCCTGACCGGGATCGCCGAGGCGATCGCCGCTCGGCCCGACGACACCACCCTGGCGCTCATCGGCACCGGACTGGTCGCCGTCGGCCTGCTGTTCAAGGTCGGTGCGGTGCCGTTCCACTCCTGGGTGCCCGACGTCTACCAGGGGGCGCCGACCCCGATCACCGGGTTCATGGCCGCCGCCACCAAGGTGGCGGCGTTCGGGGCGATGCTGCGGGTGTTCTACGTCGCGGTGCCCGCGCTGAGCCACGGCTGGCGGCCGGTGCTGTGGGTGGTGGCGATCCTGACGATGGTGGTCGGCACGGTGACCGCGGTGACGCAGACCGACGTCAAGCGGATGCTGGCGTACTCGGCAGTGGCCCATGCCGGCTTCATCCTGACTGGGGTGATCGCGGGTAACGCTGCCGGGTTGTCGGCCACGCTGTTCTACCTGTTCGCCTACGCGTTCTCCACGCTTGGCGCCTTCGCCGTGGTGAGCGTGGTGCGCGACGCCAACGGCGCCGAGGAGACCTCGATGGCCCGCTGGGCCGGACTCGGCAGGCGCTATCCGCTGGTGGGCGTGGTGTTCTCACTGTTCCTGCTGGCGTTCGCCGGCATTCCGCTCACCAGTGGCTTCGTCAGCAAGTTCGCGGTGTTCAAGGCCGCCGGCCAGGGCGGGGCCATCCCCCTGGTGATCGTCGGTGTGCTGGCCTCGGCGATCGCGGCGTACTTCTACGTGCGGGTGATCGTGCTGATGTTCTTCACCGATCCGCCCGAGGACGCCCCCGAGGTCATCACCCCGAGTTCGCTCAGCGTCGCCACGATCACGCTGACCGCCGCGATCACCTTCGCGCTCGGGGCGCTGCCGCAGCCGCTGTTGGACCTGGCCAACAACGCGGCCAGGTTCCTGCCCTGATGATCCTGCTCAGCGAGGACCACGGCGCGGTCCGGGTCCTGACGATGAACCGTCCCGAGGTGCGAAACGCGTTGAGCACCGAACTGTTCGAGGCGCTGTACGCCGCCCTGGGGGTGGCCGACGCGGACGACGAGGTCCGGGCGGTGGTGCTCACCGGCGCCGACCCGGCGTTCTGCGCCGGGGTCGACCTGAAGCAGGCACAGCAGCTCGGCATGGATTACTTCGGCCGGTTCGACAAGATGAATTGCATGAATGCCATTGTGGCGCTGCGCAAGCCGGTGATCGGCGCGGTGAACGGCGCCACCTTCACCGGCGGGCTGGAGATCGCGCTGGCGTGCGACTTCCTGATCGCCTCGGAGCGCGCGGTGTTCGCCGACACCCACGCCCGGGTCGGCATCCTGCCCGGCGGCGGGATGACGGCACGGCTGCCGCGGCTGGTCGGTGCCGGGATGGCCCGGCGGTTGTCGATGACCGGTGAGGTGGTCGACGCCGCGCGTGCCGAGAAGATCGGCCTGGTGACCGAAATCGTTGCCCACGAACGGCTCCTGGATCGCGCGCTGGAGTTGGCCGGCCAGATCGCCGAGGTGCCCGGGCCGGTGATGTGGGGCCTGAAGGAGATCTACCGCACCGGGACGGCCGCGGTGACCGATCCGGCGCTGAAGGCCGAGCGGGTGGTGTCGGCGGGGATGCACGTCAGTACCGATCAGCTGGCCGCGCGTCAGCGTGAGGTCGCCGAGCGGAACAAGCGTCAGATCGGGGGCTAGGTTCGCGAGCGTGAACCCTCGGCGAAATTCTGCACGGATTCTCGCCGAGGATTCACGCTCGGCGCGGCGAAGCTAGCCGATCGCGGTCTCGATGTTGGCGAACGGGCTGAAGCTGCCGTCGAGCACCTCGAGATGCCCGATGGTTCGCCCGGTGACCTCGTTCGCGTCGACCAGCGCGAGTTCCACTGCTGCGCGGGCGAATTCATCGTCCGGCGAGGTGCTGTCGAATTCGGTGCGATAGTACGAGAGCCCGGGCGTGGCGATCGGCCGTGACGGGGCGAGCGCGTTGACGGCGATGTTGCGGCGCTGCAGATCGTAGGCGGCGCACCAGGTCAGATGCTCCAGCGCCGCCTTCGAGCCACCGTAGCCGGGCAGCACGCCACCGGCGAAGTTCTGGTACGGCCCGTCGCCGGGAACCCGCGACGCCACCGAGGTGATGTTGATGATCGAGCCGAAGCCGGCGCCGAACATGTCCGGGCAGACCAGTTGGATCAGCTCGTAGGAGGCGAACACGCCGATCTCGAAGTGGCGGCGGTAGGCCGACAACGGGACCGACAGGAACCCTGGCCAGTCGGCGTTGGCCGCCTTCTGGGCACCGGCCGGTTTCACGGGCTTGGGCGCGGCATCCGGCTTGGGCGGACGGCCGGGGGCGGTGAACGCGGCGTTGTTGACCAGGACGGTGATCGGCCCGAGCGCGTCCCTGGCCTCGGTCACCAACCGCGGAACGTCCTCGCGCTCCAGCAGATCGGCCTGGATCGCGACGGCCCGGCCGCCCGCCTCCTCGATGGCCGCAACGGTCTCACCGATGGTGCCGGGCAGTCGCTCGTCCCACTGCTGCCGGGTGCGCGCGACCACCGCCACCGCCGCACCCTCGGCCGCCAGGGCCAGAGCGGTCGCGCGGCCCAGCCCGCGGCTCGCGCCGGTGACGATCGCGGCCCGACCGGCCAGACGTCCACTCATCGATTCGTCCTCTCGCTCACAGCGCCACGCCGCGCACCAGGATGGCCGTGGTCTGGTCGACCCAGCCGTCGTCCAGGTCACCTTCGGGAACTAACAGCATCCGCATCATGGTCGCGCCGCCGATCAGTTCGATCAGCCGGTCCGGATCCACGTCGGCCGGCACCTCCCGGCAGTGCACCGCCTCGACCAGGCGACTGCGCACCGCGGCGAACAGGTCGGTGAACCGCGCCATCACCCGGATGTTGAGTTCCGGGTCGGCGCCCATGTCGGCGATCAGGCCCGGCAGCGCCGCCCGCACCACCGGGCTGGTGAACACGTCGCGGGTTGCGGCCAGCATGGCGCGGACGTCGGCGGCCACATCGCCGGCCGGGGCGGCCAGCGCGGTGGGCGCGATGGGAAACGCGGCCTCGTGCACGAGTTCGGCCTTGCTCGACCAGCGCCGGTACAGCGCCGTCTTGGTGGTACCGGCCCGCTCGGCCACGGCGGCCAAACTCAGGTTGGCGTAACCGATTTCGACCAGCAGCTCGGCGGTCGCGCGCAGGATCGCGGCATCGATGCGCGGATCGCGGGGACGGCCCGCGACGCCCGCTTTCTCGACTGGCGACGGCTCGGCGCTCATAACGCTACTGAGCGTATCGTAATCTGCGGCGGGTGAGCAGGGACAAGCACGAGAGGACCGTGACGATGCGCGTCGACACCAATGGGATCACCCTGGACGTCACGATCGAGGGCGACGGCCCCGACGTGCTGCTGCTGCACGGGTGGCCGGACGACCGCACCGTCTGGCGGGAGCAGATCCCCGCACTGGTGGCCGCGGGCTACCGGGTGATCGCCCCCGATCTACGCGGCTGCGGCGCATCGGACCGGCCCACCGACGTGGCGGCCTACCAGACCCCGGTGCTCCTGGCCGACGTCGTCGGCCTGCTGGACGCGTTGCGGGTGCAGCGCACCCATCTCATCGGCCACGACTGGGGCGCGGGCCTGGCGTGGGCATTGGGCGCGCTGCTGCCCGACCGCATCGACCACCTGGCCTGCCTCAGCGTCGGCCATCCGACGGCGTTTCACCGGGTGGACTACGACCAGCTGGCGATGAGTTGGTACATGCTGCTGTTCCAATTCGAGGGCGTGGCCGAGGAGTGGTTGTCGGCGAACGACTTTGCGAACTTCCGCGCCTGGACGCGCCATCCGGACACGGACAACGCCGTCGAGCGGCTCAGTCGCCCCGGCCACCTGACGGGCGGCCTGAACTGGTACCGCGCCAACCTGGGCCCCACCCGGCTGGTCACCGCGCCGCCGGAACTGCCTCCGATCGTCGCGCCGACCCTGGGCGTATGGAGCAGCAACGACTTCGCGGTGCTGGAACCGCAGATGAAGGAGTCAGGCCAGTTCGTCAGCGGTCCATGGCGGTACGAGCGGATCGAGGGTGCCGGCCACTGGCTGACCCTGGAATCGCCCGAGTGGTGCAACGAGTTGCTGGTCGACTTCCTGGGCTCCTGACGCGGGGATCCCGCCGCCCTTGTCATCGGTAGACGCGTCTGCTTTTATAACGCTACCCACCGTATCGAAATAGGGTTGGAGGACATCGGTGACCAACCAACCGAACGTCGAGATCGAAGTCGACCACCTGCAGCGCTCGGGTCGCGACATCAGCACCGTTCCCGCACTGCTGTCGGAGTGGCTGGCCACGGTCATGCCCGGCGGGGTCAAGCCGGAGGTGACCGTCGAGAGCGGCATCGACTCCAACGGCATGTCGTCGGAGACCATCATCCTGACCGGCCGCTGGGCCGAGGACGGCAAGAAGATCGAGCAGAAGTGGGTCGCCCGGGTGGCGCCCACCCCCGAAGACGTGCCGGTGTTCACCCAATACCGGATGGACCACCAGTACGACGTCATCCGGTTGGTCGAGGAACTCACCGACGTGCCGGTACCGAAGGTGCGCTGGATCGATGCCGAGGGCTCGGTGCTCGGCGCCCCGTTCTTCCTGATGGATCACGTCGAGGGCATCGTTCCCCCCGACGTGATGCCCTACACCTTCGGCGGCAACTGGTTCGCCGACGCCGCACCCGAACAGCAGCGCGCACTGCAGGACGCCACCGTGGAGGTGCTGGCGAAGCTGCACTCGATTCCCAACGCGGACAAGACGTTCGGGTTCCTCGCCGAGGCCGTGCCGGCCGGTGACACACCGCTGCGCCGCCAGCTGAACTGGCTCGAGGAATGGTACGAGTTCGCGGTTCCCGACATCGGCCGCTCGCCGCTGGTCGAGAAGGGCCTGAAGTGGCTCGAGGACCACTTCCCCGCCGACGTCGCCGCCGGGGAGCCGGTGCTGGCCTGGGGTGACTCGCGGATCGGCAACGTGCTGTACGACGATTTCCGCCCGGTCGCGGTGCTGGACTGGGAGATGGCGACCCTGGGTCCGCGCGAGCTGGACGTGGCGTGGATCATCTTCGCGCACATGGTCTTTCAGGAACTCGCCGGCCTGGCCGGGATGCCCGGGCTACCGGAGGTTATGCGCGAGGAGGACGTCCGCGCGTCCTACCAGAAGCTGACCGGTGTGGAACTGGGCGACCTGAGGTGGTTCTACGTCTACTCCGGGGTGATCTGGTGCTGCGTGTTCATGCGCACCGGGGCGCGCCGCGTGCACTTCGGGGAGATGGAGAAGCCCGAGGACGTCGAGTCGCTGTTCTACCACGCAAGCCTGCTGCGCCGCCTGATCGAGGAGGACTGACCGATGCTCGGACCGATGGACGAATACCCCGTCCACCAAGTTCCCCAGCCGATCGCGTGGCCCGGGGCCTCGGACCGCAACTTCTACGACCGGTCCTACTACAACGCCCACGACCGCACCGGGGACATCTTCGTCATCACCGGTATCGGCTACTACCCGAACCTGGGCGTGAAGGACGCCTTCTTCCTGGTGCGCCGCGGCGATGTCCAGACGGCGGTGCACCTCTCGGACGCGATCGACCAGGACCGGCTGAACCAGCACGTCGGCGCCTACCGCGTCGAGGTCATCGAACCGCTGCACAAACTGCGGATCGTGCTGGACGAAACCGAGGGCATCGCAGCCGATCTGACGTGGGAGGGGCTGTTCCCGGTCGTCCAGGAGCAGCCGCACATCATGCGGCAGGGCAACCGGGTGACCCTGGACGCGCAGCGCTTCGCGCAGGTCGGGTCGTGGGCCGGTCGCATCGTGATCGACGGCGAGGAGATCGCGGTGGATCCGTCGGTGTGGATCGGCAGCCGCGACCGGTCCTGGGGCATCCGGCCGATCGGCGAGGCCGAACCGGCGGGACGGCCCGCCGACCCGCCGTTCGAGGGCATGTGGTGGCTCTACATTCCGATGGCGTTCGACGACTTCGGGATCGTGGTCATCATTCAGGAGGCGCCGGACGGCTTCCGCTCACTGAACGACTGCACGCGGATCTGGCGCGACGGCCGGGTCGAGCAACTGGGCTGGCCGCGGGTGAAGATCCACTACCGCTCCGGCACCCGGATTCCGACCGGGGCCACCATCGAGGCCACCGACGCCGCCGGCGCGCCGCTGCGCTTCGATGTGGAGTCGAAACTGCCGGTGCCGATCCACGTCGGCGGCGGCTACGGCGGCGACTCGGACTGGATCCACGGCGTGTGGAAGGGCGAAAAGTTCACCGAGCGGCTCACCTACGACATGACCGACCCGGCGATCATCGGGCGGTCCGGTTTCGGCGTGATCGACCACGTCGGCCGGGCGGTGTGCCACGACGGCGACAAGACCTCCGAGGGCTGGGGCCTGTTCGAGCACGGCGCGCTGGGCCGGCATGACCCGTCCGGCTTCGCCGACTGGCTGACGGTGGCTCCTTAGGTCGGCTGGCGTTCATTCAGACCTCACGCACACCGCTACTCGCACTTCGGCTACCTGAGTTCTGACTCAACGCCGACGAAGCTCGTCGACGATCTCGCCCAGAACCTCGGTGGCGATCGGCCCGGGCTGATACAGGCACACCGTGTCGGAGATGCCGTCCACCCGCTGGCGGATGTGCTCGGCGATCTGCTTCGGGGTGCCGCACGCGGCAATGGTGTGCAGCACCTCGTCGGTGATCAGCCCGGCCATCTCCTGCCAGCAGCCCTGCTTGGACATCGCGTTCAGCTCAGGCTGCAGATCGCCCCAGCCGTGGATGTCGAGCACCGGGCGGTAGGCCGGGGTGGAGCCGTAGAACGCCAGCAGCCGGCGGGCGGCGTCGTGATCCTCACCGGCGGACAGGATGATCTCGGGCACGATCGCGAACCCGGACTCGGCCCGCCCGGACGCCGCCAGCCCGTCGCGCACGGCGGGCATGGTGGCCTCACGCAAGAACTTCGCCGACCCGAACGGCATCACCAGCAGCCCGTCGGCGACCTCGGCGGTGGCCCGGGTCAGCCGCGGGCCCAGCGCGCCGACGTAGATCGGCGGCGGGCCAAAGGGATTGGGTCCCGGGTTGAAGGTCGGCGTCATCAGGGTGTGCCGGTAGAACTCGCCGCGGAAGTCCAGGCGCGCGCCGGTCTCCCAGGTGGCGAAGATCGCCCGCAGCGCGGACACCAGTTCGGCCATCCGGGCGACGGGCTTGTCGAACGAAGCGCCGTAACGCTTTTCGATCTGCGTGCGGATCTGGGTGCCCAACCCGAGGGTGAACCGGCCCCGTGCCAGCACCTGGTGATCGTAGGCCTGATGGGCGAGCTGCATCGGGTTGCGCGGGAACGCGATCGCCACGTTGGTCAGCAGGTCGAGACCGCCGACGGTGGATGCCAGTGTCAATGGCGCGAATACGTCATGCGGTCCTTCGAAGGTGAACACCCCGGCGGCTCCGGCATCGCGAAGCGCGCGGGCGCGATCGATGGCATCGGTGGGCCCGAACAGGGCGGTCATGACTTTCACGGCCCACTCACCCTAGCGAAAAGCGGTGATGGGTGACACTGAACGCATGAGCCTCGTCACCTATGAGCTGCAGGACCACGTCGCCACGATCACCCTGAACCGCCCGGAGGCACGCAACGCGATCAACGGCGCGCTGCGCCGGGAACTGAACGCGGCCTGGGATCGGTTCCGCGACGAGGAGGACGCCTGGGTGGGCATCCTGACCGCCACCGGCGAGGTGTTCTGCGCCGGCGCCGATCTCAAGGACGGCGAGGGCTCCGTCGGAACCTTCGGCGGCACCTTCTGGGAGAAGCCGACGATCAACAGCTTCGAGAGCGGCATGGAATTGTTCAAGCCCACCATCGCCGCGGTGCACGGGCCGTGCATCGGCTACGGGCTGACCGGAATCCTGTTCTGCGACTTCGTCATTGCCAGCAACACGGCGGTGTTCTCCTACCCGGAGGTCTCGATCGGGGCGCCCACCATCGTCGGCGCCATCCGACTGCCACCGCGCGTCGGCTGGGCCAACGCCATGGAGCTGCTGCTGACCGGCAAGCCGATCGACGTCGAACGGGCCAAGGAGATCGGCCTGGTCTGGAGGGTGGTCGAAGCCGAGGAGCTGCAGGCGGAGGCGATGGCCTGGGCCCGCACGCTGACCCGGGCCGCGCCGCTGGCGCAGCGGGCCACCAAGGAGGTGGCGTGGCGGACCGCCGACATGGGCTGGATCGAGTCGGTGCGCTTCGGTGAGGTGATGCGGAAGGTCGCCGCGGCCACCGGGGACGCCGCCGAGGGCGTCCGCGCCTGGGCGGAGAAGCGCAAGCCGGAGTGGAAGGGCCGCTGAGCCTGCCGATAGGCCACACTGTGGTGGTGGGCTACGACGTGGTGGTGATCGGAGCGGGCTTGGCGGGCCTGACCGCGGCGCGTGAACTGTCCAGGCAGGGCCTGGACCCGGTGGTGCTCGAGGGCCGCGACCGGGTGGGCGGGCGCACCAAGCCGGCCACCCTGGCCGGCGTCCCGATCGACCTGGGCGCCTCCTTCGTCGGCCCCACTCAGGATGCGGTGCTCAAGCTGGCGGCGGACCTCGGCTGCGACACCACCCCCACCTACAACGCCGGGGTCAACCTGATCCGCTGGCGCGGCACGGTGCGCCGCTACCAGGGGACGATCCCGAAACTCGGGCTGCTCGGCCTGGTCGACATCGGCCGCGTGCAGTGGCAGTTCGAGCGCATCGCAAAGGGGGTCAGCATCACCGAACCGTGGACGTCGCCGCAGGCGGCGAAGCTGGACGCCGTCAGCCTGGGCGGCTGGCTGAGATCCATCAAGGCCTCGGCCGGCTCGCGGGACCTGATGGCGATCATGTCGCGGGTGACCTGGGGGGCCGAGCCCGACGAGGTCTCGATGCTGCACGCGGTGCGCTACGTGAAGACCAGCGGGGGGCTGGACCGGATGCTCGACGTCGCCGGTGGCGCGCAGCAGGACCACTTCCCGGGCGGCTCCCACCAGATGGCGGCCCGGATCGCCGCCGAACTCGGTGACCGGATCCGGCTGAATGCGGCGGTCACCCGCATCGAGTGGTCGCCGGACGCGGTGGCGGTGACGTCGTCGAACGGCGTTGTGGAGGCCCGGCGGGCGATCCTCGCCGTCGCACCGGCCCAGCGCCTCGACATCGACATCGCCCCCGCGTTGCCGATCGAATACCAACAGCTGGCCCAGCGCTGGCCGCTGGGCGCGCTGACGAAGTCCTATGCCGCCTACCCGACTCCGTTCTGGCGGGCCAAGGGCCTCTCCGGGCAGGCGTTGTCGGACGAGGGCCCCGTGTTCATCACGTTCGACGTCAGCCCCGGCGCGGGCGGTCCCGGCATCCTGCTGGGCTTCACCGATGCGCGCCGATTCGACCGGCTGGAACCCGCCGAGCGTCGCGAGCAGGCCCTGGGCGGTTTCGCCGCGCTGTTCGGCGAGGAAGCCCTGCGGCCCATCGACTTCACCGACCAACGTTGGGGCGCAGAGAGTTTCGCACCCGGCGGCCCCACCGCGGCGGTGCCGCCCGGGTCGTGGACGCAGTTCGGCCCGCTGTTGCGCAAACCGGTCGGCCCGCTGCACTGGGCGGGCACCGAGACGGCCGACGAATGGACCGGCTTCATGGATGGGGCGGTGCGCTCCGGGCAGCGGGCGGCCGCCGAGGTGGCCGGCTCGCTCCAGCCGTCGGTCTAGGAGCTGATGCGCCGCTCCGAGAGCACCGCCGACACCAGGGCGCGCAGGTGGTGGTTGACGGCCTCGGGGTGTTCCAGCGGCGCGCAGTGCCCGCCCGGCATCTCCACCAGCTCGACCAGGTTGGGCGCCGCGTCGGCGATCTTGCGGGCCTGGCACATCGGTAGCAGCCGGTCCTTGGTACTGCCGATCACCAGGGTGGGCACGGTCAGGCCGGACAGGTCGATGTGGCGCGGCCCCATCTCGTTGACGAGCACGTTGGCCCACGCGCCGCGGCCGGCGGGCGGGGTGGCGGCGAACAGGTCGTGCACGAAATCGGCGATCGCGGGATCGGCCTCGGCGCCGACGGCCATCATCGCGACGAAACGACGGCTGCCGGGCTGCGCACCGCGGAAAAGCGGTGCCCCACCGAAGGTTTCGATCATCCGCTTGGCGGCCAGCGCGCGGCCACCGGCCAGCATGCCGGGCACCCGCAGCAGCTTGATCTTCTGCAGCAGGTCGCCGGTGGTGGTGTTGATCAGCGCGACCGCGGCGGCGCGTTCCTCGACCCGGTGCCGGAACCGGTCCGCCCAGGACGAGATCGCGATACCGCCCATCGAGTGCCCGCCGATGACGGCGCGCTCCCCCGGGCGCAGCGTGGCGGCCAGCACGGCGTCGAGATCACCGGCCAGGTGCTGCAGGCTGTAGGCGCGCCGCGCCGGGACGCCGCTGCGGCCGTGGCCGCGATGGTCGTAGGCGATGACGCGGAAGTCCCGGGACAGGTCGTTGATCTGCTCGTGCCAGACCCGCAGCGAGCAGGTGATCCCGTGCGCCAGGACGATCGGGTAGCCATCCTCCGGGCCGAAGACCTCGGTGTGCAGTCGGGTGCCGTCCTCGGCTCGAACCCGGACGGTGGTGCTCGGCGGCAACGACGGGCCGGGAAAGGCCAGCTCAGCCTGGCGAGATGACGGCATCGGGGCTCCTCATCAGTGCGGCGACTCTGCCGCGCCGGGAAAGCTTAGCCCGTTTAGCCGGTTTCACACGGTTATCCGGGCGGGTTGTTATGACAACTAGGCCCGGGCGTGACGGGTTCACTCCACCGCGGAGAACCTTTCGGCGTGGATCTGGTCCTCCGGAACGCCGGCCGCCCCCAGCGCCACATACGCCGCGTCCACCATCGGTGGCGGCCCGCACACGTACACGTCCGGCATCTCGTCGAGCAGGGAGACCTCGGCCGCGGCCAGGTCCACCGGATTGCCGGTGGCGCCCGCCCACGCCGGGTCGGGGTGCCAGACCACGGTGTCGTAGCGGAAGTCCGGCAGCGAGTCGGCGAGCGCCTGCAGTTCCTCCTGGCCGAACACCTCGGTGTGACGGGTGACGCCGAAGAACAGCCGGGCCGGCTGCGGGTCACCCCAGTCGGCCATCCGGCGCAGCATCGACAGCAGCGGTGACAGCCCGGTGCCGCCGGCGATGAACCAGCGCGGCCGCAGCCCGCTCTCGGCCAGCCCGAACTCACCCGTCGCGGCGGTCACGGTGAGCTCGTCACCGAGGGCGGCGGTGCCGCTTAGGTACTCCGACATCGCCCCGCCGGGCAGCAGCCGGATGTAGAACTCCAGCTCACCGTCCCAGTTGGCGACGTTGGCCGGCGAGTACGCCCGCCGGGCATCGCGGCCGGGCACCCAGATCCGCACGAACTGACCGGATTCGAAGTCCGCCGACGACGACCCACCCGCGTCGTCGAGCAGCGTCAGCCGAAGCCGCATCACCGCGTCGGCCACCCGGTCGAGTCCGGTGATGCGGGCCTGATGCCGGGTCGGCGGCGCGGTGACGATCTGGCCGCGGTCGTACGGCAGGTCGATGCGGCAGTCTTCGCGGGGGAAGCTGCGGCACAACAGGATTCCGCCATCTTCCTCCGGTGTCTCGATGACGTCCGGATCGTGGCCGCCCATCTCCACCCGGCCGCCGGTCAGCACCGCCGAACAGGCCCCGCAGCCACCGGCCTGGCATGCCGACTTCAGCACCAGGCCGGACCCCTCAGCGGCCGCGAGAACCGTTGTCCCCGAGCCACACCTGATGGTGGACTCGGCACCGTCGTTGGTGACCAGGACGACGTCATAGGAATCGACTTCGGTTTCCATGGGACTGTCGGCGATCTCGGTCATCAGGCCCCGGCCATCGCGTCAGCGAGATCCTCCGCGGGATCGCCGATCGGCTTGAGCGCGAACTTGTCGACCAGGATGTCGATGACGGCCGGGGTGAGGAACGCGGGCAGGGTGGGCCCGAGGCGGATGTTGCGGATCCCCAGCGACAGCAGGGTCAGCAACACCGCCGCGGCCTTCTGCTCGAACCACGACACGAACAGGCTCAGCGGCAGATCGTTGACGCCGCAGTCGAACGCGTCGGCGAGGGCCAGCGCGATCTGGATGGCCGAGTAGCTGTCGTTGCACTGCCCGACGTCGAGCAGGCGCGGGATACCGCCGATGTCACCGAAGTCGTGGGTGTTGAACCGGTACTTGTTGCAGCCCAGCGTCATCAGCACGGTGTCCTTGGGTGCATGGTCGGCGACATCGGTGTAGTAGTTGCGGCCCGGTGCGGCGCCGTCGCAGCCGCCGATGAGCAGGAACCGCTTGATGTCGCCGGCCTTCACCGCCTCGATCACCTTGTCGGCGACCGAGAGCACCGCGCCGCGGGCGAAGCCGGTGGTGACGGTCTCCTCGGGCACGTCGACGGTGAACCCGGGCAGTGACTGGGCGGCCTTGACCACCAGCGACAGATCCGAGGTCTCGACGTGGCGGATGCCGGGCCAGCCGACCGGGCCGGTGGTGAAGATCCGGTTGCGGTAGGCGGGCTGCGGTTCGATGAGGCAGTTGGAGGTCATCACGATCGGGCCGGGGAACGCGGTGAAGTCGCGCTGCTGGTCCTGCCAGGCGCCGCCGTAGTTTCCGGCGAGGTGGGCGTGCTTGTGCAACTCGGGGTAGCCGTGTGCGGGAAGCAGCTCGCCGTGGGTGTACACGTTGATGCCGGTGCCCGCGGTGGCCTCCAGGACGGCGGCCAGGTCGTGCAGATCGTGACCGGAGACCAGGACGGCCTTGCCGATCACCGGGGTGACCCGCACCGCGGTGGGCACCGGGTCACCGAAGCTGCCGGTGTTTGCGCCGTCGAGCATCGCCATCACCTGGTAGTTGACGTTGCCCAGTTCGAGGGCGTGCCCCAGCAGCGCGTCGGCGTCGGTCGGGCCCGCGCCCAGGAAGGCCAGGCCGTTCTCGATGCCGGCGTCGGTCTCGTCGGTGCGGTAGCCCAGCGCATGGGCGTGGTGGGCGTACGCGCAGACACCCTTGAGCCCGTACAGGTTGAGGTTGCGCAGCCCGACGATATCGGCGCCGAGCCTGTCCAGGTCGGCGTCCACGCCGACGGCCTTGGCCTGCTCGACGACCTCGGAAATCTTGGCGGCGGGAACGAATTGCGCTGCGCCGGTGATTGTTTCGGGTTCGACGCCGGCGGCGCGGGCGGCCGCCTCGTAGGCGGCCTTGGCCTGGTCGCGAACCTCGACGGCCGCGGCGATGAGCTCCATGAATCGGGTGGCGTTGAAGTTGACGTTGGTCAGCGTGGTGAACAGGTCGAAGGCGGCGTGCGCGGCGAACCGCGGGTCGGGGGCGCCGAGTTCGCGCAGCTTCTGCGCGTACTGTCCGATGCCGAGATCGACCTCGACCAGCACGTCCTGCAGCGCCGCGGTGGCGGCGTCCTTGCCGCAGTTACCCTTCGTCGCCGAGCAGCCGAAGGTCAGCAGGTTCGGGCGGTCGGGGGAATCGGTGCGGTCGGTCTGCTCGCACTGGTAACAGAACATCGGGTCTCCTGACGCGGTAAGCGGTTGACGTGGCCCACGCTAGGAACCCGCGACGAGACGTACCTTGACCTAGATCAAGGCGCCGATGTGCGCCCGGTCACAGGACCGACTGGCTGCGGGAGTGCGCGTCGAGGGCGGCGACGTCGGGGATCTCGACGACCGACCCGTCCACCCTGATCAGGCCTTCCGCCGACAGTGTGCGCATCGCCCGGGAGAACGTCTCCGGCGTCATGCCCAGCCGGGAGGCCAGCACCTGCTTGAGGGCGGGCAGTTCCACGGTGGCCGCGACGGTCCCGGACTCCCCCGCCGCGCCCAGCATGTAGGCCACGATGCGCTGCGTCGCCGACTGCAACGACAGCATCGCGATGTCCTGAACCTTGGACTGCAGCCGCTTGGCCATCGAGGCCAGCATGCTCCGCGCCATCATCGGGTCCTCGTCGAGCACCCGGTCGACGGCGGTCGCCGGGACGAACAGCAGCCGGGTGTCGGCCAGCGCGGTGCTGTCCACCGGATAGGGCTCACGCAGGAACATCACCGCGTGGCCGAACGCGCTTCCCGGACTGAGGATCTCGACGACCTTGACCGCACCCTCGGAATTCGACACCGAAAGCTGCATCCGGCCGTCGAGCACGATGTAGAAGCCGGTCGACGGCGTCCCCCGGCGGAACAGCACCTGACCGGCGGGCAGGAAGATCGGACGGCTCTGGCCGGCCAGGAGGTCGACGTGCGCCGCGTCCAAGCCGCCGAACATCGGCGCCGAGGCGATCACCTGCCGCAGATCCGGTTCCATAGCAGCTATTGTGACCTCTACTCCAAGCCGGGAACCGAAGGTGATTGCGATGAAGAAGTACTCCGCCGCGCTGTTGGCCGCCGTCGCACTGGCGGTGTCACCCGTGATCGCGCCGGCCGCGCATGCCGACACCTGCGAGGGGCCAGGCTGCGTCGACCTCGGACCCCTGGTCGAGGTGGGCAACGATGTCGAGGTGGGTGCGGCGGTCTTCGCCGACGCCGCCGACGCCGTCGCGCAGGCCGCGTCGGGTCGGCCGCCCTGCTACACCCCGGCCGGCGTGCCCTACTACACCCCCGGCGACTCCCCCTGCTGAGCGATTTCAGCCAGCCACTGCTGGTAGCGCCCATGCGCTGCCCTGCTCGCGGTCGAGCACGGTGAGCGCCTTGTTCTTCAGCGCGAACACGTAGACCAGCAGGCTGACGGCGATCACCGTGGTGACGTAGGCGATGAACCAGCCGACGTGATGCCCGGACTTCGCCGCCTGGTACAGCAGGGGCGCGGTGCCGCCGAAGGCCGAGTTCGCCAGGGCATAACCCAATCCGACGCCCAGGGCGCGGATTTCGGCGGGGAACAGTTCGGCCTTCACGATCGCGTTGACCGAGGTGTAGCCGGTGAGGATGACGTAGCCGACGGCGGTCAGCGCGAAGGCGCCCAACGGTGAGGTCGTGTGCGGCAGATAGGTCAACAGGACGTAGGTGTAGAGCACGCCGCCGATGCCGAAGAAGACCAGTAACGGCTTGCGCCCCAGGCGATCACTGAGCAGCCCGCCGATCGGTTGGATCACCATCAGCAGGATCAACCCGAGCAGGTTGATCCACGTGCCGGTCAGCGCCCGGTCGGACCCGAAGGTGGACTTGACGATCGCCGGTGCGTTGATCGTGTAGGTGTAGAAAGCGACCGTGCCGCCCGCGGTGATCAGGAAGACCAGCAGCAGCGGACGCCAGTGCTTGGTGAACAACGTCTTCAGCGAGCCGGCCTCGGGGTCCCTGCCCTCCCGGATCGCCTCGAGGTGTGACTCGCTGAGCGACTCGTCCATGGAGCGGCGCAGCCACAGCACCACCAGCGCGGCGACGCCGCCGATGAAGAAGCCGATCCGCCAGCCCCAGGCGGTCACACCGTCGACATGCAGCACGGCGAGCGCGATGAGCAGGGTGAACTGGGCCAGCACGTGCCCGCCGACGAGCGTGACGTACTGGAAGGACGACAGGAACCCGCGGCGGTGCGGGGTGGCGGCCTCGGACATGTAGGTGGCCGAGGTTCCGTACTCGCCACCGGTGGCGAACCCCTGCAGCAGCCGGGCCAGGACCAGGACCACCGCGGCCCAGTTGCCGATGATCTCGCGGGTCGGCATGACGGCCACCACGAACGAACACGCCGACATCAGCGAGACGCTGAACATCAGGGCGGCCTTGCGGCCGCGCCGGTCGGCGTACCGGCCGAAAAACCACGACCCGACCGGGCGCATCACGAACGTGACCGCGAAGATCGCGTAGATGTACAGCGTCGACTTGGTATCCGCCTTGTCGAAGAACTGCGCCTCGAAATACGTTGCGAACACGGTGTAGACGTAGACGTCGTACCACTCGACGAGGTTGCCCGCCGAGCCCCGCACCGTGTTGAGCACCGCCCGTCGGGTGCTGGTCTCGGCGCGCGTCGGACCGGTCGGTGTGGGCGGGCTCATTCGAAGGACCCTAACCGGCGACGGGCCGGCGCGGCTAGCTCAAGGCGACGGTGGTGCCCGCGGGTGCGTCGGCGCTCATCACGATGTCGTAGAGCTTCGGGGTCCAGGCGTGCGAACCGCTGGCGGCCGGCGCGTAGGAGGTGTGGATGGCGATCTCGGCCGGTGACACCTCGGTGGTGTCCGGGTCGTAGTCGCAGACCGGGTCGCCGACGTCGCAGACGCTGACCGTGCGCGCACCGATGGTCGCGGGCAGCTTCGAGGTGTTGGCCGATGCCAACAGCGAGTGCTCCTGGGCCACGCCCATACCGACGCCGGACGCCGCGGCGGCCGATCCCATATTGATCGTGGTGTCGACCGGCAGCCGGTCGCCGTCGGCGATCAGCAACGCGGCGACCACGTTCGGGTTGTCGGCCAGGTCGTAGAGGTTGCGGTGCACGATCATCGCGCCCTGCGAGTAGCCGGCCAACACCACCTTGGTGTCGGGGCACTTGGCGGTGAACGCCTTGAGCTGCGCGGCCGTCGCCTTGGTGCCGTCACCGACGCTGCCCAGGAAGCCGAGCCAGCCCCTGAGCCCGCCGTCCAGCGGCACCGGCGCGGCCGGGTACTGCACGGCCTCGGCGGTGATGGTGCGCCCGCTGGCGGCCAGGTCGGCCCGCAGCTGTTGATAGGACTGGTAGACCACATCGCCCATGCCGTCGTTGGCGGCCAGGGCCGCGCCGTCGCGCTGGCCGGATCCGGCGGCACCGATCCAGTGGTAGTCACCGCAGTCGGACGCCGCCGCGGCGGTGCCGGTGGTCAGCCCGGTCAGCGTCATGGCGGCCGCCACGAGGGCCAGGGCCGCACGGCGAATCACAGCGAGTTACCTCCGGTTATGGGTGGTTGATCGCTGACTTATCGCTTCCGGGCCGGTTCGGCGTTACTGCCAGGCGAAAACCGGCTGTTCCAGCCCGTTGACCGGGTCGTGCCGGCCCTCCAGGCACAGCCAGCGCAGTTGCAGCAGCACCGCCCCCGTCGGGGCGTGGATGAGGTCGTTGCCCAGCGGGATCTGCACCACCGGCCGGGGGCTTTCCGGAATGGTGATGAACCGTGGGGAGTCCTCGCGGCGCAGCTGATGCAGCCCCACCCGGTAGACGGCCACCACCTCATCGGGGGCCGGTTGCGGATCCAGCCGCCCACCGCCCCACAGCACCACCGGGGTGATCACATAGCCGGAGCGGGTCGGATAGTCGTCGAGCAGGCCCAGCACATGCTCGCCGGACAGCGTGACGCCGACCTCCTCGTCGAGCTCCCGCAACGCGGCGTCCACCGCCGTCTCGCCCGGGTCCAGGCGGCCGCCCGGCAGCGCCCACTGGGCGGCATGCGCTCGCAGTCGAGATGCCCTGCGGCACAACAGGAAAGCGGCACCGCCGGAGACGTCGACCATGCGTCCGTCCAGGCCCGCGTCCATCGGCCGGCCGGCGATCCAGTCGTCCACCGGCGCCGAATCCACCCTGTCCTCACCGACTTCGGAGTCCACGATGACGACGGCGACGGCCGCGTGCCGCTTCGTCGGATCGGTGACGGTGCGACGCTCGTGGCCGGCGAGGTGCGCCCGGATCTGTTCGCGCAGCGCCGTGTCGTACCCGATTGTCACAATCCCATAGTGACCGATAACGGACCGCAGGCTGCTGCGGGGCCGTAGAACGGTGGAACGGAGGGGTTACATGCGTTATTCACTGCTATTGGTACTGGCCTCGGTGGGGGTGCTGTGCGCGCCGGTGGCGTACGCCGACCCGGCACCGGATCCGCACATGCCGAACATGCAGGCCGGTTACTGCCCGGGCGGCGGGATGGGTTCGCAGGTCTGGGCGGCGTACTGCGACGGGGTGCCGTATCCGGACGGCACGTTCTGGCATGCGATCCAGTACGGGGTGCCGGTGATCGGTCACCCGTACGGGCTGCTCTCGCCCGGGCTGCAGTGCGTGGTCGGTGGTGGGCCGATCCCCCAGCCCGCGCCGCCGGGCGGCTGCGGCGGTGCGGTACCGCCGGCCGCGCCGGAGTGAGTCAGTTTGTCCACGTAGTGGTTTCGCTCACCGGCCTGCGCTCGGTGGGCGGCGGGGGCGGTTCATCGGGAGGCAGACCGAGCCGGATCAGGGCCTGCGGATGCGCCCCGCCGTCGAACACCTCGCAGGCCAATCCCAGGCGGCTGCGCATGTCGTTCAACGGCTCGGTGAGCGGGCAGCTGACCAGGCCCATCGCGGTCGCCGTCAACGTGAGGTGACTGAGCGCCTCCCCGGCGCGTAGCCGCATCTCGTCGTTGTCCTCGCGGGTGCCCAGCACGAGCAGGACCGCATCGTCGTCCGGCTCCACGGGGGCCGCGATGAACCGCAGCGTCACATTGCCGTCCTCGCCGCGCACCCAGCGGGAGCGCGGAACGACGGCCAGTTCCACCCTCATCCGCGCCGCACGGATGTAGAGCAACTCGAGCGTGGCGGGCGGGATCCGGCGGGCCGGGTAGCGGCGCCGGTCGGCCCGCCGGAGCGGAATCGCGGCGGCTAATTCCAGGTGCACCGGGCCGGGGGGCTGCTCGGCGACTTCCAGGACGGCCAGTGCTCCGTTGTCGCCACCGCCGGGGAACCGCCACACCCGCGGGCGCCAGCCCGCCGCGGCGAGCGCCACCGCGCAGTGATCCAGCACCGCCCCGCAGCCGAGCAGGACATCGCGCCGGTCGGTCGGGGTGTCGCCGCCTTGCCGGCTCCAATCGGCGTACAGCCGCACCGCGGAATCGTCGACGAGCCAGCGCCAGGGTTGGCGGTTGGCCAGCGACGGTGCACGGGCGGCGACATCGAGCACGCTGGTCAGCGCCGCGCGGTCGGGAAATGAGGACACCAGCCGGCTCACCTCCCGTCGTCGTGCGGCGAGTCCGATTATGCATCGCCGTGGGACGGGCCCGGGGCGTGCCTAGTGACGGGGGCCGTTGTCTCCGATCCACCCGGTCAACGCCTCCTCGAGCGCGGCTGCGACGGTTACCCCGGCGCGTCCGGCGGCCTGCTCGAATCGGGTGGCCAGCTCCGCCGGAACTGAGGCCGTAAGTCTGGTGCGCTTCGGCTCGGGGTTCGTCGGCACAGCGGACCTGACAGAGGTGTGCCGGGCGATTGTCGCGTCCATCGCCTCCCGCAGTGCGGGGAGCTCGTCGAGCAGCGCCGCCAGATCATCACGATCGATACGCAGTGCCTCGGCCGGCCCGGTGGTCGTCACGGTCGCCGAGCGCAGCTTTCCGCTGCGGATCGCCGACTCCCCGATCACCTCGCCAGGCCCCAGGGTGGCGATCAGGTCTCGACCGACGTAGACCCCCGCCTCCCCGGTGAGCAGCACATAGCAGGCGTCCGAGGGCGTGCGCTCATGAATCAGCGGCCACGGCGTCGACCGCGACTCATGACGTGCCGTTCGAACAAGCCGTTGGAGTTCGTGATCCGAGAATTTGTCGAAGGTGCTGAACTCGCGTAGCCGACGAACATCGCGTGCCGCACGCAACTGCGCCTCGTCTTGCTCGGTCGGCGACTTCCCGCGACCCTTGCCGGCGTTCCGGACGGCGACCATGACGGTGGACTCCTTGCCTTGTGGTGCCGACCCCATGCGGCACCGTCAGTTCAGTGTCGGCTCGCAGGGTTGGCCTGGCATGAGTGCCGGACTACTCAATGCGCGTTAGCGGCGGTCCATCGCCACGTGCGGGTATGTTCGGCTTCCCCGGGTCGGGGAAGTGAGTAGCCGGGCAAGGAGGCGATGTGCTGGAGATGAAGTCGCAGTGCGAAAGGTGCCAGACGGCATTGCCCGCCGACCTTTCCGGGGCACTGATCTGTAGCTATGAATGCACCTGGTGCGATTCCTGCGCCGCGGAACTCGGCCACCGTTGCCCCAACTGCGGCGGTGAGCTCGTCACGAGACCAGCCCGCGCGGCGGGCTGACGGACGGATCTCGGCGAGCGCGGCAGTTCTGGGTAATTGCCGCGCGTGCGCTCAGCATTACTTACGCTGTGCCTTGTTCTGGGGAGGACTGGGGGTTGAGGAAATGTCAGCTGATCTTCGCGGCCGTAGTGACCACGTCCTGCGGAAGTACGCGCCGATCTTGGGTCTCGTCGTCTACCTCGCGCTGATCGCTGTCGTGGGACTGATCGCGATGCTCACCGGCGCGCGGTGACCGCGGAGTTACCGCCCGGCGCGCGCGAAACCCCATCCCCGGCATCAGCTTTCGCCGTCTGGCGTGCGGCGCGAAGCTTGACCATGATCGCCGCATGGTTGGGCGGACCCAATCGGCAGCAGTCCCCCGACCCGCTCAACAACGCCCTCGGCGATGCCCAAGGCCGTCAGGCACTCAATCAGCAGCGCAAGGGAAGCCGTCGCGTTCGGACGGCCCGGACTGCTCAGATGCTCAATAAGCACCCCGACATCCTGCTACTGGGCCGTGATCGGCGAGCCGTATTCCAAAGCCGTTGGGTCCTTCTCGGCGGTCTCACCCCGAAACAGCGGGGAGGTCTATTCGCCGTCTACTGGTTCTACCCGGGCCTAAAATCAATCGGTGGCCCGACAGCACTCCTCGGAGGATGATGGCTCTGCGACGGCAAGCGATCATGCGACCGTTGAGGTGCTGTGGGCCGCCACCGACGCGCTGATCGACCCGTGCGTGCTTCTGGAAGCGATGCGGGACGCCTCCGGCGAGATCGTCGATTTCCGCTACCGGCACGTCAACCAGGCGACGTGTGACTACTTCGGCGTGTCTCGTGGCTACCTGGTCGGCAGTGGAATGCTGGACACCACGCCGGGTATCAAAGAATCGCTGCTCGCCGATTTCATCCGGTGTCTGGAGACCGGTGAGGCGTTGATACTCAACGACTTCACCTACGACAACGAGATTCTCCAGGACACCCGCCGCTACGACCTTCGGGCCACCCGGGCCACCGGCGATTACATCGTCCTGACCTGGCGCGACGTCAGCGAGCGATTCGAAGCCCAACAACGCCTCGCAGCGTCCGAAGCGCGTTACCGCCAGACCATCAAGAGCGCCGCCGTCGGTATGGCCCTGTTCAGCCCGGATGGTGGCTTCACGGAGTTCAACGACGCCTTGTGCGATTTCTTCGGCTACGACCCGACGACCCTCCTCCACATGACGTGGCAGGAACTGACCGCACCCGAAGACCTCGACACCAACGTGCAGAACGTCCGAGAAATCCTGTCCGGGCAGGCGGACACCTACCGGACGACCAAGCAGTACCTTCACGCTGACGGGCATCGCATCTGGGGTGACCTGTCGTTGGGCTGCCTGCGCAATTTCGAAGGCAAGGTCGAATACTTCATCGCCCAGATCACCGACGTCACCCCGATCGAGCGCGAATTGCGCGAACGTCTGGAGTTCGAAGCATTCTTGTCGGACGCGATCGCCGACGGACGCCTGATCGCCTATGCCCAGCCGATAGTCGATGCCCACACGGATCGGGTGGTCGAGGAGGAATTACTGGTCCGGGTGGTCGGACGTGACGGGCGGGTGATGGTGCCCGATGACTTCCTTCCGCAGGCTCGGCGGTTCGGCCTGATGCCGACGATCGATCGGTTCATGGTGGCGCGCGGTATCGAGCTCGCCCGAGCGGGCCGCCGGGTGGCAGTGAACCTATCGGCGCACTCAATCAACGACGGGGCAACGGTCTCGACGATCGTCGAGCAACTTCGGGCGGCAGGGGATGCTGCCGCCCGGGTGTCCTTCGAGATCACCGAACACACCGCCCTGGCTTCCACCGATCTTGCCGAGCGGTTCTCCGCCGATATGCGCCGGCTTGGATGCAGGCTGGCCCTCGACGACTTCGGCACCGGCTTCGGCTCGTTCACCGAACTTCGCGGAATGATGTTGGACAAGTTGAAGATCGACCGAAGCTTCGTCTCCGGCCTGCTCCGAAACCCCCAGGACGAATCGGTGGTCCGGGCGATCATCGCCATCGCCGGCGAATTCGCGCTACTCACCACCGCAGAGGGCGTCGAAGACGTCGAAACCCGAAACCGGTTGGTCGAACTGGGGGTGGACCAACTGCAGGGCTTTCTTGTCGGGCGACCTGCACCGGCGACGAGAGCCGACGAGCGCAGGCAGTAACTAGATCGATGCGCGGCGTGCGTCGTTATCTCGGAACAGAAGGCATAAGCGACACTCTTCGCCCCAGCGCGATGGCGACTCTTCCCGCAGTTGGATGCGCGGAGAAGGCGCTTCTCGATCCCCCAAGAGCGGCCCGTTGAGCCCAAGAAAACAAAGCCAGGTGAGAGGGAAAGACCCTCTCACCTGGCTTACCTAGTAGCGGGGACAGGATTCGAACCTGCGACCTCTGGGTTATGAGCCCAGCGAGCTACCGAGCTGCTCCACCCCGCGATGGTGAACCCAAGGTTACCGAAACCGGGTGAAGCGACCAAATCGGTGGCCCGCGAGCGCCCTGCCAGGGTGTTTGCATCCGGCCGCGACACCCGACATCCTCGGTGCCGATGATCCGATCCAGAACCGCCCGCGCCTCCGGCGCCCTCACGCTGGCCGCACTGAGCCTCGTCGCCGCAGGTTGTGACCACAATCAGGGCCTTCCCGCCGACAAGCCGGCCGCGAGCGCCGCGCCGTTGCCGATACCGCTGACCACGAAGACCTCGACCACCCCACCGGCCAAGCCGGCAGTGGACTACACCAGGCTGCTGATCCAGGACCGCGACATCTCGGAGCCGAACGAGACCTACACCGCGCAATCGCCGATCATCAACCCCGACGGCCGACCGGGCGCCGAGGTGCTGCTGGTCAACCAGAATCAGACCAAGGCCATCAACGTCCTGCTCGTCGGCCTACCCAACCCGGCCGACGGGCCGTCCGCGCTCGGCGAGGCCGTCGCGAACCTGGCGAAGACGATGACCGGCACCGCCCCACAGCCCTCGCCGGTCGGCACCGGCGGCACCGTCGTCACCGGCACCTCGCTCGACGGCAAGAAGTCGGTGACCGTCCTGCTGTTCACCGAGGGCGGCACACTGGCCCGCATCGAATTCGACGGCGTGGCAGGCCAACCCGTCGCTCCAGTCTTCGTCACCGACGTCGGCCAGAAGCAGGCCATCGCTCTGCGCGTCGGGCAGCCCGCCTAAAGCCCGAAGCTACTTCGCTACTTGGCGGCCTCATACTTGTTCATCGCGTCGTCGAGGCGCTGCAGCGCCGCACCGTACTGCGCGAAGTTCCCGCTGCGCTGAGCGTCCTTCACCGCGCCGAGGGCGGTCTGCAGCTCCTGCAGCGCCGCGGATTTCGCCGGTGACAACGCCGTGACACCGCCCGGCGGCGGCACCGCCGCGATCGGGGTCGGCACCTCGGGCGCATTCGCCGGGGGCTGGCCGCCGGTCGGCTGGTCCGCCGGGCGTCCCGCCGGCTGCCCGCCGGGCGCGTTCGCCGGTGCCGGACCGGTGGCGGTGGCGCCGGCGCCCGGGCCGAAGATGCCGTCCAGCGCGGTGCTGACGGTGGGCCCGTAGCCGACCTTGTCGTTGTACATCATCGCCACCCGGATCAGCCGCGGATAGGACGAGGCGGCGTCACTCGAGCCCGGCGAGGCGTACACCGGCGACACGTACAACAGGCCGCCTTGACCCACCGGCAGCGTCAGCAGGTTGCCCCACCGGATCCGGTTCTGGTTGTCGCGCCCGATCACACCGAGGTCCTGGCTGACCGCGGTGTCGGTGCTGATCGCGTTGAACGCCAGCTTGGGCCCGTTGACCTGACCGGGGATGGTCAGCACGGTGATCTTGCCGTAGGTGTCCGGGTCGGAGCTGGCGCTGATGTAGGCGGCCAGGAAGTCGCGCCGGAACCGGTTCATCGCACTGGTCAGCTGGAACGACGACGAACTGTCGTTGCGCGCAATGTCTTTGGCGACGATGTAGTAAGGCGGCTGGTAGCTGCTCGCGGTCGGGTTCGGATCGAGCGGGACGTCCCAGAAGTCGGAGGTGGAGAAGAACGTCACCGGGTCGTCGACGTGGTACTTGGCCAGCAGCATGCGCTGCACCTTGAACAGATCCTCCGGGTAGCGCAGGTGCGCGGCCAGGTCCGGGGTGATGTCGCTCTTCGGCTTCACCGTGCCGGGGAACACCTTCATCCACGCCTGCAGCACCGGATCCTTCTCGTCCTGCGCGTACAGCGTGACCGTGCCGTCGTAGGCGTCGACGGTGGCCTTTACCGAGTTGCGGATGTAGGACACCTGCTTGTCGGGGGCCAGCCGGTTGATCGCGACCTCGGTGGAGTCCGCGGTCGCCGAGGACAGCGACGTCAGCTCCGAGTACGGGTAGTTGTCCAGCGTGGTGTAGCCGTCGATGATCCACACCATCCGCTTGTTCACGATGGCCGGGTACACCGAGCTGTCGGTGGTCAGCCACGGCGCCACCGCCTCCACCCGCTGCGCGGGGTCGCGATTGAACAGGATCTTGCTGTTGGAGCCGATCACGTTGGAGAACAAGAAGTTCCGCTCGGCGAACTTCGCCGCGAACACCGTGCGGGCCAGCCAGTTACCGACCGCGACGCCACCGGTCCCGGTGTAGGTGTAGTTCTTGGTCTCGGTGTTGGTCTCGTAGTCGTACTCGCGGTCGGCGCCGGTCTTGCCGACGATCGCGTAGTCGGCGGCGGTGTTGGAGATCACCGGGCCGTAATAGACCCGCGGCTGGTCCAGCGGAGCCGGACCGGGCGAGATGACGCTGCCGTTGGCGCCCACGACGCTCGCCAGGAACTCCGGGTAGCCGCCGTTCTGGTTGGGGTCGTTGGCGATCCCGCGCACCGTGTTGGCCGGCGAGGCGATGAAACCGTTGCCGTGGGTGTAGACGGTGTGCCGGTTGATCCAGTCGCGCTGGTTGTCGATCAGCCGATCCGGGTTGAGCTCACGGGCGGCCACCACATAGTCGCGCAGGCTGCCGTCCGGGCCCTGGTAGCGGTCGATCGACAGCTGGTCGGGGAAGTAGTAGAAGTTCTTGCCCTGCTGGAACTGGGTGAAGGCCGGGCTGATGATGGTCGGATCGAGCACCCGGATGTTCGAGGTGGTGGCCCGGTCGGCGGCCACCTGCTGGGCGGTGGCCGGCGCGTTGCCGCTGTAATCCCGATAACTCACGTGGTCGTTGGTCAGGCCGTAGGCCTGCCGGGTGGCGTTGATGCTGCGGCTGATGTATTCGCTTTCCTTCTGCGCCGCATTGGGTTTGACGCTGATCTGCTCGACGATCAGCGGCCAGCCCGCCCCGACGATCAACGAACTCAGCAGCAGCAGCACCAACCCGATCGCCGGGATGCGCAGATCACGCAGGAACAGCGCCGAGAACACCGCCGCCGCACAGATCAGCGCGATGGCCAACAGGATCAGCTTGGCGGGCAGCACCGCGTTGATGTCGGTGTAGCCGGCGCCGGTGAACGGCTTGCCCGCGCGGGTGTGGCTGAGCAGTTCGTAGCGGTCCAGCCAGTACGCGAACGCCTTGAGCAGAACCAGCAGACCGACCAGGGTGATCAGCTGGATGCGGGCCGCGCGGCTGAGCGCCCCGGTCCGGCCGGCCAGCCGGATGCCGCCGAAGATGTAGTGGCCCACCAGGTTCGCCAGGAACGCCATGAACACCGCGACGAACAGGAACGACAACACCAGCCGGTAGAACGGCAGCTCGAAGGCGTAGAAGCCGAGGTCCTTGCCGAACTGCGGATCGGCGATACCGAAGTCGCCGCCGTGCAGGAACAGCTGGATGCGGGTCCAGTAGCTCTGCGCGACGATGCCGGCCAGAAGGCCGATCACCGCCGGCACCCCGAAGCCGAATAGCTTGAGCCGCGCCATCACCGCGGTGCGATAGCGCGCCACCGGATCGTTGGGCCCGGTGGTGGGCACGAACACCGGACGGGTCCGGTAGGCCAGTGCGAGCCCGGCGAACACGATGGCGCCGACGACCAGGCCGGCCACCAGGAACACCACCAGCCGGGTGACCAGCACCGTGGTGAACACCGAGCGGTAGCCGAGCTCGCCGAACCACAACCAGTCCACGTAGGCGTCGATCAACCGCGGGCCGATCAACAACAACACCACGACGGCGAGCGCAACACCGATCAGGATCCGGCTGCGCCGGGTCAGCTTCGGCATCCTCGCGGCGGGCCGCATGTTCACGGATCAGGCTCCTGATTCTTCTCGGGCCGCTGCGAAGAGCTGCGCGTGCACCACGGCCACAACTCTACGCATCTAGCAGCTGGGCGGACGCCCGCCGGAGGTGAGGGTGTGCAGCGAGTCGACGGCTTGGTCGAGGGTGGCGACCTTGACCAGCTCCATGGCGTCGTTCTTGGCGGTGCGGGCCTCGTCGCAGTTCTCGGCGGGCACCAGGAACACCGTCGCCCCGGCCTCCTGGGCGGCCATCATCTTGTGGGTGATGCCGCCGATCGGGCCCACCTTGCCGTCCTCGCTGATGGTGCCGGTGCCCGCGACGAACTTGGCGCCGTTGAGGTCGCCGGTGGTCAGCTTGTCGATCACGGCCAGGCTGAACATCAGGCCGGCCGACGGGCCGCCGATGTTCGCCAGGTTGAAGTCGATGGTGAACGGCGCCCACGGGGCGTCGAGCACCGCGATCCCGAGATAGCCGTAGTCACGATCGGCGTTGTCGCCCAACGTGATCCGTGCGGTGCCGGGCGGGGCGTTCTTGCGCCGGTAGTCGATGGCGATCTCCTGGCCGGGCCTGGTCTTCTTCAGCAGCGCGGTGAACGCCTCGACATTGGGGATCGGGGTGCCGTCGACAGCGTCGATCGCATCCCCGACCTGCAGCTTGCCCGCCGACGGGCCGGGATCGGTGACCTTCTCCACGGTCAGCGCCTCGGGGTACTTCAGGAAGCCCAGCGCGGCGTACTCCGCGCTGTCCTCGGAATGCTTGAAGTCGGCGTTCTGCGCCTTCTCGACGTCGTCGCGGGACTTGTCCGGCGGGAACACCAGATCCCGCGGCACCAGCTGCTCGCGGCCGGAGAGCCACAGGGTCAACGCCTGGCCCAGGGTCAGCCCGTCGCGCTGGGACACCGTCGTCATGTTCAGGTGCCCCGAGGTGGGCTTGGTCGGGGTGCCGTCGATGGCCACCACCTGCTTGCCGTCCACCTCACCAAGGGTGTCGAAGGTCGGGCCCGGCCCCAGCGACACGTACGGCACCGTCACGACGGCCAGCAGCACGCCGAACACCACGATCGGCACGAGCGCCACCATCAGCGTCAGAATCCGCCTGTTCACGCCGCCAAGAGTAGATCCGGCGGGCAGGAGCGCAGCGACCCGGGGAACACCCGGCGGCCCGGGTTCACTGACAGCTGATCACCGGTCCACCGCGCGCGGCCCCAGGTGGGTACCGTTGAGGGCATGCCTGACCTGCCCTTCGGCTTCGCCGCCGGAGACGACCCGGATCCCGACAAGCCGAAGAAGGACCGCGAGCCCGGCCCCGGCGACCCGTTCGGGTTCGGCGCCGGCGGCTTCAACCCGGCCGACCTGGGCCAGATCTTCACCCAGCTGGGCCAGATGTTCAGCGGCGCGGGCAGCGCGATGAGCGGCGGCTCGTCCGGGCCGGTCAACTACGACCTGGCCCGCAAGCTGGCATCCAGCTCCATCGGGTTCACCGCACCGGTGTCGGCGGGCACCGTCACCGCGATCACCGACGCCGTGCACCTGGCCGACACCTGGCTGGACGGCGCCACCGCACTGCCGGCCGGCACCGTCAGGGCGGTCGCGTGGACGCCCACCGACTGGGTGGACGGCACCCTGGAGACCTGGAAGCGGCTGTGCGACCCGATGGCCGAACAGATCTCCAACGTGTGGGCCTCGGCGCTGCCCGAGGAGGCCAAGACGATGGCCGGGCCGCTGATGGCGATGATGACCCAGATGGGCGGCATGGCGTTCGGCTCGCAGCTGGGCCAGGCGCTGGGGCGGCTGTCCAAGGAGGTGCTGACCTCCACCGACATCGGGCTGCCGCTCGGGCCCAAGGGCGTCGCGGCGCTGCTGCCGGAGGCCATCGAAGCACTCTCGGAGGGCCTCGAGCAGCCGCGCAGCGAGATCCTGACGTTCCTGGCCGCGCGGGAGGCCGCCCACCACCGGCTGTTCAGCCATGTGCCGTGGCTGGCCAGTCAGCTGCTCTCGGCGGTGGAGTCCTACGCCAGGGGCATGAAGATCGACATGAGCGGCATCGAGGAGCTGGCGCAGGGGTTCAATCCCGCGTCGCTGGCCGACCCGGCCGCGATGGAGCAGTTGCTCACCCAGGGCGTGTTCGAGCCGAAGGCCACCCCGGAGCAGACCGCCGCCCTGGAGCGCCTGGAGACGATGCTGGCGTTGATCGAGGGCTGGGTGCAGACCGTGGTCACCGCCGCGCTCGGCGACCGCATTCCCGGCACGGCGGCGCTCTCGGAGATGCTGCGCCGCCGCCGCGCCACCGGCGGGCCCGCCGAACAGACCTTCGCCACGCTGGTCGGCCTGGAGCTGCGGCCCCGCAAGATGCGGGAGGCGGCGGTGCTGTGGGAGCGGCTGACCGAGGCGGCCGGCGTCGACGCCCGCGACGCGGTATGGCAGCACCCCGACCTGCTGCCCGGCTCCGCCGACCTCGACGAGCCCGCCGGGTTCATCGACCGGATCATCGGCGGTGACACCAGCGGGGTGGACATCGACGCGGCGCTGGCGGAATTCGAGAAGTCCGACTCCGAGGACCCCGACGCCGGGCCTGTGGATAGCTGACACCGCGCCTGACACCGTGATGCCACAGTCGCGGTGTGAGCCGGCTTTTTGCGCTCGACCCGGCGATGCCGGTGCTGCTGCGACCCGACGGCGCGGTCCAGGTGGGGTGGGATCCCCGCCGCGCCGTGCTGGTGCGGCCGCCCGGTGGGCTGTCCCCGACCGCGCTGGCCGCGGTGCTGCGCACCATGCGGGTGCCGGTCGGCATCGCCCAGCTGCGGCGGCTGGCCGGCGGGCACGGCCTGGGTGACACCGCTGCCCTCGATGAACTGCTGACCGCGCTGGTGGCGGCCGGCGTAGTGCGCGAGCGGGCCGGCCGGCCCAGCGCCCGCGCGCTGTCGATCCGGGTGCACGGCTGCGGTCCGCTGTCCGACCTGCTCGTCGAGGCGCTGCGGTGTTCCGGGGCCCGGATCGGGCACACCAGCCACGCCAACGCCGGGCCGACGGGCCCGGGCGTGGACCTGGTGGTGCTGTCGGACTACCTGGTCGCCGACCCGCGGCTGGTGCGCGACCTGCAGGCCGCCGGGGTGCCGCACCTGCCGGTGCGGGTCCGCGACGGGGCGGGCCTGGTCGGGCCGCTGGTGATTCCCGGCGTGACCAGCTGCCTGGCCTGCGGCGACCTGCACCGCACCGACCGCGACGCGGCCTGGCCCGCGGTGGCCGCCCAGCTGCGCGACGTGATCGGCAGCGCCGACCGGCCCACCGTGCTGGCCACCGCCGCGCTGGCGCTGGGCCAGCTACACCGGATCATCACCGCGGTGCGCGGCGTCGAGGGCGCCGGCGCGCCGCCCGCCACGCTGGACACCACGCTCGAGATCGACGTCAATTCCAACCGCATCATGACTCGTCGCTGGTCAAGGCATCCGCGCTGCGAGTGCTGATAGCGGTGGTTGCCAGTATCGCGGCGTCGGGGATGATGGTGAAGTGGCTGACGACATCAAGCGTGGACGTGCCGCCCGCAACGCCAAGCTGGCCAGCATCCCGGTCGGCTTCGCGGGCCGGGCCGCTCTGGGCTTCGGGAAGCGGTTGACCGGCAAGTCCCGCGACGAGGTCAACGCCGAGCTCATGGAGAAGGCCGCCAACCAGTTGTTCACCGTGCTGGGTGAGCTCAAGGGCGGCGCCATGAAGGTGGGCCAGGCGCTGTCGGTGATGGAAGCCGCGATCCCCGAGGAGTTCGGCGAGCCCTACCGCGAGGCGCTGACCAAGCTGCAGAAGGACGCCCCGCCGCTGTCGACGGCCAAGGTGCACCGGGTGCTCGACGGACAACTGGGCACCAAGTGGCGGACCCGGTTCAGCTCCTTCGACGACACCCCGGTGGCGTCGGCCAGCATCGGTCAGGTGCACAAGGGGGTGTGGTCGGACGGCCGCGAGGTGGCCGTCAAGATCCAGTACCCCGGCGCCGACGAGGCGCTGCGCGCGGACCTGAAGACCATGCAGCGCATGGTCAGCGTGTTCAAGCAACTCTCCCCCGGCGCCGACGTCCAGGGCGTGGTCGACGAGCTGATCGAGCGCACCGAGATGGAGCTGGACTACCGCCTCGAGGCCGACAACCAGCGGACCTTCGCCAAGGCCTACAACGGCGATGCGCACTTCGTGGTGCCCCATGTGGTGGCCAGCGCGCCGAAGGTGATGGTCACCGAGTGGATCGAAGGCGTGCCGTTGGCCAGCATCATCCGCGGCGGCACCACCGACGAGCGGGACCTTTGCGGCACAAGGCTTTTCGAGTTGACCTTCGGCGCACCGGCCCGGACCGGGATGATGCACGGCGACGCGCACCCGGGCAATTTCATGCTGCTGCCGGACGGCCGGATGGCGGTCATCGACTTCGGCGCGGTGGCGCCGCTGCCCGGCGGGCTGCCGATCGAACTGGGCATGATGATCCGGCTCGCCCGTGACAAGGACTACGACCAGCTGCTGCCGACCATGGAGAAGGTGGGCTTCATCCAGAAGGGTGAGCAGGTCGCGCCCAACGAGATCGACGACATGCTGCGCCAGTACGTCGAGCCGATCGAGGTCGAGGTCTTCCACTACACCCGGAAGTGGTTGCAGAAGATGGCCGCGGCCAACATGCAGGGGTCGGTGCAGCAGATCAAGACCGCCCGCCAGATGGACCTGCCCGCGAAGCTGGCGATCCCGCTGCGGGTGATCGCGTCGACCGTTGCGATCTCCGCCCAGCTCGACGCGCACGTGCCGGTGCGGGCGATGGCCGAGGAGCTGATTCCCGGCTTCGCCGGCTGATTCGCCCCTCGGCCATCCGGCCGCGGTTATGCCGCGATCACGTCCTTGCGCGGTCGCCCGCGCGGACGCTTGCGCGCCACGACGGTTCCGCGTTCGATGATCTCCCCGCCCCAGACGCCCCACGGCTCGTTGCGTTCCAGCGCGGCGGTGAGGCACTGCCGCCGGATCGGGCAACCACCGCAGAGCACCTTGGCGTGCTCGAGGTCGACGGGGCTCTCGGCGAACCAGAGGTCGGGATCTCCGACGTGGCACGGCAACACCGGCAGCTCTTCCTTCCGGACTGTCAGTGTCGACATGTCCGCTTCACCTGCTTCCTGGTCGGTTTGCATACGCGTTTCGGTTCTGGGATCCGGACCAGGAACTGGGGAAAAGAATCTGGCCACGGATCCGTATGACTTCGGGTCCGTGGCCAGTTGGCTGTGTCTGGGAGCTCTCCTAGATGAAGCTCCTGTCCACGGACTCCAGGGTCGGGGCGGCGTTGGCGCGACGCTTACGCTGCGCCGCGATAGCCGCGGCGGCGTGGGCGGCGTGGGCCGTTACGGTGGTGCCGAAGGGCCACGCGCGATGCGCCATGTACACGCCGCGGTCAGCGGTATGGGTGATCATCGTCGGGGCCTCCTCTCGGCAAGAAATTTCGGATTCGAGGCTAGAGCCTAGCACCGATCTGCCGCAAGCGAATTTCTGACCAGGGCTTTTTAGGTTCGGGTAACCCGGCCGACGCCGGCTGCGGCCGTGCTGCCAAACTGGTACCCATGGCACAGATCACCCTGCGTGGAAACCCGATCAACACCGTCGGAGACCTGCCCGCCGTCGGCGCCCAGGCTCCCGCCTTCGCCCTGACCGGAACCGACCTCGGCGAGGTCGCCAGCGGTCAGTTCGACGGAAAAGCCGTGGTGCTCAACATCTTCCCGTCGGTGGACACGCCGGTGTGCGCCACCAGTGTGCGCAGCTTCAATGAACGGGCCGCTGCGACCGGCGTTCCGGTGGTGTGCGTGTCGAAGGACCTGCCCTTCGCGCTGAAGCGGTTCTGCGGTGCCGAGGGCATCGAGAACGTCGTCTCGGCGTCGGCCTTCCGCAGCAGCTTCGGCGAGGACTACGGCATCACGATCGCCGACGGGCCGATGGCCGGCCTGCTGGGCCGCGCCGTGGTGGTAGTCGGCGCCGACGGCAACGTGGCCTACACCGAACTGGTGCCCGAGATCGGCTCCGAGCCCGACTACGAGGCGGCGATCTCCGCGCTCGGATAGCCAAATACATTTGGCTTCACTATGAGTCGCGTGACCTAGGCGACTTCCGCAGCCATTCTCGAGGTATCGAGAAAGGACGCGACATGACGATCCCGCCCCACCTCCTCACCCTGCTGGCCGCGGCCTGCGGCGCGGCGGCCGTCGCCCTCGCCCCGTCCGCCCGGGCCGACTCGGACGACGCCGACTGCCACGACCACTCCGCGGTGTCGCTGTGCCACAAGCCGACCCGGGTGCCGACCTCCTCCACTGGATACGACCCGACGATGCAGCAGTTGTTGGGCGGCAACATGGTCAATCCGGCGCCGCCGGTCGCGGCGATCGGCTGACCGAACCCGAATCGTGACACTGGCGGCGTATGGTCGCTCGCATAGCACATCAATGTGGCTGAAAAACGATGCAAAAGGGGCGTGACGATGAACGGTAGGCGAACTGTCCGGATGGCCGTAGTCGCCGCGGCGTCCATGGCCATCGGGTTTAGCGTGTCCCCGACCGCAGCGGCGGCACCGGGTTGGACGCCGGAGGTGCCGGGCGACTCGGGGGCGGTGACCGGTGCCGGTTTCGGGCCCACCCTCGGTGTCGGCGACCCGTCGAGCTACACCGGCGGCTCGACGTCCAACAACTTCTGCTACGCCACCTGCGGAGCGGCCACGATCGGCGTCGGTGGACCGTCGAGCTACACCGGCGGCGCGACCAGCAGCAACCGGGGCGGGACCGCGACCTGGGGTGTCGGCGACGTCAACAGTTACACCGGCGGAGCCACCGGTGGCACCACCGACAACGGCACCAACGCGACCGACCGGACGGACAACTACGGTCCCGGCCACTCCTGAGTCATCGGCGCGCGCGCACCAGCTCGAGCACATCGGGCCCGAACTGCTCGAGCTTGCGCGCGCCGATGCCCGGTATCGCGACCAGGGCGGCGTCGTCGGCGGGTAACGACTCGGCGATCGCGATCAGCGTGTTGTCGGTGAACACCACATAGGCCGGCACGCTGAGTTCCTTCGCGGTGCGCAGCCGCCAGTCCTTGAGTTGGGCCAGCAGCTCGTCGTCGATGTCGACCGAGCAGGACTCGCAGCGGCGCAACATGATTGCCGGCGGCGTGCTCAACACCGCGTTGCACACCCGGCACCGCGGCGTGGCGCCGCGGGCCCGGCGAGGTTTGCTCGGGGTCGGCTCGGCCTGCGTCTGCGGGGCGATGCCGTTGAGGAACCGCGACGGCCGACGACCCTGCCTGCCCCCCGGGGTGCGGGCCAGCGCCCAGCTGAGCTCCAAATGTATTCGGGCCCTGGTGATTCCGACGTAGAGCAGCCTGCGCTCCTCCTCGACGTTCTCGCTGTCCGGGCCGTGCGCGAGGGCGTGCGAGATGGGCAGGGTTCCGTCGGCGAGCCCGACCAGGAACACCGCGTCCCACTCCAGGCCCTTCGCGGCGTGCAGCGACGCGAGCGTCACGCCCTGCACCACCGGCGGGTGGCGGGCGTCGGCCCGCAGCCGAAGCTCGGACATCAGCGACGGCAGGTCCAGTTGCGGGCGAGCCTCGACCTCGTCGTCGACCAGTTCGGCCAGCGCCGTCAGGGCCTCCCAGCGCTCCCGGGCCTTGGTGCCGGCGGGCGCCTCCGCGGTCAGACCCAGCGGCTCGAGCACCGCGCGGACGATCTGCGGCAGCTCGCCCTCAGCCCCGCGCTCGGCGGCGCGCTGCAGCGCCAGCAGCGCCTGGCGGATCTCCTGGCGGCTGAAGAACCCCTCCCCGCCGCGCACCTGGAACGGGATGCCGGCCTCGGTCAGCGCCTCCTCGTACACCTCGGACTGGGCGTTTATCCGGTAGAGCACCGCGATCTCGGCGGGCGGCGTGCCGGCCTCGACCAGCTGCTTGATCGAGCGCGCCACCGCCGCGGCCTCGGCCACCTCGTCGGGGTGTTCGTGGAACGACGGCGCCGGGCCGGGATCGCGCTGACCGATCAGATGCAACTTGCTGCCCGCCACCCGGCCGCGCGCCGCGGCGATCACCCGGTTGGCCAGCGACACCACCTGTGGGGTGGAGCGGTAGTCCCGCTCCAGGCGCACCACGGTGGCGTCCGGGAACCACCGGGAGAAGTCGAGCAGGAAGCGCGGCGAGGCCCCGGTGAACGAGTAGATGGTCTGGTTCGCGTCGCCGACGACGGTCAGGTCGTCACGGTCACCCAGCCAGGCCCGCAGCACCCGCTGCTGCAGCGGCGTGACGTCCTGGTACTCGTCGACGACGAAGCAGCGATACCGGTCCCGGAACTCGGCGGCCACGGCGGCGTCGTTCTCGATGGCGGCGGCGGTGTGCAGCAGCAGGTCGTCGAAGTCCAGCAGCGCGAACCCGTCTCGGTTGGCCTTGAGCGTCTCGTAACCGGCGTACACCGCGGCGACCTTCTCGGCCTCGAGCGGGATGTCCCTTCCGGCCTTGGCCACCGCCGCGCCGTAGCCCTCCGGGCTGATCAACGATGCCTTTGCCCACTCGATCTCACCGGCGAGGTCGCGGACGTCGTCGGTGCTGACCTGCAGCCGGCACCGGCTGGCGGCCTGGGCGACGACGGCGAACTTGGTGTCCAGCAGCTGCCACCCGGTGTCGCCGACCACCCGCGGCCAGAAGTACTGCAACTGCCTGCGCGCGGCGGCGTGGAAGGTCAGCGCCTGCACCGCGCCGACCTGGGCGCCGTCACCGCCGGCGTCCATCGCCCGCAGCCGCGAACGCATCTCCCCCGCGGCCCGGGAGGTGAAGGTTACGGCCAGCACCTGGCCGGCCGCGACATGGCCGTTGGCGACCAGGTGCGCGATGCGGTGCGTGATGGTGCGGGTCTTGCCGGTGCCCGCACCGGCCAGCACACACAGCGGCCCCCGCGCGGCCAGCACGGCTTCGCGCTGTTCCTCGTCGAGGCCGGCGAGATGATCGGTGGTCACCGGCATGGGTCCATCTTGGCAGGGGGTGGGGACAACGCCCGGTGTGCGCCGCGCCGGGTGCGGGCATCATCGTCGGCTCCGCTAGGTTGAAGCGGTTATGAGTGCCAACGATCCCGAGCTCACCATGTACACCACCGGCTGGTGCGGCTACTGCCATCGGCTCAAGACCGCGCTGAGGTCGGCGGGCATCGCGTACCGCGAGGTCGACATCGAGCGGGATCCGGCGGCCGCCGAGTTCGTCATGTCGGTCAACCGCGGCAACCAGACCGTGCCGACGGTGAAGTTCGCCGACGGCTCCGCGCTGACCAACCCGAGCCTCAACGAGGTCAGGGCGAAGCTCGGCCACTAGCGCTCAGTCCTGGTAGGCCCAGGACTCGATGATCTCCCGGGCGATCGACACCGAGCCGGGCAGCAGCAGCCGCGACGTCGAATCACTGCTCCAGTCACCGTGTTCCAGCGCCGTGCGCACCTCGGCGCGGGTGAACCACTCCGCCTCGACGATCTCGCCGTCGTTGAAGGCGAACGGCTGCTCGGGGTCGCCGAGCGCGTGGAAGCCCACCATCAGCGAGCGGGGGAACGGCCACGGCTGGCTGCCGAGGTATTCGACGTCGCGCACGTTCAGGCCGATCTCCTCGGCGACCTCGCGCACCACGCATGATTCGAACGACTCGCCGGCCTCGACGAAGCCGGCGATCAGCGAGAACAGCCGCTCCGGCCAGACCGTCTGGCGGGCCAGCACGGCGCGGTCGTGCCCGTCGTGCACCAGGCAGATCACCGCGGGGTCGATGCGCGGGAATTCGTCATGCCCGGTGAGCGGGTTGCGGCGGGACCAGCCGCCGTTGACGAGCCGGGTCGGCGAGCCGTCCACCGGGCTGAACCGCGAGCTGTCGTGCCAGTTCAGCAGCGCCAGCGCGCAGGCCACCAATTGCGCGCTGACGTCGTCGAAGACGTGGCCGCCGCGGCGCGGGTCGAGCACGGCGGCGTCGCCGTCCGCGGGGGGTTCCAGGGCGGCACGGATGGCCCACACGTGTCTGCCGCCCTCGATGCGGCCCAGGAACACCGCGTCCGGCGGCGGGGCGTCGGCCAGGGCGCCCGCGGCGCCGAGGACCACCCGGCCGTCGGAGATCAGCACCTGGTTGCGGTGGTCGACGCGCAGCAGCGCCGCGTCGGCCCAGCCGGCCGTGGCGGCCTCGATGTCGGTGCGCAGATGGTCGGCGCGGTCGGCGCCGATGCGCGACAGCAGCGGGGTGTTGCGCAGACGGAAGGCCACCGCGGTCAGTCCGCCGCGACGCTGCGGACGTAGAGCAGCCGGTCGGTGCTCTCCAGGGCGTCCACCTCCGGGGCGTCGACGCGCATCAGCTTTCCGTCCCGCACCACGCCGAGGACGATGTCGGTGAGGTGCCGCGGCGAGCCGCCCACCTCCTTGGTCTCCACCTCGCGTTCGGCGATGGCGAAACCGGCATCCGGGGTCAGTAGGTCCTCGATCATCTCCACCACGCTCGGGGTGCTGGTCGCGATGCCCAGCAGCCGGCCGGCGGTCTCCGAGGACACCACCACCGAGTCGGCGCCGGACTGCCGCAGCAGGTGCTGGTTCTCGGCCTCCCGGACCGAGGCGATGATCTTCGCCTTCGGGGCCAGCTCGCGGGCGGTCAGGGTGACCAGCACCGCGGTCGGGTCGCTATTGGTGGCCACGATGATCGAGTGCGCGTGCTGGGCGCCGGCCAGCCGCAGCACGTCGGACTTATTGGCGTCACCGCGCACCGTGACCAAACCGGCGGCGTTGGCCCGGTCCAGCGAGGGCTGGTCGGTGTCGACGACCACGATGTCGGCCGGGGCGGTCCCGTCACCGACCATGGCGGCGACGGCCGTGCGGCCCTTGGTGCCGTAACCGATGACGACGGTGTGGTTGCGCACGCTGTTCCTCCAACGCTGGATCTTCAGGGCCTGGCGCGACGCGGTGGTGAGCGTCTCGACGGTGGTGCCGACCAAGACGATCAGGAACGCCACCCGCAGCGGCGTGATGACCAGGACGTTGACCAGGCGGGCGGTCTCGGTGTACGGCGTGATGTCGCCGTAGCCGGTGGTCGACAGCGAGACGGTGGCGTAGTAGAAGCAGTCCAGGAACGTCAGCGGGGTTTCCTTGACGTCGCGGTAGCCGTCGCGGTCGAGGTAGACGATGAGCACGGCGGCGAACAGGGCGGCCAGCGCGTAGAACAGCCGGCGCGCGATCCGTCGGCCGGGGCTGACGAACTTCTCGGGAATGCGCAGGTGGTCGACGAGCGCGCTGTCCGGTTTGGCGGTCAGGTCGTCTTCGATCGCTTGGAGGCGGCGGCGCAACCTACCCTTTGCCACAGGCTCCGTCATCGACTACTCCACAGTTTCGCCGGGGCCGATAGCAGCACACGAGCATTATGTAACCATGCCGTCGACTTCCGCCTCGCCCGTACCTGCCAGCACCCCGAGCCAGCTTCCGGCCTACCGAACCGGCGCGATGCTGATCGGCATCGGTGTGGGCCACTTCGTGATGCCCAAGCCGTTCGACACGATCGTGCCGGCCGAACTGCCGGGCAGCCCCCGGTTCTACACGTTGGCGTCGGGGGTGGCCGAGATCGGCGTGGGGGCGGCGATGCTGCTGCCGCGCACCCGCCGGGCCGCGGCGCTGGCCGCGATCGCGTTGTACCTGGCCGTATTCCCGGCCAACATCAACATGGTCCGGCTGTGGTGGGACAAGCCGTGGCCGATGCGGCTGGCCGCCCTCGCGCGGCTGCCGTTCCAGTTTCCGATGATCAAGCAGGCCGCCGCGATCAGGCGCAACGCTCCGCGGCCGTAGCGCCGGCGAGCAGCGCAGCCAGCTCCGCTTCGCCGGGCAGGTTGTCCGGCGCGACGGTGCGCCCCGACCGCACGTAGTGGAACGCCGCGCGCACCGCGGATTCATCGCAGCCCCGCATGCCGGCCCACGCCAGGCGGTACACGGCGAGCTGCACCGCGGCATGCCGGCGGGCGTCGTCGTCGACCGGTGGCTCGCCGGTCTTCCAGTCCACCACCGTCACCCCGCCGTCCGGGTCGGCGAACACCGCGTCGATGCGGCCGCGGACGATGGTGCCGCCGATGACCATCTCGAAGGGGACCTCGACGTCGACCGGTGTGCGCGCCGCCCACGCCGACGCGGAGAACGCCTCCTGCAGGGCCGCCAGATCCTCGGAGTCGGGCTGTCGGCCGTCCACCGCGCCCGACAGGTCGTCGAGATCGAACAGCCGTTCCGCGCCGTAGAACCGCTGCACCCACTCGTGAAAGGCGGTGCCCAGCAGCGCATGCGGGTCCGGGCGGGACGGCAGCCGGCGCCCGAGCCGGCCGAGCGCCGCCGCCGGGTCGCGGCCGAGTTCCACCAGCGCGCTGACCGAGAGCTGCCCGGGCAGGCCGGCCGGCGGTGGCGCGGTGACGCGGGCGCGTTCGGCCAGCAGCGCGTCGACGTCGGCGGCCCAGCCCTCCGGGTCCTCGTCGTCCGGGGTCGCCGGGAGTGCACCGGTGAGCGCGGCGCGCACCAGCGCGGCGCCCCGCTCGATGTCGGCGCGTCGGCCGCCGAGCGGGTCGACCGGCCAGAGTGCCTCGGTCACGTTGTCGCGCAACGGGTTCGATTCGCCGTCGGCGGGCGAGGGTGCCCAGTGCTCGACCGCGCCGCACGGCTGTCCGGCCTCCGCGGCGGCGTCGATGATGTCCTTGATCTCGGTGAGGAAGTCGGACGGTCCGCGGGGCTTGGTGTCGGTCTGGCCCCAGTGATGCCCTGAGAGCAGCAGGGTGTCCTCGGCGCGGGTGATCGCGACGTAGAGCAGGCGGCGTTCCTCGTCGATGCGGCGCTGTTCCAACTGGTCGCGGTGCCCGATGATGGCGTCCGACAGGCCTTTCCGGTCGCCGACCCCGGAGGTGTCGAGCACCGGCACGCCGTGCAGGGCACCGCAGGCGCGGTCGCCGCGCAGCAGCGGCGGCAGGTCCGCCGGATCGCTGAGCCAGGTGCGTTTGGACGCCGTCGACGGGAAGATCCGGGCGGACAGGTGTGGGACCGCGACCACCTGCCACTCCAGGCCCTTGGCGGCGTGCACGGTGAGGATCTGGACCCGGCCGGAAGCGACGCCGAGTTCCGCCGGGGCGAGCCCGTTCTCGACCTCGGCGGCGGCATCGAGGTAGGCCAGCAGCCCGTCCACCCCGGCGCCCCGGCGGGCGGCGTAGTCGGCCACCACGTCGGCGAACCGGTCCAGGTGCTCGGTGCCGGTCCAGCCGGCCGAGACCGGGCGGGCGGCCCGGACCTCGACGTCGACCCCGAGCCCGCGGCGCACCTCGGACACCAGATCCGTCACCGGGTCACCGAGGTGGTTGCGCAGCGCGGCGAGTTCGCCGGCCAGGGCGGTGATGCGGCGGTATCCGGCCGGGGAGTAGGCGTCCTGCGGGCCCGGGTCGGCCAGTGCGTCGGCCAGGCAGGCGGTGTCGGCGTCCGGGGCGGCCGCGGCGATGATCTCCTCGGCGGTGGCCGCCGGTCGGCCGGGGTTCAGCGCGACCGCCCGGCGCCACAGCGCGGTCAGGTCACGGGCGCCGAGTCGCCACCGCGGCCCGGTCAGCACCCGGATGGCCGCGGCGCCCGCCGTCGGGTCGGCGACCAGTCGCAGCATCGCCACCACGTCGGCGACCTCCGGGACGGACAGCAGGCCGGCCAGCCCGACCACCTCGACCGGGACGCCGCGCGCGGACAGCGCCGCGGCGATGGGTCCGGTGTCGGCGTTGCGCCGCACCAACACCGCGGCCGTCGGCGGCGGTGCTCCCGCCTGCGCCGCCTCGGCGTAGCGGCGGGCGATGTGCCCGGCGACCCAATCGCGTTCGGCGGCGATGTCGGTGTGCAGCGCGCAGCGCACGGTGCCCGGCTCGGCCTCGGGCCGCGGCAGCAGCGGGCGCACCGCCACCGAGCGGCGCCGCGCCTCGGCGGAGACCGCGTTGGCGATGTGCAGGGTGCTCGGCGGGTTGCGCCAACTGGTGCGCAACTCCAGGGTGGGCGCCGGGGATCCGTCGGCGCGCGGGAAGTCGGTGGTGAACCGGGGCAGGTTGGCGGCCGAGGCGCCGCGCCAGCCGTAGATGGACTGGATCGGGTCGCCCACCGCGGTCAGCGCCAGCCCGTCGTCGACGCCGCCGCCGAACAGCGCCGACAGCGCGATCCGTTGGGCGTGCCCGGTGTCCTGGTATTCGTCGAGCAGGACCACGCGGTAGCGGGCCCGCAGTTGCTCGCCCACCTGGGGACAGGACGCGGCCAGCCGCGCCGCCGCCGACATCTGGGCGCCGAAGTCCATCACCTTGTCGGCGCGCATGCGGTCGTGCAGGGCGTCGATCAGCGGCACCAGCGCCGCCCGTTCGGTCTGGGTGGCCAGCATCCCCAGTAGCCACTGGCTGGGCCCGCGGTCGCGCTGGTAGCGCCCGGCGGGCAGGTTGAGCACCAGCCGCTCCAACTCCAGGTGGGTGTCGCGCAGCTGATCGGTGTCGACCAGGTGCTCGGCCAATTCACCGGCGAGGCGCAAAACCGCCGCGGTGACGGCCGCCGGTGACTTGTCGGTGCGCAGCGGCCCGGGGTAGCGGCTGACCACGTCGAAGGCCAGCTGCCACAGTTCGGTCTCGCCGAGCAGCCGGGCATCCGGCTCGACGGGCAACAGCGGGCCGTGTTCGCGCAGCAGCGCGCCGGCGAAGGCGTGGTAGGTGCTCACGGTCGCCGATCCGGCCGCATCCTCGACGCCGCCGGACACCCCGGAGAGCCGGGCCAGCCGCGAACGCACCCGGCGCAGCAGCTGACCGGCTGCCTTGCGGGTGAAGGTCAGGCCCAGCACCTGCCCCGGATCGGCGAACCCGTTGGCCACCAACCAGACCACCCGCGCGGCCATCGTCTCGGTCTTGCCCGCCCCGGCTCCGGCGATGACGACCAGCGGCCCCGGCGGCGCGGCGATGACCGCCGCCTGCTCGGGGGTGGGCGTCGGAACACCAAGGGCGACAGCCAGTTCGGCGGGACTATAGGTCATCACGACTCCATTCGGGTGCCGCATGCGCGGGGCAGCCGGGACGCATCGGGCAGTGGGGGCAGCCGTCGTTGGCCCGGGCGGGGAACTGCGGGCCCGCGGTCGCCGCGGCGGCGCGTTGCACGGTCTCGCGCCACTCGTCGCGGCCGGCGCCGGTCAGCGCGGACTGCTCGCGTTCGGTGGCGCCGGCGGCGGTCGGCTTGCCGATGTACACGAGCCGCCCGCCGCCGGGCTGCTCGCCGTCGCTGAGCAGCCCTTCGGCGATGGCCAGCTGGTAGAGCCCGAGTTGGGCGTGGCGCTGGGCTTCGTCCTTGGTGACCGGGCTCTTGCCGGTCTTGACGTCGACCACCACCAGCCGACCCTCCGGATCGCGTTCCAGCCGGTCGACCCGGCCGCGGACCCGGACGCCCGGCAGTTCGCCGCCGGGCGCGGCGACGACGCCCTCGACGTCGATCTCGGTACCCACCTCGGTGAGCTCGTGCCGGGTGGCCGATCGCCAGGCGACGAAGGCCGCGAGCATGGCCCGATGGCGCTCCAACTCGTTGGCGGCATACCACGGCGAGTCGAACGGGATTGTGGCCCAGAGCCTTTCCAGTTCGGCAGTCAGCCGGGCCTCGTCCTCGGCGGGCCCGGAGATCAGCGCATGCAGCACCGAGCCGAGCGTCGAGCGCAGGTCGCGGGGCCGGGAGCCGCCGTGGCGTTCGGTCAGCCACCGCAGCGGGCAGTCCGCCAGCGTCTGCAGGGTGGACGGGCTCATCGTGACGGTGTGGTCGGCACCCGCCCACACCGGATCGGCCGAACTGATCGGCGCCGTGCCCTGCCAGTGTCCCGGATCGGCGCCCGGCACCCCGGCCGCCGCCAACCGCGCCAATTGCGTTGCCGCGAGCGCGCGTTGGGCTTCGGTGACGGCGCCGGGTGCGGCGCACACCACCGCGCGCAGCCGGCCCACCACCGCGGCCGGCGACAACACCGGCGGTGCCGTGATCGGCCCGGCCGCCGTGTCGTCGGTGGGCTCCACCGTCGCCCACTGCGCCAGCTCCGCGAGGAACGGTGACGGCAGGGAAACGTCGTCGCCGCTCGCGCCGTCGACCGCGGTGACCAGCAGCCGGCGCCGCGCCCGTCCCATCGCGGCGATCAGCAACCGGCGCTCCTCGGCCAGCAGCGGCGCCCGGGCGGACGTCTCGTCGCCCACCCCGCCGAGCACGTCGAGCAGCCGCTGGGTGCCCAGCACCCCGCCGCGCGGCGTGGTGTTGGGCCACAGGCCGTCCTGCAGGCCGGCGATCACCACCAGCTCCCAGTCCCGGCCCAGCGCCGCGTGCGGGCTGAGCGTCGCGACCGTTTCGGACCCGGTGGTGTCGTCGGGGCGGGCCGGCGGCAGTTGCAGGGCGGCGACATGGTCGAGCAGGCCCGGCAGCGACGCCCCGGTGGTGCGCGCGACGTAGTCCTCGGTGAGGTCGAACAAGGTGGTGACCGCGGCAAGGTTCCGCTCGGCGGCGACGGCGTCGGAGCCGCCCCGCTCGGCCGCGGCCAGCCAGCGCCGCTGCAGCCCGGTGCGCTCCCAGGCCTGCCAGAGGGTGTCTCGCGGGTCGCCCTGGCCGCGGTGTGCGGCGCCGGCCGACCGCAGCACGGCGCGGACCCGCTTGACCGGTCCGGCCAGGGTGGCGGGCAGTTTCGGGTCGCGCCCGGTGAGCGCCTCGACCAGCAGATCGCCGAACTCCCGGCCCGCGCCGCCGGGCACGGCGCGGCGCAGCGCGCGGCGAAGCTGGCGCAGCGACACCGGGTCGACGCGCCCGATCGGCCCGCTCAGCAGGGCGATCGCCTGCGCGCCGTCGAGGCCGTGTGCGGTGGCCGAAAGCGCGGTCAGCAGCGCCGCGGCCGCGGGCTGGTCCGCGATCGGGCCGTCCCAGGACGGTGTGGCCACCGGCACCCCGGCGGCCGCCAGCGCGCGCGGCAGTGCGGCCGCGGCGGACACCGACCGCACGATCACGGCCAGCTGCGACCAGGGCACCCCGTCGAGCAGGTGGGCCCGCCGCAGGGTGTCGGCGATCAGCGCCGCCTGCGCGTGTTCGGAGGCCGCCACCCGCACGCCGACCGAGCCGTCGGTGTCGGCGTGCCCGTCGAGGCGGCGCCACCGGGGGGCGCCCGGCAGACCCGCGGCGACGCCGCTGATCGCCCGGGCCACCGCGGGCGCACACCGGTGCGAGCGGGTCAAGGTGACCGCCGGCGAGTCCTCGGCCAGCAGCAACGTGGGGTCCGCGCCGCGGAATCCGTAGACGGCCTGGTTCGGGTCACCCGCCAGCAGCGTGAGGTCGGCGCCGGCGGCCAGCACCCGCACCAGCCGGGCGGCCTGCGGATCGAGATGGTGCGCGTCGTCGACCAGCAACAGCCGGATCCGGGCCCGCTCGGCGGCCAGCAGGTCGGCGTCCGCGCCGAACGCCTCGAGCGCGGCGCCGACGAGTTCGGCGGCGCCCAGCGCGGGCACGGTGGCCTGTGGAGCGGCGGTGCCGACCGCCGCGCGCAACAGCATCACCTGCTCGTACTGCTGGGCGAAGCGGCCTGCGGCAACCCATTCCGGGCACCCGGACAGTCGGCCGATGCGTTGCAGCCGCAGCGGATCCACTCCCCGCTCGGCGCAGCGGGCCAGCAGGTCCCGGAGTTCGGTGGCGAACCCGGCGGTGCTCAGCGCCGGGCGCAGGTGCGCGGGCCAGCCCGAGGCGGACTCCGGGCCGTCGGCCAAGTCCCCGGCCAGCAGCTCCCGGATGATGCCGTCCTGCTCGGCGCCGGTCACCAGGCGCGGCGGCGGGTCACCGGCGCGCGCCGCCGCCTGCCGCAGCACGGCGAACGCATAGCCGTGCACCGACCGGACCAGCGGCTCCCGGATGACCCGGCGGCCCCGCCCGGCGGTCAACAACGTCGCGGTGAGCGCGCTGCGCATCGCGCCGGCCGGCCGACCCGAACCCGTCAGCAGCAGCACCGATTCCGGGTCCACCCCCGCGGCGATGTGCGCGGCGGCGGCCTCGACCAGCAGGCCGCTCTTGCCGGTGCCCGGGCCGCCGATGATCCGCACCGTGCCGCGCAACCCCGGGCCGCGCACGGCGGCCTCGGTCAGTTCGGCCGGCACCGGGTCGGGGTTGGTCATGCGGGCATGACACCACGGGGGTCTGACAAGCCGGCCGTTCTGGCAGCATGATGCCGTGACTCACGACCTCCATCTGCACCGCTACGGGCCGCCCGGCCCGGTGCAGGTGCTCGCGCTGCACGGGTTGACCGGCCACGGCCGGCGCTGGCGGACGTTGGCCACCCGGCACCTGCCCGAAATCGCCGTGGCCGCCCCGGATCTGCTCGGCCACGGCCGCTCGTCCTGGTCGGCGCCGTGGACCTTCGACGCGAACGTCGCCGCGCTGGCCACCGTGATCGAGAACGAGGCGGACGGTCCGGTGCTGGTGGTGGGTCACTCCTTCGGAGGCGCCGTCGGGTTGCACCTCGCCGCGGCGTGCCCGGACCTGGTGTCGGGGCTGCTGCTGCTGGACCCGGCGATCGGGCTGGACGGGCAGTGGATGCGCGAGATCGCCGACGCCATGCTGACATCCCCGGACTACACGGACCGGGACGAGGCCCGCACCGAGAAGTTCACCGGCGTGTGGGCCGACGTGGCCCTCGAGGAACTCGACGACGACCTCGACGAGCATCTGATCGCCCTGCCCAACGGCCGCTACGGCTGGCGCATCAGCGTGCCCGCGATGATGTCCTACTGGAGCGAGCTGGCGCGCGATATCGTGTTGCCCCGCAACGGAACTCCGACGACGCTGGTGCGGGCGCAGTGGACTTCGCCGCCGTACATCAGCGAGGAACTGATCGAGGGGTTGTCGGGCCGGCTCGGCGCCGACTTCACCATGGTGGACCTACCCTGCCAGCACATGGTGGCCCAGGCCAAGCCCACCGAGACCGCGGCGCTCATCCGGGACATGCTCGGGCGGGGTTGACGATGACCCCGGTCACCGACGCACAGGTGGAGCGGGTCCGTCGGCTGGTGGCGTCGATTCCGGCGGGCCGGGTCGCCACCTACGGCGACATCGCCTCGGCGGCAAGGCTTTCCAGCCCGAGGATCGTGGGCTGGATCATGCGGACCGACTCCTCGGATCTGCCGTGGCACCGGGTGATCACCGCCTCGGGCCGCCCGGCACCGCACCTGGCGACCCGCCAGCTGGAACTGCTGCGCGCCGAGGGGGTCCTGGCCACCGACGGCAGGGTGAACCTGGCCGAGGCCCGGCACAGGTTCTAGAGCACCAGCCGGATCAGCGCGGCGGTGCGGGCCAGCCCGGGGAAGGCCTCGGCCGTGGAGCGCGGGTGCAGAGCGTGCACGGCGAGGCGGAACATCAACGCCCGCAACAACATCTGCGGCCACTCCGGCAACGCATCCCAGCGTTCGATGAGCCCGTCGTCGGCCTCGCCCCAGGAAAGCGCGTCGACGACCACCACCCCCGCCGCCCACGACGTGGGCCGCCAGTACGGGGTGATGTCGGTGATGCCGGGCGCCGCCGTCCCGGAGAACAGCACGGTGCCGTACAGGTCGCCGTGCACCAGCTGATTGGGACTCTTGGTCGGCTTGCGCAACCCGGCGAGTTGGTTGAGCAGATCGGCCGAGCGCTCCCCGTCGGCGGAGCCGGGCGACACCCGCGCGCCGGGCGGCAGCGACTGCAGCGGGCGGTCCTCCCAGGCGGCGCGGTCGGCGGCGATGAACACGTCGACGTCGCTCCACGGTGGCACCGGCGCCTGGGTGAGAAACCTCGGCCGCTCCAGCTTCGCGGTGGCCTCGTGCAGCCGGACCCCGGCGGAGACCACCTCGTCGTGCCGCGGCTCGGGGGTGCCGGCGACGAATGTGTCTGCCCGCCAACCGGACACCACGTAGCGCCCGTCGGTGGAGCGCACCGGGCGGGCCAGCCGCACCCCGTCGATGAAGAGCGTCTCGCGCACCTTGGCCGACCAGGCCGCGCGGGCGTGGTCGGCGATCACCGACAACACCACCTCACCGCATTTGAAACCGCCCTCCCAGCCGGTGCCCAGCGGCTCGGGCTCGGTGTCCTTGAGGCCGAACGTCGCCAGCACATGCTCGGGCGGGCGTTCTTCGGTCACCCCGTCAGACTAAGCGGTGCCGGCTCCGGTGGGCCGTCAGTACATCACCATGTCGGGTTCGAATTGCTCGGCCCAGGCCACGATGCCGCCCCGCAGGTGCAGCGCATCGGGGAACCCGGCCTTCTTCAGCACCGCCAGCGCCTCCGCCGAGCGCACCCCGGTCTTGCAGTACAGCACCGGAATCCGGTCCTGCGGCAGCCTGGCCAGGCCGTCCCCGGACTCGATGGCCGACTTCGGGATCAGTTCGGCACCGCTGATGTGGTTGATGTCCCACTCCACCGGCTCGCGCACGTCGATCAGCGCCACCTTGGTGCCGGACTCGAGCAGATCGCGCAGTTCCAGCGGGGTGAGGGTGGAATCGTGGGCGGCCTCGGCGGCCTTGTCGGACGGCACCCCGCAGAACGCCCCGTAGTCGATCAGCCCGGTGATCTCGGGGGTCTCGGGGTCCTTGCGGATCCTGATGGTGCGGTAACTCATCTCCAGGGCGTCGTAGATCATCAACCGGCCCAGCAGCGGTTCCCCGATACCGGTGATCAGCTTGATGGCCTCGGTGCCCATCACCGATGCGATCGAGGCGCACAGGATGCCCAGCACGCCGCCCTCGGCACAGGACGGCACCATGCCGGGCGGCGGCGGCTCCGGATAGAGGTCGCGGTAGTTCAGGCCCAGGCCGTCGGGGGCGTCCTCCCAGAACACCGACACCTGGCCGGAGAAGCGGTAGATCGACCCCCAGACGTACGGCTTGTGCGCCAGCGCCGCGGCGTCGTTGACCAGATAGCGGGTGGCGAAGTTGTCGGTGCCGTCGATGATCAGGTCGTACTGCCCGAACAGTTCGACGGCGTTGTCGGGCTCCAGCCGCATCTCGTGGAGCCGCACGGTGACCAGCGGGTTGAGCTCGAGGATGGAATCGCGCGCGCTCTGCGCCTTGGACCGGCCGATATCGGACTGGCCGTGGATGATCTGGCGCTGCAGGTTCGACTCGTCGACGACATCGAACTCCACCACCCCGATCGTCCCGACGCCGGCCGCGGCCAGATAGAGCAGCGTCGGCGAGCCCAGCCCGCCCGCGCCGATCACCAGCACGCGCGCGTTCTTCAGCCGCTTCTGCCCCACCACGCCGAGGTCCGGGATGATCAGATGCCTGCTGTACCGGGAGACTTCGTCGCGGGTCAGTTCGGCGGCTGGCTCGACCAGCGGCGGCAACGGTGAAGACACCGGTAGCTCCTCGGGTTTCGACGTTCCCCACCCATTTCAGCAGGTAGTCGAATCAACGGCAAACAGCCGGACAAGCTTCCGGCACAGCCGCCGAGCGTGCGTGTCGGTGCCGCAACACGCCGATCGCGCGTGCACTCCGCGCACGCTCGCGGGCGAAGAGGCTTCCAAGAGCTAGGCGATCGGATACGGCCAGGGGTTGAACCGGCAGGTCTTGCCGTCGGCCTTGACCGACTCGGGGTCGAACTTCGCCGCGTCGTTGTCGGCGGTGGAGAACGTCTGCTGCATCATGATCGGCGCCAGGCCGCCGTTCTGGTCGCACGGCTCGTGGGTGGTGTAGCCGATCGCGTGGCCCACCTCGTGGTTGATCAGGTACTGGCGGTAGGAGCCGATGTCACCCTGGAACGGCACCGCCCCCCGCACCCAGCGGGCCTCGTTGATGAACACCCGGGGCTGGGCGTCGGGACCGTAGACCGGGTTGAAGCACGACGACTCCAGCGGGATCTCGTAGCCGCACCCCTCCCGAACCGTCATCGGGGACGACAAAGACACCCGGAAATCGGGTTTGATCTCCGGGCTGCTGGCGTCGATCCGCTGGAAGGCGAACTGCGGGTTGTGGGTCCAACTCTTCGGGTTGCCCAACGTCTCGGTGACCATCCGGGCGAAACCCTCGTCGCCGCCGAACGCAGCGGTGTCGATGCCGTCCTCCACCTCGACGGTGTAGGTGAACGTCTTCGCGGTGCCCTGACCGACCTTCGGGGTGGTTCCGGGCACGATGTGCCAGGTCTTCTCGCCGGCCTCCGTGAACGCGCCGCCCTCCGGCAGCACCCCGGTCGGCAGGCTCGCGTCGAAGGCGGTCAGGCCCCGCGGCGGCGCCCCGATGATCGCCGTCCCGCGCGATCCGATCGTCGGCGGCCCCTGGACCGCGTCGGGCTGCTCGGGCGCGGGGGCGGCGGTGCCGGTGACCGTCTGGTAGAGCACCACGCCGGTGAGCACGACCAGCACCGGCAGTGCGTACGCCCGCCAACCGTAGGTGGAGACGAAGCGGCCGAGCCAGGTCTGCTTGCGCCACTGTCGGCGCTGCTCGCGGTTGGATCTCGGGCGCCCCGAACTCTCCGTGATGGGGTCCCGCTGGGCGCGCAGCGGCTCGCGCCACTCGCTGCGCACCACCTGCACAGGACCGCCCCCACGGTGCCCCGGATCGTAGGTCACCGCCCCAGGATGGCATAACGCGAGCGCAAGGCGCTTTCCGGCGCGCCCGTGCGGGCACCCGGGTCGCTACCGGGCCGGTAACCGGAACCGGGTAGTAGTGTCGGTGCGACGAGCCGGGACCCCGGGTACGGGCGCCCAGGCAACGCACCAGATTGAGGACCCGATGAGCGATCTCGCCAACACGCCGACCCGGCCCGCCCCGGCGGCCGGACGGCGTGGCAGCCGGCTGCCGCGCGACGAGCGCCGCGAGCAGCTGCTGGCCTCGGCCAGCGAGATCTTCGTCGACCGTGGCTATCACGCCGCGGGCATGGACGAGATCGCCGATCGCGCCGGTGTGAGCAAACCGGTTCTCTACCAACACTTCACCAGCAAGCTGGAGCTCTACCTGGCCGTGCTGGCACAGCATGTGGAGAACCTGGTCTCCGGGGTGCGCCAGGCGCTGCGCACCACCACCGACAACCGGCTGCGGCTGCGGGCGGCGGTGCAGGCGTTCTTCGACTTCATCGAGCACGACAGCCAGGGCTACCGGCTGATCTTCGAGAACGACTATGTCAGCGAGCCACAGGTCGCCGCCCAGGTGAAGGTGGCCACCGAGGCGTGCACGGACGCGGTGTTCGACCTGATCAGCCGCGACTCCGGGCTCGACCCGCACCGGGCCCGGATGATCGCGGTGGGCCTGGTCGGCATCAGCGTGGACTGCGCCCGGTACTGGCTGGATTCCGACCGGCCGATCTCGAAGGACGACGCGGTCGACGGGACAGTGCAGTTCGCCTGGGGCGGCCTGTCACACGTGCCGCTGACCCGGTCGTGAGGGCGGCCTAGCTGGCGGCCGGACCTGCGCCGATGCCGAAGCCGACGCGCCGGACGTCGGAGACGCCGATCTCGACGTAGCTGATCTTGGCGGTGTGCACCAGGAAGCGGCGGCCCTTGTCGTCGGAGAGGCTCAGCACGTCCGATCCGGCCTTGGACAGCGCGGACGTCACCAACTCCTCGACCTCGGCGGCCGTCTGCGAACTGGTGAAGACCAGCTCACGCGGGCTGTCCGAAACACCGATCTTGACCTCCACGGTGAACCCTTCCGTTCGTGTGCGTGCTACCCAAGCAGGCTAGTAGACGCCCGCCCGGCCGGCTGACGGCAGCCGTTCGCGGTTAGCGAATATCGCATCAAGCTGCGGTAACAGCATGGCAACGGGTGGCGCGCCGCGGCCGGGGCGCCGCCGCGGGTTCCATAGCCTTGATTCATGGCACGCCGGAACGAAAGACGCCGCTCGGCGGTGTCGCAGTGGCGGCGGGTGGTTGTGACCGCCGCGGGCGTGCTGGCCGCCGCCGCGGCCACCGCCGCCGTGGTGCACACCGGTGATTCGGCCACCACGACCGCCGATCACCCGTCGGCCAACCGCACGGTTACGGCGACCCCGGGCCCCCGCACCGCGAGCGCCCCGCCGACCGCGGTCACCGTCACGCTCCCGGGCGCCGACATCGAGACCCCGGTCTCGCTGCCGCCGACCACCGTCGCCGCGGTGCCGCAGGCGCAGACGACGGTGGATCCGCGCCTGGTCGTCTACACCGTGGCGGGAAACCAGCGGCCCAACGATCCGGTCACCGTGATCTACGCCGACGAGGACGGTGCGCTGCGCACCGTCGAGAACGTCACCCTGCCGTGGTCGATGACCGTGGTGCCGACGGTGCCGGTCAACTACGTAACCGCGAACAGCGCGGGCAGTCAGCTGAACTGCTGGATCACCGACGGCACCGGGGCGACGGTGGCCGCACAGGTCGACAACGGCATCACCGCGACGTGTAACCGCTAGGCGGGTTTTCAGGCGGTGGATCAGGCCAGGCCGAGCTGGCGCATCCGGTCGTCGTGGGTGCGCTGCAGCCGGCCGAAGAAGTCGGTGACCTGGCCCAGCCCGCCGGGCCCGGAGAGCACCAGGTCGACCAGTTCGTCGTGATCGGCCAGCACGTACTGCGCCTGGGTGATGGCCTCGCCGAGCAGCCGGCGCGACCACAGCGCCAGCCGGCTGCGCTGGCGGCCGCTGGACAGCACCGCCTCGCGAACCTCGGCGACGACGAACTGCGAGTGGCCGGTCTCCCCCAGCACCGCCCGCACCACACCGGCGACCTCGTCGGGCAGCACGTCGGCGATCTCGGAGTAGAAGTCGGCGGCCAGCGCATCGCCCACATAGGTCTTGACCAGTGCCTCCAGCCAGGTGCTCGGGGTGGTCAGCCGGTGGTAGTTCTCCAGCGCGGAGGCGTAGCGATTCATCGCGGGCACCACGTCGACTCCGCGGGCCGCCAGGGCGTCGCGCAGCAGTTCGTAATGCGCCATCTCGGCGGCCGCCATGCTGGCCATGTTGATGCGGCCGCGCAGATCCGGCGCCATCCGGGCTTCGTCGGTCAGCCGGTAGAACGCGGCGACCTCGCCGTAGGCCAGCAGTGCGAACAGTTCGTCGACGCCAGGATGGTCGGCGGTGATGCGCGACCCCGAACCGGTCGCCGCTGTGGGCTGCGTCGCACTCATGGGCGTAACTCTAGTCCGGCCGCAGGCCGCGAACCGGATCAGCGCGCGCGACCAGCTATGATGGCCGAGACGGCGGCGTCAAGCCTCCACCCGGCGTCACCGTCAAGGAAATGTGCGTGCACGCGTCTGCGCCGCCCAGTTCGGCGCACACCCTTTGGCGAAAGTCTGAACTCGTGCGCGCGTCGAAGCCAGAACGAGGAATGACACCGGAAGGTTTGACGCCACCAGCATGACACCCTTGACCACCCATCCCCAGATCAGCTTTGCCCAGCTCGGAGTCCGGGACGAGATCGTCCGCGCGCTCGCCGAACAGGGCATCGAACACGCCTTCGCCATCCAGGAGCTGACCCTGCCGCTCGCCCTGAGCGGTGACGACCTCATCGGTCAGGCCCGCACCGGCATGGGCAAGACCTTCGCGTTCGGCGTGCCGCTGCTGCACCGCATCACGACCGACACCACCCGCCCGCTCAACGGCACGCCGCGCGCGCTCGTCGTGGTCCCCACCCGCGAGCTGTGCCTGCAGGTCTTCGGCGACCTCGAAGGCGCGGCAAAGTACCTGCAAGCCGAGGGCGACCGCCCGCTGAGCGTCGTCTCGATCTACGGCGGCCGTCCCTACGAGCCGCAGATCGAGTCGCTGCGCAAGGGCGCCGACGTCGTCGTCGGAACGCCGGGCCGCCTGCTCGACCTGGCCCAGCAGGGCCACCTGCAGCTCGGCGGGCTCTCGGTGCTGGTCCTCGACGAGGCCGACGAGATGCTCGACCTGGGCTTCCTGCCCGACATCGAACGCATCCTGCGGCAGATCCCCGACGAGCGGCAGGCGATGCTGTTCTCGGCCACCATGCCGGACCCGATCATCACGCTGGCCCGCACCTTCATGAACCAGCCCACCCACATCCGGGCCGAGGGTGTCCAGGGCGCGGCCACCCACGACACCACCGAGCAGTTCGTCTACCGCGCGCACGCCCTGGACAAGGTCGAGATGGTCAGCCGCATCCTGCAGGCCGAGGGCCGCGGCGCGACGATGATCTTCACCCGCACCAAGCGCACCGCCCAGAAGGTGGCCGACGAGCTCGCCGAACGCGGCTTCAAGGTCGGCGCCGTGCACGGCGACCTCGGCCAGATCGCCCGCGAGAAGGCGCTCAAGGCGTTCCGCGCCGGCGACGTCGACGTGCTGGTCGCCACCGATGTCGCCGCCCGGGGCATCGACATCGATGACATCACTCACGTCATCAACTACCAGATCCCCGAGGACGAGCAGGCCTACGTGCACCGCATCGGCCGCACCGGCCGTGCGGGCAAGACCGGCATCGCGATCACCCTGGTCGACTGGGACGAACTGGATCGCTGGTCGATGATCGACAAGGCGCTCAAGCTGGAGTGCCCGGACCCCGCCGAGACCTACTCGAACTCGCCGCACCTCTACTCCGAGCTGGGCATCCCCGCCGAGGCCACCGGCTCGATCGGCACCCCGCGCAAGCAGCGCCAGGCCAAGTCCCAGGACGGCACCCGGATCAGCTCCGCCGACGCCAACCGTGAGCGCCCCGCCCGCAACCGGTCCCGCCGCCGCACCCGCAGCGGCGAGTCGGCGACCGGGCATGTGGCGAAGCCTGCCAAGCCCGCCGAGGCGGGCGTCGACGGCGGAGCCGCCGAGCCCGTCGCGGCGTCCGGGGAGGGCGGTGCGGCCCGTAAGCGCCGTCGCCGGCGGCGGCCGCGCAACTCGGCCGACGCCGCCACCCCGACCGCGGGCTGAGCGCGGCTATCGTCGCCTAGATGGTCAGACCCGAACGCCGCACCCGGGGCGATCTGCGCGCCGCCGCGGCGATCGCCGCCGTGGTGGCCGTCGTGGCCGCGCTGTTCTGGTGGAACAGCTCCGCGCGGGCCACGATCAGCCGCCCGGCGACCAACCCGGCGCCCAACCCGGCCCCGGCCCGCGTCGTCCCCGAGACCCTCGCCCAGCTGTGGACGGCGGCCAGCCCGCGCACGCCCAGTCCGGTGGTGATCGGCGGCACCGTGGTGACCGGCGACGGCCGGACGGTGCAGGGGCGCGACGCACAGACCGGCGAGAACCGCTGGACCTTCGCCCGGGACACCAACCTGTGCGCGGTCTCCTACATCTACGACCTCGCGGTGGCGGTCTACCCCGACGTCCGGGGCTGCGGTCAGGTCAGCGGCATCGACGCCGCCACCGGCAGGCGCGGCCCGACCCGCACCGCCTACGCCGACAAGCACGTCGTGGTGACCTCCAACGGCAGCGCGATCCTCTCGGCCGGGCCGACCCGCCTGGAGCTGTGGCGCTCGGATCTGGTGCGGATGATGTCCTACGGCGAGATCGACGCCCGGGTGAAGCCGGTCAACCAGGGCGTCGGCACCGGCTGCACGCTGATGTCGGCGGCGGGCAGCGATTCCGCGGTCTCGGTGCTCGAGGCCTGCCGCGATCAGAAGGATCTGCGGCTGACGCTGCTCAAGCCCGCCAAGGAGGAGGACGAGCCGGAGACCAAGAACGTGCCGCTGCCGGGCGTGGCCGTCGACTCCGAGGCGCGGGTGGTCGCGGTGTCCGGCACCTCCACCGCGGTGTACCTGCCCACCCCGCGACCGGAGATGGTGGTCTACGACGACACCGGCACCAAGGTGTCCACCACCCCCCTGCGGGCCGCCCCGACCGTGACGGGCCCGGCGGCGGTGACCCGCGCCGGCGATCTGTTCACCTGGTGGACCGGCAGTGGCGTGCAGGTGTTCGACGGAACCCTGGGCCACCGCTACGCCGTGGAGACCACCGGTCCGCTGTCCCCGGTCGGCCCGGCCGCGATCATGGCCGGCAAGCTGCTCATCCCGGTGGCCGGCGGCCTCGGCGTCTACGACGCGGCGACCGGCACCAACGAGCGTTTGATCCCGCTGGCGCATCCGGCCGGCGACGGTCCGGTGGTGCCGGAAGTGACCGGCTCGATCGTGGTCGAGGAGCACGGCGGCACGCTGGCCGCCTTCGGGGCGAAGTAGCGCTCAGATCTCGGGCGTGAAAGTCGGCAGCGCCCGGCCGGACTTCCAGTGCTTGATCAGCGCCGCCGCCAGTTCACGATAGGCGTTGCCGCCCTTCGTCTTTCGGCCCGCCAGCACCGACGACCCGGATGCGCTGGCCTCGGCGAAGCGCACCGTGCGCGGGATCGGCGGGGCCAGCACCGGCAGGTCGTAGCGGTCGGCGACGTCCAGCAACACGTCGCGGCTGTGCGTGGTCCGCGAGTCGTAGAGGGTCGGCAGCGCGCCCAGCATCTTCAGGTCCGGGTTGGTGATCTGCTGGACGTCGGTGACCGTGCGCAGGAACTGACCGACCCCGCGGTGCGCCAGCGTCTCGCACTGCAGCGGCACGATGACCTCGTCGGCGGCGGTCAGGCCGTTGAGCGTCAGCACGCCCAGCGACGGCGGGCAGTCGATGATGATCACGTCGAAGTCGGCAGAGAGCTTGGCCAGCGCCCGCTTGAGCGCGTACTCCCGGCCCGCCCGCATCAGCAGCATCGCCTCGGCACCGGCCAGATCGATGTTCGCCGGCAGCAGGGTCATCCCCTCCGTGGTGGTCACCAGCGCGGCGTCGGGTTCCACCTCACCGAGCAGTACCTCGTGCACCGACACCGGCAGCTTGTCCGGGTCGGCGCCCAGTGAGAACGTCAGACATCCCTGTGGGTCGAGGTCGACCAGCAGCACCCGCTTGCCCTCGTCGACCAGCGCCGCGCCCAGCGACGCGACCGTGGTCGTCTTGGCCACCCCGCCCTTCTGATTGGCCACCGCCAGTACTCGGGTCACCAGACCATCCTTACAGGTTCGGGCTCCAGGCGTCCCGGCTGGCACGGCAGACCACGCGATCCGGCAGAATCAACCGACGTGAGCCTCGGAAACCATCGGCTGGTCCTGCTGCGGCACGGCGAAACCGAATGGTCCCGGGACCGCAAGCACACCAGCCGCACCGACCTGGAGCTCACCGACGTCGGGCGCGGGCAGGCCGAACTCGCCGCGAACACCCTCGAGCACCTAGGCCTGGACCACCCGCTGGTGGTCAGCAGCCCGCGCAAGCGCGCCCTGGCCACCGCCGAGCTGGCCGGGCTGACGGTCGACGAGGTGTCCCCGCTGCTGGCCGAGTGGGACTACGGCGACTACGAGGGCCTGACCACCCACGAGATCCGCACCGAGACCCCGGGCTGGCTGCTGTGGACCTACGGCTGCCCCGGCGGGGAGAGCGTGGACCAGGTGAGCATGCGCGCCGACCAGGCCGTCGCCTACGCGTTGGACCACATGGTCGACCGCGACGTGGTGTTCGTCGGGCACGGGCACTTCTCCCGCGCGGTGGTGACCCGCTGGGTCGAACAACCGCTGCGCGAGGGCTCCCGGTACGGGTTCGGCGCGGCATCGGTGGCGGTGTGCGGCTTCGAGTACGGGCTGCGTCAGTTGTCCGGGCTGGGGATGACCAGCCACCGCGAGCCGGTCACCGGGACGTGACACCGACGTCCTTCGTGCTGAGCGGGCCCGCCGGGACGGTGGTCGCCGACGGGATCGCGACGGGCTACGCCGACGCCGCCGACGCCGCCGCGGCTCTGCGCGACGGCACGGCCGACGTGGTGGTCGGCGCGCTGCCCTTCGACCTGCGGACCCCCGCCGCCCTGCTGGCGCCGGTGTCGGTGACGTTCGGCGGCGCCCCGCCACCGTGGCCGAGCGTGCCGCTGCCGAACGTGCGGATCGCCGAGACGCTGCCCGCGCCCCAGCAGCACCGGGCCCGGATCCGGGCCGCCCTGGACCGGCTGAACGAGCCCGGAAGTCCTTTGCAGAAGGTGGTTTTGGCGCGGGCGCTGCGGCTCGTCGCCGACGGTGCGCTGGACCTGCCGACCATCCTGCACCGACTCTCGGGCGACCCGGAGGCCACCGTGTACCTGTCCGACCTATCGCCGGCCGGGCCCGGCTACGCCGGAACCGCCCTGGTGGGCGCCAGCCCGGAGCTGCTGGTGGCGCGCTCGGGGACCCGGGTGAGCTGCCAGCCCTTCGCCGGATCGGCGCCGCGATCGCCCGACCCCGAGACCGATGCGGCCAACGGGGCGGCACTGGCGGCATCCGGCAAGAACCGTCATGAGCACCAACTCGTCGTCGACACCATGCGCGCCGCGCTGGAGCCGTTGTGCAGCGATCTGGACGTCGCGGCGCAAGCGCAGCTGAGCCGCACCGAGGCGCTGTGGCATCTGTCCACCCCGATCCGCGGCACGCTGCGCGAAACCTCCACCACCGCATTGGATCTGGCGCTGGCGCTGCATCCGACACCGGCCGTCGGCGGGGTGCCCACCGCCGCCGCGGTGGACCTGATCGCCGAGATCGAGGGCGACCGCGGCTTCTACGCGGGCGCGGTCGGCTGGTGCGACGCCCGCGGCGACGGGCGGTGGGTGGTGGCCATCCGCGGGGCCCAGGTGTCGGCGGACCGCCGCGAGGCGCTGGCCCAGGCCGGCGGCGGTATCGTGGCCGAATCCGATCCCGACGACGAAGTCGCCGAGACCACAACGAAGTTCAGGACCATCCTGTCGGCGCTGGGAGTCGAACAATGAGCCTCATCCGCCGGGCCCGTCCGGGTGACGAGGCCGCCATCGTCGCGATGATCGGCGAACTGGCCGAGTTCGAACGGGCCGCCGACGAGTGCACGGTCACCGAAAAGCAGCTCAGTGCAGCGCTTTTCGGCGCCGACCCGGTGGGCTTCTGTCACATCGCCGAGGTGGACGGCGAGCCGGCCGCCATCGCGGTGTGGTTCCGCAACTTCTCCACCTGGGACGGCGTGGCCGGCATCTACCTCGAGGACCTGTTCGTGCGCCCGGCATTCCGCCGCCGCGGGCTGGCCCGCGCGCTGCTGGCAACCCTGGCACGGGAGTGCGTGGACAACGGCTACAGCCGGTTGAGCTGGGCGGTGCTGGACTGGAACGTCAACGCGATCGGGCTGTATGACGCCGTCGGCGGCAGGCAGATGTCGGAGTGGATCACCTATCGGGTGTCGGGCCCGGAGTTGTCGGCGCTGGCCGCGGAGTCCTGAGAGCCCAGCCAGCGCAGGGTGCTCGGGGCGAACAGCAGCGCCAGCGTGGCCACGGCGACCACCGCCACCGGGATCCCGTAGAACCACTGGTGTGAGCCGACGGCGGCATACCAGGTCACCGGCAGCAGCAGCAGTTGGGCGAACACCGCCAGGCCGCGGCCCCACCGCCTGCCGGTCCACAACGCCCAGCCCGCCGCCAGCACCGCACCCCCGATCAGGGCGAACCAGGCCGCGTTGCCGAACCCGCTGACCACGTGCTGGTCGGCGCCGGCCAGGCCGCGGATTACGAACACCGCCGCCGCCACCAGGCCGGCGGCCCCCTCGGCGGCCACCAGCACGGCGGCCCGTCGCACAGCGGGCGGGGCGGGAACGGTCACGGAAGATGAGCCTAGAGGTCCCACTAGGCTCATGCCTCGTGCGCGCCGTCCTGATCGTCAACCCGAACGCCACCTCGACGACCGCCGCGGCGCGCGACCTGCTGGCGCACGCCCTGGAAAGCCGGGTCCAACTCGCCGTCGAGCACACCAACCACCGCGGCCACGCCGTCGAGATCGCGCAGGCCGCGCGGCGGGACGGTATCGACGTGGTCATCATCCACGGCGGCGACGGCACGGTGAACGAGGTGGTCAACGGCCTGCTCGGGGCGCCGGGCCAGCACGCCGACGGCCCGGTTCCGGCCGTCGCGGTGGTGCCGGGCGGCTCGGCCAACGTGTTCGCCCGCGCGCTGGGCATCAGCCCCGACCCCACGGTGGCCACCAACCAGCTGATCGACCTGCTCGGCGAGCACGGTCGCAACGGGTCGTGGCGGCGGATCGGCCTGATGGACTGCGGCGAGCGCTGGGCGGTGTTCACCGCCGGGATGGGCGTGGACGGCGACGTGGTGGCCGCGGTGGAGGCCCAGCGCGCCAAGGGCCGCAAGGTCACCGCCGGCCGCTACATCCGGGTGGCGGTGAAGGAGATGCTGGCCAACGCCCGCCGGGAGCCGACCCTGACGCTGGAACTGGCCGGACGCGAACCGGTCTCCCGGGTGTACTTCGCCTTCATCTCCAATTCCAGCCCGTGGACGTATGCGAACACCCGGCCGGTGTTCACCAATCCGGACACCACGTTCGAGAAGGGCCTCGGCGTGTTCGCGATCACCAGCATGAACGTGTGGGCCAACCTGCGGCTGGTGCGCCGGATGCTGTCCCGCAACCACCGGATCAAGGCCCGGCACCTGATTCGCGACGACGACGTCGCGTGGGTGCACGTCACGGCGACCGAACCGGTCGCCAGCCAGGTTGACGGGGATTTTCTTGGCCTACGCTCAGAAATGACCTTCCGGGCCGTTCCGGAGGCGCTGAGCGTCGTCGCCCCGCCCGCATGAACGGCCCCCTGAGCTGCAATGACTGTCCGGAGCCGCCCGATTCAGGGCGCAGGTGGGTTGAGTGTAGTACAAACGGGCAGAGGGTCTGTTAACCGACCCCGGTAGTGAGATTGCCCACGTGTTAACTGAGTTCTATTGACATCCGTCAGCGCTGTGAAACGATCGGATGCAACAACGCAGAAACATTTGTGTGCACGCGTTAACACCCGCAGATAAATAACGTGCGCTGTGCTGCGCACCAGTTAAGGAGTAGCGACTAATGGATTGGCGCCACAAGGCGGTCTGCCGTGACGAGGACCCGGAACTGTTCTTCCCCGTGGGGAACAGCGGCCCGGCGCTCGCCCAGATCGCTGACGCGAAGCTCGTCTGCAACCGTTGTCCGGTCACCACCGAGTGCCTGACCTGGGCATTGGACTCCGGCCAGGATGCCGGCGTGTGGGGCGGCATGAGCGAGGACGAACGCCGCGCGCTCAAGCGGCGCAACGCGCGCACCCGGGCCCGCACCGGGGTCTGAGCGCCACTCCGCACCGACTCGCAGTCACGGCCCCGCAAATTCCGGGGCCGTGACTTTTTTTATCGAAGTGCTTTAGGTCACATGTTTGCTATTGCGGCACTCTGGCCGCACTTCGTCGCCCAATGGGCACCCGCAGCACTACATCGGTGCCGCCACCGGGGACGTCATGCATTCCCAGCGACCCGTCGAGTTCGGCCGATACCAGCGTCCGGACGATCTGCAGTCCGAGTTGGTCGGACTTTTCCAGGCTGAACCCGTCGGGCAGCCCGCGCCCGTCGTCGTGGACCACGACGTCGAGCCAGCGGGCCGAGCGTTCGGCCCGGATGGTGACGCAGCCGCCCTTGGCCGACGGGTCGAAAGCGTGCTCGATGGCGTTCTGCACCAACTCGGTCACCACCATCACCAGCGCGGTCGCCCGGTCGGCGTCCAGCACCCCCAGCGCGCCTTCCCGGCGGATCCGGATCGGGGTGTCCACCCGGGCGACGTCGTTCATGATCGGCAGGATCCGGTCGATGACCTCGTCGAGGTTGACCTCCTCGTCGACAGACATCGACAACGCCTCGTGCACCTGGGCGATCGAGGCCACCCGGCGCACCGACTCCATCAGCGCCTCCCGGCCCTCGGCGTTGTTGGTCCGGCGGGCCTGCAGCCGCAGCAGGGCGGCCACGGTCTGCAGGTTGTTCTTCACCCGGTGGTGGATCTCCCGGATGGTGGCGTCCTTGGACAGCAGCGCCCGGTCCCGCCGCTTGACCTCGGTGACGTCGCGGATCAGCAGCGCCGCCCCGGCCGGCGCGCCATGCACCACCAGCGGCATCGTCCGGAACAGCACGGCCGCTCCCCCGGCGTCGACCTCCATCCGCATGCTGGCCCCGCCGGTCAGCGACTCGCGGATGTGCTCGGCCAGTTCCTGCGCCTCGAACGGGTCGGAAATCAGTGGGCGGGTGACGGCGACCAGGTTGTGGCCCTCCAACTCCGAGGTGAGCCCCATCCGGTGGTACGCCGACAGCGCGTTGGGGCTGGCGAAGACCACCACCCCGTCGACGTCGAGGCGGATGAAGCCGTCGCCGACCCGCGGACTGGACCGCGACATCGCCAGGTCGCCGATATTGGGAAACGTGCCCTCGGTCAGCATGTGCTGCAGGTTGGCGGCGCAGTCCAGGTAGGCCCGCTCCAGGGGGGACGAGGTGCGCCGCTCGGCCACGGCCGTCTGGTGGGTCAGCACCGCCACCACCTGGTTGTCGTAGCGGACGGGCACCGCTTCGACGTTCAGGCCGCGCTCGCGCAGCGACGGGTCGCTCTCGCCGCGGCCGATGGCGCCCGAGGTGAAGGCGGCGGTCACCAGCGGCAGATCGCCGGCCGCGACCAGGGTGCCGACGGCATCGGTGATCAGCACGGTCGGGGCGGTGTTGGGCCGGCACTGGGCGACGCACACCAGCGCACCGTCGTCGCGGGCCACCCACATCAGGTAGTCGGCGAAGGACAGGTCGGCGAGCAACTGCCACTCGCCCACCACCGCGTGCAGGTGGTCCACCGCGTTGCCGGGCAACATCGTGTGCTCGGCCAGGAGCTCACCGAGGGTGGACACTCCAGCTAGTCGATGACCGCGATGAGGTCGCCGGCCTGGATCACGTCACCCACCGAGACGCTGACCTCGGTGATCGTGCCCGCCACCTCGGCCAGCACCGGGATCTCCATCTTCATCGATTCGAGCAGCACCAGGGTGTCGCCCTGGCCGATCTGGTCTCCCTTGCTGACCACGACCTCGAGCACACTGGCCACGATCTCGGCGCGAACATCCTCGGCCATTTCCACCCTCACTCTTGGCGCTGCTCCATCGAACACTTGGTGCCGCTCTATCGAACCACAACACCGGGTGGTCAGGCCGTCGTTGGGGCCGTGAGAGACTGTGGGCAACAGTTCGACGACGGAGGTAGACCATGGCCAAGCGTGGCCGCAAGAAGAGGGACCGCAAGCACAGCAAGGCCAATCACGGCAAGCGGCCCAACGCCGGCAGCAAGGCCGGCTAGCCGCGCCGGATGATCGTCGTGCGGCTGATCTCCAGCCGCACCCGCTCCAGCAGGTACTGCGGAGCCTTCTCGCCGCTGCACTTGGTGGCGATCAGCTTCTTGATCCGTTCCTCCAGGCCGTAATGGCGCAGGCAGGTCGGGCACTCGTCGAGGTGCTGCTGGAGCCGTTCCCGGGTCTCGGCGGTCACCTCGCCGTCGAGCAGCAGCGAAACCTCGGCGACCACCGCCGCGCACTCCGGATGGTCGGGATCGACGGGGCCGACCGGGGGACGCCAGTTCTCGTCGCTCATGACGACACCTCTTCCGGCGTGTCCTCCTGCTGGCCGCGCGATCCCCGGTCGAAGCCGCGCTCCTTGGCGACGTCGGCGAGCAGGGTGCGCAGCTGGCGCCGCCCCCGGTGCAGCCGGGACATCACTGTCCCGATCGGTGTGCCCATGATTTCGGCGATCTCCTTGTAGGGGAAGCCCTCGACGTCGGCGTAGTAGACCGCCATCCGGAACTCCTCAGGCAGCGCCTGCAGGGCTTCTTTGATCTCGGTGTCGGGGAGCGACTCCAGGGCCTCCACCTCGGCCGAACGCAGCCCGGTGGAGGTGTGCTCGGCGTTGGCGGCGAGCTGCCAGTCGGTGATCTCCTCGGTCGGGTACTCGGCCGGCTGCCGCTGCTTCTTGCGGTAGGAGTTGATGTAGGTGTTGGTCATGATCCGGTACAGCCAGGCCTTGAGGTTGGTGCCCTCCCGGAACGACGAGAACGCGTGGAAGGCCTTGACCATGGTCTCCTGCACCAGGTCCTCGGCGTCGGCCGGATTGCGGGTCATCCGCAGCGCACCGCCGTACAGCTGATCCATCAGCGGGATCGCGTCGCGCTCGAAGCGCGCCACCTGCTCCGCGTCGCTTTCGGACGGGGCGGCGGTGTCGACGGTGCCGGAGCCGTCGGCGCCCTCGGTATCGCTCATCGTGGTGGACACGGTCCCTTCTGCCGCTGGGCCGGTGACCGGCACCGTCAGCGAGATCGGACGGAGGAAGGATTCAACTGTCCGCTCGTCGCCCAGAAGGCACATACCGGCTGACACTCGACTCCCTTCGTCCAATCCTAGGGCCGCGACCAACATTCTTTTCGGGTGGCCCGTTCCGGTCCACGGCTGGAAGGCATAACGGGATTACCAACCGGGTGCATTCCCGCCTAGGGTTGGGCCCCGTGAGCGGCGCGGCCACCCCGGCCCTGGCGGCCCTGGTGGCCGCGGGCGTCTGCTATGAGGTGCGGCGTTACCGGCACGACCCCCGGGTGGCCGATTATGGCGCGGAGGCCGTCGCCGCGCTGGCCGGACCCGGACTGCTGCCCGAGCAGATTCTCAAGACGCTGGTCATCGCGGGACCGTCCGGGCTGGCCGTCGCGGTGCTGCCGGTGCCGTGGCAGCTGTCGCTGAAGGCCGCCGCCGCGGCGCTGGGCCTGCCCAGGGCGGCGCTGGCCGACCGGGCTTCCGCCGAACGCTCCACCGGCTACGTGCTGGGCGGCATCTCCCCGCTGGGCCAGCGCAGGCCGCTGCCGACGGTGGTCGACGCATCGGCGCTGGGTTTCGACCGGGTGCTGTGCAGCGCGGGAAAACGGGGCTGGGACGTCGCGCTGGCGCCGAACGATCTGGTTGCGCTGACCCAGGCGGTGACAGCCGACATCCGCGCCCTAGGGTGACGCCATGACTTTCGCGGGCAAGACCATGTTCATCTCCGGAGCCAGCCGCGGCATCGGCCTGGCCATCGCCAAACGCGTCGCCGCCGACGGCGCCAACATCGCCCTGGTGGCCAAGACCACCGAACCGCACCCGAAGCTGCCAGGCACCATCTACACCGCGGCCAAGGAGATCGAGGAGGTCGGCGGCCAGGCGCTGCCGATCGTCGGCGACGTGCGCGACGGCGACTCGGTGGCCGCCGCCGTCGCCAAGGCGGTCGAGCAGTTCGGCGGGATCGACATCTGCGTCAACAACGCCTCGGCGATCAACCTCGGGTCCATCGAGGAGGTGCCGCTCAAGCGGTTCGACCTGATGAACGGCATCCAGGTGCGCGGCACCTATGCGGTGTCGCAGGCCTGCCTACCGCACATGAAGGGCCGGGAGAACCCGCACGTGCTGACGCTGTCCCCGCCGATCCGGCTGGAGTCGCAGTGGCTCAAGCCGACGCCGTACATGATGGCGAAGTTCGGAATGACGTTGTGCGCGTTGGGAATCGCCGAGGAGATGCGCGCGGCGGGCATCGCGTCGAACACGCTCTGGCCGCGCACGATGGTGGCCACCGCGGCGGTGCAGAACCTGCTCGGCGGTGACGCCGCGATGGCCCGCTCCCGCAAACCCGAGGTGTACGCCGACGCCGCCTACGCGGTGCTGAGCAAGCCCGCCCGCGAGTTCACCGGGCACAGCCTGCTGTGCGAGGACGTGCTGCTCGACGCGGGAGTCACCGACCTGTCGGTGTACGACTGCATCCCGGGCTCGGACCTCGGTGTCGACCTGTGGGTGGACACCCCGAACCCGCCGGGTTACCCGGCTTAGCCCTTCTTGCCGCGCCCGAACCGACGCAGGCCCTGACCGGCGAAGGCCCGCATGGCCGCCAGCGCGAAGCGGTTCTGCTTCTTCGTCGACGAGTACCACATCATCTCGGACTTCTGGGTGGGCAGCCGAGGCTCGGTGATCGCCTGCTGGCGGCAGAACTTGATCAGCCCGGCGGCGCCGCCACCGCGGTAGCCGATGCCGGACTCCTTCCAGCCGCCCATCGGCAGGCCGGGGCAGAACACGTTGGTCAGCGCGTCGTTGATGTTCACCGCGCCGACCTCCAGGCGCCGGGCCACCCGCTCGCCGCGCTCGTTGTCACCGGTCCACACGCTGGCGGACAGGCCGTAGACCGAGTCGTTGGCCAGCCGGATGGCCTCCTCCTCGTCGGCCACCTTGATCACCGGCAGCGTCGGGCCGAAGGTTTCCTCGGCGATGCAGGTCATGCTCGGGTCGACGTCGGCGAGCACAGTCGGCTCGAAGAACGTGCCCACCCCGGTCGGCTTGCCCCCGGTGAGAACCTTGGCCCCGCCGGCCACGGCCTCCTTGACGTGCCGCTCGACGATGTCGCGCTGGGCGGGAGTGGCCATCGCGCCGGTGTCATAGCTGAAGCCGGACTGCTCCTGGCCCTGCTTCAACGCGCGAACCTGCTCGGTGAGCTTGGCGACGAACTCGTTGTAGACCGGGGCCTCGACGAAGACCCGCTCCACCGAGATGCAGACCTGGCCGGAGTTGAACATCCCGCCCCAGGCGATGCCGTTGGCCGCGCGGTCGATGTCGGCGTCGGCCAGCACGATGGCCGGATCCTTGCCCCCGAGTTCCAGGCTGAACGGGATCAGCCGCTCGGCGCACGCCACGGCCACCTTGCGGCCGGTGGCCGTCGAGCCGGTGAAGTGGACGTAGTCGGCGTTCGCGATCACCGAGGCGCCGGTCTCGCCGTAGCCGGTCGCCAGCTTCAGGATCGGCGGGGCGCCGATCTCGTTCCAGCCGCGGACCAGTTCGACGGCCGAAAGCGGCGTCACCTCAGAGGGTTTCAGCAGCACGGCGGCACCGGCAGCCAACGCCGGCACCAGGTCCAGCGCCAGCATGGCCAGCGGGAAGTTCCACGGCTCGATCATCCCGACCAGTGGGTAGGGGCGGAACACCGTGGTGAGCTTCTTGATCCGGAACAGCGGGCTGTGCGCCTTGGGGTGGCGGTCGGCGAGGAACTCCTCGGCGTTGCCCGCCCAGTACTTGATGGCGTCGGCGATGGACACCGCCTCCAGGGCGGCGTCGCCGCGGGACTTGCCGGTCTCCGACATCAGCACCTCGGTCAGGTGCTCGCTGTTGTCGAGGACCCAGTCCTGCCACTTCATCATCCAGACCTTGCGCCCGCGCGGGCCGATCGCCTCCCACTCCGGCTGGAACAGCCGCAGTTCCCGGGCCTTGGCGGCCACCGTCTCGGCGTCGTCGATCGGGACGGTGCCGGACACCGCGCCGGTGGCCGGGTTGTGGACGGTGATGGTGGCCTGATCGGACTTGGGCTCGACCGCGGTCATGGCCGCTCCTCTCGAAGGGAAATGTGCCTGTGAGCGTAGCGGCCGCGGCGCGACTAGAACAGGCCAACCGGTTGGTTGTCGGGCTCGGCCGGTTCGATCAGCTCGGGCCCGTTGTTTCTGACGTTGTTCACCAGGGTCGATACCTCACGCAGGTCGATGCCCCCGATGTCCGGCGGCGCCGACAACAAGTCGGTGGCGGCCGGTTCGTCCGGGTCCAGCCAGCGGTCCCAGTCGCGCTGGTCGACCACCAGCGGCATGCGGTCGTGGATCTCGGCGAGCTCCCCGACGGCGTCGGTGGTGATGATGGTGCAACTGAGCAGCGGGGCGGCGTCCTTCTCGGGGCGCCACACCGACCACAGGCCGGCCATGAACAGCGGCTCGCCGTCGGCGCGGTACATGAAGAACGGCGTCTTGCGGGCCTTCTTGCCCGCCGGGGTGTCCGGGTTGGGCTTCCACTCGTAGTAGCCGTCCATCGGGACCAGGCAGCGCTTGCCCTTCGCCGAGGCGCGGAACGCCGGGGAGGTGGTCACCTTCTCGGCCCGCGCGTTGATCAGCAGCGGGCCCTTGTTCTCCGGTGTGCCGTCGGGGGCGGCCTTGGCCCACGGTGGCACCAGCCCCCAGCGCATCAACCGGACGCGGCGGGTCGGTTCGTCGTCCGGCTCTTGATGCCGGCTCACCACGGTGGCGACGGTCGCCGTGGGGGCCACGTTGTAGTTCGGGCCGCGGGCCTCCCCCGCCGCCGTCGCTTCATCGATGGCGTGGATCTTCTCGGCGAGCAGCGCCGGGTCGGTGGTGACCGCGAATCGTCCGCACATGCCTCCATGGTGGCAAACGCGGCCGACAGGGCAGGATGGGTGCCGTGAGCACCGAGTTGTGGGCGGCACCGCGCGCGGCGGACCCCGTCCACGCCACCGTCACGGTGCCCGGCTCGAAATCCCAGACCAACCGCACCCTGGTGCTCGCCGGACTGGCCGCCGCCCAAGGCGGTGGCGCCTCGACGATCAGCGGCGCGCTGCGCAGCCGCGACACCGACCTGATGATCGGCGCGCTGCGCACCCTCGGCCTCGATGTCACCGGCGCCGGATCCGAACTGACCGTCGGCGGCGCACTGGCGCCCGGCCCGCACGCGACCATCGACTGCGGCCTGGCCGGCACCGTGCTGCGGTTCGTACCACCGCTTGCCGCCCTGAGCACCGCGGAGGTCACGTTCGACGGGGACGCCCAGGCCCGGGCCCGCCCGATCGCCCCGCTGCTCGAAGCGCTCGGCGTGCTCGGCGTGGACATCACCGGCTCCGGCCTGCCGTTCGCGGTGCACGGCCGCGGCGCCGTTCCGGGCGGCACGGTGGCCATCGACGCCTCGGCGTCGTCGCAGTTCGTGTCCGGGCTGCTGCTGTCCGGCGCCGCCTTCACCGACGGCCTGACCGTGGTGCACACCGGCACGTCGGTGCCGTCGGCCCCGCACATCGCGATGACCGTGGCCATGCTGCGGGAGGCCGGTGTCGAGGTCGACGACGCCACCGCCAATCGCTGGCACGTGCGCCCGGGCCCCATCGCCGCGCGGCACTGGGTCGTCGAACCCGACCTGTCGAACTCGGTGCCGTTCCTCGCCGCGGCGGTGGTGACCGGTGGCATGGTGCGCATCGCCGGCTGGCCGCGGGTCAGCGTCCAGCCCGCCGGGACCATTCTCGCGATCCTCAGGCTCATGGGATCGACTGTGCAGCAATCCGATTCGTCCTTGTCGGTGCGGGGGGCGGCCGACTACGGGGGTTTCGACGTCGACCTGCACGACGTCGGCGAGCTGGCCCCGGCGGTGGCCGCGCTGGCGGCGCTGGCGGCGCCCGGATCGGTGTCGAGGCTGACCGGGATCGCCCACCTGCGCGGCCACGAGACCGACCGGCTGGCGGCCCTGCGCACCGAGATCAACGGGCTCGGCGGCGCCTGCGTCGAGACCCCGGACGGGCTGGTCATCACCGCCCGTCCGCTGCACCCCGGTACCTGGCACTCCTACGCCGACCACCGAATGGCGATGGCCGGGGCCATCATCGGGCTGCGGGTGCCCGGCGTGGAGGTGGAGGACATCGGCACCACCGCCAAGACGCTGCCCGACTTCCCCGAACTGTGGACCGACATGCTGGGGCGCGGTTGACCCGATCGACAAGACACGAGTACGACGAGTCCGACGTCAAGATCCGGTCGGGCCGCGGCTCGCGTCCCCGCACCAAGACCCGGCCCGAGCACGCCGACGCCGTCACGGCCATGGTGGTCACGGTCGACCGCGGCCGCTGGGGCTGTGTGCTCGACGGCGATCCGCACCGGCCGGTCACCGCGATGCGCGCCCGCGAACTCGGCCGCACCCCGATCGTCGTCGGCGACGAGGTGGACGTGGTGGGTGACCTGTCCGGCCGGCCCGACACGCTGGCCCGCATCGTGCGGCGCGGCGAGCGCCGAACCGTGTTGCGGCGCACCGCCGATGACACCGACCCGACCGAACGGGTGGTGGTCGCCAACGCCGATCAGTTGCTCATGGTGGTGGCACTGGCCGACCCACCGCCCCGCACCGGACTGGTGGACCGGGCCCTGATCGCGGCGTACGCCGGCGGTATCCGCCCGATCCTGTGCCTGACCAAGACCGACCTGGCGCCCGCCGACGCGTTCGCCGAACAGTTCGCCGATCTGGACATCACGGTGATCACCGCCGGGCGCGATGATCCGCTGGCCGAGGTGGAAGACCTGTTGACCGGTCGGGTCACGGTGCTGCTCGGGCATTCCGGCGTTGGCAAGTCGACGCTGGTGAATCGCCTTGTGCCGCAAGCGGACCGAGCCACCGGTGAAGTGTCCGGCGTCGGCAAGGGCAAGCACACCTCCACCCAGTCGGTGGCGCTGCCGCTGCCCGGCGGCGGCTGGGTCATCGACACACCGGGAATCCGTTCATTCGGCCTGGCCCACATCGAACCCGACGACGTGCTGCGGGCGTTCTCGGATCTCGCCGCCGTCATCGAGGACTGCCCGCGCGGCTGCGGCCATCTGGGCGCGCCCGCCGACCCGGAGTGCGCGCTGGACACCCTGCGCGGCCCACAGGCCCGTCGGGTGGCCGCGGCGCGCCGGCTGCTGACGGCGTTGAACGACGCCGCCGCGTACTGATTGTTTGAACAAGCCAACAGAGAGGCACACCGCAGGCATGACTTCCGCTCCCCAGGTTCCCGACCTCGTCCTCAACGACGGCAACCGCATTCCCCAGTTCGGCTTCGGCGTCTTCCAGATCCCGCCCGCCGACACCGCGTCCGCGGTGCGCACGGCACTGGAGGCCGGCTACCGCCACATCGACACCGCCGAGATGTATCAGAACGAGAAGGGCGTCGGCCAGGGTGTCCGCGACGCCGGCGTCGACCGGGGCGAAGTGTTCATCACCAGCAAGCTGAACAACGGGTTTCACAAGCCGAACGACGCGCGGCGCGCCTTCGACACGACGATCGAGGCCCTGGGCTTCGACTACGTCGACCTGTTCTTGATCCACTGGCCGCTGCCGACGCTGTACGACGGAGACTTCGTGTCGACCTGGCAGACCCTGGAGGAGTTCAAGTCCGACGGGCGCGCCCGCAGCATCGGGGTGTCCAACTTTCAGGTTCACCACCTGGAGCGGCTGGCCCGGGACACCGAGACCGTGCCCGCCGTGAACCAGATAGAGGTGCACCCGTACTTCACCAACGACGCCGTGCGCGCCTACGGCATCGAGCACACGATCCTCACCGAGGCGTGGTCGCCGATCGCCCAGGGCGACGTGCTCGACGATCCGGTGGTGGGCCAGATCGCCCAGAAGGTGGGTAAGAGCCCGGCGCAGGTCGTGCTGCGCTGGCACATCGAGCGCGGCGATATCGTGTTCCCCAAATCCTCGACACCGCAGCGGATCAAGGAGAACATCGACATCTTCGACTTCGAGCTCAGCGATGACCAGATCGACGAGCTGACCGGGCTGGACAAGGGCGAGGCGGGACGGCGCGGGCCGGATCCGGATACCTTCGACTGGATCCCCAAGTAGGTCTAGGCGGCCAGCCGGATCGGCAGCGTCTTGAGCGAGTTGTTGAGGTTCGAGCGCACCCGCACCGGCTCGCCGGTCAGGTCGATGGTGCCGAACGCATCGAGGAGCGCGGCGAAGAACACCCGGCCCTCGAGCCTGGCCAGGTGCGCGCCCAGGCAGAAGTGGCCGCCCATTCCGAAGGACAGGTGCGGGTTCGGTTTTCGGCGGATGTCGAACGTCTGCGGGTCGGCGAAGACGCGTTCGTCGCGGTTCGCCGAAGTGTAGTACATGGCGACCTTGTCACCGGCCGCGATCGGCGTGCCCGCGAGTTCGGTATCGACCATTGCGGTGCGCCGGAAGTAGTGCAGCGGGTTGTCGTAGCGGACGATCTCCTCGACCGCGGTCGGGAGCAGGGTGGGGTCGGCGCGCAACCGGGCCAGCTGGTCGGGGTGGCGCAGCAGGGTGAGCAGTCCCGAGGACAGCATCCCCTTGGTTGTGTCGTTGCCCGCGGTGACCAGCTGGACGAAGAAGCCGCCGAACTCGACGTCCGACATCGGGCTGCCGCCGAAATCGGTGGCCAATATCTCGGCGGTCAGGTCGTCGGCACGATCTGAGCGGCGTCGGCTTCGGGCGAGATCCATGGCATACGAGGCCATTTCGGCACCCGCCTGACCCTCGGCGTTGTCCGGATCGTACAGGTCGGGGTCCTGGCTGGAGGTGGTGATCTCGGCCAGTTTCTGCAGGTAGGCCCAGTCCTGGCGCGGGATCCCGAACAACTCGCCGATCACCTGGGTCGGCAGCCGGGCGGCGACGTCGTGGACGAACTCCACCTCGCGGCGCTCCCGGGCGTCGGCGACGATCTCGCGGCAGATATCCCGCACGTGCTGCTCCAGCGCGGCCATCATCCGCGGACGGAAATGCGGGGAGAGTGGGGCGCGGTGGATGTGATGGCGGGGTGGATCCATGCCCAGCAGCATGTTTCGCATCCGGGCCAGCGCGTCGGACCCGAGGTCCTCGACGACGACACCGGCGGCCGCCGACGAGAAGATCTCCGGGTGGCGCGCCACATGGACGACGTCGGCGTGCCGCAGTACCGCCCAGAATCCGGGCTGGCCTGCGATGGGTTGCCAGCGCACCGGGTCGGTGCGCCGCAGTTCGGCGATCGCGTCGTGCGGTACGCCGGAGACGAAGGTGTCGGGGTCGGCGAGGTCGACGTGACCCGCGATGGTGGTCATCTACCCGACCAGGACGTTGGGCCGAGGCAGGTCCGCCGCCTCGCACAGGGTGAGGTAGGTGCGCAGCGCGCTCGATCCGTCGACCACGCTCTCCACCTCGCCGTCGGCGTCGAGGTTCAGGTTGGCGCCGTAGATCTGGAACCACACGTGGGTATCGTCCTCGAGGACCTGCAGCGTGTGCACCGAGCCGGCGGGCTCATAGAGGAACGATCCCGCCCGGTTGACGTAGTCGTACTCCTTGTAGCACCAGGCACCCGAGGTCGTGTAGGCGTACACCGGGCCGGTGTGCTTGTGCCGGTGCACCTCGTAGCCCGCCCGGAAGACGTTCTCCACGATCCAGAGCCCCTCGTCCTCCTTGACCTGGATGACCTTGAGCTGGGAGCCGTCGGGCAACTCGACGAAGGGAAGGTCATGGGCGCCGATGTGGACGGCGGACGGGATGTCGAACGTGGTCATGATGCTGCCTCCTGGACGGATCGTCGATGGCAGCAATCATAGGTTCTCTATTTCGTGTATTTCAATACCCGAATTCTGGGAACATGGACTCACCCCGCGCCGAAATCGACGCCAGCGTGCATTCCACTCGAATTCTCTCGCGCTAGCGTCGATCTCGACGCCGGTCGTCAGGCAGCCCTGGCCTCGCGCCGTTCCCGGCGCCACGTCCGCACGGCCGCGACCGCGGTCTTGAGCCCGCGCTTGCGCCCGGTGCTCGGATCGACCCCGGCCTCCATTCCGGCGTAGCCGGGCCCCAGCTCCGCGAACATCCGCTCGCTGCGGGTCTCCGGCGCGTCGTCGGCGGTGTCCCGCAGGAACCGGTCCGGCAGCGAAAGCTTGGCGATGGTGCGCCAGGTCTTGCCGTACTGCACCGGGAACGAGCCGGTGGTGTAGGGCAGGTCGTACTTGTCGCAGAGCTGCTGCACGCGGATGGAGATCTCGTAGAGCCGGTTGCTCGGCAGGTCGGGATAGAGGTGGTGCTCGATCTGGTGGCAGAGGTTGCCGCTCATGAACCGCAGCGCCGGGCCGGCCTCGAAGTTGGCGCTGCCCAGCATCTGGCGCAGGTACCACTGGCCCTTGCTCTCACCGACCATGTCGGTCTTGGTGAATTTGTCTGCGCCGTCGGGGAAATGGCCGCAGAAGATGACCGCGTTGGCCCAGACGTTCCGGATCACGTTGGCCACCGCGTTGGCGGTCAGCGTCGAGCGGTAGGTGGCCCCGGGCGACAGCGACGTGACGGCCGGGTAGGCGACGTAGTCCTTGAACACCTGGCTGCCGGCCTTGGCGCCGAATTCGCGCACCCGCCGCAGGGTCGCCTGCCGGTTGTCGCGGCCCTTGAAGATCTTGCCGAGTTCCAGGTGCTGCAGGCCGACACCCCACTCGAAGCCGATCGCCAGCAGGGTGTTGAAGAGCAGGTTGCCGTAGAGGTTGAACGGCTTCCACTTCTGGTCCCGGGTCACCCGGATGACGCCGTAGCCCACGTCGTCGTCCATGCCCAGGATGTTGGTGTACTTGTGGTGCATGAAGTTGTGGGTGAACCGCCAGTGCTTGGACGACCCACTCATGTCCCACTCCCACGTCGAGGAGTGAATCTCGGGATCGTTCATCCAGTCCCACTGGCCGTGCATGACGTTGTGCCCGATCTCCATGTTCTCGATGATCTTGGCCACGCCCAGCGTCACCGTGCCCGCCCACCATGCCGAGCGCTTCGAGCTGGCGGCCAGCATCAGCCGGCCCGCCACCTCGAGGCCGCGCTGGGCGGCGATGGTGCGGCGGATGTAGCGCGCGTCCCGCGCGCCCAGGGAGTCCTCGATGTCGGCACGGATGCTGTCGAGCTCGACGGCCAAGCTTTCGATATCGGCCTCGGTGAGGTGTGCGAATGCGTCGACGTCAGTGATCGCCATGGTCGTGCCCCCTTCCGGTACCTACGCTAACGTAACCTACGTACCCGTAGGTTACCAGCCAGTAAACCTTAGACATCGAGGACGCAGTCCCCGGCCGCGGCCGAGACGCAGGTCTGCACCCGGGTGCCCGGTTCGTGCTCGGCTCCGGTGCGCAGATCGCGAACGTGACCGTCGACCAGGCTGACCACACAGGACTGGCAGATGCCCATCCGGCAGCCGAACGGCATCCGGACCCCGGCCCGCTCGCCGGCGTCCATCAGGGAGGTGGCCGCGTCGGCGGTGACGGTCTTGCCACTGCGCTCGAACGTCACGGTGCCGCCGGTGCCGCGCACCCCGGCGCGGACGGCGGCGAACCGCTCCAGATGCAGCCGTTCGGTCAAACCCGCTGCCGCCCAGAGCTTTTCGGTATCGTGCAGCATGCCCTCCGGGCCGCAGGCCCAGGTCTGGCGATCGCGCCAGTCGGGCACCTCGGCGTCCAGGCGGGACAGGTCGAGCCGGCCCTCGGTGCGGGTGGCGCGCACGGTCAGCCGGTAGCCGTCGTGGTCACGGCCCAGCTCGGCGAGCTCGGCGGCGAACAGCACGTCGGCCTGCGTCGGCGCGGAGTGCACGTGCACGATGTCGCCGATCTGGCCGCGCCGGTCCAGGGTGCGCAGCATCGACATCACCGGGGTGATGCCGGAGCCGGCGGTCAGGAACAGCACCGACGGCGGAGCCGGGTCGGGCAGGACGAACTCGCCCTGCGGGGCGGCCAGCCGGACGATCGTGCCCGGCGCGACCCCGCCGACCAGGTGGGTGGACAGGAATCCCTCCGGCATCGCCTTGACGGTGATGGAGATGGTGCGCGAGGTGCTCACCGGGCTCGACGTCAGCGAGTAGGACCGCCAGCGCCAGCGGCCCTCGACCAGCAGGCCGATGCCGACGTACTGCCCCGGCTGGTAGTCGAAGGTGAAGCCCCAGCCCGGCTTGATCACCAGCGTGGCCGAGTCCTCGGTCTCCCGGCGCACCTCGATCACCCGGCCGCGCAGTTCGCGGGCCGACCACAGCGGGTTGGCCAGCTTGAGGTAGTCGTCGGGCAGCAGCGGCGCGGTGACCCGGGTGGCGATCGACCGCAACGCGTCGACAGCGGGCCGGCGCCCGGCGCCGGCGACGCGCGGGCGCACGGTGTCGACCACGTTCGCGTTGACCTTGACCTGATTCTTCGCCATCAACCTACGGTACCGTAACTTACGGTCCCGTAGCCAGGCGCTCACAGCAGTTCGAGCAGAAATGGCAGCTCCTGGGTGGCGTACCAGGCCAGGCTGTGGTCCTGGGCGTCGCCGACGGTGAACTCCGCGTCCTCGTCCCCGAGATCGGCCTCGTCGACGACGTCGACGGCGGCCCGCACCGCCGGCTCGGCGTCGGCGTTGTCGACGTAGGCGGCCACGACCTGATCGAGGGCAACCCGGCCGTCGACCCGGACCACGGCGTCGTCCAGGTCCGGCCGCGGGTTCACCAGGGCGTCGGGGGCGTCGGCCACCACCACGGCCCGCCGCAGCGGCAGTTCTCCACCGGATTCCTCTCCCGATTGGGAGGCCAGCAGTCGCAGCGAGGCCAGCGCCGCCTCGCCGAGGGCCACCTCGGCCAGTTCCTCGTCGTCCCCTTCGGCGTAGGACTCCCGCAGGGTCGGTGTCACGGCGAACGCCGTACCGCTCAGCGGCTGCAGCGATCCGTCGGCCACCAGCCGCTGCAACATGGCCAGCGTGGCCGGGATGTACACCCGCATCAGCCGAGACTAGCGCCGTTCTCCTTATCGCCGATCAACGTCGCGACGTGATCGGGGACATAGGTCATCAATTCGCGCGGCGGGCGGTGGTAGTTGCCCAGAATCGGCCGCTTGGGCAACTCGACCTCGGGCGGATCCACTTCCTCGTAGTCGATGCTGCCCAGCAGGTGCGAGATCATGTTGAGCCGCGCGTGCTTCTTGATATCGGACTCCACCACGAACCACGGACTGGCCGGAGTGTCGGTATGCACCATCATCTGGTCCTTGGCCCGCGAATACTCCTCCCAGCGGTAGACCGACTCCAGGTCCATCGGGGAGAGCTTCCAGCGCCGCAGCGGGTCCTTGCGGCGGGATTTGAACCGGTTGAGCTGCTCCTCGTCGGACACCGAGAACCAGTACTTGCGCAGGATGATGCCGTCGTCGATCAACATCTGCTCGAAGATCGGGGTCTGGCGCAGGAACAACGTGTGCTCCTGCGCCGTGCAGAATCCCATCACCATCTCCACCCCGGCCCGGTTGTACCAGGACCGGTCGAACAGCACGATCTCGCCGCGGGCCGGCAGGTGTTCGATGTAGCGCTGGTAATACCACTGCCCGCGTTCACGTTCGGTGGGCGCCGGGAGCGCGGCGATCCGGGCGATGCGGGGGCTGAGGTATTCGGTGATGCGTTTGATGGTGCCGCCCTTGCCTGCCGCATCCCGCCCCTCGAAGATCACCACGATCCGCGCACCGGTCGCCCTGGTCCACTCCTGCAGCTTCACCAATTCGGTTTGCAGGCGGAACAATTCGGCTTCGTAGACGGCCTTGTCGATCTTCTTGCCCGGCTTCTTGGGATCCGGGTCACCATCGGCATCGTGCTTGCTCACCGGCGAATAGTACTTCGGCGGCCCGATTTACTGCGCCGCCTCGAGAAGTTCCTCGAGTGATTCGGCCAACAGTGCGGGCAGCACGTCGACGTCGCTCATCGCGTCGCGGTCGGCGTTGATGCCGAAGTAGAGCTTGCCGCAGTAGGAGGTCACCCCGATCGCCAGCACCTGGTTGTGTAGCAGTGGGGGCACCGCGTAGGTCTCCAGCAGCTTGGCGCCGGCCAGGTACATCTGCGACTGCGGCCCCGGCACGTTGGTGATCAGCAGGTTGAACTGGCGCGCCGAGAACTGGGTGGCCACCCGGGTGCCCATGGCGTGCAGCGTCGGCGGCGGGAAACCGGACAGGGTCACGATGGTGCGGGCATCCACCAGGCTCGCCGCCGCGGAGTGCGACTCGGTGGCGTGCGCGATCTGCGAGAGCCGCACCACCGGATTGCCCTCGCCGACCGGCAGGTCCACCAGGAACGGCGCCACCTCGCTGATGGCCTGGCCCGGGCCGGTGGCTTCCAGGTCGGCCTCCGGATACACCGAGGTCGGCGCCATCGCGCGCACGGTGGAGGTGGTGGTCACCGGCTCGCCGCGGGAGAGCAGCCAGTTGCGCAGCGCACCGGCGATCACCGCCAGCACCACGTCGTTGACGTCGCAGTCGTAGCGGGAGCGCACCAGCCGGTAGTCCGACAGCTCACCGCTGGCCACGGTGAACCGCCGGTTGCGCGACACCTTGGTGTTCAGCGGGCTGCTCGGCGCCGTGCCGCGCGCCGCCGTGCGGGCCACGTCGGTCATCCGGCGCGCGATCTCGGCCAGCTCGGCGCTGTTGGTCACCGCGGAGCGCACTGCCTGCAACTGCAGCCCCGGCCGGGCCAGCCACTCCCCCACCGCACCGAGAAAAAGGTCACGGTCGCTGGGTTCGCGGCCCGGAATCCAGATGTCCTCCCCGAACGGCGGCGGCCGCTGGGAGCGATCGGCGACGACGTGGCCGATCTCCAGCGCGGTCATGCCGTTGACCAGGGCCTGATGGGTCTTGGTGTAGAGCGCCAGCCGGTTCTTGGCCAGGCCCTCGATCAGGTACATCTCCCACAGCGGCCGGGAGCGGTCCAGCGGCCGCGACCCCAGCCGCGCGATCAGTTCGTGCAGCTGGGTGTCGCTGCCCGGCGATGGCAGCGCGGATCGGCGCACGTGATAGGTGATGTCGAACTCCGGGTCGTCGACCCACACCGGCCGTGCCAGCCCGAGGGTGACCTCCCGGATCTTCTGCCGATACCGCGGAATCTGGGGCAGCCGCCGCTCGACGGTCTCCAGCAGCGCGTCGTACGGCAGCCCGCCACGGGGTTTGCGCAGGATCGATAGCGATCCGACGTACATCGGCGTCGAGGTGTTCTCCAGCTGGTAGAACGAGGCGTCCGATGCTGACAACCGAGTCACCATCGTCGCGCCATCCCCTGTCCTGAATCCCGCTCAAACCCAGCCCACGGTAACCGTGAACGCCTACCCGGCGCAGCACGGGTGCATACCTGCGCGGCTCCGCTGTGCCATCATGGCGCCATCGGCCCGCACCTCTCCGGCGGCCGGTCCCCGTCGACCGACCCCCTGGAGAGTCCCCGTGTCCAGCCTTCACGGCAGTGTTGTTCCCGTCGTCGACTACGAGCCGCCGCTGTTGCGCGAGCGGCCCGCCACCTCCGCCGCCGCACCGCGGCCCCGGCCGGCCCCGCCGCCGCGTCCGCACCCGACTCCCCCGCCGGCCGAAACGGCGGCCGCCCGGGCGGCCGGCGCCTTCGCCGACGCGGCGCTGCGACGGGTCCTGGAGGTCATCGACCGGCGCCGCCCGCTGGCCCAGCTGCGGCCGCTGCTGGCCGGCGGGCTGGTCGACTCACTGCTGTCGGTGCCGCACCGGCACGGCGGCGAGGCGGCGCGGCTGCGCCGGATCCGGGTGCAGCCGATCGGAACCGCCGGTGCGGCCGCGGAGGTGGCGGCGACCTATACGCGCGGGCGGCGGCTGCACGCGATCGCCTGCCGGGTGCAGCGGGTCGACACCGGGACCGGGCCCCGGTGGCAGGTGGTCGCCCTGCACATCGGCTGAATCCGCGGCTGAACTAACCGCGCCGCAGCGTCTTCTGTTCCTTGGCCTGTCTGCGGGCAGCCTCCCGGCGCTCGCGGCGCGAACCACCGGCGGCGGCCGCCGGCTTCTGGCCGCCACCGCCGCCGCCGTTGCGCTTCACCTCGGCCGAACCGTCCTCGGCCGGACCGCTGTAGGTGAACCGACTCGAGTCCTCGTCGTCGATGCCCTTGGCCTTCAGCGCGGCGGGGGCGGGCTCGGCGGTCTCCTGTGCCGGGGCCGCGGCCGCGAGATCCGCGAGGCCCTGCGGGGCCTGCACCGGGGCGACCGCCGGCTGCGGCGCCGCCTCGACCTGGACGTTGAACAGGAAGCCGACCGACTCCTCCTTCAACGCGTCCATCATGCCGATGAACATGTCGTAGCCCTCGCGCTGGTACTCGACCAGCGGGTCGCGTTGGGCCATGGCCCGCAGCCCGATGCCCTCCTTGAGATAGTCCATCTCGTAGAGGTGCTCACGCCACTTGCGGTCGATCACGTTGAGCAGTACGTTGCGCTCGAGCTGACGCATGGCGCCCTCGCCGGCCAGCTCCTCGAGCTCGGCTTCCCGCTTGGCGTAAGCCTTTTCGGCGTCGGCGATCAGCGCGTCGAGCAGCTCTTCGCGGGTCAGCTCGCCCGGCTCCCCGACCGCGTCGGTGTTGAGCAGGTCGTGGTGGTCTATGCCCACCGGGTAGAGCTGCTTGAGCGCGGCCCACAGCTGCTCGAGGTCCCAGTCCTCGGCGTAGCCCTCGGCGGTGGCGCCGTTGACGTAGGCCGTGACGACGTCGACGAGCATGTCGTGGGCCTGCTGCTGCAGGTTCTCCCCTTCGAGGATGCGGCGGCGCTCGGCGTAGATGACCTTGCGCTGCTGGTTCATCACCTCGTCGTACTTGAGCACGTTCTTGCGGATCTCGAAGTTCTGCTGCTCGACCTGGGTCTGCGCGCTCTTGATTGCGCGGGTGACCATCTTGGCCTCGATCGGCACGTCGTCGGGCAGGTTGAGCCGGTTCAACAGGCTTTCCAGCGTCTCGCCGTTGAAGCGCTTCATGAGCTCGTCACCCAGCGACAGGTAGAACCGGGACTCGCCCGGGTCGCCCTGGCGTCCGGAGCGGCCGCGCAGCTGGTTGTCGATGCGGCGCGACTCGTGACGCTCGGTGCCCAGCACGTAGAGGCCGCCGACCGCGATGACGTCCTCGGCCTCCGCGGCCGCCTCGGCCTTGACCTTGGGCAGCTCCTCGTGCCAGGCCGCCTCGTACTCCTCCGGGGTCTCGACCGGGTCCAGGCCGCGCTGGCGCAGCCGCACGTCGGTGAGGAAGTCGACGTTGCCGCCCAGCACGATGTCGGTGCCGCGGCCGGCCATGTTGGTGGCCACCGTGATCGCGCTGCGCCGGCCCGCCTCGGCGATGATGTTCGCCTCCTGCTCGTGGTATTTGGCGTTCAGCACGTTGTGCGGGATGCGGCGCTTCTGGAATTGCCGCGACAGGTACTCGGAGCGCTCGACGCTGGTCGTGCCGATGAGGACCGGCTGGCCCTTCTCATAGCGCTCGCTGACGTCGTCGACGACGGCGATGTACTTGGCTTCCTCGGTCTTGTAGATCAGGTCGGTCTGGTCGGTGCGGATCATGTCCCGGTTGGTGGGGATGGTCACCACCCCGAGCTTGTAGATCTCGTGCAGCTCGGCGGCCTCGGTCTCGGCGGTGCCGGTCATGCCGGCGAGCTTGTCGTAGAGCCGGAAGTAGTTCTGCAGGGTGATCGTGGCCAGCGTCTGGTTCTCGGCCTTGATCTCGACGTTCTCCTTGGCCTCGATGGCCTGGTGCATGCCCTCGTTGTAGCGGCGGCCGATCAGCACGCGACCGGTGAACTCGTCGACGATCAGCACCTCGCCGTCGCGGACGATGTAGTCCTTGTCGCGCTGGAACAACTCCTTGGCCTTGAGGCTGTTGTTCAGGTAACTGACCAGCGGGGAGTTGGCGGCCTCGTAGAGATTCTCGATGCCGAGCTGGTCCTCGACGAACTCCACGCCCAGCTCGTGCACGCCGATGGTGCGCTTGCGGATGTCCACCTCGTAGTGGACGTCCTTCTCCATCAGTGGGGCGATCCGGGCGAACTCGGTGTACCAGTGCGACGAGCCGTCCGCGGGGCCGGAGATGATCAGCGGGGTGCGGGCCTCGTCGATGAGGATGGAGTCGACCTCGTCGACGATCGCGTAGTTGTGGCCGCGCTGCACCAGGTCCTCGAGCGAGTGCGCCATGTTGTCGCGCAGGTAGTCGAAGCCGAACTCGTTGTTGGTGCCGTAGGTGATGTCGGCGGCGTACGAGGCCCGCCGCTCCTCGGGGGTCATGCCGGACAGGATCACGCCGACGTCGAGGCCCAGGAAGCGGTGCACCCGGCCCATCCACTCGCTGTCGCGTTTGGCCAGGTAGTCGTTGACCGTGACGACGTGCACACCCTTGCCGCCCAGCGCGTTGAGGTAGGCGGGCAGCACACAGGTCAGGGTCTTGCCCTCACCGGTCTTCATCTCGGCGACGTTGCCGAAGTGCAGCGCCGCACCGCCCATCACCTGGACGTCGAAGTGCCGCTGGGAGAGCACCCGCCAGGCCGCCTCGCGCGCGACGGCGAACGCCTCGGGCAGCAGGTCGTCGAGGTCGGCACCGTCGGCCACCCGCTTGCGGAACTCGTCGGTCTTCGCCCGCAGCTCGGCGTCGGTGAGCTTTTCGGTGTCGTCGGACAAGGTGTTGACGTAGTCAGCCACCCCCTTGAGGCGCTTGACCATGCGACCTTCACCGAGGCGCAGCAACTTCGACAGCACAGTGGTTATCCCTTGGATTTGGAGTCTCGACCGTGCTCCATCCTAGGTGACGCGCTGTTCGGCCCCTGCCAGCGCAGATTCAGGCGAGGCGAATGAGGCCGTAGTCGTAGGCGTGGCGCCGGTAGACCACCGAAGGCCGGTCGGATTCCTTGTCGTGGAAGAGGAAGAAATCGTGCCCGACCAGCTCCATTTCGTAGAGCGCGTCGTCGACCGTCATCGGCTTGGCCGGGTGCTCCTTGGTGCGCACGATCCGGCCGGGCTCGTGATCCTCGACCGCCACGGCGGGTGCGGGGCCGGCGCCGTCGGGCTTGAACGCCTCCGCGACGTCGAGCACCGGGGCGGCGGCGGTGGCCTGGTGCAGGGACACCGGCGTCTTGTCGCCGTAGTGCACCTTGCGGCGGTCCTTGCTGCGCCGCAGCCGGTTCTCGAGTTTGTGCACGGCGGCCTCGAAGGCGCCGTAGAAGCTGTCGGCGCAGCCCTCGCCCCGGACGACGGGGCCGCGTCCGCGCGCGGTGATCTCGACGTGTTGGCAGTTCTTGCGCTGGCGGCGGTTGCGCTCGTGCTCGAGCTCGACGTCGAAGCGGTAGATCGAGCGATCGAACCGTTCGAGGCGAGCGAGCTTGCCGGCGACGTACACGCGGTAGTGGTCGGGAACCTCGACGTTGCGACCCGTCACCTGAACTTCGGCGTTCGAGTCGGTCTCGGAGGTTGCGTCGGTATCGGGCACTTCGGCATTCACGGATTGGGTTGACATGCTTGACAACTCGTTTCTCTTGCGGGTTGCACGCACTCGGGCGTGCCCGGCCTTCATCGATTGCCGCGCCGGCGAGAAAACGCACGGACTCTCACCCGCCGGCGCCAGAGGTCGAAGAACTCACCTCCTACCGTTCTCGGCGAAGTGGCAGGCCTGTGTGTTTAGGCCCACCGTGATGTGTTCACGGCTTGTTGGCCCCGACGGTAGTCGGTGTTCACACGGTGATGCCACCTTTTGACGCACCTGATTGCAGAACTTTCGCCCTTCGTTACAAGGACCAAAGTCACGCGTGCGCAAGGGTGAGCACAGCCGTCACTCGCGCCCCGGCAGCGCCCAGGGTGCGCACCGACTCGCGGGCGGTGGCGCCGGTGGTCACGATGTCGTCGACCAGCAGGACCTCGCCCCGTACGGGCACCACCAGCCGCACCCGTCCGGCGATGTTGCGCTCGCGCTGGTTGCCGGTCAGCCCGACCGAGTCGCGGACGAACGGCCGGGTGCGCAGGGCCGCCACCGTGCGCAGTCCCGGGTGGGCGGCGGTGGCGGCGACGGCGATCCGGGTCACCGGGTCACCACCGCGGCGCCGGGCCGCCGAGCGCCGGGTCGGGGCGGGCACGACGGTGCACGGCAGGTCGAGCAGCCCCCAGCCGAACAGGTGGTGGATCCCCAGGGCCAGGGCGCGCGACAGCGGGGCGGTGAGGTCGCGACGGCCGTGCTCCTTGAGCGCGACGATGGCCTGCCGGCGCGCCCCGGCGTAACGGCCCAGTGAGAAGACCGGGACGCCCGGGTCGGTGCGTGGGGTGACGAGGTGCGGTTCGTCGGGCCGCACGGCCAGGGCGGCCGCGCAGGCGTCGCACCAGTCGGTCGACGGCGCCCCGCAGCCGCCGCATTCCAGCGGCAGGACGAGGTCGAGCATCGCCCGAGTATGGCCGTCGGGTATGACAGGGGGTAGTCAGCCGAGGACGAGGAGCCCAGCGATGACCGATTGGTATGGCGACTTCCCGAGTCTGCGCCTGGAGGTCCGCGAAACCGGAGTGCTGGAGATCGTCCTGGAGGCGCCGGGGCTGAATTCGGTTGGGCCGCAGATGCATCGGGATCTGGCCGACATCTGGCCGGTGATCGACCGGGACGAGAGCGTGCGCGCGGTGCTGGTGCGCGGCGAGGGCGGCACGTTCTCCTCGGGCGGCAACTTCGACCTGCTCGACGAGATGATCAACGATGTCGAGGCCCGGGTGCGGATCATGCGCGAGGCCCGCGACCTCGTGCTCAACATGGTGGCGTTCACCAAGCCGGTGGTCTCGGCGGTGCGCGGCGCGGCCGTCGGCGCCGGGTTGGTCGTCGCGCTGCTCGCCGACATCTCGGTGGTCGCCCACAACGCCCGCATCATCGATGGCCACACCCGGCTCGGCGTGGCCGCCGGGGACCACGCGGCGATCTGCTGGCCGCTGCTGGCAGGGATGGCCAAGGCGAAGTACTACCTGTTGACCTGCGAGACCCTGCTGGGCGAGGAGGCCGACCGGATCGGGCTGGTCTCGAAGTCGGTACCCGACGACGCCGTCATCGCCGAGGCCGACCGGATCGCCACCGAGCTCGCGGCCGGGGCGCAGTCGGCCATCCGCTGGACCAAGCGCAGCCTCAACCACTGGTATCGGGCGTTCGGCCCGGCGTTCGAGGCGTCGCTGGGGCTGGAGTTCATCGGTTTCGCGGGTCCCGAGGTCCGCGAGGGCCTGGCGGCGCACCGGGAGAAGCGGCCGCCCCGGTTCACCGACATCGACTTCACCACGATGTTCTAAAGCGCGGCATCCTCCGATCGGAGGACCCCGAATCATCAACGATCCCGGCCATCCACAGGATGTCGGCGCCATCGGTCGCGGCCGATAGTTGTGTTGTGCCACAGACACATTCGTCTGGCATGACACGACGAAAGGACACCACCGTGATCTGGTTCTGATCCGCCCCGAATAACAATCCCCCGAACCGGAATGGAACACGACACATGACCATGGATACACCGCTGCGCCGGCTCGCGTTGATCACCGGAGGCAGCGCGATCGTCGCGATGGCCGCGCTGAGCCCCGCCGGCACCGATACGGCCGGGCCGTTGGCGGCACCGCACGCCAACACCCCGATGACCACCGGCAGCCCCAACTCGTTCACGCCGACCAGCACGAACGACCTGATGACACCGGTGACGGCGCCGCCGGGCTCACCGTGGCGGGACTGACCCCCGCATCGGCACGGTGACCCTGATGTGAGCCCCGGTCGGGACGGGCAGTATCTGCATCGTCCCCCCGGCGGCCTCGATCCGGGCCCGCTGGGAGGCCAGCCCGATGTGGCCCTGCCGGAGCCGCTCGGCGGCCGCGTCGGCGGACATGCCGGACCCGTCGTCGACGACGTCGAGCCGGCGCATGCCATCGACGGTCTCGAGCCGGACGGTGGCCCGGGTGGCGCGCGAATGCCGCACCACGTTCGACAGCAGCTCGCGGGCCACCGCGAACACCATCGGGTCGACCGGATCGGGTGCGGTCGGCGCGATGTCGGTGCCGATGTCGATGCCCGAACGGGCCGAGTTGGCCGCCGCCAGCTGGGTCAGCGCGCGGGCCAGGCCGGCACCGGCGAGCACCGCCGGATGCAGCTCGAAGGTGGCCTCGCGCATCTGGTCGGTGGCTTCGCGCAGCCCGGCCAGGGCCCGCTCCAGCGCCTCGTCGGGGTGCCGCTTGAGCACGGCGGTGATGTCCTGGCGCGCCATCAGCACCGACTGCAGCGGACCGTCGTGGATGTACTCCGAGATCGTGCGCTGCTGGTCGTCGGAGGCCGCCATCAGGTCGACGAGCAGTTCCTGCCGGGAGGCACTCAGGTGGCTGATCTCATCGATGTGGCGGGCCTGCGCGTACACCGCCAGCCACACCGTGCAGCACAGGAACGCGAAGATCGCGGTGGCCAGCGTGGCCCGCACGAGGCCGGTCTCGGCGAGCATCACCGGGTCGGTGTAGATCTCGACGGCGAAGGTCCCCGCGATCACCGCCAGGGCCACCGCCGCCCGCTGCCAGGACACGTCGAGCACCACCATGATCGGCAATAGCGTCAGCACCAGCAGGGGCACGTAGGCACCGTCGACGGAGGCGATCTTGTAGATGAAGATCGCCGTGACGTCGATGACCACCAGCACCAGCTGCATCCGGGTGACGGGCACCCGGCGGCGCAGCGGGGTGAACAGCAGCACCGCCGCGCCGATCGCCACGACCGCGTAGAACCATGGCACCCAGTCCCATTGCGGCCATTTGGCTTTCGAGCCCACCTGGGAAGCCACCAGCATGACCGCGGCGACCCCGAGCCGGGCCAGCGCCACGATGCGCAGCGCGTCCAGTTGGCGGGCGTCGCGAATCCGGTCGAGTTCGGTCGCGGCCACGCTGACACCTTAGACCGACCGGCATGAGAACATGACCGCCATGTCGCGGCAGTCCCCAGTCACCGTCGTGGTCGGCGACGATCACCCGATGTATCGAGCCGGCGTGGTTGCCGCGTTGAAGGAGAGCGGTCGCATCCAGGTCCTCGCCGAGGTGGGCGACGGCCGCGCCGCGCTGGATGCGATCCGCGAGCACGCTCCCGCCGTGGCGCTGCTGGACTACCGGATGCCCGAACTGGACGGCCTCGCGGTGGTCGCGGCGGTGACCCGCGACGAACTGCCCACCCATGTGCTGCTGCTGAGCGCGACCGAGGATCCGGCGACGGTCTACGAGGCCCTGGCCGCCGGGGCGGCGGGCTACCTGACCAAGGAGTCCGACCGCGACGAGATCGTGGCCGCGGTGATCAGCTGCGCGAGCGGCGCCGGCTACGTGCCCACCGGGCTGGCCAGCGGCCTGGCCAACGAGCTTCGGCAACGCACCCGCGGCGACGCCACCCTGCTCTCGCCGCGGGAGGCAGAGATCATCAAGCTGATCGCCGAGGGCCTGTCGGTTCCGGACATCGCGGGCCGGCTGCACCTGGCCCCGACGACGGTGCGCACCCACGTCCAACACATCTACGAGAAGCTGGGCGTCAACGACCGCGCCGCCGCGGTGGCCGAGGCGATGCGCCGCCGCCTGGTGGAATGACGGCTAACCCAGCACCCGGATCGGCTCGCTGCCGTCCCAGTTCTGCGCCGCCGAGCGGACGAACTCGGCCATCCCGACCGTCGTCGGGGTCAGCTCCATCAGCTCGATGATGGTGGCCGCGCCACCGGTGGGCGGCTCGAAGTAGGCGTAGCGGGCCGACACGTCCTGCCCGCCCGACCAGACCACCGGCCAGCCCGCTGCGGCGCCCGCCGCCAGCGCCGCGTCGAAATCCTCGGCCCAATAGGCCAATTGGTGGTAGCCGTCGTGGCCGGCGTTGGTGAACTCGCGGTAGATCGACCGCACGTCGTTGTCCTGGTGGATCACCTCGAACTGCATGTCCCCGCTGTTGGCGAAGCCGATCGTCAGGGTCACCGTGCACGGCTCACCGCGGTACAGCCCGGACTGTTCGATGCCGCGCAGCACGAACCACGGTCCGATGCCCAGTTCGATCAGGCCGGCCAGGGTCCGGTCGAAATCGGTGACCACATACCCGATCTGGCGGACGACACCCGGCAGCACCATGTGATCCTCCTCAGCCCGGCAACACCGGCACGGTGCCGGGCGCCATGAACGGCCGGACCTCCGACCACGCCTGGCTGTTCTCGCCGTTGGTTCCGGACAACTGCAGCACGCCGCGGGCGTCGGCGACGTAGACCGCCGACGGATTGGCGGCCACCGCCGCCATCGGCGGCAGCAGGTTGTTGCTCGGCCCGTCGGAGTTGACGCCGTCGAGGTTCACGTATGACACCGGGTGCGCCGGGTCGGTGCGGGTCACCACCATGTCGTCGCCGGTGCGCCAGGACAGCGATATCACCGTGCTGCCCAGCCCGAAGCCGAGCCGGCGCGGGTAGGTCAGCGCGAACTCGCCGGCGGGCGTCTGTTCCACGCCGGCCAGGATCACCTGACCGTCGATGACCATCGCGGCCCGGGTGCCGTCCCGGGACAGCTGCAGTTCGGAGATGACGCCGGGGAACCGCGCGGTCAGCGCGGCCGAGTCCACCGGGATGCGGGCCGGCTGGCCGGAGGCCGCCTCCTGGATCACCCGCACCACGTTGATGCCGTCGACCACGACCCACACCGCGTCGTCGAGCGCCCATGACGGCCGGGTCAGGGTGCGGCCGTCGGTGCCCTCGACCGACTGGCCGCCGGCGGGCCCGATCCACAGCGACGAGGCCGCGTCCGGGGCGCCGGGCCGCAGCGTCACCACCGCTGCGACGTCCCGGCCGCTGCGGGACAGCGCGGCCGCCGTCTGGTCGCCCATCGCGCCGAACGACCCGGGCACCTTGGTGGCGCGCTGACCGTCCAGCACCACCAGCGAGCCGCCCAGGATCGCGTGCACACCCGCGGTCGCGCCGTCGACGGCGCCGGGGTCGGTCGCCGCCACGTCGGTGGCGGCCCAGCCGTCGGCGAACCGGTCGTCCAACGCCGCGCCGTCGGAGTTGATGACGTACGGGCCCTTGATGTCGGCGCGCGCCATCGTCCAGATCAGTTGGGCGGCAAGGAGTTGGCGGCTGTGCGGGTCGGTGGTGGTGACGTTCTGCAGTTCCACCCGGGCCCCGCCGTAGCCGCGCCCGACCCCGGACTTGCCGCCGTCGGCGCGGGTCACCGGCCCGACCAGCTTCACCGGCGGGGCCAGCAGGTTGCGCACGGTGTTCGCCATCTCCGGGCGCGGGCCGGCGATCAGCTTGTTGACCAGTTCGGTGGCCAGCTGGTCGGGGTCGGACACCGCCACATAGCGCGGGTCGGGGACGACGGTCTTGCCTGTGGGGTCGACGAAGTACAGGGTGTTGCGTTTGTAGGTGGCCTGGAACTGCTGCCAGTCGAGGAACACCCCGTTGGGCAGCCGGTTGATCCGCCAGCCGCCCGAGGTCTGGACCAGTTCGATGGGGCCGGGATCGGGCAGCCGGCCCTCGGCGGTCTCGAACACACCCAGATCCGACAGCGAGCCGAGGATGTCGGCCTTCATCGTCACCGAAACCTTGTCCGAGGAGCGGGTTTCGACGAACACGACCTTGTCGATCAGCAGCGCGCTGCCCTGGTCGTCCCAGGCGTCGGACGCCGACTCGGTGAGGAACTGCCGCGCCGCCAGGTGCCGGTTGGCGGGATCGGCGGTGGCCTTGAGGAACTCGCGGAGCAGTTCGTCGGGGTCCATGCCGGGGCTCGGTTTGGGCAGGCTCTTGGGGGCGGGCCGTTCGACCGTCCCGATCGCCTGCGGCGCCGAGGAGTTCGGCACCCCGGCGCAGGACAGCGGCGTCATCGCGACCAGCCCGACCAGCAGGATGGTCAGCAGGCGGCCGGTCACACGCTTTCCCGGGTGCGGTCGTCCCGGCGTTCGGCCGCAACGGGTTTCATCGGTAGCGGGCTGGTGGTGACCTTGTGCCCGCGCACCAGCGGCAGAGTCAGCCGGAAGCACGCACCCTTGCCCGGCTCGCCCCACGCCTCCAGCCGGCCCTGGTGCAGCCGGGCGTCCTCGATGCTGATCGCCAGTCCGAGCCCGGTGCCGCCGGACTGGCGCACCCGGGACGGGTCCGACCGCCAGAACCGGCTGAACACCAGCTTCTCCTCGCCCGGGCGCAGGCCGACGCCGTAGTCGCGGACGGTGACGGCGACGGTGTCCTCGTCGGTGGCCATCCGGATGCGCACCGGCTTGTGCTCGGCGTGGTCGATGGCGTTGGCGATCAGGTTGCGCAGGATCCGCTCGACGCGCCGCGCGTCCACCTCGGCGATGACCTCGCGGTCGGGCATGTCCACCAGCAGCTCGATGCCGGCGTCGTTGGCCAGGTGCCCGACGTTGTCGAGTGCGCTGTTGACCGTGGCGCGCAGATCGACCGCCTCCACCGACAGTTCGGCGACACCCGCGTCGTGCCGGGAGATCTCCAGCAGGTCGTTGAGCAGTGTCTCGAACCGGTCGAGTTCGCTGACCATCAGCTCGGTGGACCGGCGCAGCGCCGGGTCGAGTTCGTCGCTGTGGTCGTGGATCAGGTCGGCGGCCATCCGCACGGTGGTCAGCGGGGTGCGCAGCTCGTGGCTGACGTCGGAGGTGAACCGGCGCTGCAGGTTGCCGAACTCCTCGAGCTGGGTGATCTGGCGCTGCAGGCTCTCGGCCATGTCGTTGAACGACACCGCGAGCCGGGCCATGTCATCCTCGCCGCGCACCGGCATCCGCTCGGACAGATGCCCCTCGGCGAACCGTTCGGCGATGCGCGAGGCCGAGCGCACCGGCAGCACCACCTGCCGGGACACCAGCAGGGCGATGCCGGCCAGCAGCAACAGCAGCACCAGGCCGCCGGTGGCCATGGTGCCGCGCACCAGCGTGATGGTGCTCTCCTCGCTGTTGAGCGGGAAGATCAGGTACAGCTCCAGGTTGGGCACCCGCGACGGCGCCGGCGTGCCGATCAGCAGCGCCGGGCCGGAGAAGCCGTCGGTGCGCACGGTCGAGTACTGGTAGCTGACCTGACCGGCCTTGACGAAATCGCGCAGCGAGCGCGGGATCTGATCGACCGGGCCCGCGGAGGTGGCCGCGCGGGGACCGTCGCCGGGCACCACCAGCACGGCGTCGAAGGTGCCCGCCAGCCCGGCGCCGGAGGTCTGCCCGGTCTTGGCGATCAGGGTGGCGCGCGCCAGTTCCAGGCTGCTGTCCAGCGAGCGGGCCTCTTCCCCGCTGACCACGCCGCTGACGATGTTGCGGCCCCGGTCCACCTCCTCGGTGGCGGCGCGCACCTTCACGTCGAGCACCCGGTTGGTGATCTGGCTGGTGAGCACGAAGCCGAGGACCAGGATCACCGCGAGCGACAGACCGAGGGTCAGCACCACGACGCGCAACTGCAGCGATCGGCGCCAGACTTGCGCCACCGCCCGACTCAGCGCGCTCGTGCCCCTGACCAGGGGACCGGATCGCCCCCAGGGACCGCGAACGCGCGTTCGGATCACGGGGGTCCGGCCTTGTATCCCACTCCTCGAACGGTCAGCACCACTTGCGGATTCTCGGGATCCTTCTCGACCTTCGCCCGCAACCGCTGGACATGCACGTTCACCAAACGGGTGTCCGCGGGGTGCCGGTAGCCCCACACCTGTTCGAGCAGCACATCACGAGTAAACACCTGGCGCGGTTTGCGTGCCAGCGCCACCAACAGGTCGAACTCGAGCGGTGTCAGCGAAATCTGCTCACCGTTGCGGGTCACCTTGTGGGCGGGCACGTCGATGTCGATGTCGGCGATGGACAGCATCTCGGCCGGCTCGTCGTCGTTGCGGCGCAGCCGGGCCCGCACCCGCGCCACCAGCTCCTTGGGCTTGAACGGCTTCATCACGTAGTCGTCGGCGCCCGACTCCAGGCCGAGCACCACGTCCACGGTGTCGGTCTTGGCGGTCAGCATGACGATCGGCACGCCGGAGTCCTGCCGCAGCACCCGGCACACGTCGATGCCGTTCATGCCGGGCAGCATCAGGTCCAGCAGCACCAGATCGGGCCGCAACTCGCGCACGGCGGTCAGGGCCTGCGTGCCGTCGCCGATCACCGCGGTGTCGAACCCCTCACCACGCAGGACGATGGTGAGCATCTCAGCCAGCGATGCGTCGTCGTCGACAACCAGAATTCTCTGCCTCATGGAGACCATGGTGTCACCGATTCGGGATAAACCCCCGCTACCACACGCGGGCGAGTTGCGCTCAGGCCGAAAGGTCGGCCGCCAGACCTCCGGCGTCGACGTCGGCGCCGACCACCGACCACGGTCCGCGCCAGTGTCGGGCGGCCAGTTGGGCGTAGACGGCGCCGGTGCGCTGCTGCAGCGCGTCGTCGCGTTCGTAGGCGTCGCGGGCCCGGTCGGACTCCTGCTCGGCCCGGCTCCGGGCGCGCTGCGCGGCCAGTTCGACCGACACGTCGAGCAGGATCTGGCGATCGGGCACCGGCAGGCCGAGCCGGTCGTACTCGAACTCGCCCACCCACGACACCATCTCGCCGTCGGCGTCCTGATGCAGCCGGGCGGCGCTGTAGGCGGCGTTGGACGCGACGTAGCGGTCGAGGATGACGACGTCGTGCGCGCGGGTCAGCGCGGCGATCTGCTCGACGGCGCCGGCGCGGTCGAGCGCGAAGAGCACCGCCATCGCATAGACCGATTCGGCGAGGTCCCCGTGCCTGCCGTGCAGGGCCTCGCTGGCCAGGTCCGCGGTGACGGACTGGCCGTAGCGCGGGAACGCCAGCGTGGTCACCGAGCGGCGCTCGGCGGTGAACGCGCGGCGCAGCCCGTCGGTGAGCGTGCGCTTGCCCGCGCCGTCGAGTCCCTCGATCACGATGAGCACGGCCGCAGCCTAACCTCAGAACTCCCCGCAGTTGGGCGTGCTCGGCTCGCCGTTGAACCGGGCCGCGATCCACTGCATCGCCGGCTCGCCGTCGACGAACATCGGCAGGGCGTGGTTGGTCGAGGTCTTGTTGAGGAACGGCGGCTCCTCGTTGGTGCGGAACTCGACGTCGGCGCCCTGCGCGCACCAGTCCCGGCCGAGCTGGTTGGCCCCGATCCACGGCACCAGCGGGTCGAAGTGGTTGCTGTTGATCAGCACCGGGGCGTTCGGGCGCAGCGTGCCGATCCGCTGCTCGGCGAACATGGTCGAGAACGGCTCGGAGTTCACGATGTCGTCGATGTCGCGATTCAAGTAGGGCCCGAGATGGCGGAACATGAAGTTGAAGATCGTCTCGGGCACGCACTGCTCGGCGGTCTTGTTCACCATGTCCTCGCCGCGCGGGGTGAGCAGCGCGCGGACCTCGTCGGCATGCTCGGGGTAGGCGGCCATGATCGAGTTCAGCGCGTAGCCGACCACGCCGACCAGCGCGTTGCCGTCGGCGTACGGGAACATCAGCTTGAGGTCGGCCGGCGGGGCGCCGGCGTAGGACCCGACGACATGCACGTCCGGGGCGTAGCTCGCGGCCAGTTCCGCCGCCGAGGCCGCCGCGCCGCCGCCCTGCGAGTAACCCCAGAACGCCACCGGGCCGTGGTGGTCCAGCGAGGTGTCCGGCAGTTGCATCGCCGCCCGCGCGCCGTCGAGCATGGCGTGGCCCTCGGAGAGCCGGTTGACGTAGGTGTGCATCACGCCGATGGTGCCCAGACCCTCGTAGTCGGGCATGAAGATGGCGAAGCCACGGGCCACCATCGTGGCGACGAACATCTCCTCGTAGTTGAACGCGAAGTCGGCGTTCGGCGACCAGTGGATGCCCTGGTTGAACATCCGCGAGGGTGCGCACTGGTCGCCCTGGCCCTGGGTGCCGGGACCGTAGACGATCAACGGGCGCGGGCCCGTGCCCGGCCAGTCGTTGTACGGCTCGAAGTACGTGCCGGTGACGACGTCGGGGTTGCCGCGGCCGTCGACGCTGCGGTACATCACCCGGGTGCCGGTGGCCATGATCATGCCCAGCTGACCGGAGGGTTCCAGCACCAGCCGCGACGGTTCGGTGCGGATCAGGTCGCCGGGCGCACCGGGCGGGATCGGATCCGGCGGGGTGTAGAAAGCGGTGTAGGCGTCCTCGTTGTAGTAAGGGTCGTGACTGCGATCGGCATGGGCCGTCACAACGTCCACGAATCCCACCGTCAACAGCACAACGACAAGCCGTAGTACCCGCCCCACCGCGGGGACACTACCTCAGTAGCGGTAGTGCTCCGGCTTGTACGGGCCCTCGACATCGACACCGATGTACTCGGCCTGATCCTTGGTCAGCTTGGTCAGCGAACCACCCAGCGCTTCCACGTGAATGCGGGCCACCTTCTCGTCGAGATGCTTGGGCAGCCGGTAGACCTCGTTGTCGTACTCGTCGTTCTTGGTCCACAGTTCGATCTGCGCGATCACCTGGTTGGAGAAGCTGTTGCTCATCACGAACGAGGGGTGGCCGGTGGCGTTGCCCAGGTTCAGCAGCCGGCCCTCGGACAGCACGATGATCGACTTGCCGCTGTCGAAAACCCACTCGTCGACCTGCGGCTTGATGTTGATCCGCTTGGCGCCGGAGCGCTCCAGGGCGGCCATGTCGATCTCGTTGTCGAAGTGGCCGATGTTGCCCAGGATGGCCTTGTCCTTCATCGCCTTCATGTGGTCGAGGGTGATGATGTCCTTGTTGCCGGTCGAGGTGATGACGATGTCGGCGTTGGCGATCGCCTCCTCGACGGTCACCACGTCGAAGCCCTCCATCAGCGCCTGCAGTGCGTTGATCGGGTCGATCTCGGTGACCGAGACGCGCGCGCCCTGGCCCTTGAGCGACTCGGCGCAGCCCTTGCCGACGTCGCCGAAGCCGCAGATGAGAACGTTCTTGCCACCCATCAGCACGTCGGTGCCGCGGTTGATGCCGTCGATCAGCGAGTGCCGGGTGCCGTACTTGTTGTCGAACTTGCTCTTGGTCACCGAGTCGTTGACGTTGATCGCCGGGAAGCACAGCTCACCCGCGGCGGCGAACTGGTACAGCCGCAGCACGCCGGTGGTGGTCTCCTCGGTGACACCCTTGACCGACTCGGCGATCTTGGTCCACTTGTCCTTGTCGGTTTCGAACCGCTCGCGCAGGACGCCGAGGAAGACCTTCCACTCCGCGGGGTCGTCCTCCTCGGTCGGCGGCACCACGCCGGCCTTCTCGTACTCGGCGCCGCGCAGCACCATCATGGTCGCGTCACCGCCATCGTCGAGGATCATGTTGGCGGGCTCGCCAGGCCAGGTCAGCATCTGCTCGGCCGCCCACCAGTACTCCTCCAGCGTCTCGCCCTTCCAGGCGAACACCGGGACGCCCTGCGGTTCCTCCGGCGTGCCGTAGGGGCCGACGACGGTCGCGGCGGCGGCGTGGTCCTGGGTGGAGAAGATGTTGCAGGACGCCCAGCGAACTTCGGCGCCGAGCACGACGAGGGTCTCGATCAGCACGGCGGTCTGCACGGTCATGTGCAGCGAGCCGGAGATCCGGGCGCCCTTGAGCGGCAACACGTCGGCGTATTCGCGACGCAGCGACATCAGGCCCGGCATCTCGTGCTCGGCGAGCCGGATCTCCTTGCGGCCGTACTCGGCCAATCCCAGGTCGGCGACCTTGTAGTCGATTCCGTTGCGGGTGTCCGCGGTCAAAGTCATGGCAAGAGGTTATCGTGCGACACCCGGCCGCGAGCAAACCGGGTCAGCCGACCTTGACGACCAGCTTCCCGACGTTCTTGCCGTCGAACAGCATGTTGATCGCGGTGGGCAGTTGCTCGAAGCCCTCGACGACGGTCTCGAGCGGCTTGAGTTTGCCCTGCTGCATCAGGCCGGCGATCTCGGTGATCGCCTCCGGCGCCTGGCCGAAGTGGTCGAGGACGATGAAGCCCTTGACCAGCGCGCGCTGGATGAGCAGGTTGCCGAAGGCGCGCGGGCCGGGCGGCGGGTCCTCGGCGTTGTACTCCGAGATCAGCCCGCACAGCGCCACCCGGGCGCCGATGTTCAGCCGGGCGAAGATCGCGTCCATCAGGGCGCCGCCGACATTCTCGAAGTCGACGTCGATACCGTCCGGCGTCGCGGCCTTGAGCTGGGCGGCCCAGTCGTCGGCGCGGTGGTCGACGGCCGCGTCGAACCCGAGTTCGTCGGTCAGCAGCGCACACTTCTGCGGGCCACCCGCGATTCCCACCACCCGCGCGCCCGCGGCCTTGGCGAGCTGGCCGGCCACCGAGCCCACCGCGCCGGCGGCGGCCGAGACCACGACGGTCTCCCCCGGCTGCGGCTTGCCGATCTCGCGGATGCCGACCCAGGCGGTCAGCCCGGTCATCCCCAGCGCGCCCAGGTAGGAGCTCGGCGGGACACCGTCGGCGACGTCGACCGGGTTCACCAGCGCGCCGTCCGACAGGACCGCGTACTCCTGCCAGCCGAGCAGGCCCTGCACGGTCTGGCCGACGGCGTAGTTGGGGTTGTTCGAGGCCACCACCGTGCCCATCCCGGCCGCGCGCATGACCTCGCCGATGCCGACCGGGGGCAGGTAGGTGGGCGTGTCGTTGATCCACATCCGGTTGGTGGGGTCCAGCGAGATCCATTCGACGCGGACCAGGGCCTCACCGTCGCCGATCTCGGGGACCGGCTGCTCGCTGAGTTCGAAGGTGTCCGGACCGATCCGTCCGATGGGACGTCGACGAAGCAGGAAGCGACGGTTGCGTTCGGCCATCAGCGCACCGTACGTCAGGAAATGTCCGCCACGCCATAGCGTTCGGCGAACGGGGTCATCAGGCGGGCCAGATCGGCGGCGACGTCGTGGTCGGCCTCCGGCGGCATCGACACGTAGCTCATCGCCAGCCGGACGATGGCGCGGGCCAGCACGCCGGCGTCCTCCGCGGTGGTGCCGACCCAACTGTCGATGAACGACTCGGTCAGCCGCGTCGAGCAGTGCGTGATGATCGGCCCGCTGTCGGTGGTGATCAGCTGCAGCAGGTCGGGTTTGGCCTCACCGGAGAGCAGCGAGATCACCAGCGGGTCGGCCGCCGAGTCGGCGAAGAAGGCGCGGAACCCCTCCAGGAAAGCGGCGTAGACGTTGCCGACGTTGGTGTCGATGGCGCCGGCCACCGCGCCGACGAGCCGGTCGGCCAGCCGCATCGCGTAGGCCTGGGCCAGGCCCTGCCGGGAGCCGAACTCGTTGTAGATGGTCTGCCTGCTGATGCCCGCGGTCCGCGCCACGTCGGACAGCGTGACGGCGGACCAGTCCTTGGCCAGCAGTTCGTCGCGCATCGCGTCGAGCACGGTGTCGCGCAGCAACGCACGCGAGGCCTCGGGATAGGGAACCCGGGGCCTCGTCACACGCGCGACTGTAACCGTCACGGCCGGGCGACTTCCACCATCTCGAAGTCCGACTTGGCCGCGCCGCAGTCCGGGCAGCTCCAGTCCTCGGGGATGTCGTCCCACCGGGTGCCCGGCGCGATGCCGTCCTCCGGCCAGCCCTTGGCCTCGTCGTACTCGAAGCCGCACTGCACACAGATGTAGAGCTTGTAGTCGCTGGAATCGCTCACTGCTTGACACCTATCTCTTCGAAGTCGACCTTCTCGCGGACCCCGCAGTCGGGGCAGCACCAGTCGTCGGGAATGTCGGCCCAGGTGGTGCCGGCCGGAAAGCCTTCGCGGGCGGCACCTTTGGCCTCGTCGTAGGTGTAGTCGCAGATCGGGCACTGATAGGAGCTCATGCCGCCGCTCCATATCGGGCGAGGATCCTGGCGCGCCGGCGCGGGCAGATGTTCACCTTGGTGATGTCGCCGTTGTAGTGCTCGAGCACCCGGTGGTCCATCATCCTTCGCCAGACCCACGGGAAGTAGGTGACGCCGATCAGGGTGGCGTAGCCGCTGGGCAGTTCCGGCGCGCCGTCCATGCTGCGCAGCGTCTGGTAGCGCCGGGTCGGGTTGGCGTGATGGTCGCTGTGCCGCTGCAGGTGATAGAGGAACAGGTTGGTCACCAGGTGATCGGAGTTCCAGCTGTGCTGCGGGGTGCACCGCTCGTAGCGCTTGCCGTCGGCGGTCTTCTGCCGCAGCAGGCCGTAGTGCTCGAGGTAGTTGACCGACTCCAGCATCGCGAAGCCGAACACCGCCTGGATGATCACGAACGGGATCAGGGCCGGCCCGAACACCGCGATCATGACGCCCCAGAACGCCACCGACATCAGCCACGCGTTGAGCACGTCGTTGCCCAGCCAGGTGCGGGGATCCCACGGGCTGCGGCCGGTCCGGCGGATCCGGGCCGCCTCGAGGTGCAGCGCGGAGCGGGCGCTGCCCCACACGCTGCGCGGCAGGAACTCCCAGAAGGTCTCACCGAAGCGCGAGGTGGCGGGATCCTCCGGGGTGGCGACGCGGACGTGATGGCCGCGGTTGTGTTCGATGTAGAAGTGGCCGTAGCAGGTCTGCGCCAGGCTGATCTTGGACATCCAGCGCTCCAGCGACTCCTTCTTGTGCCCCATCTCGTGGGCGGTGTTGATGCCGGTGCCGCCGAGCACGCCCACCGAGAGCGCGAGGCCCAGCTTGCCGGCCCAGCTCAGCCCGCCCTCGTAGCCCAGCCAACTCAGGTCGGTCGCGGTGAACGCGTAGGCGCCGAAGATGACGGTCGCGTACTGGAACGGGATGAAGATGTAGGTGCAGTACCGGTAGTACCTGTCGTTCTCCAGGTACTCCATCACCTCGTCGGGCGGGTTCTGGCCGTCGCGGCCGAACCGGATGTCCAGGGCCGGCAGCAGCACGTAGATCAGGAATGGCCCGACCCAGAAGAACACCTGCGACGCGGCGGTCCAACCCAGCTGGTTGAGACCCCAGATGACCGGCAGTAGCACGAACAGCGCCGTGGGCGGGACCAGGGCGAACAGCCACAGATAGCGCTTGCGGTCGCGCCACTGGGTCGCGGGGGCCGGGGCGGCCCCGGTGTCCAACTGAGATGTCACGTTCCTACCTCCAGGTGAATGCCAGCACTTGCTTGGCGTTGACTATAGAGGCAGATTTGTCGGTTGTCTAGACAAAAGGCATCAGTTTGTAAACCTAGCTGCTCGTCGCGGCTTCCCGCCGGGCGAGCACCGAGTGCCTGCGGCCATAGCCGAGGTAGATGACGATGCCGAGCACCATCCAGAGGCCGAACCGGATCCAGGTCAGGCCGGACAGGTTCAACATGAGCCAACCGCAGGCCAGGATCGACAGGATCGGCAGCAGCGGGACCAGCGGCACCTTGAAGCCCCGCTCCAGGTCGGGGCGGGTCCGCCGCAGGATGATCACGCCCGCCGACACCAGCACGAAGGCGAACAGCGTGCCGACGTTCACCATCTCCTCGAGCTTGCCGATCGGGAACACCGTGGCCGCCACCGCGATCAGGACGGCGACGATCACGGTGATGCGCACCGGGGTGCCGTGCGAGCCGGTGCGGGCCAGGCCCCGCGGCAGCAGACCGTCGCGCGACATGGCGAACAGCACCCGGGACTGCCCCAGCACCAGCACCATCACCACCGTCGTCAGCCCGGCCAGCGCGCCGACCGAGATCACCTTCGCGGCCCAGTTCACCCCGTTGATCGAGAACGCGGTGGCCAGGTTGGCCTGGGCGTGGCCGTTGCCACTGGCCAGTTCGGTGTAGCTGACCATGCCGGAGAGCACGACCGACACCGCAACGTAGAGCAGGGTCACGATCGCCAGCGAGGCCAGGATTCCGCGCGCCACGTCGCGTTGCGGGTTCTTGGTCTCCTCGGCGGTGGTGGCCACCACGTCGAAGCCGATGAATGCGAAGAACACGATCGACGCGCCGGCCAGCAGGCCGTACCAGCCGTAGTGGCTGCTCTGCGCGCTGGTCAGCAACGAGAACACCGACTGGTTGACGCCGCTGCCGTCATTGCCCTTGCCGGTTTCACCCGGCGGGATGAACGGCGCGTAGTTGGCGGCCTTGATGTAGAACGAGCCGACGACCACCACCAGGACCACCACGGCGACCTTGATCGCGGTCATCGCCGCGGAGAAGTTCGACGACAGCTTGGTGCCGAGCGCGAGCAGGGTGGCGACGGCCGCGATGATCAGCAGCGCACCCCAGTCGAAGTCGATCGGGCCGATGCTGGTGACCCCGCCGGAGAAGCCGAAGACCGTGCCGAGGTAGCTCGACCAGCCCTTGGCCACCACGGCCGCGCCGACCGCGAACTCCAGCACCAGGTCCCAGCCGATGATCCAGGCGACGAACTCCCCGAAGGTGGCGTAGGAGAACGTGTACGCGCTGCCCGCGACGGGCAGCGTCGAGGCGAACTCGGCGTAGCACAGCGCGGCCAGCCCGCACGTCACGGCCGCGATGACGAAGGACACCGAGATGGCCGGGCCGGTGATGTTGCCGAACGTCGATGCGGTGACGGTGAAGATGCCGGCGCCGACGACGACGGAGACGCCGAACACCGTCAGGTCCCACCAGGTGAGGTCCTTGCGCAGCCGGGTGCCGGGCTCGTCGGTGTCGAGGATGGACTGCTCCACCGACTTGGTCCGCCGGTTGCGGGTCATCGGCATGTCCCTCCTGTATCCGTTCGCTCGTCCCGATTAGCGGATGATGCTGGAGGGTACGTTGGTCGCCATGGGCGGACCCGCGAAACCGGTGAAACGCCGGCACGCGATCGTCATCGGCGCCAGCATCGCCGGGCTGTGCGCGGCGCGGGTGCTCTCGGAGCACTTCGACCGGGTAACGGTGTACGACCGGGATCGGTTGCCGGACGCCCCGGCCCATCGGAGTGCGGTGCCGCAGGATCGGCACGTGCACATCCTGATGGCGCGGGGCGCCGCCGAGTTCGAGGCGCTGTTCCCCGGACTGCTCGATGACATGGTGTCCGCCGGTGTGCTCAAACTGGAGAACCGCCCGGACTGCATCTATTTCGGCGCCGCGGGCCACGTGCTGGGCACCGGGCACACCCTGCGCCGCGAGTTCACCGCCTACGTGCCCAGCCGCAAGCAACTGGAGTGGCAGATCCGTTCTCGCGCCGCGGCTCTGCGCAATGTGCGGATCGCCCGATGCGACGTCGACGCGCCCCGGTTCGACGGCGAGGCGCAACGCGTCACCGGTGTGCTGCTGGCCGGCGGTGACGGGCCGGAGTTCGAGGAGGCCGACCTCGTCGTCGACGCGACCGGCCGCGGCACCCGGCTGCCGGTCTGGCTGGAGCAGTGGGGATACGCACGACCGCCGGAGGAGACCGTCGACGTCGGAATCAGCTATGCCACACAGCAACTGCGGATCCCGGACGGGCTGCTCGCCGAGAAGGTGGTCGTCGCGGGGGCGTCCCGCACCGAACCGGTCGGCTTGGGCATGCTGTGCTACGAGGACCGGACCTGGGCGCTGACCACCTTCACGGTCAGAGGCGTCGCGCCCCCAAAGGACTTCGCCGAGATCCGCGCTGTCGCTTCGGCGATTCTGCCCCCGAACCATGCGGCGGCGATCGCCGCGGCCGAGCCGCTGGGCGAGGTGGCGTTCCACCGTTACCCGGCCAGCCGGTGGCGGCGCTACGACAAGCTGCGCCGCTTTCCGGCGGGGATCGTCCCGGTGGGCGACTCGGTGGCGAGCTTCAACCCGACCTACGGGCAGGGCATGACGATGAGTTCCATCCAGGCCGGGCACCTGCGCCGGGTATTGGGCTCGGGCACAACCGAACTGGCCGCAGAGTTCAACCGGGCCACCGCGGCCACGACGTATCCGGTGTGGACGATGAACGCCATCGGCGACCTCACCCTGCACGGTGCCAGCGGCCGGGGGCCGTGGTGGTACCGGCCGGTGGGTTCGCTGTTCGACCAGTTCCTCGGGGCGGCCGAGACCGATCCCGTTCTCGCGGAATGGTTTCTGCGCCGCTTCAGCCTGCTCGACAGCCTCTACATGGTGCCCCCGCCGAGCATCGTGGGCCGCACGGTGCGACACAACATGCGGCTGTGGTGGGCACAGCGGCGCCCGGCTAAGGCGCCAGCGCGCGATCGAGATCCGGTTCCAGGTAGATGACCTTCGCCGCCGGTACGGCGGCCCGCGTGGCCGCCTCGGCGGCGTCGATGGTGGCGGCGACGGTGGCCAGGTCGGTGCCCGGCGCCAGGGCGATCTTGGCCGCCACCAGCATCTCGTCGGGGCCCAGGTACTGGGTGCGCAGGTGGATGACCCGGTCGATCCGGTCGGTGCCTTCCAGCGCCGCCTGAATGGCCCGGCACTCCTCGGCGGTGGCGCCCTCCCCGATCAGCAGGCTGTGCATCTCGACCATCAGTATCACCGCGATCACGCCCAGCAGCGCACCGATCAGCATGGTGCCCACGCCGTCCCAGACCGGGTCGCCGGTCAGGACCGTCAACCCCACGCCACCCAGCGCGAAGAGCAGGCCGAGCAGGGCACCGGTGTCCTCGAGCAGGACCACCGGCAGTTCCGGGTTGCGCGACCGGCGGATGAACTGCCACCAGGTGCTGCGCCCCTTCAGTGGGCGGGATTCCACCATCGCGGTGCGAAAGCTGAAGGTCTCCAGGCCGATCGCCACGACCAGGATCACCACCGCCACGATCGGAGAGGTCAGCGCCCGCGGATGGGAGATCTTGTGATAGCCCTCGTAGAGCGCGAAGATCGCGCCGAGCGAGAACAACACCAGCGCGACGACGAACGAGTAGAAGTAGCGGCTGCGGCCGTAGCCGAACTGATGCAGGCTGGTGGCTTCCTTGCGGGCCTGGCGCTGGCCGAACAGCAGCAGGCCCTGGTTGGAGGTGTCGGCCACCGAGTGCACCGCCTCGGCCAGCATCGAGGAACTACCGGTGATCACGAAGCCGACGAACTTGGCCACGGCGATGCCCGCATTGGCGGCCAGCGCTGCCAGGATCGCCTTGGTGCTGCCCTCGGTCGACATCGGCGTGCCCTCCTTTTTAGAGGCCAACCGTAGCGCGGAACAGTTTGGTGGGCTCCTGCGCCTCCAACCGGATGGGCCCGTCGTCGGCGGCGACCCAGGCCGAGGATCCGCGCTCGATGCGGACCTCGTCGGATTTCGCCCGAACGACCACCGAACCCTGGGTGCACACCAGGATCTGCGGGCCGTCGTGCCGGCACGGCGCGTCGACCTCGTGGCCGAGGTGCTCGCCGTCGAGCATCAGCACCGAGGTGGCGAACTCCGGCGCCGGCGTCTGGTACACCAGCTCGATCCCGTCCCGCCGGGTCTGGGGCCGCAGGGCCTCCTCGCGGGCCGGGTCGAAGTCCAGCACCCGCAGCAGCTCCGGCACGTCGACGTGCTTGGGGGTCAGCCCACCGCGAAGCACGTTGTCGGAGTTGGCCATCACCTCGACCGCCACCCCACGCAGATAGCTGTGCAGGTTGCCGGCGGGCAGGAAGATGGCTTCACCGGGGCGCAGCCCGATCCGGTTGAGCAACAACGACGCCAGCACACCGGCGTCACCGGGGTAGCGCTCGCCGAGTTCGAGTACGGCCTTGACCTCCGGGACGAATGTCGTTGCCCCGGAACGCAGATACTCGACGGCACCCTCCAACACGGCGGGAATCAGCATGTCGAGGTCGGGCTGCGGCGCGGTGATCCAGGTGGTGAAGAGCGCCCGCAACCCGTCGGCGTCGGACTGGCCGGTGAGCAGTGCGATATAGGGCTCCAGCTCCGGAACCCCCAACGCCCGCATCAGCTCCACCGAACCGGGCGCCGGGCGGAACCCCGCCAGCGCCTCGAAATCGTCGAGTGCGACCAGCACCTCCGGTTTGTGGCTGCGGTCGCGGTAGTTGCGGACCGGCGAGTTGAGCGGCACGCCGGCCCGGTCCTCGCGCAGATAGCCCTCCAGGGCCTGCTCCGCGCTGGGATGGGCCTGCAGCGACAGTGGTTCGTCGGCGGCCAGCACCTTGACCAGGAACGGCAGCACATCGCCGAATCGGGCCCGCACCGCGGCGCCGAGTTGACCCTCCGGATCGGTGCGCACCGCGTCGATCAGCGACACCTCGCCGGTCGCGGTCTCCAGCCACGCCGGATCACCGGGGTGGGCGCCGAGCCACAGCTCCGCCTCCGGGTGCGCCGTCGGCGCCGGTCGCCCGGTGAATTCGGCGATCGCCGTGCGCGACCCCCACGCATAGGTCCGGATCGCTCCCCGTAACAACTCCACTACCTGTTATCCCCCCACCAAGTTGAGATAGACCGCCGCCATCTCCAACCGAACGGATAGCACCGCCAGTTGTTGCTCGGTCGGTCCCGCCGGCACGGTGATCGCGCCGGTTTCCCCCGTGTCCCCGACATCCTCGGCGCCGAGCACGTCGACGTCGCCGCACCCGGCCACCCGCGCGGTGACCACCTCGCGCTCGGCGGCCAGCGCCAGCGCCAGCACCCGCACCGCGCTGGGCGCCGGGCCGTCGAACTCCTCGTCGTGGAACAGCCGGTCCACCGGGTCGCTGAACCGGCTCGTCATCCCGCTGTGCAGCGCGACCATCGCGTCGGCCAGACCGGCCGCGGCGACCACCTCGCCGGCCAGCCGCAGGAACACCGCGGCGCCGTGCCGGGCCAGCGCCAGGGTCGCGGCGCAGTCGCCGGCCAACACCGCGCGGCGCCCGGAGATCCGTTCGGCCAGAACCTTTGCCGGGTTGGTGAACAGCTCGCGGCCCGCGCTGTTGCGCAGCGCCTCGGCGTCGAGTTCGTCGGCCAGCCGGGCGAGATCGACACTGACCCCGGGGTCGACGGCCGCCAACGTGGCCAGCCCGGCGGCCAGATAGCGGCATAGCCCGAACTCGTCGGGCGCCGGCAGCCGCGGCGCCAGCACCGCGGTGCGCCCGGCGGTGGCATCGCGCAGCGGTCCCTCGTACGGTGCGGCGACCACCACCCGGGCCCCGCGGCGCACGGCGGTCGCCGCCGCCGTCACCAGTGCGGGATCGCCCGGATCGTCACCGGCGACGACCAACACGTCGAGCGGACCGATCCAGGGCGGGGACTCCGCGGCGACCACCATCGGTTCACCCGCCGACCCGCCGAACGCGGCGGCCAGCATGGTCCCCGCGGTCTCGGCGGCACCCCGGCCGGCGACCCAGATCAGCGTGCGCGGGCGCTGGCCGCCGGCAACGGAATTCAGCGCCCCCTCGTCGATCGCGGCCGCGGTGGCGCGGACCTGGGCCCCGGCCATCGCCGACGCCCGTAACAACCCGTCGCGGTCGGCGTCCAGCAGCCCCTCGGTGTCATCGAGGTCGACCGTGGCGTTGGCCGAACTCATGGTCCAGCCCCGCTGGTCACCGCGATCTGGTCGGCGACCCGGCGGACGATCTTCTCGACGTCGTCGGCGGTGCGGGCCTCGACGTTGAGCCGCAGCAGCGGTTCGGTGTTGGAGGTGCGCAGGTTGAACCAGGCGCCGTCGCCGACGTCGACGGTCACCCCGTCCAGGTGGTCGAGCGAAACGATCTGGCTGCCAAACGATTTCAGCACGGCTTCAACGCACGCGGGAGCGTCGCCGACCCGGAAGTTGATCTCGCCGGAAGCGTCGTAACGCCGATAGTCGGACATCAACTCCGACAGCGGCCGATGCTCCTCACCGAGCGCGGCCAGCACGTGCAGCGCGGCGAGCATGCCGGAGTCGGCGCCCCAGAAGTCGCGGAAGTAGTAGTGCGCGGAGTGCTCGCCGCCGAAGATCGCACCGGTGTCGGCCATCAGGGCTTTGATATAGGAGTGCCCAACCCGCGAGCGCACCGGTGTGCCGCCGCGTTCGATGACCAACTCGGGCACCGCCCGGGAGGTGATCAGGTTGTGGATGACGGTGGCGCCGATCTCCCGGGTCAACTCGCGTCCGGCGACCAGCGCCGTCACCGCCGACGGCGACACCGGGTTGCCGCGCTCGTCGACGACGAAGCAGCGGTCCGCGTCGCCGTCGAACGCCAGACCGATATCGGCACCGGTCTCGAGCACATACCGCTGCAGGTCCACCAGGTTGGCCGGCTCGAGCGGGTTGGCCTCGTGGTTGGGGAACGATCCGTCGAGTTCGAAGTACAGCGGCAGCAGCGTCAGCGATCCGATCGGGCCCAGCACCGCCGGTGCGGTGTGCCCGGCCATGCCGTTGCCGGCGTCGACGGCCACCCGCAGCGGCCGCAGATCGGTGAGGTTCACCAGCGAGCGCAGGAACTCGCCGTACTCGGTCAGCACGTCGCGGTCGTGGATCTCACCCGCCGGGCCGTCGTAGCCGGGCACCCCGGCGATCACCTCGTCGCGGATCACCGCCAGTCCGGTGTCCTCGCCGACCGGCTTGGCGCCGGCGCGGCACAGCTTGATGCCGTTGTAGGCGGCGGGATTGTGGCTGGCGGTGAACATGGCGCCCGGGCAGTCCAGCAGGCCCGAGGCGAAGTACAGCTGGTCGGTGGAGGCCAGACCGATGCGCACCACGTCGAGGCCCTGCGCGGTGACACCGACGGCGAAGGCGTCGGCCAGCGCGGGCGAACTCTCCCGCATGTCGTAGCCGATCACCACCCGATCCGCGCCGCGAACCAGCCGGGCGAAGGCGGCGCCGACATCGGCGACGAAGCCCTCGTCGATCTCCTCGCCGACCAGTCCGCGCACGTCATAGGCCTTGATCACCTGACGCACCGCCGTGGCGGACCTGGACATGACGGATCTCCTGACCGAGAGGACTCTTGGCCGCCAGCCTAGCCGTTTCCGACGCTCAGTCGGTGGGGTCCGGCAGCACCCGCAGATGCCCGCGCCGGCGTCCGGCCGTGGTGGGCCGGTGCGCGGCCGAGGGCAGCACGGTGTGCGCGTGGGCCGCCCCGCCCGGCTCGGAGAACCCGGCGACCGGCGCGCCCGGCAACACCTCGCGGCCCTCCCGCACGGCGTCGGCCAGCGCGATGAGGTCGTCGTCGTCGGGGGTGGTGGGCAGCGGTCCGGCGTGCCGCATCAGCTCCCAGCCGCGCGGCGCGGTGATGCGGCCCGCGTGGCCCACGCACAGATCCCAGGAGTGCGGCTCGCGCACGGTGGCCAGGGGGCCGACGACGGCCGTCGAATCGGAGTAGACGAACGTCAGCGTCGCCACCGCGTAATGGGGGCACCCGGGCCTGCAGCAGCGACGGGGAACATTCACGTCCGTGAGGCTATCGCGCTTCAAACACACCAGCCCGCCGGACACGCGCAGCCGCCGACCCGCCGATGTCCAACCGTTACGATCGGTGCCGTGGGCGATTCCCGCAGCTCCCGGCACGGCGGTCGATCCGGCGGTGCGTCGGGGTCACGACGCGGACGTGAGATGCGCGGCCCCCTGCTTCCGCCCACCGTTCCCGGCTGGCGCAGCCGCGCGGAGCGCTTCGACATGGCGGTGCTGGAGGCCTACGAACCGATCGAGCGCCGATGGCAGCAGCGCCTGGTGGGGCTGGACGTCGCGGTCGACGAGATACCGCGGATCGCACCGAAGGATCCGGACAGTGTGCAGTGGCCGCCGGAGGTGGTGGCCGATGGTCCCATCGCGCTGGCCCGGCTCATCCCGGCCGGTGTGGACGTCCGCGGTAACACCACGCGGGCTCGAATTGTGTTGTTCCGCAAGCCGATCGAGCGGCGCGCAAAGGATTCGCTCGACCTGACCGACCTGCTGCACGAGATCCTGGTGGCACAGGTCGCCACCTATCTGGGCGTCGAGCCGTCGGTGATCGACCCGAGCCTGGGCGCCGATTAGCGCAGCGCTAGATGATGCCGCGCTTGAGGCGACGGCGCTCGCGCTCGGACAGCCCGCCCCAGATGCCGAACCGCTCATCGTGGGCCAGGGCGTAGTCGAGGCAGGCGTCCTTCACCTCGCAGCCAAGGCAGATCCGCTTGGCTTCCCGAGTCGATCCACCCTTTTCGGGGAAGAACGCCTCCGGATCGGTCTGCGCGCACAGGGCGCGTTCCTGCCATTGGTCTTCGTCGCCGGATTCCGGAACTACATCGAAAACTGGCTCCGGCACCAAACTCAGGTGAGCGCGTGCCGTCGTCCCCGAATTCGACGGGCCGGTAATGGTGTGCGGCGCCCCCATGGCTCCGATTAGGTGCTCGTAGGACATCTCCGCCTCCTCACCTGGTCTAGTCGATCCCCGCATCATTCGAACATTTGGTCGAATCCCCGTCTGCGACACCGAAACCGGCAGGTAGAGCAGGAAATGACACTGATGTGATTAGACACGGGTTGTGAGGTCCGGTCAAGCGATTCAACGGAAATAAATACCATTTTCTCGGCGGAATCCGGCGTGTCGACACTCCGGCGTTTCATCACAGTGACTTCCGCGTGACCGCGTGCGTCCCGAATCACCCGACCGCCTAGTGTCGGTCGGTGTGAAGATCACTGTTCTGGTGGGGGGCGTGGGGGGCGCCAGGTTCCTGCTCGGAGTCCAGCGACTGCTCGGTCTGGGCCAGTTCTCCGGAGCCGCAGGCGATCTTGATCACGAGCTCACCGCGGTGGTCAACATCGGGGACGACGCCTGGATGCACGGCGTGCGAATATGCCCCGACCTGGACACCTGCATGTACACCCTGGGCGGTGGGATCGACCCCGAGCGTGGCTGGGGACACCGCGACGAGACCTGGCATGCCAAGGAGGAATTGGCCGCCTACGGCGTGCAACCCGACTGGTTCGGCCTCGGCGACCGCGACCTGGCTACCCACCTGGTGCGCAGCCAGATGCTGCGGGCCGGCTACCCACTCTCCGAGGTGACGGAGGCGTTGTGCCACCGCTGGTCCCCCGGCGCGCGATTGTTGCCGGCCAGTGACGACCGCTGCGAGACCCATGTGGTGATCACCGATCCGGAAACCGGGGACCGCAAGGCGATTCACTTCCAGGAGTGGTGGGTGCGGTATCGCGCCCAGGTCCAGACGCACAGTTTCGCGTTCATCGGCTCCGAAAAGGCCACGGCGGGGCCGGGAGTCGTCGACGCGATCACCGAGGCCGACGTGGTGATGATCGCGCCGTCGAACCCCGTCGTCAGCATCGGCGCGATCCTGGCGATCCCGGGCATTCGCAGCGCGCTGCGTACCACCGGCGCGCCCGTCATCGCCTACTCCCCCATCATCGGCGGAAAACCCCTGCGCGGCATGGCCGACGAGTGCCTGTCCGTCATCGGCGTCGAGACCACCTCGCAGGCGGTCGCGCGGCACTACGGCGCCAGGTCGGCGACCGGCATCCTGGACTACTGGCTGGTGCACGAGGGTGACCACGCCGAAGTGCCCGGGGTGACTGTCACGTCGATCCCGCTGCTGATGACCGACCCGGCGGTCACCGCCGAGATGGTACGCACCGGACTCGATCTCGCCGGCGTCGCCCGGTGAGCCAGGAACACGGCGCGGCGGCGCCGGTCGAAATCCTGCCCGTCCCAGGGCTGCCCGAGTTCCGGCCCGGTGACGACCTGGCAGCGGCCATCGCCGGCGCCGCGCCCTGGCTGCGCGACGGCGACGTGCTGGTGGTCACCAGCAAGGTGGTGTCCAAATGCGAGGGCCGCATCGTGCCGGCGCCGGCAGATCCCGGGGAACGGGATGCGTTGCGGCGCAGCCTCATCGACGACGAGGCCATCCGTGTTCTGGCGCGCAAGGGGCGCACCCTGATCACCGAGAACCGGCTCGGCCTCGTCCAGGCCGCCGCCGGGGTGGACGGGTCCAACGTCGGCTCAGCCGAATTGGCCCTGCTGCCAGTCGATCCCGATGGCAGCGCCGCCGCGCTGCGAAATTCGCTGCGGGCCGATCCCGGTGTCGAGGTCGCGGTGGTGATCACCGACACCATGGGCCGGGCCTGGCGCAACGGGCAGACCGACGCCGCCATCGGCTCGGCGGGCCTGCCGGTGCTGTACGGCTACGCCGGCGCGGTGGACGGCCACGGCAACGAGTTGGTGGTCACCGAGGTCGCGGTCGCCGACGAGATCGCCGCGGCCGCCGATCTGGTCAAGGGCAAGCTGACCGCGGTTCCGGTCGCCGTGGTGCGCGGGCTGGCACTGCCCGACGACGGCTCCACCGCGGCGCGCCTGCTGCGCGGCGGGGAGGACGACCTGTTCTGGCTGGGCACCGCGGAGTCGATCGAACTCGGCCGCCGCCAGGCGCAGCTGTTGCGCCGGTCGGTGCGGCGGTTCGCGGCCGAACCCGTCGCGGCGGAGTTGATCGAGGCGGCGGTGGCCGAGGCGTTGACGGCGCCCGCCCCGCACCACACCCGGCCGGTGCGGTTCGTCTGGCTGGCCGACCGCGGCCGCCGGGTGGCGCTGCTGGACCGGATGCGCGCCGCCTGGCGCGCCGACCTGACCGCCGACGGCCGGCCCGCCGACGCGGTCGAGCGGCGGGTGGCCCGGGGACAGATCCTCTACGACGCGCCCGAGGTGGTCATCCCGTTCCTGGTGCCCGAGGGTGCGCACAGCTATCCGGACGCCGCCCGGACCGCGGCCGAGCACACCATGTTCACCGTTGCCGTCGGCGCGGCGGTGCAGGCGCTGCTGGTCGCGCTGGCCGTGCGCGGGGTCGGCAGCTGCTGGATCGGCTCGACCATCTTCACCGCCGACCTGGTCCGCGACGCCCTGGAGCTGCCCGCCGACTGGGAGCCGCTGGGCGCGGTCGCGATCGGCTATCCGGCCGACCCGCCGCAGCCGCGCGACCCGGCGCCGGCGGGCGATCTGCTGGTGCGCCGATGACCGACCCGGTGCGCGAGTCGGCGATCGCCCTGCTGACCGACTGGTCGGCCCCGGACGCCGCCCAGGACGCGCTGCGGCATTCCGTGCTGGCGTTCCTGCTCGGCCGGGAGGACAGCTGCCGGCGCAGCTGCGTGCCCGGGCACATCACCGCGTCGGCGCTGGTCGTCGCCGACGCCGGCGATCAGGTCCTGCTGACCCTGCATCCGCGGCTGGGCCGCTGGGTGCAGCTCGGCGGGCACTGCGAGGACGCCGACACCGGCATCGTGGCGGCCGCGCTGCGCGAGGCCACCGAGGAGTCCGGCGTCGCGGGCCTGCGCATCGACCCGGACCTCGGTGCCATCCACGTGCATCCGGTGACCTGCTCGCTCGGGGTGCCGACCCGGCATCTCGATCTGCAGTTCATCGCCCGGGCGCCGGCCGACGCCGACATCGCGATCAGCGACGAATCGCTGGACCTGCAATGGTGGCCGGTGCAGGAGCTGCCCGGCGGCACCGACGCCGCGCTGGCGCACCTGGTGGCGATCGCGCGGGCGCGTACTCAGATGTCGGAGGAGTAGCGGATCCCGCAGTCCGGGATGGCCACCCCGGGCCAGACCCGGGCGCCGCGCAACAACTCGCAGCGGGCACCGATGTTGGCGCCGTCGCCGATCACCCCGTCGCGGATCAGCGCGCGCGGCCCGATGTGCGCGCCGAACCCGATGATGGAGCGCTCCACCACCGACCCGGCGTCGATGCGGGCGCCGTCGAAGATCACTGCGCCGTCCAGCCGGACACCGGGACCGATCTCGGCGCCGCGGCCCACCACGGTGCCACCGATCAGCACCGCACCCGGGGCCACCGATGCCCCGTCGTGCACCAGGCTCTCGCCGCGCTGCCCCCCGAGCGCGGGTGACGGCGCCAGGCCGCGCACCAGATCGGACGAGCCGCGGACGAAGTCCTCGGGGGTGCCCATGTCGCGCCAGTAGCTGGAGTCGACGAAGCCGCAGACCTTGACGCCGTCGCTGAGCAGGGCAGGGAAAACCTCGCGTTCCACCGACACCGCGCGGCCGCGCGGGATCCGGTCGATGATCGACCGGTTGAAGATGTAGGTGCCGGCGTTGATCTGGTCGGTGGGCGGGTCCTCGGTCTTCTCCAGGAACGCCAGCACCCTGCCGGTGTCGTCGGTGGGGACGCAGCCGAATGCCCTCGGATCGCTGACCCGGACCAGATGCAGGGTCAGCTCGGCCCCGGTGTCGTGGTGGGCGGCCAGCATCTGGGTCAGGTCGGCGCCGGACAGCACGTCGCCGTTGAACACCATCACGGTGTCGTTGCGCAGTCGTGGCGCGACGTTGGCGATCCCGCCGCCGGTGCCCAGCGGGTCGGTCTCGGTGACGTACTCGATCTGCAGGCCGAGCTTCGACCCGTCACCGAACTCGGCCTCGAACGTCGCCGCCTGATAGGAGGTGGACAGGATGACGTGCTCGACACCGGCCGCGGCGATCCGGGAGAGCAGGTGGGTCAGGAACGGGAGCCCGGCGGTGGGCAGCATCGGCTTGGGCGCGGAGAGGGTCAGCGGACGCAGCCGGGTGCCCTTGCCGCCGACGAGCACGACGGCGTCAACCCTCGAGGGATCGGTTCCGCTCATCGGGCCCCACCTCTCGCCAGTTCCCGCCGGGACTTGCGCACCGCCGCCCGCGCCCGGACCTTCAGGGCGCCCCGCATCGTCCACCGCAGCGGCGCGCGCCACCAGCCGATATGCCTGCTGGTCAGGTAAATGTAGGTGCTGTCGTGATGGGCCCGCAGGTTTCTGGCGGGATCCCGGCCGGTCGAGTGGCCCTTGTCGTGCAGGATCTCCGCCGACGGCACGTAGACGTTGAGCCAGCCGGCCCGGCCGAACCGGTCGCCCAGGTCGACGTCCTCCATATACATGAAGTAGCGCTCGTCGAACCCGCCGATCTGATCGAACGCCTCCCGGCGCACCAGCAGGCAGGAACCCGACAGCCAGCCCACCGGCCGCTCGCTGGGCTCCAGCCGTTCCTGGCGGTAGGTCTTCGTCCACGGGTTGCCCTTCCAGGCGAAACCCACCACGGCGTGCATGCCGCCGCGGATCAGGCTGGGCAGGTGCCGCGCCGACGGATAGATGGAGCCGTCCGGGTCGCGGATCAACGGGCCGAGCGTCGCCGCGCGCGGCCAGCGTTCGGCGGCGGCCAGCAGTTCGTCGATGCTGCCCGGTGCCCACACCACGTCCGGGTTGGCGACGATCAGGTACTCGTCCTCGCTCGCCAGCTTGGCGACGGCGCGGTTGACGGCGGTGCCGTAGCCCAGGTTTCCGCCGGTGCGCAGCAACTCCGCGTAGGGGTAGCGCTCCAGCGCCTCCTCCGGGGTGCCGTCGGTGGAGCCGTTGTCGGCGATGACCACCGTCACCGGCCGGTCGGTCGCCACGGTCAGCGAGGACAGGAAGCGGTCCAGGTGTGAGCCCGGCGAGTAGGTCACCGTGACCACGGGCAGGGGACGCTCGTCGCTCAACGCGGTGTGTCTTCGACAGGGACGGCGAGCGCCGCGGCCAGGGCGTCCCGCCACGGGCGCAACGGGGTCAGGCCGGCCCGGACCGACAGTTCCATCGACATCGCGGAGTACACCGGGCGCCGCGCCGGGCGCGGAAACGCGTCGGTGCTCACCGCGCGCACCCGTTCGGGATCTTCGCCGAGTTCGGCGAACGTCGCCCGGGCCAGTTCCCAGCGGCTGACCGCGCCGTCGTTCACGGCGTGCAGGATCGGTTCGCGGATGCGCTCCTCACCGGCCTCGAACAGCGCGTTCACCAGGTCCTTCGCGTAGGTGGGCGAGCCGGTCTGGTCGTCGACCACGTCGATCTCTCGGTCGGTGGCGGCCAGCCGGCGCATCACGGCCACGAAGTCGTTGCCGCCACCACCGGTGTACACCCAGGAGGTGCGCACGACCTTGGCGTCCGGCATCGCGGCCAGCACGGCCAGTTCACCGGCCAGCTTGCTCTTGCCGTAGACACCCAGCGGATTGGTCGCGTCGCCGACCTCGTAGCGGCGGTGCTGCTCGCCGCCGAAGACGTAGTCGGTGGACACGTGCACCAGCCTCGCCCCGGCGCGCGCACAGGCGTGGGCGATGTTCTCCGGGCCGGTGGCGTTGATGGCGTAGGCGGCGTCCGGTTCGGCCTCGGCGGCGTCGACGTTGGTGAACGCCGCGCAGTTCACCACCAGGTCGTCCGCCGCGATGAACCGCTCGGCGGCCGCCGGGTCGGTGATATCCCACTGTCGGTGGGTCAACGCGCGCACTTCCCAGCCCCGACGGGCGGCCTCACCTGCGAGAAAGCCGCCCACCTGACCGCCGGCGCCGGTGATCACGATCCGCTCAGCCATGACGACGAGTCTGGCACGCCGGTTTCGGCTACCGGGTATGCGCCCACCTCGCAAGTAGCCTGGGCTGATGCCAGCCGAGACCGAAGTGACGCCTGTGACCGGTCCGCGGCGGGTGGGCCGGACCGTGATGGCGCTGTTCGCCGTGGTGGTGATGCTGGGCACCGGGGTGGCCTGGGGCAAGATCCGGGGCTTCGAAGGCGGGATCTTCCACTTCAGTTCCGCCGCCCTCGGCGGCGGCGGTCAGGACGGCGCGATCGACATCCTGCTGGTCGGCATGGACAGCCGCACGGACGCGCACGGCAACCCGCTGTCGGCGGAGGAACTGGCCGCGCTGCACGCCGGCGACGACGTCTCGACCAACACCGACACGATCATCCTGGTACGCATCCCCAACAACGGGCGCTCGGCGACCGCTATCTCGATTCCGCGCGACTCCTACGTCGAGGCGCCCGGGCTCGGCAAGACGAAGATCAACGGTGTCTACGGCCAGGTGAAGCTCGACAAGATGAAGGAACTCGTCGAGAACCAGGGCATGGACCCCACCGAGGCCGAGCCCAAGGCCACCGAGGCCGGCCGCGAGGCGCTGATCAAGACCGTCGCCGACCTCACCGGCGTCACGGTCGACCACTACGCGGAGATCGGCCTGCTTGGCTTCGCCCTGATCACCGATGCCCTCGGCGGCGTGAACGTATGCCTGAAAGAGGCCGTCTACGAACCGCTTTCCGGGGCCGACTTTCCGGCCGGCTGGCAGAAGCTGGACGGCCCGCAGGCGCTGAGCTTCGTCCGCCAGCGCCACGACCTGCCGCGCGGCGACCTCGACCGGGTGGTGCGTCAGCAGGTGGTGATGGCTCAGCTTGCGCACCAGGTGATTTCGGGCAGGACGCTGACCAGCCCGGCCACCATGAGCAAGCTCGAGGACGCCATCCAGCGTTCGGTGGTGCTCTCGTCGGGCTGGGACATCATGGATTTCATCAAGCAGCTCGAGCATCTCGCCGGCGGCAACGTCGCGTTCGCCACCATCCCGGTGGTCGACGAGGCCGGCTGGAGCGACGACGGCATGCAGTCGGTGGTGCGGGTGAATCCGACCGATGTGCACGAATGGGTGGATGGCCTGCTGCACGACCAGGCCGAGGGCAAGACCGAGCAGATCGCCTACTCACCGGACAAGACGACGGCCGACGTCGTCAACGACACCAACATCAACGGCCTCGCTTCTGCTGTGTCGGATGTGTTGAGCGCCAAGGGATTCGCGGCCGGGACCGTCGGCAACAACGACAAAGAGCATGTCACCAAGAGCCAGGTGCAGGCGCCCGGCGCCGACGACCTCGGCGCGCAGGCGGTGGCCAAGGACCTCGGCGGACTGCCGGTGGTCGAGGACGACTCGATCCCCCAGGGCCACGTCCGGGTGGTGCTGGCCGGCGACTACACCGGCCCCGGGTCCGGCCTCGAGGGCAGCCTGCCGACGGCGGCCACGGTGGACCAGGCCGCCGGACAGGCCGGGGATTCGACTCCGCCGCCGCCGTCGCCGGTCATCACCGCGGGGTCCGACGACCCCAAGTGCGTCAACTGATGAATCTGACCGACGCGATTCTGGATCCGTTGCTGCGCGCCGATCCGATGGGGCCGCGGATCACCTACTACGACGACGCCACCGGCGAGCGAATCGAACTGTCAACAGTAACGTTGGCGAACTGGGCGGCCAAGACCGCCAATCTGTTGCGCGACGAATTGGGTTGCGGTCCGGGCAGTTCCGTCGCGGTCCTGCTGCCCGCGCATTGGCAGAGCGCGGCCGTGCTGTTCGGGGTGTGGTGGATCGGAGCCGAGGTGGTGCTTTCCGGTGGCGCCGATGTCGCCCTATGTACAGCGCCGCGTCTCGACGAGGCGGACGAGGCGGTGGCCGGCGGCGAGGTGGCGGTGCTGTCGCTGGACCCGTTCGGCAAGCCCGCACCGGATCTGCCGCTCGGCGTGACGGACTACGCGACCGCCGTTCGGGTGCACGGCGATCAGGTGGTTCCCGAGCGCGGGCCGGGCCCGGCGCTGGCGGGCCGTTCGGCCGACGAGGTGTTCTCGGCCGCCGTCGACTCGGCCGCCGCACAGGGCATCACGTCCGGGGACCGGGTGCTGTCGGTCCTGGGGTGGGCCACGCCGGCCGAGGTCGTCGACAACCTGCTGGCCGTGTTCGCGGCCGGCGCGTCGCTGGTTCAGGTCGCCAATCCCGATGCGGCCCTGCTGGATCGGCGCCGGGTCACCGAGAAGGTGACGCGCGACCTCAGCCGCTGATCTCGTCGGCGGCGCGCAGCCCCGAGTTGTAGGCGCCGTGGACGGTGGCGAAGGAGTTCCGGTCGGTGGCCTCGCCGGCGAAGTGCACCCGGCCGTCGACGGTGGCCGCGAGGTGGTCGCGCATCTCTGGGGTGGATCCGACCTTGTTGAACGAGTAGGAGCCCCGCGCGTACGGGTCGGCCGACCATCGGGTTATCCGGTAGTCGACGGGAGCCGGGATATCCGCGCCGAAAATGGTGCGCAGGGTGCCCATCGCACTGTCGATGATGGCGCCGTCGGACCAGGTTTCGACCGTGCGGCCGAAGTCGGCGGCGTTGAAGCCCAACAGGATCGGCTGACCGGCCGCGCGGGCGTAGTTGACCCACTGCGCCCACTGCCCGGCATTCTCGGCGGGCGGGACATACGTCAGCCAATCGGTGTCGGGCCAGAACCGACTGGGGAACCGCAGGAAGCACTTGTCCAGCAGGCCCATCCCGAGTTTGGCGATCGCAGTGGTGGTGTCGGCGGGGAGGTCCCGGCCGAATTGCACTGCGCCGCTTTGTAGTACCCCGAGCGGCAGGGTGACCACGACGTGTTCGCCGGTGTAGGTGTCAGTGCCCGCGCTGACGGTGACGCCGCTGCCGGTCCAGTCGATGCGGTCGACGACCCGGCCGGTGCGGATGGTGAGACCCTTGGCGAGGTGGTCGGTGATCGCGCCGTAGCCGGCGGGGAAGAGCACGTCGCCGCCCTCGAGCTCGTTGTCGTCGTCGAAGTAGCGGCTCGACAATTCCGTTGCGCTGCCGGCGTATTCCTGCTCGTACTCATTCAGCACCGATGCGACCAGCGCCCGGTCCGGCGGCGGCAGGGCGGCCCAGTTCACCGCGCGTTCGGCCACCGACCGCAGCGAGGTGTCGGGGTCGTCGTCCTCGGCTTCGTCCTGGGCGTCGCTGACTGCGGTGGCGACGACGTGCTGCCAGCGTTTCAGCGCCGCGGTGGCGGCGCGGTCGAGCGGCCGGCCGTCGGTGCCGTAGTCGGAGCTGTTCTCGTACGTCGTGGCGACCGTCCGGACCCCGACGGCACGGGCCAACTCGGCGATCGGGTTGCCGTCGACGCCGTGGATCCAGGACGCTCCGAGGTCGATCGCGGCATCCGACCATCGGCTGGTCCAGATGCGGCCGCCGATCCGGTCCCGGGCTTCCAGCAGCACCGCATCGTGACCCCGATCAGCCAGGGTGCGGGCGGCTGCCAGACCGGCGATCCCGGCGCCGATGACGATCACCTGCCGCCGCTCGGTGGTTGGTGGGCGATTGCAGGCTGCCAGCAGCGCGGCGGTCGACAGCCCGGCGGCCTGCAGGAACCGGCGGCGGCGCATCACGGTGCGCAGCCTATCCACAGATTCAGTTCCATCCACAGGTTGTGCCGACGTCTCGAGTATGGCCGTCGCAAATGGCAATATCGAACGCATGTTCGATGAATCGAGTACCGAGGCCGTGGTGGATGCCATCGGCGCCTCGGCGCGCTCGGAGAACATCGCCTGCGCGCGCCGGCTCGCGGCGATCGCCGAGCTGTACCGCCGGCGGGAAGTACCGGTCCAGGACGCCGAGGGCCGCGAGTTGTGGCGCATCGACCCCTGGGCGGCGGTCGCCGCCGAGATCGCGGCCTCCCAATCGATCACCGCGGGCGCCGCCGAGTCACTGCTGCACAACGCGGTCTGCCTACACCAGCGGCTGCCCAGGGTCGCCGCCGTGTTCGCCGCGGGCGAGGTCGACTTCCGGACCGTTCAGATGATCGTCACCCGGACGCTGCTCGCGGTGGAGCCTGCGGTCATGGCCGCGATCGACGCCGAAGTGGCCGACACCATCCGGGCCTGGGGTGGGTTGTCGATCTACAAGACCCAGACCGCGATAGACCGCATCGTCGAGCGTCACGACCCGGAGGCGCGCCGGCGTACCGAATCGGCGGTCCGCTCCCGCTGCGTCGACATCAAGCACGGCTCGAAGGTGGCCTACCTCACCGGCACGCTGCTCACCGCCGATGCCGCGCTGCTGGATCGGCGATTGACCTCGATGTCCAGATCCGTCTGCGCCGACGATCCGCGCGATATCGATCAGCGGCGCGCCGACGCGCTCGGCGCGCTGGCGGCCGGACGAACGGTACTGGCGTGCGCCTGCGGATCCACCGAATGCCCCGCCGCGGACAGCGATTCCCAGCCTTCGGTTGTCGTGCATGTGGTGGCCGAGGCGGCGACGCTCGAGGATGCCGATGCCAGCGTGGTGCACGGCACCCGGCCAGAGGACGACACCACCGAGGTAATCACCAGTCGCGAACGTTTGGTCGAGGTCCTGTGCGAGGCGGGCACCGCGCAGCCCGCGGCCGCGCCGGGCCCCGAGCGCGCTTCGGGTCTGGTGCTCGGCGGGGCGGCGATCTCGGGGAGCGAGCTGGCCGATCTGGCCGCCCGCGGCATCGCGGAACTGCGACCGGTGATTCATCCCGGCGACTCGCCGCCCGAGTCGCACTATCGGCCGTCGAGCAAGCTGGCCGACTTCGTGCGGTGCCGCGACCTCACCTGCCGCTTCCCGGGTTGTGACGCACCCGCCGACATCTGCGATGTCGACCACACGATTCCCTACGACCTCGGCGGTCCCACGCATGCCTCGAACCTCAAATCGCTATGCCGAAAACATCACTTGCTCAAGACTTTCTGGTGCGGCCCCAGTGGTTGGAACGACGAGCAGTATCCCGACGGCACGGTGCTGTGGACCTCGCCGTCCGGACACACCTATCGCACGGTGCCGGGGAGCGCGCTGCTCGTTCCCGCGCTCTGCGTACCGACCGCAACGTTGAACGTGGCTCGCCGCCAACCGCTCTCGCCCCACCGCGGCGTGATGATGCCCACCCGCCGGCGCAGCCGGGCCAGCGACCGGCATCGGTGGATATTGGCCGAGCGTAGTCATAACCGCGAAAACTCGGCGAAATCGACCTAGCTTCTCGTGATGACCACATCCCGCAAACTGCTGTGCGGCGTCTACGCCGTGATCGCCGTAGTCGCGTTGATCGCGACGTGGACCCAGACCATCGCCTACACCCACGACGGGGTCATCGCCTTCTTCGACAACTTCTGGCACGACGCACGGGTCAACGCCTCGTCGCGGAACATCACCGCGGACGTCCTGATGTTGGGTTTGTCCGTCGCGATCCTCATGGTGATCGAAGCCCGCAAGTACGGTGTGCGGCTGGTCTGGCTGTACATAGCCGGCGGATTCTTCCTCGCCATCAGCGTGACGTTTCCGCTCTTCCTGATCGCCCGCGAGAGGCGGATGGCCGCAACGGAGCCCACGACTCGAGTGCCGGCGCTCGACGTGATCCTGCTTGCACTGCTCGCGGCCGGCCTCACCGGCTTGACCATTTGGGTCGATATGGGCTGACAGCCCCAACCCGGCAGTACTTTCTTGGGATCGGTAGTCACGCCGCGACGGTTGGGTGAGAGCGATGAAGAACACACTGCGTTTCGCCGGGACGGTGCTGTCGGCCGCGGCGGCGCTCACGACCGTCGGCCTGGACTCGACGGGGACCGCCGAGGCGCGGCCGATCGCTCCCGTGCCACTTAGCTGGCCCGGCTGCCCCACCGACCACCCGGAAGGCCCCTGTCGCTGGTGCCCGGGTGACCCGCCGGTGCAGACCGGCAACCGCGTCACGAACCCGGTGATCTGGGACAACAACGTCTGCCACACCTACTGGTATGTGTACTTCGGCCAGGGCAACGTCGCGCAGAACATCTTCGAGGGTGAGACCCCGCCCCCGCCGCCGCCACCCCCGCCGCCGGCCATCATCAGCACCCGCGAGCAGTGCCTGGCCATCCTCGGGCCGCTCATCTGCCCCGGGGGCTGAGCATCGTAGGCTGACGCCCATGCCAGTGGCGTCGGAGGCCGCGGTCCTCCGGGCCGAGCGCCGCAGCCTGTACACCTACATGTTCACGATGCTGGGCCTGGCCGTGCTCGGCTTCGTCGTGTACGGCGTCACCCGGGTGTCCGCCACCCAGTTGGACGGCGTAATCTCGCTGATCAACGCGGCCGCGGCGTTCATCGCCGCACGGTTGGCGGTCACGGCGTCCCGCCCGGCCGATGTCGAAAGCCCCTACGGCCGACTGGCTTTGGAGAACCTCTACGCGCTGTTCCGATCGCTGATGATCCTCGGCGTCGTGGTCGTCGGCCTCGTCACCAACCTCGCCAAGGTGATCGAGTACCTGATCACCCGGCGCGGCAGTGAACCGGATTTCGGCCTCGCGGCCGTCTACACCGCGGTGTGCGTGCTGATCTGCTTGGGCCTGAAGTGGAACCACGAACGCAACAACCGTTCCGTCAACGGCGCCTCGGCGCTGCTCAAAGTGGAGGCGACGGCGGCCAAGATGGAAGCCTTCATCAGCGGCGGCATCTGCGCCTCGCTGATCCTGGTCGCCGTGGTTCCGGAGGGCACCTTCCTCACGTCGGACCGCTTCAACATCAAGGACATCGCCGACAGCATCATCGTGCTCATCCTGTGCGTCCTGCTGATCGGTGAACCCATCCGGCAGATCCGGCTGGAGTTCGGCCGGTTGTCCGGCCGGCGCGCGGACCCGGCACTGGACGAGGCGGTGCGGGCGGCGATCGCGGCGGTCTCCGAGGAGCACGGCGGCGAACTCGCGCACGAACTGACGCTCGTCGACGCGCTGGCCATCGCCAGGGGCAAGGCCATCGAGGTGGACCTGCGGGTGGCCTACACCGGCACGATGTCCGTCGAGGAGCAGGACGAACTGCGCGCCCACACCTACACCGAACTCCGCAACCGCATCGGCCCGCTCCGGCTCACGCTGGTGTTCAGTAAGTTTCCCATTCATGCGACGCCCACCGCTTGACCTGCCCGCCGCGCACGGCGGCTGGCGCATCGACGTGGTGGATGCCACCGGCTCGACCAACGCCGACCTGCTGGCCCGGCACGCCGGAGGCGCGGACATCACCGGCGCCGCGCTGTTCGCCGAATATCAGAGCGCGGGCCGCGGACGTAACGGCCGCAGTTGGTCGGCGCCCCCGCGATCACAGATCGCGCTGTCCGTCGGCGTCGGCGCCGACGGCGTGCCGCCGGAGGCGTGGGGCTGGCTGCCGCTGCTGACCGGGGTGGCCCTCGTCGACGCCGTCCGCGCCACGACGGGCATCGAGGCCGGGGTCAAGTGGCCCAACGACATCCTGGTCGGAACCGGCAAGCTGGCCGGCATCCTGGCCGAGGTGGCCGCGCCCGACCCGGTCATCGTGGTCGGCCTCGGGCTCAACGTCACGCTCACCGCCGCGGAGGCCCCGGATCCGCGCGCCACCTCACTGCAGATGCTGGGCGCCGAGGCCCTCGACCGCGACGCGCTGGCCATCGCGATCCTGGACCGGCTGAGCGCACGCATCGAACGCTGGCAGCGCACGCCCGGCCCGGACCCGACGCTGGTGGCCGACTACCACACGCACAGCCTGACCGTTGGCAGCCGGGTGCGGGCGCTGCTGCCGGGGGATCGGGAAATCATCGGCACCGCAACAGAAGTCGACGAATCCGGCCGGCTGCTCATCGACACCGACACCGACGTGGTCACCGTATCGGCGGGCGACATCACCCACCTGAGGCCGGCGAACTAACGCAGCAGCGCGCGGGACATCACGACCCGCTGAATCTGGTTGGTGCCCTCGTAGATCTGGGTGATCTTGGCGTCGCGCATCATCCGCTCCACCGGGAAGTCGATGGTGTAGCCCGCGCCGCCGAACAACTGCACGGCGTCGGTGGTGACCTCCATCGCCACATCGGAGGCGAAGCACTTCGAGGCCGCCGAGATGAACCCGAGGTTGCCCTCACCACGCTCGGCGCGCGCCGCCGCCGAGTACACCATCAGCCGGGCCGCCTCCACCTTCATCGCCATGTCGGCGAGCATGAACTGCACACCCTGGTTGTCGGCGACCGGACGGCCGAACTGCTTGCGGTCCTTGGTGTATGCGATCGCGGCGTCCAAAGCGCCCTGGGCGATACCGACCGCCTGCGCACCGATGGTCGGGCGGGTGTGGTCCAGGGTGGCCAGCGCGGTCTTGAACCCGGTGCCCGGCTCGCCGATGATCCGGTCGCCCGGAATACGGCAGTTCTCGAAGTACAGCTCGGTGGTCGGCGAGCCTTTGATCCCGAGCTTGCGCTCCTTGGGCCCCACCGTGAAACCCTCGTCGTCCTCGTGGACCATGAATGCCGAGATGCCGTTGGCGCCCTTGTCCGGATCGCTGACCGCCATCACCGTGTACCAGGCCGACTTGCCGCCGTTGGTGATCCAGCACTTGGAGCCGTTGAGGATCCAGTCGTCACCGTCGGCCTTCGCGCGGGTGCGCATCGAGGCCGCGTCGCTGCCGGCCTCGCGCTCCGAGAGCGCGTAGGACGCCATCGCCTCGCCCGAGGCGATCGACGGCAGCACCTTCTTCTTCAGTTCGTCGGAGCCGCGCAGGATCAGGCCCATGGTGCCGAGCTTGTTCACCGCCGGGATCAGCGAGGCCGACGCGTCGACGCGGGCCACCTCCTCGATGACGATGCAGGCCGCCACCGAATCCGCGCCCTGACCGCCGTACTCCTCGGGCACGTGCACCGCGTTGAAGCCCGACGCGTTCAGCGCGTCGAGGGCCTCCTGCGGGAAGCGCGCGTTCTCGTCGACGTCGGCGGCGTAGGGAGCGATCTCCTTCTCCGCCAACGCGCGGATCGCCGCCCGCAACTCGTCATGCTCCTCGGGCAACTTGAACACGTCGAAATCCGGATTTCCCGCCATCACAGCCTCCTTGCTACTCGCCGGTAACTTTACCGCCGAGATCACTCACCGAGTAATTGCTCCCGCAGCGCGCGGTCCTTCTCGAGTACCAGCGCCTCGAGGTCCTCCTGAAAGCTCTCCATCCGGGCACGCAATTTCGGGTCCGAGGCGGCCAGGATCCGCACCGCCAGCAACCCCGCGTTGCGCGCACCGCCGATGGACACCGTCGCGACCGGCACCCCGGCCGGCATCTGGACGATCGAGAGCAGCGAGTCCATGCCGTCGAGCGTGGCCAACGGCACCGGCACACCGATCACCGGCAGCGGGGTGGCCGACGCCACCATGCCGGGCAGATGCGCCGCCCCGCCGGCCCCCGCGATGACAGCCCGGATGCCGCGGGCGGCCGCGCCGCGGGCGTAGTCCAGCATCCGGCCCGGGGTGCGGTGCGCCGAGACCACCCCGACCTCGAAGGGCACGTCGAACTCGGCCAGCGCCTCGGCGGCGGCCGACATCACCGGCCAGTCGCTGTCGCTGCCCATGATCACGCCCACCAAGGGTCTGTCAGGCATGCCCGTCCCATCCGTCGCTCCACACTGCGTGCGACAACCAGTGTGCCGCCCGTTCGGCGCGTTCACGAACGATCCCGACGTCGGAACCGTCGCCGCCGAGGATGTTCACGTGGCCGATCTTGCGCCCGGGCCGCTCGCCCTTGCCGTACAGGTGCACGTTCGCGTCGGGAATCCGGCCGAACAGATGGTGCAGCCGCTCGTCCATCGCCATCGCCGGCGTCTCCGGCGCCCCGAGCACGTTGGCCATCACGGTCACCGGCGCGATCGCCCGGGTGTCGCCGAGCGGGTAGTCCAGCACCGCCCGGAGATGCTGCTCGAACTGGCTGGTGACCGCGCCGTTCATGGTCCAGTGCCCGGAGTTGTGCGGACGCATCGCCAGCTCGTTGACCAGCAGCGCTCCGTCGGTGGTCTCGAACAGCTCGACCGCCAGCACGCCGACCACGCCCAGCTCGTCGGCCAGCCGCAGCCCCAGCTGCTCGGCCTCGGCGGCCAGTTCCCCGGACAGCCCGGGCGCGGGCGCCAGCACGGTGACGCAGATGCCGTCGCGCTGCACGGTCTCCACCACCGGCCAGGCGGCGCCCTGCCCGAACGGCGACCGCGCCACCAGGGCCGACAGCTCGCGGCGCATCGAGACCCGCTCCTCGAGCAGCACCGCCACCCCGTCGGCCAGGTAGCCGGCCACCACCTCGCGGGCCTGGGCGATGTCGCGGGTCAGCACCACCCCGCGGCCGTCGTAGCCGCCGCGCACCGTCTTGACCACAACCGGACCACCGATGGCGGCCGCGAACGCGTCGACGTCATCGACGCTCTCCACGGCCGTGAACCGCGGCACCGGGGCGCCCAGTGCCGCCAGCCGCCGGCGCATCACCAGCTTGTCCTGCGCGTGCACCAGCGCCGCCGGCGGCGGGGCGACGTTCACGCCCTCGGCCACCAGGGTCTCCAACATGTGGGTCGGCACGTGCTCGTGGTCGAAGGTCAGTGCGGCGCTGCCGGCCGCGGCGCGGCGCAGCGCGTCCAGGTCGGTGTGCTCGCCGATCACCACCTCGGGGCTGACCTGAGCCGCCGGGTCGTCCGGGCTCGCGGCGAGCACCCGCAGGCTCTGACCTAGGGCGATGGCGGCCTGGTGGGCCATCCTGGCCAGCTGCCCGCCACCGACCATCGCGACGACGGGGGCCTCGGGCGTGTTGGGCACGGCCATCATGGTGTCAGACCTGCGGAACTACGCACACCTGCGGCCGCTTCCGTAGACTTGCCCCTTGTGTCTTTCGCTGATGCCACGATCGCTCGGTTGCCCCGACCGATCCGGCCCTTCGCCGAGCGGCATCACGAGCTCATCAAGTTCGCGATCGTCGGCGCCACGACGTTCGTCATCGACTCGGCGATCTTCTACACGCTGAAGCTGACGATCCTCGAGCCCAAGCCGGTCACCGCCAAGGTGATCTCCGGCATCGTCGCCGTGATCGCCTCCTACGTGCTCAACCGGGAGTGGAGCTTCCGCGACCGCGGCGGCCGCGAGCGCCACCACGAGGCGCTGCTGTTCTTCGCGTTCAGCGGCGTCGGCGTGCTGCTGAGCATGGCCCCACTCTGGTTCTCCAGCTACGTGCTGGAACTGCGGGTGCCGCACGTGTCGCTGACCATCGAGAACATCGCCGACTTCATCTCCGCCTACATCATCGGCAACCTGCTCCAGATGGCATTCCGGTTCTGGGCGTTCCGCCGCTGGGTGTTCCCCGACGAGGCCGCGCGCAGCACCGAGCGGGCGCTGGAGTCCACGCTGACCGGCGGCGGGCTGGCCGAGTCGCTCGAGGACGAGTACGAGGCGCACCTGGGCGAGAACGTCACCCCGCTGCGCCGCCGCGGGCGGCGCGCCCTTCGTCAGCTGGGCGATTCCTCCGAACCCAGGGTGTCGAAGACTTCGTGATACAGCAGTGAGTGCACCTGCTCGACGCGCGGAATGTCGTGGAACTCCAGGGGATCCTGCGACGCCGACTCGATGACCAGGGTTCCGGTGCGCACCATCCGGTCGAGCAGACCGTGCCGGAATTCGACGCTGTTGATGCGCGCCAGTGGGATGTCGATACCCGACCGGGTCAGCAGCCCGTGCCGGAACATCACCCGCCGGTCGGTGATGACGAAATGCGTTGTCAGCCAGGAGAAGAACGGCCACACCGTCAGCCAGCCGATCAGCACCAGCCAGACCGCCGCGATGACCCCGTAGAGCACCCTCTTGGCCGTCGGCTCCCAGCCGGTGTTGGTGACCAGCGCGGCGACGAAGGCCGCGACGGCGGTGCTGATGAGCAGCACCAGCACCGGCCCGATCAGCCGCTTCCAATGCGGATGCCGGTGCAGCACGACCTGCTCATCCTCGGCCAGCACGTTCTCCGGGTATCCCATGGCTTCTTCTCCTACGGCACGACGGGCGGGTTGGCAAGGCGCCAACACGACAACAAGGTGCCCTTAGCGCCTCCTTAAGGTTGCCGATACCATCGACACCCATGACGAGCGTTACGGAACCGGCCGCCGAGCACACGATCGACATCCACACCACGGCGGGCAAGCTGGCCGATCTGCGCAAGCGCTCCGAGGAGACGCTGCATCCGGTCGGTGAGGCCGCCGTCGAGAGGACCCACGCCAAGGGCAAGCTGACCGCCCGGGAGCGCATCCTGGCCCTGCTCGACGAGGACTCGTTCGTCGAGCTCGACGCCCTGGCCCGGCACCGCAGCACCAACTTCGGGCTGCAGGACAACCGGCCGCTCGGCGACGGGGTGGTGACCGGTTACGGCACCATCGACGGCCGCGAGGTGTGCATCTTCAGCCAGGACGCCACGGTCTTCGGCGGCAGCCTCGGCGAGGTCTACGGCGAGAAGATCGTCAAGGTCCAGGAGCTGGCCATCAAGACCGGCCGCCCGCTGATCGGCATCAACGACGGCGCCGGCGCCCGCATCCAGGAGGGTGTGGTCTCGCTCGGCCTCTACAGCCGGATCTTCCACAACAACATCAAGGCCTCCGGGGTGATCCCGCAGATCTCGCTGATCATGGGAGCCGCGGCCGGCGGGCACGTGTACTCCCCCGCGCTGACCGACTTCGTGATCATGGTCGACCAGACCAGCCAGATGTTCATCACCGGCCCCGACGTCATCAAGACCGTCACCGGTGAGGACGTCACGATGGAGGAGTTGGGCGGCGCGCACACCCACATGGCGAAGTCCGGCACCGCGCACTACGTCGCCTCCGGCGAACAGGACGCCTTCGACTACGTCCGGGACCTGCTCAGCTACCTGCCGCCGAACAACTACGCCGACCCGCCGCGCTACCCGGCCCCGCCGCACCCCGGCGCCATCGAGGACAACCTTACCGACGAGGACCTCGAGTTGGACACGCTGATCCCGGACTCGCCGAACCAGCCGTACGACATGCACGAGGTGATCACCCGCATCCTCGACGACGACGAGTTCCTCGAAGTGCAGGCCGGCTACGCGCAGAACATCATCGTGGGCTTCGGCCGGGTCGACGGCCGCCCGGTGGGCATCGTCGCCAACCAGCCCACCCAGTTCGCCGGCTGCCTGGACATCAACGCCTCGGAGAAGGCCGCCCGGTTCGTCCGGACCTGCGACTGCTTCAACATCCCGATCGTGATGCTGGTCGACGTGCCGGGCTTCCTGCCCGGCACCGAGCAGGAGTACAACGGCATCATCCGGCGCGGCGCCAAGCTGCTCTACGCCTACGGAGAGGCCACCGTCGCCAAGATCACCGTCATCACCCGCAAGGCCTATGGCGGCGCGTACTGCGTGATGGGGTCCAAGGACATGGGTTGCGACGTCAACGTCGCCTGGCCGACCGCGCAGATCGCGGTGATGGGCGCCTCGGGCGCGGTGGGCTTCGTCTACCGCAGCCAGCTCAAGGAGGCCGCGCAGAAGGGCGAGGATGTCGACGCGCTACGGCTGCAGCTGCAGCAGGACTACGAGGACACCCTGGTCAACCCGTACATCGCCGCCGAGCGCGGCTACGTCGACGCGGTGATCCCGCCGTCGCACACCCGCGGCTACATCGCCACCGCCCTGCGGCTGCTGGAACGCAAGATCGCCCAGGTGCCACCGAAGAAGCACGGGAACATCCCGCTCTAGGGAGACGGACACATGAGACACGAGGACATCACCGAGGTCAGCGACCCGCGCCAGCTGACCATCGACGAGCCGGCGGACACCTCGATCCCCGAACTGCGCATCGTGAAGGGCAATCCCGGCGACGACGAGATCGCGGCACTGGTGACCGTGCTGGCCGGCGCCAGCGGTGGCCGGCACGCCCCGGGCCCGCAGGAGGTCAACCTGTGGGGCCACCCGGTGGACAAGCTGCGCTACACCGTCACCAGCTGGCAGCGGGTGACGCTGCTGGAGCGGACCCACATGCGCAAGTGACAAGGGTCGTGCTCGGATCGGCCTCAACCGGCCGACTCCGGGTGCTGCGCAACGCCGGCATCGATCCGCTGGTCGTGGTGTCCGGCGTCGACGAGGACGCGGTGATGGCCGGCCTCGGCACGGACACCCCCGCCGATGTCGTGAGCGCACTCGCGCAGGCCAAGGCCGAGGCGGTGCGCGAGGTTCTCGAACCCGCCGTCGTCGCGGATTGCGTTGTGATCGGCTGTGATTCGATGCTCTACGTCGATGGGGAGCTGCGCGGTAAGCCCGGAACGCCGGAACAGGCTCGGCGGCAATGGAATTCGATGGCGGGCCGATCCGGCCAGCTTTACACCGGGCACTGCGTCATCCGCGTCGCCAACGGAAAGCCCTTGCGCACAGCGGCTTCGGCCGAGTTCACCACGGTGCGGTTCTCCGACCCGGTCGACGCCGACCTGAACGCCTACATCGCCAGCGGCGAGCCGCTCAACGTGGCGGGCGCGTTCACCCTCGACGGGTTGGGCGGCTGGTTCATCGACGGCATCGACGGGGATCCGTCGAACGTCGTGGGCATCGGGCTGGCGGCGACGCACCGGTTGTTCAACGAAGTCGGGCTGGTCATCGGCGACCTGTGGGCCGCGAATCGGTAGGCTCGTCTGGTGACGCTGCCTGCAGATCCCAGCCCCGTACTGAAGGACTACGCCCACCCGGAACGCCTGGTCACCGCCGACTGGTTGTCGGCGCATCTCGGCACGCCGGGGCTGGCCATCGTCGAGTCCGACGAGGACGTGCTGCTCTATGACATCGGGCACATCCCCGGGGCGGTGAAGATCGACTGGCACACCGACCTCAACGACCCGACCGTTCGTGACTACATCGACGGCAGACAGTTCGCCGAACTGATGAACCGCAAGGGCATCTCGCGCGACGACACCGTCGTCATCTACGGCGACAAGAGCAACTGGTGGGCCGCCTACGCGCTGTGGGTGTTCACGTTGTTCGGGCACCAGGACGTCCGGCTGCTCAACGGCGGGCGCGACCTGTGGATCTCCGACGGTCGCGACACCACGCTGGACGTGCCGACGCGGACCGGCACCGGCTACCCGGTGGTGGAACGCAACGACGCCGCGATCCGGGCCTACAAGGACGATGTGCTGGCCGCGCTGGGCGGCTGCACGCTGATCGACGTCCGCTCGCCCCAGGAGTACACCGGGGAACGCACCCATATGCCCGACTACCCGGAGGAGGGCGCCCTGCGCGGCGGCCACATCCCCACCGCGGTGTCGGTGCCCTGGGCCAAGGCCGCCGATGACAGCGGCCGGTTCCGCAGCCGGGCCGAACTCGAAGAGGTCTACTCGTTCGTCAAGCCCGGCGACGACATCATCGCCTACTGCCGCATCGGCGAGCGGTCCAGCCACACCTGGTTCGTGCTGACCTACCTGCTCGGCATCCCCGGGGTCCGCAACTACGACGGTTCGTGGACCGAGTGGGGCAACACGGTGCGGGTGCCCATCGTGGCCGGGGAGCAGCCGGGGACGCCATGACGATGCCCGCGGCCCTGGCCGAGGTGGTCTCCGACTTCGCCGACGTCACCGGCCAGGACAAGCTCGCGCTGCTGCTGGAGTTCGCCAACGAGCTGCCCCCGCTGCCCGCCGACCTCGAGGAGGCGGCCATGGAACCGGTGCCGGAATGCCAGTCGCCGCTGTTCCTGCACGTCGACGCCGCCGACCCCGACCACGTCCGGCTGCACTTCAGCGCGCCCCCGGAGGCCCCGACCACCCGCGGTTTCGCCTCGATTCTGGCCACCGGCCTGGACGGCCAGTCCGCCGCCGCCATCCTGGCCGTTCCGGACGATTTCTACGCAGATCTGGGGCTGGCCGCGCTGATCAGCCCGCTGCGACTGCGGGGCATGGCGGCGATGCTGACGCGGATCAAGCGCCGGCTGCGCGCGGGCGGCTGAAAGCTACTCGTTGGTAGGGGCACCGGTACATCCGGGCCGGGTGAGCGCCGCCTAGACTGCCGTGCGAACCTGTTCTTTAAGACGTTCTTAGAGTCACGTGCAACCAGGAGGCGCAGTGCCCACTCCCGCCAGCGATCGCATCTCGAAGGTCCTCGTCGCCAACCGTGGCGAGATCGCGGTCCGAGTGATCCGCGCGGCCAGGGATGCCGGGCTGGCCAGCGTGGCCGTCTACGCCGAACCGGACGCCGAAGCCCCCCATGTGCGGCTCGCCGACGAGGCGTTCGCCCTGGGCGGGCAGACCTCAGCGGAGTCGTATCTGGACTTCGGCAAGCTGCTGGACGCCGCGGCCAAGTCCGGCGCCAACGCCGTGCACCCCGGTTATGGCTTCCTCTCCGAGAACGCCGACTTCGCCCAGGCCGTCATCGACGCCGGGCTGATCTGGATCGGCCCGAGCCCGCAGTCCATCCGTGACCTCGGCGACAAGGTCACCGCCCGCCACATCGCCGCCCGCGCCAAGGCGCCGCTGGTGCCCGGCACCCCGGACCCGGTCAAGGACGCCGACGAGGTGGTGGCGTTCGCCAAGGAGTACGGCGTGCCGATCGCCATCAAGGCCGCCTTCGGCGGCGGCGGGCGCGGCATGAAGGTGGCGCGCAGCATCGAGGAGATCCCCGAGCTGTTCGAGTCGGCCACCCGCGAGGCCGTCGCGGCGTTCGGGCGCGGCGAGTGCTTCGTCGAGCGCTACCTGGACAAGCCACGCCACGTCGAGGCCCAGGTGATCGCCGACCAGCACGGCAACGTCGTCGTCGCGGGCACCCGCGACTGCTCGCTGCAGCGCCGCTTCCAGAAGCTGGTCGAGGAGGCGCCTGCGCCGTTCCTCACCGACGCGCAGCGCAAGGAGATCCACGAGTCGGCCAAGCGGATCTGCAAGGAGGCCCACTACTACGGCGCCGGCACCGTCGAGTATCTGGTCGGCCAGGACGGCCTGATCTCGTTCCTGGAGGTGAACACCCGCCTGCAGGTGGAGCACCCGGTCACCGAGGAGACCTCCGGCATCGACCTGGTCCGCCAGCAGTTCCGCATCGCCAACGGCGAGAAGCTGGACATCACCGAGGATCCCACGCCGCGCGGGCACTCCATCGAGTTCCGCATCAACGGCGAGGACGCCGGCCGCGGCTTCCTGCCCGCGCCGGGCCCGGTCAACAGGTTCGAGCCGCCGACCGGCCCCGGTGTCCGGCTGGACTCCGGTGTGGAGACCGGCTCGGTGATCGGCGGGCAGTTCGATTCGATGCTGGCCAAGCTGATCGTCACCGGCGCGGACCGGACGCAGGCCATCGAGCGTGCGCGCCGCGCCCTCGACGAGTTCCACGTCGAGGGCCTGGCCACCGTCATCCCGTTCCACCGCGCCGTGGTGAGCGACCCGGCGTTCATCGGCGACGCGGACGGCTTCACGGTGCACACCCGCTGGATCGAGACCGAGTGGGACAACACCATCGAACCGTTCACCGGCGGCGGCCAGGTCGACGAGGAAGAGGCCCAGCCGCGGCAGAAGGTGGTCGTCGAGGTCGGCGGCCGCCGCATCGAGGTGTCGCTGCCCGGGGATCTGGCGATCGGCAACGGCGGCGGGCCCGCCGAGCCGGGCGTGGTGCGCAAGAAACCCAAGCCCCGCAAGCGCGGTGCGCATGCCGGCGCCGCCGCCTCCGGTGACGCCGTGACCGCCCCCATGCAGGGCACCGTGGTCAAGGTCGCGGTGGAGGAGGGTCAGACCGTCGCCGCGGGCGATCTGGTCGTGGTGCTCGAGGCGATGAAGATGGAGAACCCGGTGACCGCCCACAAGGACGGGGTCATCACCGGGCTGGCCGTCGAGGCCGGCGCCGCGATCACCCAGGGCACCGTCCTGGCCGAGATCAAGTAAGGCGGACCGCTCCCAGCACCGCGCCGTCGTGGGTTACGAGGCTGTCGTCATCCACCCGGGTGCCGAAGTAGGTCGCGTCGGGATCGACGACGACCTGATGATGCTGACCGTTGCGCCTCAGCACGAATTCGGCCAGTTCGGCGAACGTGATCTTTTCCGGCCCGCCGATCTCCACCACACCGGCCGGTGCGCCGACCGCCGCGCGCGCGACGTGGGCGGCGACCTCGGCGGCGGCGATCGGCTGGATGCGCCCGTCCGGCACCCGCACCACATCACCGGAGGTCATGCTCGCGACGATGGCGTCGGCGAACTCCTGGAACTGGGTGGCACGCAGGATCGTGTACGGCAGCCCTGAGGCCTCGATCAGCGTCTCCTGGGCCACCTTGGCGCGCATGTACCCGCTGTCGGGCAACCCGGTGTCGCCCACGATGGACAGGGCGACGTAGTGGGCGACGCCCGCGGCCCTGGCGGCGTCGATCAGATTGCGGGTGGCGGTGGAGAAGAACTCCAGCACCGGCCCGTCGTCGAACGACGGTGAGTTGAGGACGTCGACGAGCACGAGCGCGTCCCGCAGCGAGTCGGCGACGCCGACACCGCTGAGCACGTCCACCCCGGTGTTGCGCGATGCCTCGACCACCTCGTGGCCCTCCGAACGCACCAGCGCACAGACCTGGCTGCCGATCTGACCGCTGGCTCCGAACACAGTTATCCGCATGCCGCATGATGTACCCCGTGGGCGAGGAAATCGAACAGATCCGGATCGGCACCGCCGAACGCGAGGACGCGATGCGGCTGTTGAGCCGGCAGTTCTCCGAGGGTCGGCTCAACCCGGACGAGTTCTCCGAGCGCAGTGCCGCGATCAGCGCCGCGCTCACCCGCGCCGACCTGGCCCCGGTCTTCGCCGACCTGCCGGACAAGCCGGGTGTCCCGGTGGTGGGCGACCCCACCCGCGACCCGGCGCGGGACTGGCGCTCCATCGTGATGGCCCTGGTTCCGTTGGTGGCACTGGCGTTCACGATCCTGGTGCCGCACGGCTGGCTGGCCTGGCTGGCGCTGCCGGTGGTCGGCATGCTGCTCTACGGCCGGCGCCGCTGAGCCGTGCAACCCGTCGAGATCAACGCCGGCCGTTGGTATCTGCGCGCGCTGCGCGCCGACGACCGCGTCGACGACCGGCCCGCGCTGGCCGACCTCGGTGAGCACGATCCCGGTTACGTCGCCCGCAGCGCCACGGGCTGGACCGACGACACCGGCTACGGCTGGGCGGTCTGCGAGCCCACCACCGGCGAGTTGCTCGCCGAGGTGCGCGTCGACCCGCGACTCGGCGTGCTGAGCACCCGCGCCCGGGCCGGTCACGACGATGCCGCGGCGGCGGCCGCGGAGTCGGTGCGCCGGTTCGCAGCCGCGGCGCTGAACCTGGCGCTCTAGCGGGTGTCGATATCGGCGCCGGTGGCCAGGTCGGCGCAGTCGACGGCCGCCACGTCGGCCCGCCCGGCCAGGAATCCCCGCGCCCCCTCGTCGTCGGTGAGCGCAGCCCAGTGCCCGCGCGCGATGACGACGGGATGCCCCGGGCGGCCGTCGTAGGTGGCGCGGGCGATACCGGACGGTGCGCGGCGGGCGGCGCCGAGCACCCGAGCCACCACATTGGCCCCGATGTCGGGGGTGTCGACGGTCAGCACCACGGCGAAGTCCGCCGCCGGGAGAGCGGCCAGCCCGGTCCGCAGCGATGCGCCCGGCCCGCGCCGCCAGTCCGGTGCGATCACCGCCCGGGCCGGCGCCGGGACGTCGACCACCGCCGCGCCCAACACCACCACCACCTCGTCGCACCCGCCGCCGGACAGCGCCGCCACCGCGGCGCGCAACCAGGCGCCCCGCTCGGCAAGCACCTTCGGCATGCCGAATCGGGTCCCGGCCCCGGCCGCCAGCAAAACCCCGGCGGCCGCGGGCGCGGGCTGTGACATGGGGTCATTCAACCTGAGCATTATGAGAAGTCAGCGCATTTGTTGTTGCCATCATCCGATGGGCGTAGGGTTCAAAACAGGTTGAGTTAACAGCCGCCAGGAAATTGCGTCAAAGACGTGCACGGCGCGCAGGCTCCCGCACTTCAATCTTCACAACTTGACGTGATCCTCAGTAGGAACTTTCGACTGACGGAGTCACAATGTCTCTATATGGAACAAATCATTCACCCGAACGTTCGCCGGGCACCGTCGAGTGCCACACCGCACGGTTCACCACCCAGTGGACCACCGACAACGTCGGGATCATCGCCGTCGGCGGCGAACTGGACGCCTCCAACGCCACCGCTTTCGCCGACCACGTCGCGCAGTGCGCCACGGATGGCGACCCCCTGGTCCTCGATCTGAGCGGGCTGGAATTCTTTGGTACCGCAGGCTTTTCGGCCCTGCACACCATCAACGTGCGCTGCGCCGACACCACGTCGCGCTGGGTGCTGGTCATCGGTGACGCGGTGGCACGGCTGTTGCGGGTGTGCGATCCGGACGGGACGCTGCCCGTGGCGGATTCGGTGCCCGCGGCGGTCAAGCGACTCGACGACGAGCCGCGCCGGCTACTGAAGCTCGTCCCTGAGCCGAGTTAGCGACTTCGCCAGCAGCCGGGAGACGTGCATCTGCGAGATGCCGACCCGCTCGGCGATCTGGGTCTGGGTCAGGGATTCGAAGAACCGCAACAGCAGCACGGTGCGCTCGCGCTCCGGCAGCGCGGCGAGCAACGGCCGCAGGGCTTCCCGGTTCTCGATCTGATCCAGACTCAGATCGACGTCGCCGAGTGTGTCGACGATCGCCGGCGCGTCCTCGTCGCTCCCGCCACCGCCGCTGTCGATCGACAGCGTGTTGTACGAGCTGCCCGCGATCAGGCCCTCGACCACCTCTTCGCGGTCCATGTCGAGTTCGGCGGCGAGTTCGGTCGCGGTGGGGGCGCGGCCGAGCCGCTGCGACAACTCGGAGGTCGCGGCGCCCAACCGCAGGTGCAGTTCCTTCAGGCGTCGCGGCACCTTGACCGACCAGCTGTTGTCGCGGAAGTGCCGCCGGACCTCACCCATGATGGTCGGGACCGCGAATGACACGAAATCCGAACCGGTTTCGACGTCGAAGCGGATCACCGCGTTGACCAGGCCGACCCGTGCCACCTGAACCAGGTCGTCGCGGGGCTCACCGCGCCCGTCGAACCGGCGGGCGATGTGATCGGCCAACGGCAGGCATCTCTCGACGATCCGGTCCCGATGCCGTTGGAACTGCGGAGATTCCGGTTCCAGCTTGGCCAGTTCCCGGAACATGTCCGGGACATCGGCGTACTCGGAAGTCGGCCGGGATGACGAACCGCCCGCGGCTCGGGGACTCACCTCGCGGAGCCTGCCCGCCTCGTGGTCAGGCTGATGCCGAAGATGAGCTGGTCCGCGCCGGGGTCGTGACCGTTGTGGAAGGTCTGCACATCGTCGGTCAGCGAACTCAGCACATGCCAGCTGAAACTGCCGGGGGTGACCACGTCGTAGGTGTCGCATTCGGTGGAGGCCTGCACCACCACCTCGTCGCCCTGTCCGTCCACCACCACCACCAGGGTGGCGTCCGGTGCGGCCGAACGGATCAGCCGTGTACAGGCCTCGTCGACGGCGAGCCGCAGGTCGGCGACCGCGTCGAAGTCGAGGTCCTCGAAGGTCCCGACGGCGCCGATCAGGGTGCGCAGCACGGCGAGGTTCTCCAGCCGCGCGGCGACCCTCACCTCGACCGCGCCCGCGCTTCGGTGTGCCCGGCCGTCGCCGTCCGTCATGTGACCTCCCGCCAACGTCGAGCCGACACTACTCCCACGCAGCGTCCCGCTATTCACGCGCGCACGCGGTATTCGAGCACGGCATTGGCCAAGGAGTCGTCATGGTGGCCCTTCAGTACCCACCAACCTTCGAGTCCCAAACCTGTTGAGCGCAAGAATCGGCGCCCCGATCCGGGACGCGTTCGCCAGTTGGCGCGTTTGCCGTAATAAAGCGCCGATCGCGAGTTGCTCATCGAGGCGGCGATCAGGCGACACCGGCGGGGACCAGTCGGCGGTAGCCGCGCAGCGCGTCGGTCGCGACCCGGTCCCACGAGTAGCGGGCGCACACGCGATCCCGCCCGGCGAGGCCGAGGCTGCGCCGCAGGAACGAATCCCGCAAGATGCCGGTGAGGGCTTCAGCACACTCGCGGGGCCGGTTCGGGACGACAAACCGGCCGGTGACGTCGTGCACGACGGTGTCGAGCATGCCTCCAAGGGCCGATGCAACCACGGGGATACCACACGCCATCGCTTCCAGCGCGACGATCCCGAACTCCGCGTAGCGCGGTGTGCAGGTCACGACATCGGCCGAGCGCAGCATGGCCGGCATGTCGTCGCGCAACACCGCCCCCGTGAAGACCACGCGGTCGGCCACGCCCAACTCAGCGGCCAGTCTCCGCAACCTGCCCACCTCGGGATCGGCGGCGACCCGCCGGGCCTCCGGTCCGCCGACGATGACGAACTCGGCGTCTGGGACTGTCGGCAGCGCCTCGATGACCGTATCGAAACCGTTGCCGGGCAACATCTTACCGACAGCTACAATGCGCGGGCGCTCGGTTCGCGCAGCAATCGGGCCCTCGGTGGAGAACTTCTGCAGGTCGATGCCCCGGGGCACCACCGAGGTCCGGGTGCGAGGCCGGCCGAGCCGGCCGAGTTCGAACACTTCCTCGGTGGAGGTTGCCGCCACCCAGGTGGCATGGTGGGCAAGGGTTCTCTCCAATTTGGCTCGGGCGCTTGGACTTTCGCCCCAGCCCAGGCCATGGAACGTCTGCACGGTCGGGACCCGGTGGACACGGGCGGCCAGTTGGGCGGCGATACCCGGCATCCAGAAGTGGGCGTGCGCCAAATCCGGTGGTCCGGCACTCCACCGTCGGTCCAGATACTCCGCATAAGCACCCAGGTGGTCCAGTTGGTCCGCCCCGGACAGCGGCACGGCGGGCCCGGCAGGCACATTCACCACCGTGTATCCCTGAGGCACGACGGCCTCGTCCGGACTGGCCGGGTCGGTCCGCCGGGTGTAGAGGATCACTTCGTGCCCCTGGCCTGCCATCGCCGCGGACAACTCGGCGGCGCCTCCGCGCACCTCGACGGAGCTGGCTCGCTCGGAAAGCATGGCGATCCGCACAATCACCCCACCATCGAAGGGCTGCCGCCAACCTGCACTACTGCGGTGTAACCCCGATTATTGCCCGATTAAACATTTTGACGGGCCGCGCCGGCGGCGGCGAAACGGGTATCTTGGCTGAGGTGAGCGAGCGCGATTGGATGTCCGACGAGGTGCCGGAAGCCGATGCCGCCGAGCAGTTGCGGCCCGCCGCCGATCCGGACGTATTCGACGACGATGTATTCGAAGATCCCGACCGTCGCGGCGCACCGCTGGAGAGCAACGAATCAGACTGGCATGAACAGCATCTGATCGTCGAGGACCCGGACCCGGACGAGATCCGCTAGCTCGTCCAGGAATCGCCCCCTGTGCTGGCATTACCAGCGCTTTCCGCCGCGTTTCGGCGGTTGCCCCGACATTACGTGTTTGATCCCGGTGCCGAGTTGGGTACAGGGCTGCGGAGGGGGTTGCAACCGCAGCAAAGGAGGTAGGGATGCCGAACAGCAATATCGCTACGGCCGACGACATTCGGCACTTCCGGCCCAGTCGGTCCTGTGCCTACGAGGGCTGGACCGTCGCGGAGCTCAAGAAGCGGGCCAAGCAACTTGGTATCTCCGGCTACTCGGGCCTGAGCAAGGAAAAGCTGATCTCACTGATCCGCAGCTACTGACCCGGAAAGGGAAACATGTCTGACGACGACAAGAACAACAGCGGTCCCGCCGAAGCCATCAAGGGCGTCGTGGAGGACGCCAAGGGCAAGGCCAAGGAGGCCGTCGGCACCGTCGCCGGCCGCAACGACCTGGTCGAGGAGGGCAAGGCCCAGCAGGACAAGGCCGAGGCCCAGCGCGACGCGGCGCGGAAGGAAGCCGAAGCGGAGTCGGCCCGGGCCGGCGCCAAGGCGGCCGAGAAGCGCCAGGAATCCCACCAGTAACTCGTCCGCGTGAAGGAGCCCAGTCCCGTTCGGGGCTGGGCTTTTCACGTCGGGTCAGGTGGGCAGCCGGGTGTGCGCGGTCAGCAGTAGCCGGTCGTAGTTGCCGCGGTCGGGCAGCGCCTCGTCGTATTCGAGGGCCAGGAAGTCCCGGATGATCTGCTCGGCGAGCACCCGCAGCTTGACGTTGGTCTCCTGCGAGCGCCACCGCAACAGCTCGAACGCGGTGTCCTCGGTGATCCGGTAGACCAGCATGAGCATGCCCTTGGCCTGGTCGATCGCGCTGCGGGACTCGGCGATCTCGGCGACCGCCTCGTTGAGCAGTTCCTGCTTCTCCTCCCGCAGCGACGGCGTGACGTCGACATAGAAGCCGTGGGTGCCGATGACCGCACCAGAATCGTCGCAGAGCTGGTCGCCGATGACGACGACGGAATGCACCTCGCCGCGGGTGTCGACGATGCGGTGCCGGGTGCTGAACGCGCCCGAGGTGCGGCGGATCTCGGCGAGCGTGGCTGCCACCGGGCCGTAGTCGTCCGGATGTTTGTGCGAGAGAACGAGTTCGGTGGTGGGGACCACCGTGCCGGGCTGGTAGCCGTGCATCTGCTGGACCTGGGGCGACCACTCCCAGCGCTGGTCGGCGAAGTGGAACCGGAACCAGCCCACCCGCTGCGGCGCGCCGCCGGCCAGGGCGTGTTCGAGATCCTCGCTCATCACCGCCCCGACAGTTCCCACACGCTGGCCGACATCCGGTCGGTCATCGTGGTGACGGTGATCTGTCCGCCGTCGTCGCCCTGGCAGGCCATCGCCTGCACGACGGCATTGTTGCGCAGCCGCGCCTCGCCGTGGCACACCCAGGTGATCGGGATGCCGATCTGCTGTTTGGTCCAGCGCACGGTGTCGGCGTTGATCTCCGGTACCGAGAACTTCCATGCGGCGTCACCGCCGGTGCTCAGCGCCCGCTGACCGTCGCAGGCCTTGGCGTCCTTGCTTCCGCTGGTGAAGGCGGCCGCCGCGGTTCGGGCGTCGGGATAGATGGCGACCGCCTCGGCGATCGCGTGGTCGTGTTGGTCGCCGTCGGTGTAGAGCAGGGTGTGAAAGCCCGACCAGCTGTCCCCCAGGAAAGCCGCCATGCCGGCGGCGTCGAGGGCCGAGCAGGCCGGCACGGCGGACGAACCCGCGATGGGGCGAACCTGGTCGGCGTCGACCTGGAGCTTGACGCCGGCGACGTCACGCAGTTGGGCAGGGCCGATCAGGATCTGGTCGGTGTCGTCGGCACGCAGCGGCTGCAGCGACTGGGCCGGGTTCCAGACGGCGACTCCGGCGACGGTGTGCGCACACCCGGCCAGCACCAGCAGCGCAGCCGAGGCGAGGAGTACCAGCAGCGGCCGCATATGACGAAATGCTAGCCCGCGGCGAGCAATACCTCCCGCACCGCGGCCACCGCGCGCTCCAGTTCGGCGCGGGTGACGGTCAACGCCGGGCGGAACCGGACCGAGTCCGGCCCGCTGCCGAGCATGATCACGCCGCGTTCCCACAGCGCGGTCAGCAGGGCGTCCCGCTGGGCGGTGGTCGGCAGGCTGAACGCACACATCAGGCCGCGGCCGCGCACGTCGTGCACGAGATCGGGCAGCTCGAGGGCCAGCGCGTCGAGCATGGTCCGCAGCTGCGCCCCCAACCTCTCGGCGTGCGCGAACAAGCCGTCGGCCTCGACCACCTCGAGGATGCGCCGCGAGCGGACCATGTCCACCAGGTTGCCGCCCCAGGTGGAGTTGATCCGCGAGCTGACGGTGAAGACGTTGTCGGCGACCTCGTCGACGCGGCGGCCGGCCATGACGCCGCACACCTGGGTCTTCTTGCCGAACGCCACGATGTCCGGGGCGAAGCCGAGCTGCTGGTAGGCCCACGCGGTGCCGGTGATGCCGCAGCCGGTCTGCACCTCGTCGGCGATCATCAGCGCGTCGAACTCGTCGCACAGTTCGCGCATCGCGGCGAAGAACCGCGGCCGGAAGTGCCGGTCGCCGCCCTCACCCTGGATGGGTTCGGCGATGAAGCAGGCGATGTCGTGCGGGTGGGCCTCGAACGCGGCGCGGGCCTGCCGCAGCGACTCGGCTTCGATCGCGTCCATGTCCGCGCCGGGACGGACATGGGGCGCGTCGATGCGGGGCCAGTCGAACTTCGGGAAGCGGGCCACCTTGTTCGGGTCGGTGTTGGTCAGCGACAGCGTGTAGCCGCTGCGGCCGTGGAACGCCCCGCGCAGGTGCAGCACCCGGGTGCCCAGTTCCGGGTCGACGCCGCGGGCCTCGTTGTGCCGGCTCTTCCAGTCGAAGGCGACCTTGAGCGCGTTCTCGACCGCCAGCGCGCCGCCGTCGACGAAGAACAGGTGCGGCAGCGCCGGGTCGCCGAGCACCCGGGCGAAGGTCTCGACGAAACGGGCCATCGGCACGGTGTAGACGTCGGAGTTGGACGGTTTGTTCACCGCGGCCTGCGCCAACTCGGCGCGGAAGCGCTCGTCGTCGGCCAGTGACGGGTGGTTCATGCCGAGCGCGGAGGACGCGAAGAAGGTGAACATGTCCAGGTAGTGCTTGCCGGTGCGGGCGTCGACCAGGTGGGCGCCGACCGAGCGGTCCAGGTCGAGCACGAGGTCGAGGCCGTCGGCCAGGATGCTGCGGGCCAGCACTGTATGCACATTCCCAGGTGCGACGGCCACCGGCGCGTGGGCGCCGGTCACCACGTCTTCGCGCGACAAGAGTTCCGTCATTAGGCGATCCTATCGTAATTTTTACGTTCTTAGATCCATCGAAACGTAGTTTTTACGTTGGCGATGGGACGTTGCTCGCGGAGTGGACGTCACCTTTGCCGGGTAGGTTGTTTCCCATGTCATTCAGACCGGGTCTGCCTGGTCTCGGGGGGTTGCTGACCGCGCCGATCCGGCTGACCGCCGCCGCCGCGTTGCTCGGCGGCGGCACGGCCCTGCGGGTCGGTGAGCGGGCCCTCGGCGCGGTCCCGGGCGCCCGCACCGTCGGCCGCACCGCGGCCGGGATGGCGGTCGAGGCCGTCGGCGGACCGGCGCACCGGCGGACCAGCCGCCGCGGCAACCGGCGCTGGATCGAGGTCCGCGGGCTGACCGGACCGGATGCCGATGCCATCGCCGAGGAGGTGCTGGCGTCGGTGCGGGCGGTGCCCGGCGTGACCGACGCGGTGCTCAACCGCGCGGTCGCCCGGCTGGTCGTCACGGTGGCGCCGGGCGGGCCGGCGGAGAGCCTAACGGCCGTCGTCACCGAGGCCGAGCGCCGGGCGCGGACCGTCCCCGTGCACCGCCACCGCCCGCTGACGCTGCCGGGCGACGACTCGGTCCTGGTGGCCCGCGCGGTCGGCGCGGGCGCGGCGGCGCTGGCCCTCGGCGTCTCGCTGGCCGGCTCGGCGATCCGGCTGCCCGGCCTGCCGGACCTGGTGTCCGTCGTCCCGACCGTGGCCGACCACATCCCGATGGTCCGTCATCACCTGGTCCGCCGGCTCGGCAACTCGGGCACCGATCTGCTGTTCTCGCTGACCAACTCGCTGGCCGCCGCACTCACGGTGTCGCCGACGTCGGCGGCGGCCGAGGCGGTCGCCCGCGGCATGCTCACCGTCGAGGCCTGGAACGCGCGGCTGGCCTGGGCCCGGCACGAGGAGGTGCTGGCCCAGAACCCGCCCGAGGGCGGCGATCCCGCGCTGGGCACCGCGATCTTCGCCGCCGGGCCCGGCGAGGAGTTCGCCAACCGGTTCGGCTGGATCGGGCTGAGCGCCGCGGCCCTGATCGGCGCGCTGTCGCGCAACCCGTCGATCACCGGCGCGGCCGCGCTGGTGACCGCGCCCAAGCCGGCACGGGCCACCCGGGAGGCGTTCGGCTGCGCGATGACCCGCGGACTGACCAGCCGGCACGATGTGTTGGTCGTGCGGCCACGGGTGCTGCGCGCGCTGGACCGCGTCGACGTGATCGTCATCGATCCGCGCGCGCTCTACACCGACGAGCTGACCATCACCCGGGTCCGCGGGGTGAGCAACTCGCATCGCACCAAGGCCTGGCAGGCCGCCCAGTTCGCGCTCGACGACGGCAGGCTCGGCCCGGGCTGGCACAAGCTGTCGACCATCCGCGGCGCGGGCAGGACCGGCGAGGCGCTGGTGAGCCCGGTGCGCGACCCGTTCGCCACCGCGGTGGTCACCGAGGCCCGCCGCGCCGGGGTGCGGGTGGTCTCGGTCGACGATGACGGACTGCGTTCGCTGGCACAGGGTTTCGACACGCTGTTCCCGATGACCGGCTCGCTGGACGACACCGTCGCCGGTGTCGTCGAGCGATTGAGCGCCCAGGGCACGACGGTGGTGCTGGTGACCACCGCCGACATGGCGGCCGCCCACCGGGCCGGCATCACGATCGGCATCACCCGGGGTTCGGTGCCGCCGTGGGGTGCGGACCTGATCGTGCCCGACCTGCCCGCGGTGTGGCGGATCCTGCGCGCCATGCCCGCGGCCCGCGCGGCCAGCAACCGCGGCGTGCAGCTGTCGCTGTCCAGCTCGGCGATCGGTGCCCTGATGCTCATCCCCGGCGTGCCCGGCTACGGACCGGAGGCGGTCAACGCCGGTGTGCTCGGCGGCCTGTGGGCCGGGTTCAACGCCGGCAGCCGGGTGTTCGGCGAGACCCTGCCCGCACCCGAGCCCGGCCACGACTGGTACGCCCTGCCCGCCGCCGAGGTGCAGCGGCTGCTGCCCCGGCCGCCGCCGGCGCCCGGCGAGCCGGCGGTGCCGCCCAACCCGCTGCTCGCGCCGGCG
>JAGQTU010000196.1 GCA_020438865.1 Mycobacterium sp.
AAGAGGAGATCGGCCCCGCGATCGCCCGCGCCTACGCCAGCGGCAAGGTCGGCGTGGTGCACGTGTGCATCGACCCCAAGGCCAACTCGGAGGAGATGCCGAAGTATGACCGATTCCGCACCTGGTACGCCGAAGGCACCCAGTGAAAACCCGAGCGGTGACAGGATGTTCTCATGCGTGATTACTTGAAGTTCTACATCGACGGACAGTGGGTTGACCCGGTCGAGCTGCGCACGCTCGCCGTGGACAACCCGACCACCGAACAGGTCGGCGGCAAGATCGCCCTCGGCTCCAGCGCGGACGTGGACAAGGCGGTCAACGCCGCGCGCAAGGCGTTCGCCGGTTGGTCGGTGAGCACCAAGGAGGACCGCCTCGACGTGCTGCAGGCGATCCTCGACCAGTACCAGAAGCGGACGAAGGACCTCGCCGACGCGGTGCACGAGGAGATGGGCGCACCGCCGTCCCTGGCCGCCGGCCCGCAGGTGATGATGGGCCTCGGCCACCTGTCGACCGCCATCGACGTGTTGAAGAATTTCAGCTTCGAAGAGCAGCGCGGCGAGACCATGGTGGTCAAGGAGCCGGTCGGCGTGTGCGGGCTGATCACACCGTGGAACTGGCCGATCAACCAGATCGCCTGCAAGGTGTTCCCGGCACTGGCCGCCGGATGCACCATGGTGCTCAAGCCGTCCGAGGTCGCCCCGTACTCCGGGCAGATATTCACCGAGATCATGGACGCCGCGGGGCTGCCGTCCGGCGTCTACAACATGGTCTTCGGCGACGGACCCGGCGTCGGTGTCGCGCTGTCCAGCCATCCCGGTATCGACATGGTGTCGTTCACCGGCTCGACCCGGGCCGGCATCGAGGT
>JAGQTU010000197.1 GCA_020438865.1 Mycobacterium sp.
AAGAGGAGATCGGCCCGGCGATCGCCCGCGCCTACGCCAGTGGCAAGGTCGGCGTGGTGCACGTGTGCATCGACCCCCAGGCCAACTCCGAGGAGATGCCGAAGTATGACCGATTCCGAACCTGGTACGCCGAAGGGACTCAATAGGAGAGGATGGCTCAATGCGTGATTACTTGAAGTTCTACATCGACGGACAATGGGTTGACCCGGTCGAGCTGCGGACGCTCGACGTCGACAACCCGACCACCGAACAGGTCGGCGGAAAGATCGCCCTCGGCTCCAGCGCGGACGTGGACAGTGCGGTCACGGCCGCGCGCAAGGCGTTCGCCGGGTGGTCGGTGAGCACCAAGGAGGACCGCCTCGACGTGTTGCAGGCGATCCTCGACCAGTACCAGAAGCGGGTGAAGGACCTGGCCGACGCGGTGCACGAGGAGATGGGCGCACCGCCGTCGCTGGCGGCGGGCCCGCAGGTGATGATGGGCCTCGGCCACCTGTCGACCGCCATCGACGTGCTGAAGAACTACAGCTTCGAAGAGCAGCGCGGCGAGACCATGGTGGTCAAGGAGCCGGTCGGGGTGTGCGGGCTGATCACGCCGTGGAACTGGCCGATCAACCAGATCGCCTGCAAGGTGTTCCCGGCGCTGGCGGCCGGCTGCACCATGGTGCTGAAGCCGTCGGAGGTCGCCCCGTACTCCGGGCAGATCTTCACCGAGATCATGGACGCCGCAGGCCTGCCGGCCGGTGTCTACAACATGGTGTTCGGCGACGGGCCGGGTGTCGGTGTCGCGCTGTCCAGCCATCCCGGTATCGACATGGTGTCGTTCACCGGCTCCACCCGGGCCGGCATCGAGGT
>JAGQTU010000198.1 GCA_020438865.1 Mycobacterium sp.
GCAACCCGTCAGCCACGGGCCGCCACTTCGGAATTCAGCACGGCTTCCCACTTCTGCTGGCTGGACAACGCGGGCAGCGCACTGCGGTAGTCCTTGCGCATCCGGTTGTACTTGCGGGCCAGCCGGATGTGTTGACGCAGCGAGGTGCGCAGCAGCGCGAACATCTTGGCCCGGTCCCGCTGGCGGTAGACCACCCCGCGGCCGTCTGCCGTGGTGACGGTGACACCGTCGACGTTGCACAGCAGGAACCAGCGCGCATCCTGGGTGGGGATGTTCAGCTGCGGGCGTTCGTGATGCCTCGGATCCTCCTGACGCAGCTGGTGCAGCACACCACGGGCCAGCCGGAATCCGATGGCGGGCAACGAGACCGGCGGCTTGTGCACCTTGGTCCGGCCGGTCGGCCGGGGCAGCGAGGTGGCGCCGGGCAGCACCACGGCGTCCGGGTACTCACTGCGCATCTTGCGCACCTCGGGCAGTGCCGTCTCCAGGATCGAGAAGATGTGCTCCGGGCCGGCGAGGAAGTCGGCCAGTGCCTTGTTCTGGATCGCGACCGTCGAATACTCAAGGCACATCAGGTGTTTGACGGTCGCCTTCAACGAGCTGGCCAGCAGGCCTCTGATCGGGGCGTCCCAGTGCAGGGCCGAGACCACCAGCCGGTTGCGCAGGTGGAAGTAGGCCTGCCAGTCGATGGCGTCATCCTTGTCACTCCAGGCCATGTGCCAGATCGCGGTGCCCGGCATGGTGACCGTGCCGTAGCCGTGCTCGCCGGCGCGCAGGCCGTAGTCGGCGTCGTCCCACTTGATGAACAGCGGCAGCGGCTGGCCGAGCTCCTC
>JAGQTU010000199.1 GCA_020438865.1 Mycobacterium sp.
GCAACCCGTCAGCCACGGGCCGCCACTTCGGAATTCAGCACGGCTTCCCACTTCTGCTGGCTGGACAACGCGGGCAGTGCATCGCGGTAGACCTTGCGCATCCGGTTGTACTTGCGGGCCAGCCGGATGTGCTGACGCAGGGAGGTGCGCAGCAGGGCGAACATCTTGGCGCGGTCCCGCTGGCGGTAGACCACGCCACGGCCGTCGGCGGTGGTGACGGTGACACCGTCGACGTTGCACAGCAGAAACCAGCGCGCGTCCTGGGTGGGGATGTTCAGCTGCGGGCGTTCGTGATGCTGCGGGTCCTCCTGACGCAGCTGGTGCAGCACACCGCGGGCCAGCCGGAACCCGATGGCGGGCAACGAGACCGGCGGCTTGTGCACCCTGGTCCGGCCGGTCGGCCGGGGCAGCGAGGTGGCGCCGGGCAGCACCACGGCGTCGGGATACTCGCTGCGCATCTTGCGCACCTCGGGCAGCGCCGACTCCAGGATCGAGAAGATGTGCTCCGGGCCGGCGAGGAAGTCGGCCAACGCCTTGTTCTGGATCGCGACGGTCGAATACTCAAGGCACATCAGGTGTTTGATGGTCGCCTTCAACGAGCTGGCCAGCAGTCCCTTGATCGGGGCGTCCCAGTGCAGGGCCGAGACCACCAGGCGGTTGCGCAGGTGGAAGTAGGCCTGCCAGTCGATGGCGTCGTCCTTGTCGCTCCAGGCCATGTGCCAGATCGCGGTGCCCGGCATGGTGACCGTGCCGTAACCGTGCTCGCCGGCGCGCAGGCCGTAGTCGGCGTCGTCCCACTTGATGAACAGCGGCAGCGGCTGGCCGAGCTCCTC
>JAGQTU010000200.1 GCA_020438865.1 Mycobacterium sp.
CGGCTGGTGGCGCTGGAGCGCAAGCTCGAAAATGGGGAAGTGGTGGAGGTTTTCACCTCCAAGGCCGCCAATGCCGGGCCGTCACGCGACTGGCAGACCTTTGTCGTCTCACCGCGGGCCAAGGCCAAGATCCGGCAATGGTTCGCCAAGGAGCGCCGCGAGGAGGCCCTCGAAGCCGGCAAGGACAGCATTGCCCGCGAGGTGCGTCGTGGCGGACTTCCGTTGCAGCGCTTGATGAGTGCGGACTCCATGGGCGCCCTGGCGCGTGAACTGCGCTACGCCGACGTGTCGGCGCTCTACACCGCGGTCGGCGAGGGCCACATCTCGGCGCGGCACGTGGTGCAGCGGCTGATCGCTCAGCTAGGTGGCGCCGAGGATGCCGAGGACGAGATCGCCGAGCGGTCGACGCCGTCGAACATCCCGGTGCGCCAACGCAGTAACGAGGACGTCGGGGTATCGGTGCCCGGGGCGCCGGGGACGCTGACCAAGCTGGCCAAGTGCTGCACGCCGGTGCCCGGCGACGCGATCATGGGGTTCGTCACCCGCGGCGGCGGGGTCAGCGTGCACCGCACCGACTGCACCAACGCGTCCTCACTGCAGCAGCAGGCCGAACGAATCATCGAGGTCAAGTGGGCGCCGTCGCCGTCGTCGGTGTTCCTGGTGGCCATCCAGGTCGAGGCGCTCGACCGGCACCGGTTGCTCTCCGATGTCACCCGGGTGCTCGCCGACGAAAAGGTGAACATCCTGTCGGCGCAGGTGACCACCTCGGATGATCGGGTTGCGGTGAGCCGCTTCACCTTCGAGATGGGCGACCCCAAGCATCTGGGTCAT
>JAGQTU010000201.1 GCA_020438865.1 Mycobacterium sp.
ACCTGCCGCTGCACATCGAGACGCCCCGCCTCGGCGACCAGGTGGTGGAGCTCCACGGCGTGGGCCACCGCTACGGCGACGGGCCGTGGCTGTTCCGCGGCGTCGACCTGCTGCTCGACCCGCGGGAGCGGCTGGGCGTGGTGGGCCCCAACGGCACCGGCAAGACCCACCTGCTGGCCGCCCTGGCCGGCACCATCCCCGCCGACCACGGCACCATCAACTTCGGGCCGCGCACGTCGGTCGGCATGTTCACCCAGGTGAACGACCGGCCGGAGTTCCGCGGCCGCACCTGCATGGACATCGTCCGTCGCCGCATCTACGACGAGGAGCAGGCGATGAAGGCGCTGGCCCGCTACGGGCTGGCCCAGCAGTCCCGCCAGGAGCACCAGACGCTCAGCGGTGGTCAGAAGGCCCGCCTGGAGATCCTCTGCCTGGAGCTGGAGGGGCACAACGTGCTGCTGCTCGACGAGCCCACCGACAACCTGGACATCGAGTCCAGCGAAGCGCTGGAGCAGGCGCTGGACGGCTTCGTCGGCACCGTCATCGCGGTCAGCCACGACCGCACGTTCCTCGCCACGCTGGACCGGTTCGTGATGATCACCGACGACGGCGAGATCATCTCCCTGCCGGACTTCCCGCTGGCGTTGGAGGCCTTGCAGCGCCCGGCGGAGGCGTCGCGCATGCGCCTTGCCAAGCCGCTGACCTGACGTGCGAGACTCGGCGGTGTGAGCAACACGCACTGGATCGTGGAGGGGCGCGTCGATCCGCGGTGGCCGATCAACACGCGGGGCAACATCGGTGAGG
>JAGQTU010000202.1 GCA_020438865.1 Mycobacterium sp.
AACTCGAGGCCCACGTCCTTGTCGATCTCGCTGTCCTTGGCGGTGAGCATGATGACCGGCACGTTGGAGCGCGCGCGCAGGGCACGACACACGTCCACGCCGGGAAGGCCCGGAAGCATCAGGTCGAGCAGCACCAGATCCGCACCATTGGCATCGAACTCGGTCAGGGCATCCGGGCCGGTCTCGGCGACCGCCACGTCGTAGCCCTCCTTGCGCAAGAGGTAGGACAGCGGGTCCGAGAAGGACACTTCGTCCTCGACGACGAGGATGCGGGTCATGCGCTCTGGGCTCCTTGGCTCATGGAATGAAAGGTGTCGTGGGTACGTGTGGGCGCCGGGACAGTCTTCTGGATGGCCCGGGGCAGCCGCATGGTGAACGTCGAGCCATGGCCCTCGTCGCTCCAGACGGTCACCTCCCCCCCGTGGTTGGTGCAGATGTGCTTGACGATGGCCAACCCCAGGCCGGTGCCGCCGGTGGCGCGCGATCGCGCGGCATCCACTCGGTAGAAGCGCTCGAAGATCCGCTGCTGCTCCCCGGCCGGTATGCCGTGGCCCTGGTCGGTCACGGTGATCTCGGCGAACTCGCCGGCGCGGCGCGAGGCCACCGCCACCTTGGTGTCCGAGTCCGAGTAGTTCACCGCATTGGAGACGAGGTTGGCGACGGCCGTCGTCAGCAGCTCCCGGTCCCCGAAGACGGTCAGCCCCGGCTCGGTGGCCGCCTCGATCACCACGCCGTGCGACTCCGCGGTCACGCGGACCCGGTCGACGGCCTCACCGATGACCGAGCCCAGGTCGA
>JAGQTU010000203.1 GCA_020438865.1 Mycobacterium sp.
GCATCTTGCTGATCCTCCTGGCCGTCGTCCTGACCTTCCTGTTGCTGCAGTTCCGCGGGAAGCTGACGCCGGAGACCAAACTCACCATGGTGGCGTCCCGCTCCGGCCTGGTGATGGACCCCAACTCGAAGGTCACCTACAACGGGGTCGAGATCGGTCGCGTCAAGGCGATCGAGCCGACACTGCAGGACGGCAAAGAGGCCGCCAAGCTCTCCCTCGAGGTCAACCCCAAATACATCAAGCTGATCCCGTCGAACGTGGTAGGCAATATCGAGGCCACCACCATCTTCGGCAACAAGTACGTGTCGCTTTCGAGCCCCACCAATCCCAGTCCGGCGCGTATCAGCAGCACCGATGTGATCGACGCGCGCAGTGTCACCACCGAGTTCAACACCCTGTTCGAGACGATTACCGGTATCGCCGAGAGGATCGATCCGGTCAAGCTCAACCTGACCCTGTCGGCGACCGCGGAGGCGTTGACCGGTCTGGGCGCAAAGCTGGGCCAGTCTCTAGTCAACGCCAACGTGGCGCTGGACAACATCAACCCGCGGATGCCCCGTCTCCAGTACGGCATGCAGCGACTGGCCGGGCTCGCCGAGGTGTACACCGACGCCGGGCCGGACTTCTGGGACGGGCTGGACAATGCTCTGACCACCGTGCGCACCCTGGACAACCAGCGTGGTGATCTCGACGCGGTGTTGCTGGCCGCGGCCGGGTTCGGCAATACCGGTGCCGATGTGTTGGAACGTGGTGCCCCCTATCT
>JAGQTU010000204.1 GCA_020438865.1 Mycobacterium sp.
TCCGCTGAACGATCGCCCAGCCACGCACCAGGGCCGCACGGCTCGGCGCGTACAACGATGAGCTATCCCAAGACTGGCTCGGCGCCAAGGAGGAAATCGTGAACGTCGAGGATCTGATCCTGGTGAGCATCGACGACCATGTCGTCGAGCCGCCCGACATGTTCGAGCGCCACCTGCCGGCCAAGTGGCGCGAGCAAGCGCCCAAGCTCATCACCGATGCAGCAGGGCACCAGAGTTGGGAGTTCCTCGGCGAGACCGTCGGGATGATGGGCCTCAACGCCGTGGCCGGCTGGCCCGGCGAGGAGTGGGGCATGGACCCGTCGTCCCTTGCGGAGATGCGCCCCGGCTCCTACGACGTCCACGAGCGCATCCGGGACATGAACGTCAACGGCGTGCTCGGCACGATGTGCTTCCCCACCTTCCCCGGCTTCAGCGCGTCCCACCTCACGCGCGGCCGCAATGAGGTGGCCCAGGTGATGGTGCAGGCCTACAACGACTGGCACCTCGACGAGTTCGCCGCCGCCTACCCAGGGCGCATCCACCCGATCGGCATCCTGCCCACCTGGGACGCCGACCTGATGGTGGCCGAGATCGAACGACTCGCCGAACGCGGCTGCCACGCGGTGGCGATGCCCGAGCAACCCCACATCGAGGACCTTCCCAGCTACCACGACGAGGCGTTCTGGGGGCCGGTGTTCCAGAGCCTGTCGGACAACCGCACCGTGATGTGCCTGCACATCGGGC
>JAGQTU010000205.1 GCA_020438865.1 Mycobacterium sp.
GGCCGGCATGAACATCATGAAGACGGGAAATTTCAGCACCACACCACCGATCGGTAGCCGCAGCCTGAATGAGATGATCTCGAGTTCCAGGCGTCGACCCCGTTGCGTCTCCATCTCGAGGCGACCCGGCAGGTACTTGGGGCTCTTGAGCCAGTCCAGGCCGCGTTCGATCGACTCGAGATTCATAACAATGAGTGTACCGAGGACTAGCAAACGCAGAGAAAACATAATCGTGCGGCCGACAACAAGCCGAATCACCAACCGATTCCCGGTACACGACCCTTGCGCCTAAGGCGGCTGTGACGGACACCACTCATCTCGCAAACAGCGATCCGCGTGTCGCTCGGACGTTCCCGACAACTTGAGTAGACACGAAACTCGTGAGGAAAGAGCAGTAGCGGCCCGACGGTAGGGTTGCGGCCATGTGGGGTTCGGTCGTGGTGCTGGCACTTGTCACGGTGCCCGACCCGCCCCGACTGCTCACCACTTTCCTTGTCACATCTCGGCCACGGCCCGGCAAAAACCTGCTTTTCTACTACCTCGGCTGCCTGGTCCTGAACTTCTGGTTCCTACTGGTTCCGCTGACGGTCCTGCACTTCCTGCCGAGCCTCGGGTCTCTGCTTCAGCGCTATGCCCCTCCCCCTGCCGCCGACGGGAGCCCAAGCCTTCAACCCATTCCGCTCGCGCTTGGTGTGCTGTCGTTGTTGATCTCGGCCCGGCTCGGGATGCGCATTCGTAGGCGT
>JAGQTU010000020.1 GCA_020438865.1 Mycobacterium sp.
CTACCTGCTGCGCAACCTCGACGATCCGGACGCGCAACTGCGGGCGTTCCGGGACATCCTGCGCCCCGGCGCCACCCTGGCCGTGCACGAGTACTCGGTGCGCGACTCCCGCCTGGCGTCGGGCATCTGGGACGCCGTCTGCTGGGCCATCATCATCCCGTCCGGCTGGCGGCAGACTCGCGACAGCACGCTGTACCGCCATCTGTGGCGCAGCGTGAAGACCTTCGACGGCGCCGCGGACTTTCAACGCCGCATCGCCGCAGCGGGATTCACCGGCGTGCACAGCGAGACCATGCCCGGCTGGCAGCGGGACATCGTGCACACCTTCCTCGGGGACGCGCCGCGATGATGGACTCCCGCCGCGTCGCGCACCCGGCCCCGCCCGGACTGGCGCACGCCAACGCGCTGCCCACCACCCCGCACGTCGTCGTCGTCGGCGGCGGCATCGCCGGACTCGCCGCGGCCACCGGCCTGGTGGAGCGCGGCATCTCCGTCGAGGTGCTCGAGCGCGAGCCCAACCTCGGCGGTCGGGTGGCCGGCTGGACCGAGACGCTCGAGGAAGGGGAACTGGCCGGCACCGAGGTGGCCAACAACCGGGGCTTCCACGCGTTCTTCCGCCAGTACTACAACCTGCGGGCGCTGCTGCGCCGCAGCGACCCCGGGCTGGACCGGTTGTGCGCGGTCGAGGATTACCCACTGATCGACGGCGAGGGCAGGCGCGACACCTTCCGCGGGCTGCCCAAGAGCCCGCCCTGGAACGCTTTGGTGTTCGCGCTGCGCAGCCCGACCTTCCGGTTCCGGGATCTGTTGCGGCTCAATGCCGTTGCCGCCGCGCCGTTGGCCGCGGTATCGGTGCCCGACATCTACGACCGGCTCGACCACCTCGACGCCGAGACGTTTCTGACCGACATCAACTTCCCGGTCGCGGCACGGCACCTGGCCTTCGAGGTGTTCGCGCGCAGCTTCTTCGCCCGCCCGGAGCGGTTGTCGGCGGCAGAGCTGGCAGCGATGTTCCACATCTACTTCCTGGGTTCCAGTGAGGGGCTGGTGTTCGACGTCGCCGAGTCGAACTTCAACACGGCCCTGTGGGATCCGTTGGGGGAGTATCTGATCGAGCAGGGCGTGCAGTTCCGCACCGGTGTCTCGGCCACCTCGGTCGGCACCGGCGGACCCAAGCGGCTGCAGGTCCTGGACGGCACCGGGACGACCATCGACGCCGACGGCGTGGTGCTGGCGACCGACGTCGGGGGCCTGCGCAGGATCGTCGCCGACTCACCCGGGCTCGGTGACGCACACTGGCGGGGGCAGGTGGCCGCATTGCGCACCGCGCCACCGTTCGTGGTGCAGCGGCTCTGGCTGGACCGGCCGGTCGACGCCGACCGTTCGGCGTTCCTGGGCACCGGGGGGCTGGAACCGGTCGACAACATCAGCGTCGTCAGCAGCTACGAGCGTCAGGCCGCGGAATGGGCTCGGGCGCACGGAGGTTCGGTGGTCGAGGTCCATTCCTACTCGGTGGTGGAGGAGCCGCCGTTCGACGGTCTGCGCGAGCGGATGCTCGCGCGGCTGCACCAGCTCTATCCGGAGACGGCCCGAGCCGGCATCGTCGCCGAGCGGGTGCTGTTGCGTGACGACTGCCCGCTGTTCTGGCCGGGCGCCTACGCCGAACGGCCGACGGTCAACACGCCGGTGGAGGGCCTGATGCTGGCCGGCGACGGTATCCGCATCGATCTGCCGGTAGCCTTGATGGAGCGGGCCGCCACCACCGGGTGGACCGCCGCGAACCGATTGTTGGCGGGCTGGGGGATCAGCGGGCACACCCTGCACACCGTGCCGGTGCAGGGGCGCTCACCTTTCCTACGTCGGCTCGCCACCCGAGAAAGGCGCGCCCTGATATGAGCCTACGGTCACGGCTGGCCGACCGATGGCCCAAAGACATACCGCTGCAACTCATTCCGAAGCTCGAGTGGAGCCTGCAGCAGCCCACGTATCAGGACGCCCAGCCCCAGATCATCGATGCCGCCCTACAGCGCGCCCTGCGCAGGCCCAGCGGGAACTGGTACGCCTTCGCCGCGAGCACCGACGTGCGAACCGACCGGCCGTTCGGTACCCAGGTCGACGGCGTCGAGATCGTCGCCTGGCGCGACCAGCAGCGTACCCTGCATGTCGGTCCCGCGGCCTGCCCGCATCTGGGCGCCGACCTGGCCACCGGCAAGGTGGACTGCGGCGGGCTGATCTGCCCGTGGCACGGGCTGCGCCTCGACGGTGGCCGCGAGTTCGGTTGGAAACCGTTGCGCGCGTTCGACGACGGGGTGCTGGTGTGGGTGCGGCTCGACGGGGTGGGCGACGATGTGGGCGAAGGCGGGGGCCGGGAGCAGCCGCTGGACGCACCGGTCATTCCGGTCCGGCCCACGGGCGCGGCGCTGGCGGCGGTGGCCCGGCTGGAGGGAACCTGCGAACCCGGTGACGTGATCGCCAACCGTCTCGACCCGTGGCACGGCGCCTGGTTCCACCCGTACTCGTTCACCCAACTCGAGGTGCTCAGCGCCCCGGCGCTCGACGCCGACGAGGACGCCGACCGGTTCCTGGTGGCGGTGACGTTTCGGATGGGCCGCCTCGGGGTCCCGGTGATCGCCGAGTTCACCGCGCCCGAGCCGCGCACCATCGTGATGCGGATCGTCGACGGCGAGGGCGCGGGCAGTGTGGTCGAAACCCACGCCACCCCGGTGGGCCGCGGGCCGGACGGCCGGCCCCGCACGGCCGTGCTCGAGGCCGTCATCGCCCAGTCCGACCGCGAGGGATTCCGGCACTCGCTGCGCGCCGCCCGGCTCATCACACCGATGATGCGCTTCGCCGCCACCCGGCTGTGGCGCGACGACTTGGCGTACGCCGAGCGCCGATACGCCCTGCGCGCCAACACCGGTGGCTAACCTGAACGTCCGGGGGCCGAAGGAGAAGGTGAGGCGATGGCCAAGCGCATCGTGATCTGGGGTACCGGTTTCGTCGGCAAGATGGTCATCCCCGAGGTGCTGCGGCACCCGGACTTCGAGCTCGTCGGGGTCGGGGTGAGCAACCCGGCGAAGGTCGGGGTGGATGTCGGCGAGATCTGCGGGCTGCCCGAACCGACCGGCGTGCTGGCCACCGACGACGTCGACGCGCTGATCGCGCTCAAGCCGGATGCGCTGGTGCACTACGGACCGACCGCCGCACACGCCGACACCAACATCGACCTCATCGGCCGCTTCCTGCGGGCCGGGGTCGACGTCTGCTCGACGGCGATGACACCGTGGGTGTGGCCCAAGATGCACCTGAACCCGCCGAACTGGATCGAGCCGATCAACGAGGCCTGCGAGGCGGGCCGGTCGTCGTGCTTCACCACCGGCATCGACCCCGGTTTCGCCAACGACCTGTTCCCGATGACGCTGATGGGGCTGTGCTCGGAGGTACGCCGGGTGCGCGCCTCCGAACTGTTGGACTACACCAACTACGAGGGCGACTACGAGTTCGAGATGGGCATCGGCCGCGAACCGGAGTATCAGCCGCTGCTGGAGAACTCCGACATCCTCGTGTTCGCGTGGGGCGCGACGGTGCCGATGATCGCCCATGCCGCGGGCATCAAGCTCGACGAGATCACCACCACCTGGGACAAGTGGGTGACACCCGCCGAACGCACCACCGTCAAGGGCGTCATCCCGGCCGGGCATGTGGCCGCGGTGCGGTTCACCATCAACGGCGTCTACCGCGGCGAGACCCGGATCCAGCTCGAACACGTCAACCGGATCGGCCACGACGCCGCCCCGGACTGGCCGTCGGGCAACCAGGACGACGTCTACCGGGTCGAGATCGAGGGCACCCCGAGCATCTTCCAGGAGACCGCGTTCCGGTTCACCGACGGCTCGGGGCGCGACGCGGCGGCGGCGGGCTGCCTGGCCACCGGCCTGCGGGCGCTCAACGCGGTCCCCGCGGTCAACGACCTGCCGCCGGGCTGGGTCACCCCGCTCGATCTACCGCTGATTCCGGGGCACGGCACCATTCGCTGAGTAACGCCCCCGGCGCCGGATTCGACACTCCAGGTGAATCCAAATATCGGTGCTGGGGGTACCCGCATGCCTGCGAGACCAGGCCGGGGGCCCGGATTGGACGACATGGCAGAGTCACCCAGGCCGGCCATCGGCCTATCTGTCGGGGACACCACACTGGCCGCGGTCACCGCCGACCGCTCGGTCACCCGCAGGGCTGTGATCACGCTTTTTCGTGATCATCCGGCCCTTGTCGGGCTGCCGACGGAGAACCCGGTGCCCGACGAAGCCGGCCTGGTGATCACCGACTTCGTCGACCGGGTCGGCGACCCGGTGCCGGTCGTGGCCGCCGACGGCTCGGTACACCCCGGGGAGAGTTTGCTGGCCGAGGCCCTGCGGGCGCTCGCCGCCGTCGCGACCGGGGGACGCCCGCTGCTGCCCGCGGTCGCAGTGACCCACCCGGCGCACTGGCGCGGCCAGGCCGTCGAGGCGCTTCGCCGTGCGCTGCGCCGGATGCCGGAATGGTCGGCCACCGAACCGCTGCTGATACCGGACACCGCCGCGGCGCTGACCGCCCTGCAGGCCGATCCGGGCCTGCCCACCCGCGGCGTGGTGGCGTTGTGCGACTTCGGCGGCAGCGGGACCGGCATCACGTTCGTGGAGGCGGGGTCCTATCAGCCGATCGCCGCCACCGTGCGGCACCTCGACTTCTCCGGCGAGCTGATCGACCGGGCCGTACTCGCCCACGTGGTCGCCGAACTGTCCGCCGGCGGCGCGGTGGACATCACCAGCACCTCGGCCATCGGGTCGTTGACTCACCTGCGTGCCGAGTGCCGGGCCGCCAAGGAACGGCTGTCCTCGGCCAGCGTCACCTCGCTGCCCGCACAGTTGCCCGGCTTCCGCGGCGACGTCCGGCTCACCCGCACCGAACTCGACGACGCCATCGCACCGGCACTCGCCGAGCTCGTCGCCGCCGTGCAGGACGGCATGGCCCGCTCCGGGGTGAGCCCCGCCGATCTCACCGCGATCGCCACCGTCGGTGGCGGCGCCGCCATCCCGGCGGTCACCACCGCGCTGTCCCAGCATCTGCGGGTGCCCGTGATCACCACCCCGCGCCCGGCGCTGACCGCGGCGATCGGCGCCGCGCTTCGAACATCCCGCGGCCCGGCCGACGACAGTGCCACCGCACTGGCACCCGCCGCCCCCGTCGTCGTCCCACCGGTCGCCGCCGAACCACCCGCCCCCACCGGGCGTGCCCTGGCCTGGTCGGAGGCCGACGACGTCCCAGACCTGGCGCCACCGCTGGCCGGGCACACCCGGCGCAAGCCCGACCCCGCACCGATGACGGGCGCCGGCCCGCAGCTGGCGTTCGACCAGGAGCCGGTCGCCACGGCCGACGGCACCGCACCCTGGTACCGCAGGCCGATGCCCGTCGTGGCGGCCGCGCTGCTGGTGATCCTCGCCGCCGGGGCGGGCACCGCCATCGCGCTCGAGCAGGACGGCAGCGCCGCCCCCGCCGCTCCCGCGCCGAGCATCAGCACCACCCCGTCGCCGTCGCCGCAGGCCGCACCGCCGTCCGAGGCGCCGGCGAGCCCGCCGTCCGCGCCCCTGCAGAACCAGGCCGTCGAGGCTCCGCCGCCGGCCGCGCCGACCCGGGCGGTTCAGGCGCCGCCGCCGGTGACCACCGAAGCACCCCCGGCCACCGCCGAGGCCCCGCCACCGCCACCGGTTACCGAGACCGTGACCAGCACCGCCGCGCCGGTCACCGAAACTGCCACCGTCGCGCCGCCGCCGCCGACCTTCCAGCCCGGGCCGCTGATCCCGACCATCCCACCGATCCCGAAGATTCCGGGCCTGTCGCAGCTGCTGCCGCTGCCGTCGGCGTCAGGCTGAGCCGGCCTTCCGTTTGACCAGGACCAGCTTGGCCAGGGGAATCGTCATCGGTTCGGGCGCCGCGGCCAGTTCGGTCGCCACCATCGCCTCGAGTCGTTCCACGAAGCCCGGCGCGCGGGCATCGGCCACGCCGCCGTCGAGGGCGGCGACGAGCGACGGAAAGATGGCCGCCCGCAGGAACCCGGCCCACTTCGCGGCGAAGGCCGAGGCGTCGTTGTCCAGCCGGTACTGCGCCCAGAACCGATCCTCGGCGTTGAACAGCTCGAGGTGCTCGATCGAGAGCCCCTCGAACCACCCGGACGGGGCGAACGGAGCCCGAAAGTCCTTCTCGTCGCGGGCCATCGACGGCACCGACATGCGGCGGGCCTCCCCGACGGTGATCTCACCGTCGTCGACCAGTTGGCGCAATCCGGTCACGACGGCGTCGAAGGCGGCGCGGTAACCCGAACCACCATCGGGCTCCATCGCCATGGCCAGCACCACGAGCCGGCCGCCGGGGGCCAGTTCGCGGCCGCGGAAGGCGACGAACTCATGCCAGTCCTCCGCGGCCTGCCGGGCGTAGGCACGGCGGACCTCGTCGTCGGCGCTGTAGGAGACCTGCACGTGATCGGGCACCGGCATCGGTATCCGGCTCAACCAGTGCACGGCCCACGAACTCCAGCCCAGCGCAATGCTGTTAGACGGCAGGATCTGTTGGTAGAAGGAGCGGCCGACGGACGATGCGAAGACCGCCTGCTCCTTCTTCAGGTAGCTGTCGGGGTCGTCGGCCAGGGTGGCGAACAGGGCGCTGAAGTCGTTCTCCGCGACATCGGTGTGGACGACCAGGATGGCCCGGTCGGAGCGGGTTCGCCCGCGCAGCACCCGGATCGCGGTGTTGACCGGCAGCAGCGAGTTGTATCCGTTCGCCGCGCCGTAGTCGGCGATCGCGATCGGCTGCGGCGCCCGGGGCAGCGGCACGCTGCGCGCGGCATCTTCGAAAAGCGCTATGGCGGGCTGCAATCCGGCCGCCTGCAGGCGCGACGAGGCGGAGTAGATGGCGCTGTCCATCGGTTGTGGACGCACCACGAAACTGGATTCGGGCACCGTCAGTTCCGGCGGCGCCGATGCAGCAGCAGGCCAACCACGATGCCGATGGCCAGCATCGCGGTCAGCAGCAGCCACATCGGCGACTCCACGGTGATCCACAGGATGTGCACCTGCTTGCGGTCGCGGTTCTGTCCGATGAACACCGCGGCGAGGCCGACCAGCAGGATGGCCAGCCAGTAGCGCAGCGCGAAGCGACCTACCGCACCGCCGGCGTTCCGGGTTTCGTCAGGGGACATGGCGACCTCCTTATCGTCAGCAGGTGACGGTAGTCGCCCGGTCGTTAATTGTTGGGATAACTCACGCCGGTGAGCTGTTCGGACAGCGCCCACAGTCGGCGGCCGGCGTCGGGATCCGACGCGCGGGGCAGCACCTTCGCCTCGGCGACCCCGCCGCCGGCCATTTCATAGAAGCCGGTCGGCCCGTAGAACACCCCGCCGCGGGCGTGCGGATCGGCCGCCGCATAGAGGATCGGCAGGATGCCCTCGTCGATCTCCTGCCACATGAACGGCATGTAGCGCCAGCTGAACTGGTAGAACCGCGCCAGCGCGGTGGGCCTGGCCCGGCCGTGCGAGGGACCGCTGATCTGCAGGTTGGTCTTGCACAGGCCCGGGTGCGCGGCGTTGGACATCAGCCCCCAGCCGTGCCGGCGGCTGAGCCGGTCCAGTTCGAGGGCGAACATCAGCGTCGCGCTCTTGGACTGCGAGTAGGCGGCGTTGGCCGAATAGGACTTCTCGAAGTTGGGGTCGTCGAAGTTGATGCCGCCCAGCCGTGCGGCCAGGCTGCTCAGCGACACCACCCGAGCGTTGCCGGCGGCGCGCAGCAGCGGCAGCAGGTGCGCGGTGAGCGCGAAGTGGCCCAGGTGGTTGGCGCCGAACTGCAACTCGAAGCCGTCGGAGGTGGTGTCCCGCTCGGGTGGCTGCATCACCCCGGCGTTGTTGATCAAAATGTCGATCGGCCGCCCCTCGGCGTTGAGCTCCTCGCCGAGCGCGGCGACGCTGGCCAGCGACGACAGGTCGATGCTCTTGAGGGTCAGCTTGGCGTCCGGGACTGCGGCGCGGATCTCGGCGGCCGCGGCCTCGCCCTTGGCGCGGTTGCGGATCGCCATGACCACGTCCGCGCCCGCGGCGGCCAGGCGCTGGGACACGCCCAGACCCAGGCCACTGTTGGAGCCGGTGACGACGGCGAGTCTTCCGGATAGATCGGGAACGGTGAGGGAGAGATCAGTCATGCCGCCGACATTAACAGAACAATGGTCTGATAACAAGAGAACGAAGGTCTGCTAAATTGTGGGTGTGACGTCGACGTTCCAGCGGGCCCGCCGCCCCGAGCAACTGGCCGCCCGGCGATCGGCGATCCTGGCTGCCGCCCGCACGGCGCTGGCGGATCGACGGGTCGACGAGGTCACCCTGCGCGACATCAGTGAGGGCGTCGGGCTGGCCAAGTCCAACGTGTTGCGCTACTTCGACAGCCGCGAGGCGATCTTCCTGGAACTGCTCGACGAGGAGTGTCGGGACTGGCTGGCCGAGTTGGGCGACGCTCTCGGCCGGCCGCGCGCCCGGAAACCCGCCTACGCCAACGAGATCCGGATCGCGACGACGGTCGCCGAAACGCTGGCCGCCCGGCGGCTGATGTGCGAGTTGCTCGGCGCGATGGCCGGGGTGCTGGAACGCAACATCTCGGTCGAGTTCGCCCGCGACTTCAAACTGCGCGCCATGGCGAACATCACCGCGCTCTCCGACCTGGTCGGCGTGCAGCTGCCCTGGCTGCCCGCGGAGTTCACCGGCTTCATGGGCGAGGCGATCCTGACGCTGGCGGCGGGCATGTACCCCTTCTCGGTGCCCACCGAAGCGGTCCGGCAGGCGATGGAAGAGCTCGATTTCCCCGACCCGGGGTGCCGATTCCGCGAGGGTCTGCAAACCGGGCTGACCACCTGGCTGATCGGGGCGTCCGCGCAACACCCCGCATGACACACTTCCGGCCATGAAGGGCACCTGGACCGCCCCGCGCATCATGGCCGGGACCGGCATCCTCACGATGCTCGTCGGCGGTATCGGATTCCTCGTCGTCATGACACTCAACGCGTTCGTCCTCGACGGGTTCGACGCCTACGGCGAGGTCCCCATCCCCGGCACCGGTCAGGTGCAGCTGCCCGCCGGTGCGATGACGATCAGCTTCCACACCGAGGTCAACAGCCCGCCGTCGAGCTCGTTCCGGTACCCGCCCCTGAAACTCGGCATCGACCCGCCACCGGGTGCGCCCGACCCGGTCCTCACCGAGGACCACGGCGCCACGACGAACTTCAACAATGACCTGCACATGCGGATCTGGACCGCCCAGGTCCCGGTGGCCGGCCTCTACCGGGTGCGGACCGGCGGCGACGTCAACGGCTACATCAACCCGCGGCTGGCATTCGGCCACGAGAGCAACTACGACTACCTGCACTACGTGTTCGCCGCGATGTTCGGGGTCGGGGTGCTGGACGTGATCATGTCCCGGGTGCTCAAACGGCTCCAGGGCCGCCGGTCCCCGGTCGCGCCCGGTGCGCCGGAACCGCCGGCGCCGGGCGACCCCTACGCCCCCTCCCCGGAGGGGGTGCGGCTCGAGCAGCTGAAAACCATTACCGGGCTGCGCGATTCGGGCGCGCTGACGCCGGCCGAGTACGAGGCCGAGAAGCGCCGGATCCTCAAGGGGAACGGCATCTAGACTGCCGAACATGAGGGCAGTCAGCTGTGTGCACGGAACCCTGTCGGTGCTCGAGATGCCCGCTCCGCGACCCGCGGACGGCCAACTGGTGCTCGACGTGCGCAGCTGCGGCATCTGCGGATCGGACCTGCACGCCAAGGACCACGCCGACGAGTTGGCCGAGATCTTCGACGAAACCGGTTATCCGGACGGCATGCGCGCCGACACCCCCACCGTCTTCGGGCACGAATTCTCCGGCGAGGTGGCCGAGCGAGGGGCCAAGACGCCGAAGGCCTTTAAGGTCGGTACCCGCGTGGTGTCGTTCCCGATGGTGCGGTCGCACGGTGGAGTCCAGCTCACCGGGCTATCGCCGTTCGCGCCGGGCGGGTACGCCGAACAGGTGCTGGTGGAGGCGTCGATGACGTTCCCGGTGCCCAACGGGCTGTCGATGGACGTCGCAGCGCTCACCGAGCCCATGGCGGTGGCGCTGCATGCGGTACGGCGCAGCGACATCGCCAAGCGCGACACGGCGATCGTCATCGGTTGCGGGCCGGTCGGGCTTGCGGTCATCTGCCAGCTCAATGCCCGCGGCGTCGAGACCATCGTGGCCAGTGACTTCTCGCCGGGGCGGCGGGCGCTGGCCAGCCAGTGCGGTGCCGATATCGTCGTCGACCCCAAGGTGGAGTCGCCTTATGACCGAGCGTCGCGCAAGGGGGTGGTCACCGACTTCTCCGGCCTTGCCGATCTCGCGGTCGGGTCGATGGAGAAGCTGCGCAAGCTGCCCGGCTGGCAGTACGTCTACCGCGCCGCCGACGTACTGGGCGCCGCGGGGCCCAAGCGACCGGTGATCTTCGAATGTGTGGGCCTGCCGGGCATGATCGACGGCATCATCGCGGCAGCGCCGCTGAGCTCACGGGTGGTCGTCGTGGGTGTCTGCATGAGTCCCGACCGATTCCGCCCGGCGTTGGCCGGCGGCAAGGAGGTCGATCTGCGCTTCGTGTTCGCCTACACCCCACTGGAGTTCCGCGACACCCTGCACATGCTGGCTGACGGAAAGCTCGATGCCGCGCCCCTGGTGACCGGGAAGGTGGGGCTCGACGGGGTGGCTGCCGCGTTCGAGGCGCTGAGTGACCCGGAGGCGCACGCGAAGATCCTCGTCGACCCGCGCAGCGCGGTCACCTCGCCCTAGTGCCGCGTCGTCAGCTGCCTCGTTTCACCCAGTCGTCGTAGTTCACCAGCTCGTCGCCGATGCGGGTGGTGTCCCCGTGGCCGGTGTACACCACGGTGTCGGCGGGCAGCTTGCCCAGCTTGTCCTTGATCGACCCGAGGATGGTCGGGAAGTCGGAGAACGACCGCCCGGTCGCGCCGGGTCCACCCTGGAACAGGGTGTCGCCGGAGAACACCGCGCCCAACGCCGGGGCGTACAGGCAGGTCGAACCGGGGGAGTGTCCCGGCGTCGCGATGGCATGCAATTCGATACCGTCGGCCTTGAGTACCTGACCGTCCTCGATCGCGCGAAAGCCCTTGTCCCCGTGCGTCATTTCCCACAGCATGGTGTCGGCAGGGTTCAGCAGGATCGGCGCGTCGAAGTCCTTGCCGAGCCGCGGCGCCACCGTGATGTGGTCGTTGTGGCCGTGGGTGCACACCACCGCGACGACATGCCGGTTGCCGACCGCGTCCTCGATCGCGTTGGCGTCGTGCGCCGCGTCGATCACGATCACCTCGGCGTCGTCGCCGACGATCCAGATGTTGTTGTCGACGTCCCAACTGCCGCCGTCGAGTTCGAAGGTGCCGTGCGTGACCACCCGCTCGATGCCGGCCACTACAACACCACCACCGAGCGCAGCACCTCGCCGGCGTGCATACGATGGAATGCCGACTCGACATCTTCCAAGCCGATCCGCTCGGAGACGAATTTCTCCAGCGGCAGCCGGCCCTGCCGGTACAGGCTGATCAGGGTCGGGAAGTCCCGTTCGGGCAGGCAGTCGCCATACCAGGAGGACTTCAACGAGCCGCCGCGGGAGAAGAAGTCCACCAGCGGCATCTCCAAGCCCATGTCCGGTGTCGGAACCCCGACCAGCACAACGGTTCCGGCCAGATCACGGGCGTAGAACGCCTGCTTCCAGGTCTCCGGGCGGCCCACCGCGTCGATCACCACGTCGGCGCCGTTACCGTCGGTGAGGTCCTGGATGGTCTTCACGACGTCGAGGTCCCGGGCGTTAATCGTGTGGGTCGCGCCGAAGTCGCGGGCCCAGTTCAGCTTGGTGTTGTCGGTGTCGACGGCGATGATCTGCTTCGCCCCGACCAGCCGGGCCCCCGCGATCGCCGCGTCACCGACGCCGCCGCAGCCGATGACCGCGACCGTGTCGTCGCGCTGCACGTTGCCGGTGTTGATCGCCGCGCCGATGCCCGCCATCACGCCGCAGCCCAGCAGTCCGGCGACGGCCGGGTCGGCTTCCGGATCGACCTTGGTGCACTGGCCTTCGTGCACGAGTGTCTTGTCGGCGAAGGCGCCGATCCCGAGCGCCGGGGTCAGTTCGGTGCCGTCGGTGAGCGTCATCTTCTGGGCGGCGTTGAAGGTGTCGAAGCAGTACCACGGCCGCCCGCGCTTGCAGGCGCGGCATTGACCGCACACCGCGCGCCAGTTCAGGATTACGAAGTCGCCGGGCTCGACCTTGGTGACGTCAGCGCCGACCGACTCCACGGTGCCGGCCGCCTCGTGGCCCAGCAGGAAGGGGTACTCGTCGTTGATGCCGCCCTCGCGGTAGGTGAGGTCGGTGTGGCAGACGCCGCAGGCGATCACCTTGACCACCACCTCGCCCGGGCCCGGATCCGGGACGAGGATGTCGACGACTTCGACCGGCTCGCCCTTCTTGCGAGAAATCACACCGCGCACTGTTTGACTCATGAGTCAAACCATAGCTTGATGATCTCGCCGCGAACGGAGCGGTTCGGGCGATACGGTGGAGTCTTGCTTACCGCGCGAATCGAACCCCGCACCGATCTGGTCATCCAGGCCCGCGCCGCCTATCGCCTCGGCGACTGGGAGAACGCTTATGCCGCGTTCAGCCGGGCCGGGGCGGTCGGCCCGCTCGCCGTCGACGATCAGGACGCGATGGCGACCGCCGCGTGGCACCTCGGCCACGACCGAGAGGCGGTCCGCATCGCCGAACTGGTGTACGTCCGGTTGGCCCGTACCGATCCGAACGCCGCCGCGGTGAAATCCGTCGAACTCGCCGAGGGCTGGCTGCTGCGCGGCGATGTCAACATGGGCCGCAACTGGCTGAGCCGGGCGCGCCGGCTGATGTCGAGCGACGGACCCGCGGCCGGCCGGCTGACCTACCTGGAGACGGTGTTCGCGGTGCTGACCGAGGACACCGATGCCCTGGCCGACCGAGCCGCGGCGCTGCGCGAGCTGGCGGACCGGGCGGACGATGTCGCGCCGGCCGTGCCCAACCTCGTGGCGCTGCTGTCCGCCGACGACAACCACCGGGAGCTGGAGAACCGGCTGCTCGCGCTGAGCCGGGCGCTGGAGGAAACGCATCCGCGTGCCGCCGGTGAGACGTACTACCAACTCGGCCAGATCCGGCGGCTGCGCGGCGACTCCGAGGGTGCCGCGGCGGCCTATGCCCGGGCCCGGCAGTTGCAGACCGAACCGCAGCCCGGTGAGGCGCTGCTGCGTTTCGCGGTCGGGGACCGCGACGGGGCATGGGCCGACCTGCTCGCCACCCTGAACACCCTCGACCGCCGGCGCCGGAATCGGGTGCTGCGCGGTGCGGTCGAGATCGCTCTGGCCCGAGACGACCTGGCCGCCGCCGAACGGTACTGCGACGAGCTGGGCGCCGGCGCGGAGGACTGGCGCGGTGCGGTGTTGGTGCGCCGCGGCCGGCACGCTGAGGCGCTGACCGCCCTGCAGGCGGCGTTGCAGCGGCACCGGGCCCACCGCTCGGCCTACGAGACGGCCCGGGTGTACGGCTGGATGGCCGCCGCGCACCGCGGGGTCGGCGCTCACCACCTCGCCACTGCGGACGAGGCGGCCGCGGCCGAGCTCTACCGCATGCTCGGCATCCAGGCCGCCCGCGGGCACGGGGCCCGCTAGTCCCAGACATGCCGACACCGCTCGACGTCATCGCCGACTGGCCGGTTCCGGCCGCGTCGGCCGCGGTGGTCGGGACGTCCGGCGTGCTGGCCGGCTACGGCGACGGCTCCCGCGAGTACCGGCTGGCCTCGGTGACCAAGCCCCTGGTCGCGCGGGCCGCCCACGTCGCGGTCGAGGAGGGGGTGGTCGAATTGGACAGCCCCGCCGGACCGCCCGGCTCCACGGTCCGGCACTTGTTGTCGCACGCCTCCGGTTATTCCATGCACTCCGCGGAGACCCTGGCCGAACCCGGCACCCGGCGGGTGTACTCCAACTTCGGCTTCGGCGTGCTCGCCGAGACGATCGAGTCGCAATCCGGGATCGAGTTCGGCCGGTACCTGTCGGAGGCCATCTTCGAACCGCTGGGCATGACGGCATCCCGGCTGGAGGGCGGGGCGGCCGCGGCCGGCTTCGGTGGCGTCTCCACGGTGGATGACCTGGCGGTTTTCGCCGCAGACCTGCTGGCGCCGCGGACCGTGTCGGCGCCGATGCACGCCGAGGCGATCGGCGTGCAGTTCCCGGGGCTGACCGGGGTGCTGCCCGGCTTCGGCGTGCAACGCCCGAACGACTGGGGTCTGGGCTTCGAGATCCGGGACGACAAGTCGCCGCACTGGACCGGGACGAGAAACACCCCGCGGACGTTCGGGCATTTCGGCCAGACCGGCACATTCCTGTGGGTCGACCCGGTCCGGGAGCTGTCGCTGGTCGTGCTCACCGACCGGGACTTCGACGAGTGGGCCAAACCGCTGTGGCCGGCGCTATCTGATGAAGTTCTGAGAGAGTTCGGAGCGGACTAGCGCAACACAGGCCTCAAGAGGCACAATAGACACGCACGACACACCTGCACCGTCGGAAACACCAGGTCGTTGGGGAAGACGTCCCTAGTGGAGCCGAAGGAGCAAGCGATGCGTGCGTCGAACCAGTTCGCCGACGCGACAACCGGCGTGGTGTACATCCACGCCTCGCCCGCGGCGGTGTGCCCGCATGTCGAGTGGGCGTTGTCGTCGACCCTCGATGCCCGGGCGAACCTCAAGTGGACCCCGCAGCCCGCCATGCCCGGCCAGCTGCGGGCGGTGACCAACTGGGTGGGCCCGGTGGGCACCGGGGCCCGGCTGGCGAACGCGCTGCGCTCCTGGCCCGTGCTGCGGTTCGAGGTCACCGAGGATCCCAGCGCCGGCGTGGACGGCCAGCGGTTCTGCCACACCCCCCAACTCGGCCTCTGGCACGGGGCGATGAGCGCGAACGGCGACATCATGGTCGGCGAGATGCGGCTGCGCTCGCTGATGGCCGCTGGTGCCGACATGCTGGCCGCCGAACTGGACTCGGTGCTCGGCACGGCGTGGGACGAGGCGCTCGAGCCCTACCGCGATGGCGGCGACGGAGCCGAGGTGAGCTGGCTGAGCCGAGGAGTCGGCTGACTCGTCGTTGCGGTTGCGGCGCGCTGACCGTCGGGTAAATTCGTCGGGTAGGTTGCTGCCCGGTTGAGCCCGGCGCCTGCGGCAAGCCACGACACAGGGTGAATCGATGACGACGGAGAACGCGGTTTCGGCGCAGCAGCGCCGCAAGTTCGTCGACGCCGCCCTTGCCGAACTGGCGCTGGTGGGTGTCGATCGGTTCAGCATCGACCGGGTCGCCAACCGGGTCGGCGTCGATCCCGAGGTGATCATCGCGATCTGGCACGACCGTCGGGTGCTGTTGATGGACGCGGTGCTGAGCAACGCGCAGGAGCACGTCCCGGTCCCGGACATCGGCAGCCTGCGCGGCGACCTGACCGAATACGTGCGCGCCCAGATCGAGTACCACAACTCCGAGCAGCGCCGGGCCCTGTTCCACGCGTTCCTGCCCAACCACGCCGACGACCTGGACGGCACCGAGGTCCGCCCGGACTTTTGGAACATCCGTATCGAGCGGATGTCGGTGATGCTGGAGCGGGCCGCCCAACGGGGCGAACTGCGCGACGGTCTCGACACGTCCGAGGCGATGAAAATGCTGTCGGCCGCCATCAACTTCGACACCGTCTACACCGACGGCCCGGTCCGGCCGGACTACGCCGAGGTGGTCCTGGACATCTTCATCCGCGGCGTCAGCCGCTAGCCCGCCGCCATCACGCCGGGCAGCGGATCTGCAGCGCGGCCGGCACCGCCGAGATCTCCACCGGAAGCGGGCAGGCGAAGTCGCCGTCGGCGTACGCATTGATCCCGGGCGATTCCACGGTGACGGTGCGGGCGCGATCGGTGGTGACGTCGTCGAGATCGACGTGGGTGCCCTTGAACACGGTGGGGAACAGCCGGATCAACTTGGTCCGTGAGGCGGTGTGCACCATGGTGATGTCGAGTAGACCGTCGCCGTGGTCGGCGTTCGGGCAGATCAGCATCCCGCCGCCGTAGCTTCGGGTGTTGCCGAAGGCGGCCAGCGTCAGGTCGGCGACGATCTCCCGTTCGCCGTCGAGGACGAGCCGGAACGGCAGCAGCCGCAGCCGGGACAACTCGGCCACGATCGCGAGGTTGTAGCGCATCCGGCCGTGCGGCCAGCGCATCCGGTTCACCCGGTCGCTGACCAGTGAGTCGAATCCGGTCGCCGCCACGGTGCCGAACCAGGTGACGGCGCCGTCCGCGCCGCGGATCCGTCCCAGATCGACGGTCTCGGTGCGGCCGTCGAGGATGACGTCGGCCGCGGCGGCCGGATCGCCAGTCGGCAGCCGGTACTCGCGGGCGTGGTCGTTGCCGGTGCCCGCCGGCACGATGCCGAGCGGAATATCGGTGCGCGCCAGCGACTGCAGCGCCAGCGAGATGACGCCGTCGCCGCCGACCACCACCAGGGCGTCGGTTCCGCGCCCGACCGCCTCGTTGACGAGCACCCGGGCGTGTGCGGCGTCGCGACCGACGATCGCGACGACGTCGACGCCGCGTTCCTGAAATCGCGCCACCGCCAACTCGGCGGCATGCGGCGCATTGCCGTGCCCCGACATCGGATTGGTCAGGACCGTTATGTGTCCGATGGTCACGGAATCAGCTTGCCGGGGTTCATGATTCCGGCCGGGTCGAGGGTCTGTTTGACGGCCCGCAGCACCGCGACGCCGAGCTCGCCGACCTCGGCCGTCATCCACGGGCGGTGGTCGGCGCCCACCGCGTGGTGATGGGTGATCGTGCCGTTGGTGGCCGTGATCGCTTCACTGGCAGCGGTTTTCGCCTTCCGCCACTGCTCGGCGACGTCGCCGCGCTGGCCGGCGACGACGGTGAAGTACAGCGATGCGCCGGTCGGGTACACATGGGAAATGTGGCACAACACGAGCGCCGGTGTGCCGCTTTCGGCCAGCGTGCCGGTCAGCGCCTCGGTCACCGCCGCCTTCAGCGCCGGGATGTTCGACCAGGTGGTCGCCGTCTCCAGGGTTTCGCACAGCGCCCCACCGGCCAGCAGCGAGTCGCGCAGGTAGGGCGCGTTGAACCGGCCGTGCTCCCACGCCTTCGCCGGGCCCTCGCCCAGCGACGTGCCGCCGTGAGCCGTCAGCACCGCCCGGGTCTCGGCGTGCCGGCTCTCGGCGTGTTCGGTGCTGCCCTCGAACACCGTGATGCCCAGGCAGCCGCCGGTGATCTGCTGCTCGCCGATGCTCTCGGTGGTCGCCAGGTTGACCCCGGTCTCGGCCTCGTCGGACAACCGGAGCACGGTCGCGCCGGTTCCGGTCTGCGTCACCGCGCGCAGCGCGTCGGCCCCGGTGGCGAAGTCGGGGAACGACCACGCCTCGTAGCGGACGGCTTGCGGCTTCGGGTGCACCCGCAACCGGACCCGGGTAATCACTCCGAACACGCCCTCGGAGCCGGTGACGAGTTCGCGCAGATCCGGCCCGGCGGCGGATTCCGGTGCCCGGCCGAGGTCCAGAGCGCCTGCCGGGGTGACGACGTGCAGCCCGCGGATCATGTCGTTGAATCGCCCGTAGCCGGCCGAGTTCTGCCCCGAGGAGCGGGTGGCGGCAAAGCCGCCGATGGTCGCGAACCGGAAGCTCTGCGGGAAGTGCCCCAGCGAGAAGCCCCGCTCGCCGAGCAACTGTTCGGCGTCCGGCCCGGTGACACCCGCACCCAGTTCGGCCTCGCCGGAGACCTCGTCGAGCCAGTGCAGGGCGTCGAATCGGCGAAGGTCCAACGAGACCACCGCGTCAAACCGGCCGCGGATCGGGTCCAGCCCCCCGACCACGCTGGTGCCGCCGCCGAACGGAACCACCGCGATCGCGTGTTCCGAACAGTAGGCCAGAATCCGGGCGATCTCGTCCTCCGTGGCCGGGAGCAGCACCGCGTCCGGCGAATCCTGCCGAATCTGCTTGCGCTGCAACAAGTCCAGCGTCGACTTGCCGCCGGCGTGCAGGATCCGGTCCAGACGCTCGGTGCGCAGGTGGCCGGCGCCGACGATCGAGGACAGCGCGTCGCGGTGCGGTTCGGCCAGCGCGGGGGGCGCCAACTCGACCTCGTCGATGCCGGGCGCCGCCACGTCGGCGGCCGAGACGCCGAGGGCCTGCTGCAGCAGGTTGCGGATCCCCTCCGAGAGCGGCTTGGCGGCGGCGGGGTCCCCCCACGCGTTCCAGGCCATCGGGGGAAGCAGGGTTTCCTGTGCGTCGCGGTTCGGCATGCGTTACAGTATTACAGATGTTGTCAATCAGTAACGATTTGCCGACCGACATCGGCGACCGGATCATGGCCGCCGCGGCCAGCTGCGTGCGCGATTTCGGGGTGGAGCGAGTCGCGCTCGCCGAGATCGCCCGGCGCGCCGGGGTGAGCCGGCCGACGGTGTATCGGCGCTGGCCCGACACCCGCTCCATTCTCGCCGCGCTGCTCACCGACCGGATCACCGGCGCCTGGACCGAGGTGGCCGCCCGCGGCGCCGGGCGGGAGGCGCTAGTCGCCCGGATCGTCGCGGTGGCCCGGACGCTGCGCTCCGACGACCTGATCCTGACCGTGCTGCGCGCGGCACCGGAGCTGGCGATGATCTACATCGCCGGGCGGCTGGGCACCAGCCAACAGATCCTCATCGACGCCGTCGCCGAAGAACTGCGGGCCGCCCAGGCCGACGGCAGCGTCCGGGCCGGCGACGCCCGCGAGCTGGCCGCGATGGTGCTGCTGATCACCCAGTCCACCATCCAGTCCGGACAGATCGTCGAACCGATCCTGGACGCCGATTCGCTGTCCGCAGAACTCACCCGCGCACTGAACGGATACCTGGCCTGATGCGAGACCTGACCGCCCTCAACGCCGCCCGCCGCGACGCCGACCTGGCTGCCGTTGCGGGCGGCGGACTCGTCGACGTGCTCGTCATCGGCGGCGGAATCACCGGCGCGGGCATCGCGCTGGACGCCGCCAGCCGCGGGCTGACCGCCGTGCTGGCCGAGAAACACGACCTGGCGTTCGGCACCAGCCGCTGGAGTTCGAAGCTGGTGCATGGGGGCCTGCGCTACCTCGCCACCGGCAACGTCGGCATCGCCCGCCGCAGCGCCGTCGAGCGGGGAATCCTGATGACCCGCAACGCCCCCCACCTCGTGCACGCCATGCCGCAACTGGTCCCACTGCTGGCCGACACCGGGTGGGCGAAACGGGCGCTGGTGCGCACCGGGTTCGTGGCCGGCGACGGGCTGCGCGCCCTGGCGGGCACGAGGTCATCGGTGCTGCCGCGCTCCCGCCGCATCGGCGCCGACGAGGCCCTGGCCATGACGCCGACCCTGCGCCGCGACGGTCTTGACGGTGCGTTGCTCGCCTACGACGGCCAACTCATCGACGACGCGCGGCTGGTGGTCGCCGTCGCCCGCACCGCGGCCCAGCACGGCGCCCGGATCCTGACCCGGGTTCGCGCCGAGGAGGCCACCGGCTCGTCGGTGCGGCTCACCGACGAGCTCACCGGGGAGCGGTTCGACGTCTCGGCGCGGGTGGTCATCAACGCGACCGGCGTGTGGGCGGCCGAGGTGGACCCGTCGATCAAGCTGCGGCCCAGCCGCGGCACCCATCTGGTGTTCGATGCCGCCTCGTTCGGCAATCCGACTGCGGCACTGACGGTTCCGATACCGGGGGAGACCAACCGGTTCGTGTTCGCGATGCCCGAGCAGCTGGGCCGGGTCTACCTGGGGCTGACCGACGAGGAGGCGCCGGGCCCGATTCCCGACGTGCCGGAGCCCACGCCGGACGAGGTGACTTTCCTGCTCGACACCGTCAACACCGCGCTGGCCACCGAACTCACCACCGCCGACGTGATCGGGGCCTACGCCGGACTGCGCCCACTCCTGGACACCGGTGCGGGCCGAACCGCCGACGTCTCCCGCGACCACGCCGTCATCGAGTCCGACTCCGGGGTGTTCAGCGTGGTGGGCGGCAAGCTGACTGAATACCGGCACATGGCCGAGGACGTGCTTGACACCGCCCTGGCCGAACGCGGTGTGATGGCCGGCGGTTGCCGGACCCGCAACCTGCCGTTGGTCGGCGCGCCGGCGAATCCCGTTGCGACGCTTCGCACCACCGGCGAACTGCCCGGCTCACTGATGGCCCGGTACGGGGCGGAGTCGCCCAATGTGATCGCTTCGGCGCGCTGCGCGCGGCCGACCGATCCGGTGGCCGAGGGCATCGACGTGACGCGGGCGGAGTTCGAGTTCGCCGTCACCCACGAGGGCGCGCTGACGATCGACGACATCCTGGACCGCCGCACCCGGATCGGGCTGGTCGCCACGGACCGCGAGCACGCCGTCACGGCGGCACAGGAGTTCCTAGCCATCTCCGGGTAGCCCGTCGTCGGCTTGTTGCGGCCGAAACGGCCGGAATTACACACTAAGTCGATCTCGTACATCGACTGGACCGGTACCGCCTGTAGCCGTGGCTCCGTCGTCGCGAGTGGTCGCAGTGCGGGCGCGATCCCCGCCGAGGTGAAGTCCGGGGAGATGGGCCTGGCCCGACGGCGGCAGACCCGAATGTCAGCTTCAGGGCCGTCTCATTAGCCTGGAAACGAGATCGCATCTAGCCCAAGGGGTATCAGTGAATCGTCTCATTCAACGGTACGGACCAGATGGCAAGCATCGGCTCGCCATGCGACTGCATGCTGTGGATAACGTCGGGATAGTTGTAGATCAGATTTCCGATGCCCGGCTCGATCCACTCGTTGGTTTGCTGGCGCCACTTACCTGGCGACAGTGCTAAGTAAAGTTCGCGCTCGATGTGGTGGTGGTCAGGGTAAAACGTATTCGGTGACATGACGAAGACACCGATCTCGATGAGGTCAGTGTGGATCAGTCCGCCGGGTCCCGCGAGTATGGCGTCGGCGTAGTTCGCGTCGAGGGACGGCGAGTCTTCGGTGGCATCGTAGTTGCGCCAGTTCAGCTGCGTTTCGATCATGCGAAATGTCTCTGCGACGGCACGAGATCTCAAATCGCCGGACGAATCGATGTTGACGTAGCAGCGTCCGAGGTTCCGACATGCCGGTTGAGTCCGCGGACTTGGCGGTGCCGATTGGTCAGCGGTAAGTGGCAGGTACTGAAAGATCTTTTGGTGCGTACGCTTTTCATCGACGGACGCAACCCGAGCGCCGACGGCTTCGGACAACGCCTGAAGCAGTTGCGCAACTGATGCGGTAGTCATAGTCGTCCCCATGCCCGATGTGTTGATTTGACCGGGTGAACCGATGCTTTGCTTCACATCATCGTGTCACGACGCGGGCCATTCAAACGGTGTACCGGCGCAGACGCATGGCTCCTGTTCGATGCAGTAGTGCGGAGCTGTTGGGAGCCTGCCTGTGTACGTTGCGTACACATACTTCTGCGCCCGGTTGGGCAGGTCTCTCCTCGACGTTCGCGCCGGCTTACAGCGGAATGTTCTTGTGGCGACCCCGCCGGGTCGGCGCCTCGGCGAGAGCTTGGGTGAGCTTGCTGCGGGTGTGTGCGGGATCGATCTTCTCGTCCACCACACCGATCTCGATCGCGCTGTCGACGCCACCGGCGATCCGCTCGTGCTCGGCCGCCAGTTCCTCGTGCAGCGCATCGCGCTCGTCGTCGGCCGCCGCGGCCAGCTTCTTCTTGTGCAGGATGCCGACGGCTGCCTTGGCGCCCATCACGGCGACCTCGGCGTCCGGCCAGGCGAAGACCTTGGTCGCGCCCAGCGACCGCGAGTTCATCGCGATGTAGGCGCCGCCGTAGATCTTGCGGGTCACCAGCGTCACCCGCGGGACGCTCGCCTCGCCGAAGGCGTGCAGCAGCTTCGCGCCGCGGCGCACCACACCACCCCACTCCTGGTCCACACCGGGCAGGTAGCCGGGCACGTCGACGACGACGACCATCGGGATGCCGAACGCGTTGCACAGCCGGACCAGCCGCGCCGCCTTCTCCGCGCTCTCGGAGTTCAGGCAGCCGCCCAGGCGCAGCGGATTGTTCGCCAGCACCCCGACGGTGCGGCCGGCCAACCGGCCGATGCCGACCACGATGGACGGCGCCCACTTGGCCTGGAACTCCTCGAAGCTCGAGTCGCCCTCGTCGTCCTTGTCCAGCAGCGCCTCGACCAGCGGGTGCACGTCGTAGGCGCGCCGCGCCGACTCCGGCAGCAGGGCGTGCAGGTCGCTGTCGCCCGCCTCGGCCTTGCTGCGATCGAAATGGCCCTGCTGGCAGAACAATCCGACCAGGCGGCGGCCGCGCGCGTAGGCGTCGAGCTCGTCGTCGGCGACGATGTGGCACACACCCGACTTCTTGTGGTGGGTGTCCGGGCCGCCGAGGCTCGCCATGTCGACGTCCTCACCGGTCACGCTTCGCACCACATCGGGGCCGGTGACGAACACCCGGCCCTCGGCCGCCATGATCACGACGTCGGTCAGCGCCGGCCCGTAGGCCGCACCGCCCGCGGCGAAGCCGACGACGACCGAGATCTGCGGGATGTAGCCGGAGGCGCGGATCATGGCCTCGAACACCAGCCCGACGGCGTGCAGCGCCTTGACGCCCTCGGCCAGCCGGGCACCGCCGGAGTGCCAGATGCCAACGATCGGGCTCTGTTCCTCGATGGCGGTGTCGTAGGCGTTGACGATGTGCTCGCAGCCCTCGACGCCCATGGCGCCACCCATCACGGTTCCGTCCGTGCAGAAGGCGATGGTGCGCACCCCGTTGACGGTGCCGGCCGCGGCCAGTACGCCGGAGCGGTCCCGCTCGTGCAGCAGTTCGACGCTGCCCTCGTCGAAGAAGGTGCGCAGCCGCAACAGCGGGTCGCGAGGGTCGAGCGATTCGCCGACAGCCTCGGGGGCCATGATCGTCACCTAAACCTCCTCTTGGCGTCGGATGTCACTGCGCGCCTTGGTTGTTCGTTTTCAGTACTTGCCGAAGGCGATTGCGACGTTGTGACCGCCGAATCCGAATGAGTTGTTGATCGCGTATTGGTAGTTGCCTGGCCGGGGTTCGCCGGCCACCACGTCCAGATCGATCTCCGGATCGAGGTTGCGCAGGTTGAGCGTGGGCGGCACGATGCCGTCCCGCAGCGCCAGCACGGTGAGGATCGACTCCACCGCACCGACGGCACCCACCGAGTGGCCCAGCGCTGATTTGGGCGCGTAGACCGCCGGCCGGTAGCTGCCGAGCGCATTGTTGATCGCCTTGCCCTCCGCGACGTCACCCACCGAGGTTCCGGTGGCGTGCGCGTTGATGTGGTCGATATCGGAGGGCTGCAGGCCGGCGAGCTGGATGGCCCGGGTGATGGCGTGGCCGGCCTGCTCACCGTTGGGGTCGGGGGCCACGATGTGGTATCCGTCCGAGGTGATCGCCGCGCCCATGATGCGGGCCAGGATGTTCGCCCCGCGAGCCTTGGCGTGCTCCTCGGTCTCGATGACCATCAGCGCACCGCCCTCGCCGAACACGAACCCGTTGCGGTCCCGGTCGAACGGGCGGCAGGCGCCGGCGGGATCGTCGTTGGTCGTGGACAGCACGATCCGCATCTGGGCGAAGCCGGCGATCGGCACCGCCTCGATCTTCGTCTCCACCCCGCCGCACACCGCGATGTCGGCCTCGCCGAGCACGATCTGGCGCCACGCCTGGGCGATGCCTTCCGAACCCGAGGCGCAGGCCGAGACCGGGGTGACGACCCCGGCCTTGGCCTTGAGTTCCAGGCCGACCGCGGCGGCCGCGCCGTTGGGCATGTACATCTGCACCACCAGCGGCGAAACCGCCCGCAGCCCGCGCTCGCGCATGCCGTCGTAGGCGAACAGCATCTCCTCGGTGGACCCCATGCCGGTGCCGATCGACACCATCAGGCGCTTGAGATCCACCTCCGGCGAACCGGCGTTCTGCCATACCCGCCGACCCAGCACGGTCGACATCTTCTGCAGGTAGGACATCCGCCGCAGTTCCACCCGGGTGAGTTCCCCGTCGAAGTCCTCGACGAGATGCCCACCGATCCGAACGGGCAGGTCGTACTTCTCGACGAACTCGTCGTTGAGCGTACGAATCCCGCTCTGCCCGTCCAGCAACGCCTTCCAGGTGCTGTCGGCGTCCGATGCCAGGGCAGTCGTCATGGCTACGCCAGTCACGACCACGTTGGGGAAACCGTTCCCCGTGGCTAACCCTGCCATGTGCCTTTCCGGTCCTTTCCCCCTGAGACCTCAGTAACGCCCGAAGGCGAGCGCCACGTTGTGTCCCCCGAATCCGAATGAGTTGTTGATGGCGTACCGATAGTCCCCGTACCTCGGTTCGCCGGCGACGACGTCCAGACCGATCTCCGGATCCGGCGTCTCGTAGTTCAGCGTCGGCGGAATGACGCCGTCGCGCAGGGTGAGCACGGTCAGGATCGACTCGAGTGCGCCGACTGCACCGATGGAGTGGCCCAGCGCCGACTTCGGTGCGTACACCGCGGCGTTCTCCACCCCGGCAACCCGGATGGCGTTGGCCTCGGCGATGTCACCGATGGACGTCGACGTCGCATGCGCGTTGACGTGGTCGATGTCCTTGGCGGACAAGCCCGCCAACTCCATCGCCCTGGTCATCGCCCGGCCGGCCCGCAGACCGTCCGGCGCGGGAGCGACCATGTGATATGCGTCCGACGTGATGCCGGCACCCATCAGCCGGGCCAGCGGCGTGGCGCCGCGGGCCTTGGCGTGCTCCTCGGTCTCGATGATCATCATGGCGCCGGCCTCACCGAAGACGAACCCGTCGCGGTCCTTGTCGAACGGCCGCGAGGCGCGCTCCGGCTCGTCGTTGCGGGTCGACATCGCGCGCATCATCGAGAACGCCGCGATGGGCAGCGCCTCGATCCCGCCTTCGACGCCGCCGCAGACCGCAAAGTCGGCGTCACCCATGACGATCTGACGCCATGCGTGGGCGATGGCCTCCGAACCGGACGAGCACGCGGACACCGGAGTGATGACACCCGCGCGGGCGCCGAGCTCGAGCCCGACCACCGCGGCGGCGCCGTTCGGCATGATCATCTGAACCGCCAGCGGCGACACCTTGCGGGGACCGCCCTCGTTCATCAGGTCGTAGCTTTCGACGATCTTCTCGCCGCCACCCAGCCCGGTGCCGACGACGACCGCAAAGCGATCGCCGTCGACCTCGGGGGAACCTGCGGTGTCCCAAAGCTTCGCGCTGAGGAACTTCGCCATCCGTTGCACGTAGGACATCCGACGGAAGTCCAGGCGGCCCATGTGGTCGTCGACCGGGTCGGCGAGGTGACCCCCGATACGCACCGGAAGGTCCCACTTGGTGACGAAGTCGTCCTCGAGAACGCGAATGCCGCTCTCGCCGGCCAGCAGACCCTTCCACGTGCTCTCAATGTCACCCGCGATCGACGTGGTCGCCGCAACGGCGGTCACCACGACGTTCGGGAAACCGCCGTTAGCAGTGGAAGGCCTGGTCACTGCGCGAACTTCTCGCGAAGCGCTGCGGCAGCCTCGGGGTTCTCTTCCTCGAGCTTCTGGATGTAGGTGACGACGTCACCGACGGTGCGCAGACCGGCGAGATCCTCGTCGGGGATCTTCACGCCGTACTTGTCCTCGGTCTGCACGGCGATCTCGACCATCGACAGCGAGTCGATGTCCAGGTCGTCGACGAAGGACTTCTCCGGGGTCACCTCGGACGGCTCGATGCCGGTGACCTCTTCGATGATCTCGGCGAGACCGGCGATGATTTCTTCCTGACTGGCGGCCACAGCGTGGCTCCCTTCCTTATCGGTTGTGTTTCTTCGTAACGGTGGAAACGCGATTTATGTGGTTGTCCTGGAACGCGGTCGGCTGATCAGAGATCGGCCAGTCCGTCCAGGTCTGCGGGTGCCTTGATGGCGTGCGTCGCGACGCCCCGAAGTTCACGTTTGGCGATCCCGGTCAAGGCGCCCGCGGGCGGGAACTCGATGATCGCCGTGGTGTTGAGCTGACGCATGGTCTCGGTGCACAGGTCCCAGCGCACCGGACGGGTCAGCTGCGCGACGAGCTTGGTCATCGCGTCTTGGCCCGAGGTCACCGGCTGACCGTCGGAGTTGGACAGCAGCGTGGTGGTGGGCTCGGCCGTTTCGACGGCGGCCGCCGCGGCGGCGTAGCCGTCCAGCGCCGAGGCCATGTAGCCGGTGTGGAAAGCGCCGGCGGTGGCCAGCGGACGCACCCGGGCCTTCTCCGGCGGATCCTCGGCCAGCTTCTCCAGCGCCGCGACGGCACCGGCGGCGACGATCTGACCGGCGGCGTTGCGGTTGGCCGGAACGAGGTCGAGCGCCTCCAGGCGGGCCAGCACGTCGGCCTCGTCGCCACCGAGCACCGCGGACATGCCGGTGGGCTCGACCGCGCAGGCCTTGGCCATCTCGGCGCCGCGGACTGCGGCGAGCCGGACCGCGTCATCGGGGGAGATGACGCCGGCGATGGCATAGGCGGCGATCTCGCCGACCGAATGGCCGGCCACGACGGTCTGCTTACCGGCCAGCAGGCCGCTGTTGGTCAGCTCGGCGTTGGCCAGCAGCGTCGCGGCCACCACCAGCGGCTGGGTGACGGCGGTATCGGTGATCTCGTCCGCGGTCGCGGCGGTGCCCAGGCGGGCCAGATCGAGCCCGCTGATATCGGACCACCGGGCGATCTGATCGGCCGCGCCGGGGAGCTCGAGCCATTCGGCGAGCATGCCGGGAGTCTGTGATCCCTGGCCGGGGGCGAGCAACGCAATCACATGTTTAAGAGAACACTGTGAAACCGGTTTTTCGCGGTGTAAGAGATTATGAACCTGATCTTAGCTTTTTGTGGAAACCCCACAAATCTGCATCGGATGCGACTTCATTGATATCTCGCCGCTACCTGCTTGACGGCCGAATCCGGCCCGGCGGCACCCACCAAAGGCGGAGTGAGGGAGTTGACCGCGCCGTTTGCCATGGTCTGCGGCGGGGCCGGGTACTCGAGCCGGCCGACGGTGGCCGCGACGCGCAGCACGTAGGCGTCTCGGGGCAGCGTCGGATCGCGGCCGGTGAAGTCGGTGATCCGCTTGAGCCGGTAGCGCACGGTATTTGGATGAACGAACAGTTTCCTGGCGCAGGCCTCGATGGCGCCGCCGCTGTCGAGATAGGCGTCGAGCGTCTCGGTGAGCGCGGGACCCGCATCGGCGAGCGGGCGCATGATCTCGGTGTGCAGGGCGGCGATGGCCGAGGCGTCCCCGAGCAGGGCCCGCTCCGGCAGCAGTTCGCGCGCCAGCACCGGTCGCGGGGCGCCACTCCAGCCGACCACGGCGTTCATGCCCGATATCGCCTCGCTGGCGCTGTGATAGGCCGCGGTGAGCATCGGCGCGGTCGGGCCAATCACCACCGGCCCGCTGGAGAACGCGGTGAGCAGGTCGTTGAAGAACTTGTCGGTGGGCGACAACGGCCCGGAGATGATGGCGATCAGCCAGGTCCCGTGCACGTCGGCCAGCGCGGGCCGGCTGTGGCGCAGGGCGATGTCCCGAAGGTCCTCGCTGGCCAGTTCCTCGCGCCCGGGCGGCGGGGTGCCGACCAGCACGGTTGCCGGGGCGGTGGTGTCCCAGTTCAGTGCTGCGGCGCGGGACAGCAACTCGGGTCCGGTATCGCCGCGGACGACGGCGTCCACGACGCTGGACTCCATCCTGCTGTCCCAGGAGCCGCGGGCCTCGGCGGCGTCGGCATACACCGAGGCGGCGGCGAACGCCAGGTCGCGGCTGTAGCGCAGGATGCCGACGGTGAGCGCGGTGAGCTGCTCCTCGTTGCGCGCCAGCAGCGGCACCACCTCTTCGAAGAATTCCATCGTCACCCGCACCATGTCGACGGTCTGCGCCAGCGCGATCCGGCGGGTCAGCTCCTGCGGCACCAGCTCGAAGGCCTGCGCGGTGTAGCCGACGTCGCTGGACGGGTTGCGCATCCACTCCACGAAGTTGACCACCGCTGCCTGCACCACCAGCTGGACGCTGGCGCGCTGGGAGGCCTCCAGATCACCGAAGAACGGCAGCCGCTCCGACATGGCGTGCACCGCCTGGGTGGCCAGCCGGCCGGAGTACTGGCGGAGCCGGCGCAGCGTCGACTCGGGCACGGAGTCCAACAACTGCAGCGGCGAGCGTGGCAGCTCGAAGCTCGTGTTGTCGGGCATTCCTAAAAGCTACGCCGCTTTTCTGGATGTTCCCACCAAATCGCGGTGCCGAGTCGGTTCGGCGACGCCGCTCGGACCGCGACTGTGCGGTTTCATCCCCGACACGCGGCCCGGGGCGTATGCAGATGCACGCTCGCGGCGCTAGAGGGTCGCCTACGCGACTCGCCGCCCGATGTCGTCGCCTAAGCGACTCGCCGCCCGATGTCGTCGCCTACGCGACTCGCCGCCCGATGTCGTCGCCTACGCGACTCGCCGCCCGATGTCGTCGCCTACGCGACTCCGGGGTCGCTCGTCTGCTCCGGTGCGGCCATGACGTCGTCTATCCGGTACTCCTGGGCAGCCGAGATGGCCACCGAGGGGTCGATCTCGCCGTCCCGGGCCAGCGCCTCCAGCACCGCCACCACCACCGACTCGGCGTCGGTGTTGAAGTAGCGCCGCGCCGCGGGCCGGGTGTCGGAGAAGCCGAACCCGTCGGTGCCCAGCGTCACGTAGGTGTTGGGCACCCAGGGGCGGATCTGCTCGGGAACGGCGCGCATCCAGTCGCTGACCGCGACCGCCGGGCCCGCCGTCTTGGCGAGCACCTCGGTGACGTACGGCACCGGCGCCGGACGGTCCGGGTGCCGCAGGATCTCCTTCTCCGCCGCGATGCCGTCCCGGTTGAGTTCGCCCCAACTGGTCACCGACCAGACGTCGGCGGCCACGTCCCAGCGCTCGGCCAGCAGGTCGGCGGCGCGCAGCGCCTCCGGCATCGCCACCCCGGAGGCCAGGATCTGCGCGGTGTTGGAACGCTTCTGGCTCGCGGCGCGGTAGCGGTAGATACCGCGCAGCAGGCCGGCCGGGTCGAAGTTCTCCGGCTCGGCGGGCTGGACGTAGGGCTCGTTGTAGATGGTGATGTAGAAGTAGACGTTCTCCGGGTTCTCGCCGAACATCCGGGCCAGCCCGCTCTCCACGATGTGGGCGATCTCGAAGGCGAACGCCGGGTCGTAGGCCACCACCGCGGGGTTGGTCGAGGCCAACAGCAGCGAGTGGCCGTCGGCGTGCTGCAGGCCCTCGCCGGTCAGGGTGGTGCGGCCGGCCGTCGCCCCGAGTACGAAGCCGCGGGCCATCTGGTCGGCGGCCGCCCAGAACCCGTCGCCGGTGCGCTGGAAGCCGAACATCGAATAGAAGATGTAGAGCGGGATCATCGGCTCGTTGTGGGTGGAGTAGGACGTTCCGACGGCGGTGAACGACGCCGTCGAGCCGGCCTCGTTGATGCCCTCGTGCAGGATCTGACCGACTTCGCTCTCCTTGTACGCCAGCATCAGCTCGGCATCGACCGCGGTGTAGAGCTGACCGTTGCGGTTGTAGATCTTCAGGCTCGGGAACCAGGAGTCCATCCCGAACGTGCGTGCCTCGTCGGGGATGATCGGCACGATCCGGTCGCCAATATTCTTGTCGCGCAACAGTTCCTTGAAGGTGCGCACGATCGCCATCGTGGTGGCCACCTGCTGCTGGCCGGAGCCCTTCTTCAGTGGCGCGTAGACGTCGCGCGCCGGCAGCGCTAGCACCCTCGCCTTGTTGCGGCGCTCGGGCACGAAGCCGCCCAGCGCCCGGCGCCGGTCGAGCAGGTAGCGGATCTCCGGCGCCTCCGGTCCGGGGTGGTAGTACGGCGGCAGGTAGGGGTTCTCCTCCAGTTGCTCGTCGGTGACCGGGATCCGGATGGCGTCGCGGAAATCCTTGAGGTCTTGCAGCGCGAGCTTTTTCATCTGGTGGGTGGCGTTGCGGCCCTGGAAGTGGGCGCCCAGCGAATAGCCCTTGATGGTCTTGGCCAGGATCACCGTGGGCTGGCCCTTGTGTTCCATCGCGGCCCGGTAGGCGGCATACACCTTGCGGTAGTCGTGGCCGCCGCGCTTCAGGTTCCAGATCTCTGCGTCGGAGATCTTGGCCACCAGCGCCTTGGTGCGCGGGTCGCGGCCGAAGAAGTGGTCGCGCACGTAGGCGCCGTCGTTGGCCTTGTAGGTCTGGAAGTCGCCGTCGGGCGTGGTGTTCATCAGGTTCACCAGCGCGCCGTCCTTGTCGGCGTGCAGCAGGGCGTCCCACTCGCGGCCCCACACCACCTTGACGACGTTCCAGCCGGCGCCCCGGAAGAAGGACTCCAACTCCTGGATGATCTTGCCGTTGCCGCGGACCGGGCCGTCGAGGCGCTGCAGGTTGCAGTTGACGACGAAGGTCAGGTTGTCCAGCGCCTCGTTGGCCGCCACCTGGATCAGGCCGCGGCTCTCCGGCTCGTCCATCTCGCCGTCGCCCAGGAACGCCCACACGTGCTGGTCGGAGGTGTCCTTGATGCCGCGATCGTGCAGGTAGTGGTTGAACCGGGCCTGGTAGATGGCGTTCATCGGGCCCAGGCCCATCGACACCGTCGGGAACTCCCAGAACTCCGGCATCAGGCGCGGGTGCGGATATGACGGCAGCCCACCACCGGGATGGCTGTGCTCCTGGCGGAAGCCATCGAGTTGGTCGGCGGTCAGCCGGCCCTCGAGAAAGGCCCGGGCGTAGACGCCGGGGGAGGCGTGGCCCTGGATGAACACCTGGTCGCCACCGCCCGGGTGGGCCTTGCCTCGGAAGAAGTGGTTGAAGCCGACCTCGTAGAGCGACGCCGACGAGGCGTAGGTGGAGATGTGCCCGCCCACACCGACGCCGGGGCGCTGCGCGCGGTGCACCATGATCGCCGCGTTCCATCGGATCCAGCGCCGGAAGCGGCGCTCCACCTCCTCGTCGCCGGGAAACCACGGCTCGAGCTCGGTGGGAATCGTGTTGACGTAGTCGGTGGAGGTCAGGGCCGGGATCGCGACCCGCTGTTCGCCGGCGCGCTCGAGCAGGCGCAGCATCAAATACCGGGCCCGGGCCGGGCCGGACCGGGACAGCAGGTCGTCGAACGATTCGAGCCACTCGGCGGTCTCGTCGGCGTCGATGTCGGGCAGGTACGACGCGACACCCTCCCGGATCACCCGGACCCGGTCGGAATCAGCGGGGCTGGTTGAGTTTTGGGCCAGATCGTGGCGCGCGAACTCGGTGGTCAACATCAGCTCCTTAGTAGCTGGCGCAGGTTTTGCGCCATTCCCCCTATCGTGCCGCAATCGGGCCGATGGTGACGGGTAGTGCCGGAGGCGGGAACGGTGAATTTTTGCCATCCCGCCCACCAGGCGACTTTCCCGGTAACCTTCCGGGCTGTGCTGATCCGAAGTGCTCGCGCGTACCGTCTCGGCGGCCTGTTGGCCGGAAGTGCCGCCACGGCGCTGCTGGCCGTTGCGGGTTGTACCACCGTCACCGACGGCAAGGGGACCGTCAACGCGGCCGATGCGCCCGCCTACCGGACGTCCATGTCGGTGTCGGTGTCGGAGTCGGCGGCAAGCTCCAGCGCCCGCGAGTCCCAGCGCCAGGCGTCGCTGACCACCCAGGCCATGCACGACACCTGTGAGACCCTGTCCACCACCAGCGCGGATGCCATCGACCTGGTGAACGCCTACGTCGACGCCTTCAACAAGGGCGGCACCAACGTCGCGGCCACCGAGGGCCCGGCGATCGACGCCCTCAACCAGAGCGCCGACGCCGTTGCCGCCAGCGTGACCGCGGCGATACCCGACGAGATGCGCGACGCGTTCGACGCCTGGGTCGACGGCGCGCGTGCGACTGCCAAGGCGATCGCCACCAAGGCCTCACCCGGTGAGTTCAACGACGCGGTCGATGCGCTCAACAGCACAAGGTCGACCGCGCTGGAACTGTGCGACGCGACGTACTGAGAAGCCGACCGCGCGCCCGGCAACCGAGGATGTCGTGCGACGATAGGCCAAGACAGCCGGCCCAGAGATGAAGGAGGTCCCGACGGTGGTCACGGCGGGTGACAGCGGGCCGAACTACGCCCAGCGGCTGGGCATCCACAAAGACCAGGTCATTCAGGAACTGGGTTGGGATGAGGACACCGACGACGAGATCCGGGCCGACGTGGAGGACGCCAGCGGGGCTGAGCTCCTCGATGAGGACGCCGACGAGGTCGTCGACGTCGTGCTGCTGTGGTGGCGCGACGATGACGGCGATCTGGTGGACCGGCTGATGGATGCGATCACCCCGCTGGCCGACGACGGCATCATCTGGGTGCTGACGCCCAAGACCGGTAAACCGGGCCACGTGCTGCCCGCCGAGATCGCCGAGTCCGCGCCTACCGCCGGGTTGATGCAGACCTCGTCGGCCAACCTGGGCGATTGGAGCGCGAGTCGGCTCGTTCAACCGAAATCCAAAGCAGCCGGGCGACATTCGTGACCCTGACCGTCGGCGTCGAGGCGCCGGACTTCACCCTGAAGGACCAGAACGGCCGGCCGGTGACGCTCAGTGACTACCGCGGCAGGACGAACGTGCTGCTGGTGTTCTTTCCGCTGGCGTTCACCGGCATCTGTCAGGGCGAACTGGACGAGATCCGCGATCACCTGCCTGATTACGAGAACGACGACACCGTGACGATGGCGATCTCGGTCGGCCCGCCGCCCACGCACAAGATCTGGGCCACCGAGAGCGGCTTCACCTTCCCGGTGCTGTCGGACTTCTGGCCGCACGGCGCCGTCGCCCAGGCCTACGGCGTGTTCAACGACGCCGCCGGCTTTCCCAACCGGGGCACGTTCGTCGTCGACCGCGCGGGTGTGATCCGCTTCGCCGAGATGAACGAGCCCGGTGAAGCCCGCAACCAGACGTTGTGGACCGAGGCGCTGGCGGCCCTGAAGGCCTGACCGGGATTTCTCCGCACCGGGCACCGCCCGGTAATCTGCCCGGGCACGGGCGCGTAGCTCAGTGGTAGAGCTCTGGTTTTACACACCAGCGGTCGGCGGTTCGATACCGTCCGCGCCCACTCGCTCAGTCGGTCGCCGCGACGGCGGCCAGCGTCACCGGTGCCGGGCGCCCGACGAGGTATCCCTGCAGTTGGTCGACCCCGAGTTCGACCAGCCGGTCCCGGATCGCGGCGTCCTCGACGCCCTCGGCGGTGGTGAGCAGCCCGAATTCCCTGGCGATGTCGATGATCGCCCGGACGACGGACTCGTCCTGGGGGTTGCGCAGCAGGCCGAAGACAAAGCTCTGGTCGATCTTCAACTTGTTCACCGCCATCCCGCGAAGCTCGGTGAACGAGCCGAACCCGGTGCCGAAGTCGTCGAGCGCCAGGCGGCAGCCCAGCCGCCGCATGTCTTCGGAGAAGCGCTCGGCGAGTTCGGTCGAGGCCAGGGCGGTGTGCTCGGTGATCTCGAAGGACAGCCGGCCTGCGACGTCACCGGCCTGCCGCAGCTCCTCGACGATCGCCGACATGGTGGCCGCGTCGTTGATCGAGGCCGCCGAGATGTTCACGTCGACCCGACGGCCGGCCCGGGCCAACTCGATGGCCCGCGTCAGCATGAACCGGTCGATGGTCGGCATCATGCCGAACCTCCGGGCCTGTGGAAGGAACTCGTCGGGCACCATCACCTGCCCGTCGATCCCGACCATCCGAACCAGCAGTTCCTCCTCGACCACTTCACCCGACCGGGCGTCGACGATCGGCTGGGCGTAGGCGACCAGGCGTCCGTCGGCGATCGCGCTCGACAACGACTCCCCGAACTCCAGGCGTTCCCGCAGTTCGCGCTCGACCGGGGTGACGTCGGTGACCTGGATCAGGAAGTTCTCCAGGCGGCCGCCGGCGTCGCGGATGCAGGTCACCGAGTGGTCCCCCCAGATCTGGTGACCGTCGGCGTGGACGTACTGGTTGATCATCCGGTAGGAATCGCTGCGGCCCTTCAGCATGGCGTTGATGTTGGTCCAGTTCTCCTCGCGGTAGTCCGGGTCCGTCACCTCGTCCCAGGTCATCTGGAGCAGCGTGTCGGCCTCGTAGCCGAGGAACCGGCACATCTGCTGGTTCACCTCCTCGACGCGCCCTTCGGCGCTCATCAGGCACATGCCGACGGCCGCGTTCTCCATCGAGCGCCGGAAACGCTCGTCGGCGATGGCCTTCTGCCTGTTGGCCTCCTCCGTCGCCTGTTCGGCCGCCACTTCCTCGTCGACGAGATGGGCCGCGATGACCGCGCCGTCGCGGTTACCCTCGGCGTCGAAGAAGGGTTTGACGTTCACGTGGAACCAGTGCGCAGCGCCGTCGACCGAACGCATTCGCACGCGCTGACTGACGACACCGCCCGCACCGACCTTCTGCCAGCGGTCGGCGTGTGCCTGGACATCCTCGGCCGCAACGAATTCCAGCAACGGTCGGCCCAGCCAATGTTCCGGGGACGCCCCCAGCACGTCTTTGACGTTCGGGGAGATCCAGGCGATTCGGTTGCCGCCGGTGCCGTCCTGCCGGGTGTGACAGACCAGGTCCCCGGCATTCTCGGCAAGGAGGCGATACGTGGCCTCCGAGTCCGCGATCATCTTGTTCTGCTGTCGAAGCGCCTCGGTGAGAGCGACCTCGTTGGTGACGTCGGTGACCTGGGCGATCAGGTACTCGACCTGGCCGTCCGGTTTGCGGAGGCAGCCCAGGGACATGTCACCCCAGATCCGATGGCCGTCGGCGTGGATGAACTGTCTGGTGAATCGGTAGGAGTCGACCTCTCCGGACAGCATCCGTTCGATGTTGACCGCTCCGCCCTCGAGGTATTCCGGTGCGAGCAGATCCTGCCAGGTCATCGTCATAAGGGTCTGCGCCTCATACCCGACGAAGCGGCACAGGGCGTTATTTACGTCTGCGAAACGACCATCCGGGGTGGCGAGGCACATGCCGACCGCGGCGTTGTCCATGGAGCCGCGGTAGAGGGCCTCGGAGGCGGCCAAGCGTTGCGCGATGCGGTATCGCTCGGTGACATCGCGCCAGGTGACCACGATGGTGCTGGCGGTGGCGCGATTGGCTCGAAGGTCGTAGCGGCGAGTGTCCATGAAGAACTCGTTGTCATAGGCGAAGTCGTTGACGATGAGTGGGTCACCGTTATCGAGACAGCGGATGAGCGCGGGGAGCATCGCGTCCTTGATGCCCGGCGTGCCGTCGGTGATCGAGCGGCCGACGAGTTCGGCACGGGACAACCCGATGTAGTCACACGTCGCCTGGTTGACCTGCCGAAAACAGAAGTCGACGATCCGGCCGGAGGGATCCCGTGCCGCTTCCAGTAGCACGCACGGGTCCAGCAACGCGTCAGCGCTGGCCCGCAACACAGCGATGGCCGCGCGCTGGGCTGCGAGGAGGCCGGCGTCGTCGCCGGGCGCGGGCTGTACGGACACCCTGTCATCCTAAGTCGGGTTACCCGCGTCGACCGGCGTAAAGGGCGTTCTACCGGCGAAAACGTATCAGCACCCGCAAAGCCGGCACATTTACGTACCTATCGGCTGATTTCGGCCAGTGCCTTTGCGAGGCACTTCGTCAGTTCTCGACACCGTCCGGGCCCACTGTCAGTTCCTCTGTGGACCGGCCGGAGCCGGCCAGGACCTTCGCGGTGACGACCGCGGCCGTCAACGCGCCCGTCACCAGGCCCGCCGCGAGCACGCCGGTCCACTCGGAACTGAACACAGCAAAATCCAAAACCGAAACCGCGATGGGGTCAATGAACGTGACCGGATCGTCACGCAGCCGTGCCCCGCCTACGCGGAGGGCGGCGCGAAGAACTCCAGCGTGATCCCGTCCGGGTCGCGGAAGCTCAGGCCCGAGCCGTAGTGAGCGTCCACGATGCCGCCGTGGCCGATGCCCAACTCGTCGAGCCGGGCCGCCCACCGTTCGAGTTCGGCCCGGTCGGCGCAGCCGAATGCGACATGGTCCAGCCCGACGTTGTGCTCGCTGAACCCCGGCGCCGACGGTGGCGCGGTGTGCTGGTGCAGCCCGAACAACGTGCCGCCGCCGATCAGGAACACCGAGTGATGAAAACCGGCCTCGGTGTCCTCGTCGAGAACCGGGTCGGCGCCGATCAGGGCGCGGTACCACGGCACGCTGACCGACAGGTCGTGCACGGTGACCGCCACGTGGGTCAGGCCCGGAAAAGTCATCGCGACATCCCATCTGTGAGTTCTCTTGTACTGAATACGAATTCGAGGTGGGCCGGGTGCGAACGACACCGTCCGGCCTGCGCGGGCCTAGTACACCACGTGTGAAAGAGTTCCGGGGTGTTAGTGCGCAGACCGTGGCGGGGCGCCGGGATACTCGTCGGCCAACTGGCCGATGCCGTCTTCGCCGACCCGGCGCACGCCCATCCGGTCGCGGGTTTCGGTTGGTGCGCAGCCGCACTGGAGCGGGTGACCTACCGCGACGGCCGCGCCGCCGGAGCGCTGCAGGTGGCGGTGCTGGTCGGTGCGCTGGCCGGTGCGGGCGCAGTGGTCGAACGGTCCGCCCGCCGCGGGCAGTCGCCGGCGGCGGCGATGGCCTTGGCCACCTGGGTGGCGCTGGGCGGCACCACCCTGGCCCGCACCGGCACCCGATTGGCCGACCTGCTCGACGCCGGTGACGTCGACGGAGCCCGGGGGTTGTTGCCGTCGCTGTGCGGGCGGGACCCCGCCGTGCTCGACGCCGCCGGGTTGGCCCGCGCGGCGCTGGAATCGGTGGCGGAGAACACCTCGGACGCACACGTCGCGCCGCTGCTGTGGGCGGCGCTCGGCGGGGTGCCCGGGGTGCTGGCGTATCGCGGGATCAACACCCTGGACGCGATGATCGGCAACCGCTCGCCTCGCTATGCCCGATTCGGTTGGGCTGCAGCGAAATTGGACGACCTGGCCAACTACGCGCCGGCGCGGGTGGCCGGTGCGTTGGTCGCGGTGTGCGCGCCGGCCGTCGGCGGGTCGACGTCGGGGGCGCTGGGGGCCTGGCGCCGCGACGCCGCCCGACACCCCAGCCCGAACGCCGGCGTTGTAGAAGCCGCGTTCGCCGGCGCGCTCGGGGTGCGACTCGGCGGACCCACCCAGTACCACCACGAACTCGAAATCCGGCCCAGCCTCGGTGCGGGCCCGGCCCCCGCGGCCGACGACCTGCGCCGCGCGGTGCGGCTGTCGCGGACCGTGCAGGTCGCCGCGGCGGCGTTGGCGGTGCTGGTCAGCGTCGCCGGCCGTAGCGGTCGGCCAGCTTGTCCTCGACGGTGAGCGGTGCGGCCGGCGCCTGCTCGGCGGCCCGGGCCGCGGCGGCCTCCCGGCGCCGCGCCCGGATCTCGGAGTAGACGAAGTAGCCGAGCCCGATCGGGGCCAGGATGCCGAACGCGATCCACTGGATTCCGTACGACAGGAACGGCCCGGAGTCCAGATGCGGAAGCTCGATGACGCCCAGCCCGCCGGGTTGGTCCTCCACCAGCTGCAGGTACGAGCCGGCCAGCGGCGTGCCGGTCACCTTCGCGACCTGGCCGATGTCGATGGCGTACACCTGGGTGAGGCCACCCTCGGTGAACGGCGGCTTGTCCGCCGGTGCGGTCTCCGAGTCGCGCAGCCGCGCGGTGATGTCCACCCTGCCGGTCGGCGGCGCCGCGACGGGCGGCACCGCGGTGCCCTGCTCGGGTTTCACATAGCCCCGGTCGACGAGCACCACCGGCCCGCCGTCGACGGCGAAGGGCGCCAGCACCTCGTAGGCGGGCGCGCCCCCGATGACTCGGAGCCGGGCGAGCACCGGCGGCACCGGCAGGTAATGCCCGGTGGCCGTCACCCGGCGCCACTGGGCACCGGGCGCGGACGAATCCTGGCGCGGCAGCAACGTCGTCACCGGCACCGGGTCGGCGCTCAGCGACGCCTGGATCTGATGGTTCTCCCGCGAGGTCTTGGTGTTCTTGCCCAGCTGCCAGGGGGCCAGCACGGTGAAGCACAGGTAGGCGAACGCCACCACGACGAGCGCCAGGGCCACCCAGCCCGGCTTGACCACAAAGCTCCAGCGCCGCATCAGCCCGCGAGCCCCTCATCGGCCAGGCGTTCGTCGACCCAGGCGTGCAGCCCGGGCAAGGCGGCCTCGATCACGGTGAACGCCTCTTCGAAGTCGGCGTGGTCGCCGTAGTAGGGATCTTCGACGTCCAGCGGGTGGGCACCCGAGCGCGGGTCGAACGAGCGCAGCATGCGCAACCGCTCCGGCTCCACCCCGAGGTCGGTCAGCATCCGCAGGTGGTTGCGGCCGAGCGCGATCACCAGGTCGGCGGCCAGATGCTCGTCGCACACCTGGGCCGCACGGTGCCCGGTGGGGTAGCCGTGCGCGCGCAGCACCCGGTTGGCGCGGTCGTCCGCCTCGTCGCCGGCATGCCAGCCGCCGGTGCCCGCGCTGCTCACCCGCACCACGTCGGCAAGACCGCGCTCGCGGATCTGGTGGGCGAACATCTTCTCCGCCATCGGGGACCGGCAGATGTTGCCCGAGCAGACGAACGTCACGTGCAGCAGCTCAGACACCGAGCACCTCGCGCAGTGCCGGCACCGAGTGGACGTGCGCGGCCGCCGCGACCGCCACGTCGGGCTCTAGGAAGTCCGCGGCCCCGTAACCCCAGCCCACCACGACGGTGTCGATGCCGTGCTCGGCCGCGCCCGCCACGTCGTGTGCGCGGTCGCCGACCATCAGCACCCGCGCCGGTACCGGATCAAGCTGCGCCAGCGCGTGGGCGACCACGTCGGCCTTGCTCGAGCGCGAACCGTCGACGCTGGCGCCGGCGATGACCTCGAAATGGTCGGTCAGCCCGAAGTGGTCCAGGATGCGCCGCGCCGTCGGCTCCGCCTTGGACGTCGCGACGGCGAGCCGGACGCCGGCGGCGCGCAGGTCGGCCAGCAGCCGGTCGATCCCGTCGAAGAGCCGGTTGCGGGCCCAGCCGCGGCTGGTGTAGTCGGCCCGGTAGGCCGCGATGGCCTCGTCGGCGCGCTCGCCGAGGCCCATGCCCTGCAGCGTCTGGTGCATGGGCGGTCCGACGATCCGTCCGGCCAGGTCGCCGGGGGGAACCTCGGCGCCGATCGAGGCCAGCGCGTGGCGGAAGCTGGCCACGATGCCGTCGGCCGAATCGGTCAGCGTGCCGTCCAGATCGAAGATCACCAACTGCGGGCGGCTGCCGGAGGCGGTGCATGTCACGGACCCATTGTCGCCGATGGCCGACCGGTGCAGGCGAATGCCTGCCCATGCGGCCCGCGCATTACTGTGCTTGAGGTGGTGACTGGGCAGGTGTTGCGGTGAGCGTTCGACTCGCCGACGTCATCGCGGTGCTCGACGCGGCCTACCCGCCGGGCCTGGCGCAGGGCTGGGACTCGGTCGGCCTGGTCTGCGGTGATCCCGACGATCCCGTCGACTCGGTCACGGTGGCCGTCGACGCCACCGCCGAGGTGGTGGCGTCGGTGGCCGAGCGGGGACTGCTGTTGGCCCACCATCCGCTGCTGCTGCGCGGGGTGGACACGGTCGCGGCCAGCACCCCGAAGGGGGCGCTGATCCACCACCTGATCCGCCGATCGGCGGCGCTGTTCACCGCGCACACCAACGCCGACTCCGCCAACCCGGGCGTCTCCGACGCGCTGGCCGAGGTGCTCGGCCTGACCGTGGAGGGGGTGCTCGAGCCGGCCGCCGGTGGCCCGCAGGTGGACAAGTGGGTGATCTACGTGCCGCCGGAGAGCGCCCAGGCGGTGCGGGCCGCGGTGTTCGAGGCCGGGGCCGGCCGCATCGGTGACTACTCGCAGTGCAGTTGGAGCATCACGGGTATCGGTCAGTTCCTGCCGGACGACGGCGCCACCCCGGCGGTGGGGACGGTCGGGGCGCTCGAACGGGTGCCCGAGGACCGGGTGGAGGTCGTCGCCCCGGCTCGGCTGCGCGGGCCGGTGCTGGCCGCGATGCGCGCGGCGCACCCCTACGAGGAGCCGGCGTTCGACGTACTGTCCCTCGCCCCGCTGCCCACCGGGGTGGGTCTCGGCCGCATCGGCCGCCTGCCGCGGCCACAACGCTTCGCGGACTTCGTCGCGGCAGTGGATTCCGTTCTGCCGCGAACCACGTGGGGTATCCGTGCGGCCGGTGACCCGGACCGTCCGGTGGCCGTGGTGGCGGTCTGCGGCGGTGCGGGCGATTCCCTGCTGGCCGCGGCGTCGGCGGCCGGGGTGGACGCCTACCTGACCGCCGACCTGCGCCACCATCCCGCCGACGAGCATCGCCGGGCCTGCGGCGTCGCCCTCGTCGACGTCGCCCACTGGGCCAGCGAACACCCCTGGTGCAGTCAGGCCGCCGAACTGCTGCGCGCGCGGTTCGGCGCCGCACTGCCGGTTGCGGTCAGCGACATCCGCACCGATCCCTGGAACATCGACTATCGAAGGATTCCTGATGAAAGCTGACTCATCGCAACAGCTTTCGCTGTTGGAACTGGCCGAACTGGATGTCGAGTTGTCGCGGCTCAATCACCGCGCGGCCCATCTGCCCGAGCAGCAGCGGCACGCCGAGATCCAGGCCGAGCAGGGTGGAGTCAACGACCGGCTCTCGGCGCTGACCCTGGCGTTGGAGGACATCGACGCGCAGGTGGCGCGGCTGGAGTCCGAGATCGACGGGGTGCGCCAGCGGGAGGACCGGGATCGCGGGTTGCTGGACGCCGGTTCGGTCGGCCCCAAGCAGCTCGAGGAGTTGCAGCACGAGCTGGACACCCTGCAGCGGCGGCAGTCCAGTCTGGAGGACAGCCTGCTCGAGGTGATGGAGCGCCGCGAACAGCTGGCCGCCGAGCAGGCCGATGAGGCCGCGAAACTCGATGCGCTACAACAGGACCTGGCGAATACCGCGCAGCTGCGCGACGCCGCCCTGGCCGAGATCGACGACGTGCGCGGGCAGCGCTCGGCGCGCCGGGAGGAACTGGTGTCCGGGCTGGACGCCGAACTGGCCGATCTCTACGAGCGGCAGCACAGTGCGACAGGGGTGGGTGCCGCGCGGCTTCAGGGCCGGCGCTGCGGGGCGTGCCGCATCGAGCTGGACCGCGGCGAGATCGCCCGGATCGCGGCCACGCCCGACGACGAGGTGGTGCGCTGCTCGGAGTGCCGCGCGATCCTGTTGCGGGTGGGCCCGTGAAGGTCATCGTCGAATGCGACGGCGGCTCGCGCGGTAATCCCGGCCCGGCCGGGTTCGGCTGTGTGGTGTGGTCGGCCGACCACGGCACCCTGCTGGCCGAACACAAGCAGGCCATCGGCGTCACCACCAACAACGTCGCCGAGTACCGCGCTCTGATCGCCGGCCTGGAGGCGGCCCGTCGCCTGGGTGCCGAGGAGGTCGCGGTGGCGGCCGATTCGAAGCTGATCATCGAGCAGATGAGCGGGCGCTGGAAGGTCAAGCACCCCGACATGGCCGAATTGCATCAGCAGGCAAGGGCGTTGGCGTCGACGTTCGACTCGGTGACCTACGAGTGGATCCCGCGCGAGCGCAACGCGCACGCCGACCGGCTGGCCAACGAGGCGATGGATGCGGCCACGGGCGAGGGCGCGACCATCGCCGACCCGCCGGCCGGCGCGGTCGCGGTGCCGCCGGCCGCCTGGACCGGCAACCAGGGCGCGCCGACGCGCATGCTGCTGCTGCGCCACGGGCAGACCGAGCTGTCCCGGCAGCGCCGCTACTCCGGGCGGGGCAACCCCGAACTGACCGAGACCGGCCGCGCCCAGGCGGACGCCGCCGCCCGCTACCTCGCCGGCCGAGGCGGCGTGGAGGCGGTCGTCACCTCGCCGCTGCAACGCTCCTATGACACCGCGGCCGCCGCCGCCAAGGCGCTCGGCCTGGAGGTGAGTGTGGACGACGACCTCATCGAGACCGACTTCGGCGCCTGGGAGGGGTTGACGTTCCGGGAGGCCGCCGAACGCGACCCCGATCTGCACCTGCAGTGGCTGCGCAACACCAGCCTGCGGCCGCCCGGTGGGGAGAGCTTCGACGATGTGCAGCAGCGGGTGCAGCGGGCGCGCAACCGGATCATCGCCGAGCACGGCGGTGCCACCGTGCTGGTGGTCTCGCACGTCACGCCGATCAAGACCATGCTGCGGCTGGCGCTCGACGCCGGCACCAGCATCCTGCAGCGCCTGCACCTCGACCTGGCCTCGCTGAGCATCGCCGAGTTCTATCCGGACGGCAACGCGTCGGTCCGTCTGGTGAACCAGACCTCCTACCTGGGCTAATCGCGCAGGTGCACCCGGGACGGGCAAGCTGTGCGGCATGGACAACGAACACCACAGCCACTGGGAACAGCGCTATGCCGAGAAGCCACAGATCTGGAGTGGGCGGGTCAACGCCCGGTTGGAACAGATCGTGCCGCAGATCGACGGCGACATCGTGCTGGATCTGGGCTGCGGTGAGGGTGGCGACGCCATCTGGTTTGCCGAACACGGCTGGGAGGTCGTGGCCGTGGACGTCTCGAGTACCGCGCTGGCCCGTGCCGCCGAGGAAGCCGATAAGCGGGGTGTGTTGTCGCACATCGACTTTCAGCAGCACGACCTGACCCAGAGCATGCCGGAGGGACCGTTCGACCTGGTGTCGGCACAGTTCTTCCACAGCTTGGTGGACATGGACCGGCCCGCCATCCTGCGCCGGGCCGCAGCCACCGTCGCACCCGGTGGCACGCTGCTGATCGTCGACCACGGCGGCGCGCCGCCCTGGGCGCCCGAGGAGGTCCGCCACCACGTGTTCCCCGCCGCCGACGAGGTGGTCGACAACCTGGCGCTGGACCCCGGGCAGTGGGAGCGGGTCCGGGTGGACACCGTGGCGCGGTCGGCCACCGGGCCGGACGGGCAGCAGGCCGAACTCTTCGACAACGTGATTCAACTGCGCCGCAAATAGCCGACTCGATTACGGAACAGGCCGAGCAGGCGCTACGTTACCCATGCGGACGAGTTGGCCGGGCGGCCGCGGCTTGTCGAAAGATGAGTCGAGGAAAGTCCGGACTTCACAGAGCAGGGTGATTGCTAACGGCAATCCGAGGTGACTCGCGGGACAGTGCCACAGAAAACAAACCGCCGCCCGTACGGGCGGTAAGGGTGAAACGGTGCGGTAAGAGCGCACCAGCATTCCGGGTGACCGGAATGGCTAGGTAAACCCCACCCGAAGCAAGGCCAAGAGGCCGCACCTGGTGCGGCTGCGCAGGCGTTCGAGGGCTGCTCGCCCGAGCCTGCGGGTAGGCCGCTCGAGGCACCCGGCGACGGTGCGCCCAGATGGATGGTCGCCACCGCGCCGCCGCTTGCCGGCGGAGCGGGACAGAATCCGGCTTACAGGCCAACTCGCCCGCCCCTAGTGGGCTTTGCGCACGCTCTTCTGCAGCGCCGCGAGCGCCTCGTCGACCGCCTCCCGGCACCGGTCGGCCAGGTCCTCCTCCTGCTGGTACAGCAAGCCGTAGGTGAAGGTGTCCTCACCCGCGGCGTGGGCGGCCTCGGCCTGCTGGCCCAGGTGGGCCCGGCTTACCACGCTGTCCTGATGGTCACCGAGCAGCGTCTGGATGGTCTTCGCGCGCTCCGACACCTTGGACTCGCCGGTGGCCGCGGCCACATAGCGAAGTCGCTTGGCGCCCTTGCGGATTCGGTGCAGCGCCTCGTCCTTGTGTTCCTCGGCGGCCTGCTCGGCCGACTTGGCGGCCTTGCGGATCCGCTTGTAGGCCGAGTCGATGGTCACCCGGTGCGGCTCGGCGCCAGGCGGGGTCTCCAGGGGCTGGGCGAACACCAGCCCCTCCAGCGCGTCGAGCAACCGGAAATACCGCTGCGACCGCATCGCGGCCAGGGACCGGCGCAGGCCGGCCTGGTAGCGCCGCTTGGCCCCGTCGACCAGCCGCTCCCGCACCGGGCCGCGGACCAACTCGGCGGGCAGGGCGTCCAGCGCGCGCTCGTAGCGCTCGGCCAGCACCTCCGCATCCCGGGCGATGCCCAGCACGCTGGCCAGCTGACGCAGCTCGTCGAGCACCCAGGCGTCGTCGGTCAGCCCGAACGCGTCCTCGGAGGCCTGCAGCAGGCTACGGATCTTGCGGGTGGTGACCCGCATCTGGTGCACCGAGTCGTAGACGTCGGCCCGCACCGCGCGGTCCCACTCGAGCAGCTCGGCCACCTGTTCGGCAACGGCGCGATGCACCGGGTCCGCGGGCGGTACCGGCGTATCGGGCGGCGCGGCCACCGCCGCGTCGAGCACCTTGGCCAGCTTCGACCCGTGCCCGGCCGGGGTTGCCCCGGCGTCGAGCAACCGGTTGCCGAGCCGGTCCAGCAGCTCGGCCCCGCCGTCGACCGTGCCGTCGACAAGCTCCAGCTCCCATTCGTGCCACTGCTGTTCGTCCTGGTGCCCGCCGTCGGCGATCGCCCAGGCCGTGACTTCGTCATCACAGAACTCCGCCAGCCCGGCGCCGTCGGCGCCGTGCAGCATCACCACGCTGCGGGTCGTCGTGATGCGGGCAACCGGGGCCAGCGGGTGGTCCCGCACGATCGCCAGAACGATGTCCACCAGCTGTTCGGGGGGGTGTTCGGGCGCGTCGGCATCCAGCTGCGCATGCACCTCGGTCCGGGAATCCGGGCCTGCGGGCAATTTGAGGTGCCAGCCGGCGTCGGCACCGCCGGTGCGGCGTCGCAACGTCACCCGGTGGACGGCAAGGTCGTGCTTCGGCGTGTCGAAATAGATCGCGTCGAGCGAGTGCGACGGCAGCCGCTCCACCCGCGCGACCGCGGAGAAGCCGTCGAACGATGGGAACACGGTGCCCGGCGGAACGTCGAACTTGCGTTCCACCTCGACGTGCCGGTTTCCACTTGCCGATTTGGCTGCCATCCCCACCTTCGTCCCGCGAGTTCCACCCGTACGCGCACTGCGCACAGGGTTAGCACAACCAAGTGAACACGACGTCGCCGTCGGCGTCGGTCCCACCGCAAAGCGGTCACGGACGTGTAAATTAAACCGCGCCGCACGACCCCTTGCCGGGGCAATCAAACGGGAGCTCTTAGGATTCACTTATGAATCGCGGACCGGATGCCACCGCTGGGCCGGGGTCCCGACTGAAACTCGAGGACTACCTGGATGCCGCGGGGAACATCGTCCTCCCGCCCGATGTGACGATCACCTCGTTTCTGGACCACAACATCGCGGAGTTCGGCGACACGGCGTCCTACCGCTACCTGGACTACGAGCACGACGCGGCCGGCCGCCCCGTCGAGCTGACCTGGCATCAGCTGGGGGTCAAGCTGCGGGCCGTGGGCGCGCGGCTGCAACAGGTCACCCAGCCCGGTGACCGGGTCGCGATCCTGGCGCCCCAGGGCGTCGACTACGTGGTCGGCTTCTTCGCCGCCATCCAGGCGGGCGACATCGCCGTCCCGCTGTTCGCGCCCGAACTGCCCGGCCACGCCGAGCGACTCGACGCCGTGCTCTCGGACGCACTGCCGACGGTCGTGCTGACCACCACGTCGGCCGCCGGGGATGTGCAGGGCTTCCTGCGAAAACTCCCGCTGAACCGGCGGCCCCGGGTCCTCGCCATCGACGCCGTTCCGGATTCGGTCGGCGCCACCTTCGTGCCCGCCGACCTGAAGAGCGACGGCATCGCCTACCTGCAGTACACGTCGGGCTCCACCCGGGTCCCGGCCGGCGTGGAGATCACCCACCGGGCGGTGTGCACCAACGTCGTGCAGATGGTGATCTCGGTCGGGCTGGACTTCGACGTCGCCAGCGTCAGCTGGCTGCCGCTGTTCCACGACATGGGCCTGCTGATGATCATGTTCCCGGCCATCTTCGGCGCGTACCTCACGCTGATGTCGCCGACGGCGTTCGTGCGGCGCCCGCACCGCTGGATCAAGGAGCTGTCGGTCGAGGCGAAACGGGGCCGCACCTTCGCCGCGGCACCGAACTTCGCCTTCGAACTGGCCGCCCAGCGCGGCCTGCCGCCCAAGGGCGAGGACGTCGACCTCAGCAACGTCGCCGGCCTGATCAACGGCTCCGAGCCGGTGAACATCAAGTCGATCGACAAGTTCAACGAGGCGTTCGCCCCCTACGGCTTGCCGCGCACGGCCATCAAACCGTCCTACGGCATGGCCGAGGCCACCCTGTTCGTCTCCACGATCGGCCCGCAGGCCGAGGCCCGCGCCGTCTACCTGGACCTCGACGAGTTGGCCCTGGGCCGCGCGGTCACCGTCTCACCGGAAGCCCCGAACGCCGTCCCGCACGTGTCGTGCGGCCGCGTCTCGTGCAGCCAGTGGGCCGTGATCATCGATCCGGTCACCGAGGCCGAACTCCCCGACGGCGGAGTCGGCGAGATCTGGCTGCACGGCGACAACATCGGACGTGGTTACTGGGGACGAGAGCGGGAGACCGAACTGTCCTTCCAGAACAAGCTGCAGGTGCGCCTCGAGCACGGCAGCCACGCCGAGGGCGTGCCGCCGCAGGCCACCTGGTTCCGCACCGGCGACATGGGCGTCTACATCGACGGCGAACTCTTCATCACCGGCCGGATCAAGGACCTGGTGATCATCGACGGCCGCAACCACTACCCGCAGGACATCGAGGCCACCGCGGCCGAGGCTTCCGACGCGGTGCGGGCCGGGTTCGTGGCGGCCTTCTCCGTCTCGGCCGAGGAACTGCCCGCGTCGGCGGGCGGCACCGGCACCGGCTCAGGGGAGCGGCTGGTGATCGTCGCCGAGCGGGCGCCGGGGGCCGGCAAGGCCGAGCCGGGGCCGGTGGTCGAGGCGATCCGCGCGGCGGTGTCCCGCCGCCACGCCGTGCCCATCGCCGATGTGCAGCTCGTCGCCGCGGGCGCCATCCCGCGCACCACCAGCGGCAAGCTGGCCCGGCGGGCCTGCCGCGCCGAGTACCTGGCGGGGATCCTGGGCCACCGCCACCCCACCGACTGACTCGCCGGGCGCGGTCACCGGATAACCTTCCGGCCGTGAGCGACTACCAGACCCTGACCTTCGAGCAGGCCGGCCCGATCGCGCGGATCGTGCTGAACCGCCCCGAGGCCGCCAACGGCATGAACGACGTCATGACCGCCGAACTCGCGCAGGTGGCCCGGCGCTGCGACACCGCCGCCACCAAGGTCGTCGTGTTGACCGGGGCCGGCCGGTTCTTCTGCGCCGGGGGCGACCTCAAGGCCATGGCGGCGTCGCCGCTGGGCCCCGGCCCCTTCGTCAAGGGCATCGCCGACGACCTGCACCGCGCCATCTCGACGTTCGCCCGGATGGATGCGGTGTTGATCACCGCGGTCAACGGCGTGGCCGCCGGGGCCGGATTCAGCCTGGCGATCGCCGGTGACCTGGTATTGGCCGCCGACTCGGCGTCGTTCACGATGGCCTACACCAGGGCCGGGCTGAGCCCCGACGGCAGCTCGTCGTACTACCTGCCCCGGCTGGTCGGCGTCCGCCGAACCCAGGAACTGATGCTGACCAACCGCACGCTGAGCGCGGCCGAGGCCGTCGACTGGGGTCTGGTCACCGCCGTGGTGCCCGCCGCCGAACTGGCGGCCAAGACCCAGGAGCTCGCCGAGCAGTTGGCCGCTGCGGCAAAGGGTTCCAGCGGCGCGGTGAAGAAGCTGATGCTGGCGTCGTTCGGCAGCGGCCTCGAGGAGCAGATGGAACTGGAGGGCAGGCTGATCGCGGCCTGCGCCGACAGCGCGGACGGCCGTGAGGGCATCGAGGCGTTCCTGAACAAGCGTGCCCCGAAGTTCGGCTAGCCCCTAGAAGCTGTGCTCCTCGGCCGGGAACGCGCCGCTTGCCACCTCGTCGGCGTATTGCGTTGCGGCCCGGCGCAATTCGCTACCGACATCGCCGAAACGCTTGACGAACTTGGCGGTCTTGCCGCTGGTGAGCCCGGCCATGTCCTGCCAGACCAGCACCTGGGCGTCGCAGTTGGGCCCGGCGCCGATGCCGACGGTCGGGACGGTCAGCTTGCCGGTGATCTGGGTGGCCAGCTCCGCGGGCACCATCTCCATCACGACCGCGAACGCACCGGCCTCGGCGACGGCGATCGCGTCGTGGATGGTCTGCTCGGCGGCGTCGCCGCGGCCCTGGACCCGGAAGCCGCCCAGGCTGTTGACGCTCTGCGGGGTGAAGCCGATGTGGGCCATCACCGGGATGCCGGCGGCGGTCAGGGTGGCGATCTGCTCGGCCACCCGCTCACCGCCCTCGAGCTTGACGGCGTGCGCGCCGGTCTCCTTCAGGAACCGCGTCGCCGTGGCCAACGCCTGGCGCGGGCTCTCCTCATAGCTGCCGAACGGCAGGTCGGCCACCACCAGCGCGTTCGGGGCGCCGCGCACCACGCCCCGAACCAGCGGGATCAACTCGTCGACCGAGATCGGCACCGTGGTGTCGTAGCCGTAGACCACGTTGGCCGCCGAATCGCCGACCAGCAAAACCGGGATACCGGCCTCGTCGAAGGCGCGCGCGGTGGAGAAGTCATAGGCCGTCAGCATGGCCCACTTGTGACCCTCGGTCTTCCACTTCAGCAGGTGATGGGTGCGGACCTTGGTGCGAGCGGTCGAAGGCGCGCTACAGCCACCGTAAACAGTCTGTTCAGACATCGTTGTCCCTTGATGATGTTGTGTCGATCCTCGTGGCCCATCCGGGTCCCCGGGTTCGTTGACCAATCCAGTCTGCCACCCCGGCCAGCAAAGGTGAACGGGAAGTGAAGTGGACTTCCTCACACCCCGGTTGCGCCAACCGCGGGGTTGTGGGCCAATCCGGCTCGGCCCCTTGAGCGCGGACATACCATCGCGGAATGGTGCAACATCTGCAACGGCTCAGCGGTCTCGACGCAAGCTTCCTCTATCTCGAAACCCCGTCACAGCCTTTGCATGTGTGCTCGGTGCTGGAACTGGACGCCTCGACAATCCCCGGCGGCTACACCTTCGACCGGCTGCGCGACTCGCTGGCCCAGCGGATCAAGGCGATTCCGAACTTCCGGGAGAAGCTGGCGAACAGCTTCCTCAACCTCGACCACCCGGTGTGGGTGGAGGACGAGGACTTCGAGATCGACCGCCACCTGCACCGCATCGGCCTGCCCGCCCCCGGCGGCCGGATCGAGCTCGGGGAGATCTGCGGGCACCTGGCCTCGCTGCCGCTGGATCGTCGCCACCCGCTGTGGGAGATGTGGGTGATCGAGGGCGTGGCGGGCACCGACGCTCGCAAGGGCGGCCGGCTGGCGGTGCTGACCAAGGTGCACCACGCCGCGGTCGACGGTGTCACCGGCGCCAACCTGATGTCGCAGCTGTGCACCACCGAGCCCGACGCCGCCCCGCCCGAGCCGGTGGCCGGCGGCGGCGACGCCAACCCGTTGCGGATCGCCCTCGGCGGTCTGGGCCGCTTCGCCACCCGGCCGCTGACCCTGGCCACCAGCGTGCTGCCCGCGACGGTGTCGACGGTGGTCGACACGGTGCGCCGGGCCGCGGGGGGACGGGCGATGGCCGCACCGTTCGCCGCGCCGCAGACCCCGTTCAACGCCAGCATCACCGCGCACCGCAACGTCGCCTTCGCCGAGCTCGACTTCGAGGACATCAAGACGGTCAAGAACCACTTCGGCGTCAAGGTCAACGACGTGGTGATGGCCCTGGTGTCCGGGGTGCTGCGCCAGTTCCTGATCGACCGCGGCGAACTGCCGGACTCGTCGCTGGTCGCCATGGTGCCGGTGTCGGTGCACGACCGTTCGGACCGGCCCGGCCGAAACCAGGTGTCGGGCATGTTCTCCCGGCTGGAGACCCAGATCGACGATCCGGCCGAGCGGCTGGCGGCGATCGCGGCGGCCAACGACACCGCCAAGGAACACAGCACGGCGATCGGCGCCACGCTGCTGCAGGACTGGAGCCAGTTCGCCGGGCCCGCGGTCTTCGGGGTGGCGATGCGGGTGTACGCCCGAAGCCGACTGACCGAGTCGCGGCCGGTGCACAACCTGGTGGTGTCCAACGTGCCGGGACCGCAGATACCGCTGTACTTCCTGGGCGCCGAAGTCGCCTCGATGTACCCGCTGGGGCCGATCTTCCACGGCTCCGGGCTCAACATCACGGTCATGTCGCTGAACGGAAAGCTCGACGTCGGGCTGATCTCGTGCCCGGAGCTGCTGCCCGACCTGTGGGAGATGGCCGACGATTTCGCCGTCGGGATGAAGGAACTGGTGGCGGCCTGCCGCTGAGCCGCCACACCGGGGCGCGGGTCGCTGCACCGGTCCCCGTCGCCGACCATGGCAGCATGTTGGCCATGAGGTTGTCCCCGGGCCGTCGGGCCGTCCGCACCGCGTTGGTGCTTCCTGCCGTCGTCGCGCTGACCGTCACCGGCGCCGGGTGCAGCACGACGGTGTCGGGAACGGCGGTGATCGCCGAGCCCAAGGTCGGGCAGCCCGTCACCTGGGGTCCGTGCCGGACGGCGGGCGGCGGCGGGGGCAACGCCCTGCCCATCCCGGCCGGCGCGCAGTGCGGACAGATCGGCGTCCCGGTCGACTACTCGAAACCAGACGGCGACGTCGCCACCCTGGCGCTGATCCGGTTCCCCGCCACCGGCGAGAAGATCGGCTCACTGATCCTCAACCCAGGCGGCCCGGGGGAGTCCGGCATCGAGGCCGCCACCAGCATCGTCGGGAACCTGCCCGCCGAGGTCCGCAGGCGTTTCGACCTGGTCGGCTTCGACCCGCGCGGGGTGGGCGCCTCGACGCCGGCGGTGTGGTGCAATTCCGATGCGGACAACGACCGGATCCGGGCCGACCCGCAGGTCGACTACAGCCCCGCGGGTGTGGAGCACATCGAGGGCCAGACCAAGGCGTTCATCCAGCGCTGCATCGACAAGATGGGCAAGGACTTCCTGGAGAACGTCGGCACCACCAACGTGGCCAAGGACCTGGACGCGCTGCGGGCGGCCGTCGGCGACGACAAGCTGACCTACCTCGGCTATTCGTACGGCACCCGGATCGGGGCGGCCTACGCCGAGGCGTATCCGGACAAGGTGCGCGGCATGATCCTCGACGGTGCCGTGGATCCCAACGCCGACCCGATCAAGGCCGACCTGGCCCAGGCGGCGGCGTTCCAGCAGGCGTTCAACGACTACGCCGCCGACTGCGCCGAGGATCCGACCTGCCCGCTGGGCAGCGATCCGGCCAAGGCGGTCGAGGCCTACCGTGACCTGGTCGATCCGTTGGTCGACAAGCCGATGCGCACCGCCGATCCGCGTGGCCTCGGCTACAGCGACGCCATCGTCGGCACCATCATGGCGTTGTACTCGCCGAATCTGTGGCGGCACCTGACCCAGGCGCTCACCGAGATGAACGAGGGCCACGGCGACACCATGCTGGCGCTGGCCGACATGTACATGCGCCGCGACCCGCAGGGCCACTACACCAATGCCACCGATGCCCGCATCGCGGTCAACTGCGTGGACCAGCCGCCGGTCACCGAACGGGACAAGGTGATCGAGGAAGACCGCCAGATGCGGGAGGTCGCCCCGTTCATGAGCTACGGCGAGTTCACCGGCCACGCGCCGCTGAGCACGTGCGCGTTCTGGCCGGTGCCGCCCACCAGTACGCCGCACTCGGTGTCGGCGCCCGGGTTGCCGCCGGTCCTGGTGGTCTCGACCACCAACGACCCGGCGACGCCGTACCAGGCGGGGGTGGACCTGGCCAAGCAACTCGGCGGCGCGCTGCTCACCTTCAACGGCACCCAGCACACCGTGGTGTTCCAGGGCAACAACTGCGTCGACCAATACGCCGGCGCGTACCTCGTCGACCTGACGCTGCCGCCGCCCGGCGCCTCCTGCTGATCGCGAAGGCGTTTCGACGCAACGATTTACGCGGCACGGCGATTTACGTACGCGTAAGCGCGCCGTTATCGATGTCCGGCGCTTCCGAGATTGACCCGTGACCTCTCCCCGGCGCCGCGGCAGGTAGGGCATGCAACGATGACTGCCATGGCGCGCAAGAGTCGGATCGGCTCGGCTCTGTTGCTGTCCGGGTTGCTCGGTGCCGCGCTCGCGGTGGGCGTTCCGGCCCCGGCCGGGGCGACCGACGGCCAGCCCGCCACGCCCGAGCTCAGTTGGGGCAGCTGCGAACGCTTCCTCGGCCAAGGCAGCGACGTCCTCCCGGCTGCGCGGTGCGCCACCCTTTCGGTTCCTGTTGACTACGCGAATCCCGTTGGGCCACAAGCACAATTGTCCCTGATCAAGATCCCGGCGACCGGCAAGCGCATCGGCGCGCTGCTGGTCAACCCGGGCGGCCCGGGCGCGTCGGCGGTGGACGCCCTGGCTGCGCTCGGTCTTGGATTGGCCGGATCCCCGATCGCCGAACACTTCGATCTGGTGGCCTTCGACCCGCGCGGGGTCGGCCATTCGACGCCGGAGGTGCGCTGCCGCACCGACGCCGAATTCGATGCCTGGCGCCGCGAGCCGATGGTGGACTACAGCCCGGCGGGGGTGGCCCGGATCGAGCAGCTCAACCGCAACCTGGCTCAGGAATGCCTGGACAAGATGGGCAGGGATTTCCTGGCCGGTGTCGGAACCGATTCCGCCGCAAGGGATATGGACGTGGTGCGCCAGGCGCTGGGCGACGACCAGATCAGTTTCCTCGGGTTCAGCTACGGCACCGATCTGGGCGCCAGCTACCTGGAGAAGTTTCCGAACCGGGTGCGCGCGATGGTCCTCGATGGGGCGATCGACCCGGCCGAGGATCCGATGGCCTCGATCACCCAGCAGATGACCGGTTTTCAGGTCGCCTTCAACGACTACGCCGCCGACTGCGCGAAGTCCGCCGGCTGCCCGCTGGGCACCGACCCGGCGCAGTGGGTGACCCGCTACCACCAGTTGGTCGACCCGCTGGTCGCCAAGCCGGGCCCGACCTCCGACCCGCGCGGGTTGAGCTACCAGGACGCGATCACCGGCACCTTCAACGCCCTCTACACGCCGGAGTACTGGAAGTTCCTCACCAGCGGGCTGCTCGGGCTGGCGCGCCACACCGATGCCGGTGACCTGCTGCTGCTGGCCGACGAGTACCAGGGCCGCGACGACTACGGCCACTACAACAACGGCCAGGACGCGTTCAACGCGGTCCGTTGCGTCGACGCCCCGACGCCGACCGATCCCGCGGTGTGGGCCGATCTCGACCGGCGGACCCGGGAGCTGGCGCCGTTCCAGGCCTACGGCGCGTTCACCGGGTTCGCCCCGCGCGACATCTGCGCGTTCTGGCCGGTTCCGCCGACGAGTCTCCCGCATCCCGCGCCGCCCGCCCCGCCCGGCAGCGTCGTCGTGGTGTCCACCACCCACGACCCCGCGACGCCGTACGAGGCCGGCGTGAACCTGGCCCGCGAACTCGGCGCGCCGCTGATCACCTACGACGGCACCCAGCACACCGTGGTCTTCAACGGCGACGCGTGCGTCGACGGCGCGGTGGTGCGCTACCTGGTCGATCGGGTGCTGCCGGACAACCTGCACTGCTAGCAGTGCCGTAACACGGATTTAACAGCCGCTGCATACGCTCGCGTCATGGACCGCCAGAAGGAATTTGTGCTGCGCACGCTGGAGGAACGGGACATCCGCTTCGTCCGGTTGTGGTTCACCGACGTGCTCGGCTTCCTGAAGTCGGTGGCGATCGCCCCGGCCGAACTCGAGGGCGCCTTCGAAGAGGGCATCGGATTCGACGGTTCGTCGATCGAGGGTTTCGCCCGGGTCTTCGAATCCGACACCGTGGCTCGCCCGGATCCGTCCACCTTCCAGGTGCTGCCGTGGACCACCAGCGCCGGCCAGCACCACTCGGCGCGGATGTTCTGCGACATCACCATGCCCGACGGCTCGCCGTCCTGGGCGGACAGCCGGCACGTCCTGCGCCGCCAGCTGGCCAAGGCCAGCGACCTCGGCTTCTCCTGCTACGTGCATCCCGAGATCGAGTTCTTCCTGCTCGAACCCGGCCCCTACGACGGCACCCGGCCGACCCCTGCTGATAATGGCGGCTATTTCGACCAGGCCGTGCACGACTCGGCGCCCAACTTCCGCCGCCACGCCATCGACGCGCTGGAGCAGATGGGCATCTCGGTGGAGTTCAGCCACCACGAGGGCGCACCGGGCCAGCAGGAGATCGACCTGCGCTACGCCGACGCGCTGTCGATGGCCGACAACGTGATGACGTTCCGCTATCTCGTCAAGGAGGTGGCGCTGGCCGAGGGTGTGCGGGCGTCGTTCATGCCCAAGCCGTTCGCCGAATATCCCGGCTCGGCCATGCACACCCACATGAGCCTGTTCGAGGGCGAGACCAACGCCTTCCACAGCCCCGACGACCCGCTGCAGCTCTCCGATGTCGCGAAATCGTTCATCGCGGGCATCCTCGAGCACGCCAGCGAGATCAGCGCGATCACCAACCAGTGGGTGAACTCCTACAAGCGGCTGGTGCACGGCGGCGAGGCCCCCACCGCCGCGTCCTGGGGCGCGGCGAACCGCTCCGCGCTGGTGCGGGTGCCGATGTACACCCCGCGAAAGGCGTCCTCACGGCGCATCGAGGTGCGCAGCCCGGACTCGGCATGCAACCCGTACCTGACGTTCGCGGTCCTGCTGGCCGCCGGGCTGCGCGGGGTGGAGAAGAACTACGTGCTTGGCCCGCAGGCCGAGGACAACGTGTGGATGCTGACCCCGGAGGAGCGCCGCGCGATGGGCTACCGCGAGCTGCCGTCCAGCCTGGGCATCGCCCTGGCCGAGATGGAGAGCTCCGAACTGGTGGCCGAGGCGCTCGGCGAGCACGTCTTCGACTACTTCCTGCGCAACAAGCGCGCGGAGTGGGAGGACTACCGCAGCAACGTCACGCCGTTCGAGCTGAAGGCCTACCTGTCGCTCTAGTCTCGCTGGCGTTCGGGGCGCCCCCCGGCGTGCGATAACGTCGTGCGCATGGCCGGACCAGCGACGCAACGCCCGCGCCTGCCCGGCGTCGGGCGGCTCGGGCTGGTCGAGCCGACGGCGGCAGCCGACCTGGCCACCCTGGGCTGGGACACCGACAACCACGTCGAACTGCTGTGGTCGCTGTCCCGGGCGCCCGACGCCGACGCCGCGCTGCAGACCATGGTCCGCCTGGCCGAGGCGCTGGGCCGGGACTGGCAGCAGCTGAACGCCGCGCTGCTGAAGGACCGCGGGCTGCGGGGCCGACTGTTCGCGGTCGTCGGATCCTCGCTCGCGCTCGGTGACCACCTGGTGGCCAACCCGCGGTCCTGGCATCTGCTCGAAGGCGCGGTGACGCTGCCCGACCCCGCGGCGCTGCGCCGCGGATTCGACGACTGCATCGCCGAATTCGGCACGGCTGCAACGACTGTCATGCCGAGGCTGCGCGACCACTACCGCGACCAGTTGTTGATCCTGGCCGCCCTCGACCTGGCGCCGACGGTCGAGAACGAGCCGGTGCTGCCGTTCCCCACCGTCGGCGCACACCTGGCCGACATGGCCGACGCGGCGCTGGACGCCGCACTGAAGGTCGCGGTGGCCACGGTCTGCAAGGACGGCGAGCCCACCCCGCGGCTCGCGGTGATCGCGATGGGCAAATGCGGTGCGCGGGAACTGAATTACGTCAGCGACGTCGATGTCATCTTCGTCGCCACCGAAGCCGACGCGGTCACCACCCGAGTGGCGGGGGAGATGATGCGGCTGGCGTCGGACACCTTCTTCGAGGTGGACGCCGCGCTGCGGCCCGAGGGCAAGCAAGGCGCGCTGGTGCGCACCCTGGACTCGCATGTCGCCTACTACCAGCGCTGGGCCAAGACCTGGGAGTTCCAGGCGCTGCTCAAGGCGCGGCCGGCCGTCGGCGACGCCGAGCTGGGCCGCCAGTACATGGCCGCGCTGATGCCGATGGTATGGACCGCCTCCGAGCGGGAGAACTTCGTGCCCGAAGTGCAGGCCATGCGGCGCCGCGTCGAGGCGCTGGTGCCCGCCGACGTGCGCGACCGGGAGATCAAGCTGGGCACCGGCGGGCTGCGCGACGTGGAGTTCGCGGTACAGCTGCTGCAGCTGGTGCACGGCCGCACCGACGAGTCGCTGCACGTCTCCTCGACGCTGGAAGCCCTTGCCGCCCTTGGCTCCGGCGGCTACGTCGGGCGCGACGACGCGGCGAACCTGACCGCGTCGTACGAGTTCCTGCGGCTGCTCGAGCATCGGCTTCAGCTGCAGCGGCTCAAGCGCACCCACATGCTGCCCGCACCCGGCGACGAGGAGGCGCTGCGCTGGCTGGCCCGCGCCGCGCACATGCGGCCCGATGGCACCCACGACGCGCTCGGCGTGCTGCGCGAAGAGCTCAGGCGACAGAACCTGCGGGTCTCGCGCCTGCACGCCAAGCTGTTCTACCAGCCGCTGCTGGAGTCCGTCGGTCCGTCGGTGGGCTTCGCGACCGGGCTGACCCCGGCCGCGGCCGAACGACAGCTCGCCGCACTGGGTTACGAGGGTCCGCAGACCGCCCTGACGCATCTGAGCGCGCTGGTGAACTTGAACGGACGCCGTGGCCGGGTGCAGTCGGTGCTGCTGCCGCGGCTGCTGGACTGGCTGTCGGACACCCCCGACCCCGACAGCGGCTTGCTGGCCTACCGCCGAATCAGCGAGGTGATGGCAGACCAGCGGTGGTATCTGAGCACGCTGCGCGACGAGAGCGCGGTGGCCAAGCGGCTCATGCACGTGCTGGGCACGTCGGCCTACGTCCCGGAGCTGCTGATGCGCGCACCGGAGGTGATCCAGCAGTACGCCGACGGCCCGACCGGACCCAAGCTGCTCGACGTCGATCCGGACGCGGTGGCCCGCGCGCTGGTCGCCTCCTCCGGCCGCCACCCCGAACCGGTGCGGGCCATCGCGGCAGCGCGCACCCTGCGGCGCCGCGAGTTGGCCCGGATCGCCTCGGCCGACCTGCTCGGCATGCTCGAGGTGACCGGGGTGTGCTCGGCGCTGACCTCGGTGTGGGTGGCGGTGCTGCAGGCGGCGCTGGACGTGGTGATCCGGGCCAACACCCCGGGCGGCGGTACGCCGCCGGCCCGGATCGCGGTGATCGGGATGGGCCGCCTCGGCGGTGGCGAACTCGGCTACGGCTCCGACGCCGACGTGATGTTCGTCTGCGAGCCGACCGAGGGTACCGAGGAATCCCGGGCGGTGAAGTGGTCGGTCTCGATCGCCGAGCAGGTCCGCGCGCTGCTGGGCACACCGAGTGCCGACCCGCCGCTGGAGGTCGACGCCAACCTGCGGCCCGAGGGCAGGCAGGGTCCGCTGGTACGCACCCTGGCCTCCTACGCCGCCTACTACGAACAATGGGCCCAACCCTGGGAGATCCAGGCTCTGCTGCGGGCCCACCGGGTGGCCGGCGACGCCGACCTCGGGCATCGTTTCCTGCTGATGGCCGACCGGACCCGCTATCCCGCCGGCGGGGTGTCGGCAGCGGCCGTGCAGGAGATCCGCCGGGTCAAGGCGCGGGTGGATGCCGAGCGGCTGCCCCGCGGCGCCGACCCGAACACCCACACCAAACTCGGCCGCGGCGGGCTGGCCGACGTGGAGTGGACGG
>JAGQTU010000206.1 GCA_020438865.1 Mycobacterium sp.
CGGCTGACGGCGCAGGCGGATCGCGCATGAGCGTCCAGCGAGTAGCGCAGGCGGATCGCGCATGAGCGTCCAGCGAGTAGCGCAGGCGGATCGCGCATGAGTCCCGTCTCGACCCGCCTGGTGCGGCTGCTGAACATGGTTCCGTACCTCAAGGCCAACCCGCAGATCACCTACGCCGAGGCCGCCGCCGACCTCGGCGTCACCCGCAAGCAGCTCCAGCAGGACCTCGACCAGTTGTGGATGTGCGGGCTTCCGGGCTACGGGCCGGGCGACCTGATCGACTTCGAGTTCTCCGGTGACACCATCAACGTCACCTTCACCGCGGGCGTCGACGCGCCGCTGCGGCTCACCTCCCCGGAGGCCACCGGCCTGCTGGTCGCCCTGCGCGCCCTCGTCGACATCCCCGGCGTCGTCGACCCGCAGGCCGCGCGCAGCGCCATCGCCAAGATCGAGTCGGCGGCGGGCACCATCGCCCACGACCAGACCCACGCCGCCGCCGCGGTCGACGAGCCGGCCCCGATCGAGAGCGAGGCCGCCGCCGCCGTCCGCACTGCGGTGCGGACCGGCCGCGCGCTCGGCATCGAGTACTACTCGGCCTCCCGCGACATGCTGTCCACCCGCATCGTCGACCCGATCCGGGTGGTCCTCGTCGGTGACCACAGCTACCTGGAGGCGTGGTCGCGTGAGGCCGAGGGGGTGCGGCTGTTCC
>JAGQTU010000207.1 GCA_020438865.1 Mycobacterium sp.
CGGCCGCGCGGATCTCGGCGATGAGCTTCTCGTGCCGCGGGCGGTCGAGCACGCCGACCTGCACCTCCTCGACCGGCTTCCTCTTCGCCGCGGCGATCGCGCGCACGTTCTCGGCGACGCTCTGCCGGATGTCGACGACGCCGATCGCCTCCGGCCCGCCGACGATCTTGTCCATGTAGAAGACGCTCGAAGCGTCGAGCATCGCCCCGCGGTCGCTCGCGGCGATCATGGAGATCGCGTTGCGCCGGCCGGCCGCGGTCAGCGAGGTGCCGTCGATGGGATCCACCGCGATGTCGCACGCCGGGCCGCGCCCGTTGCCGACGACCTCGCCGTTGTAGAGCATCGGGGCGTTGTCCTTCTCCCCCTCGCCGATCACGACGGTGCCGGAGAAGTTGACGGTGCCCAGGAACTTGCGCATCGCGTCGACCGCGGCGCCGTCGGCGCCTTCCTTGTCGCCGTGCCCGATGAAGGGCACCGCGCGGATCGCGGCCGCCTCCGTCGCGCGCACCAGCTCCATGGCGAGGTTGCGGTCGGGGTGGAGGTACAGGGTCCCGGTCTCGGTCGTCACCATCGGCGCTCTCCAGTTCTCGCGGGCGGATGCCGCGGCGGCTCGGCGCACGGGTGGCGGTCGTGCTCCCCCAGCCTAGACTCGGGGGCGGCGCGCCACCGCCGAGTCCGCCCCGGCCCGAGAGGA
>JAGQTU010000208.1 GCA_020438865.1 Mycobacterium sp.
CCCCCGTAATACCAGCCCGGCAATGCATTCGCCGGACTCCTCCGCATGCAACTGCCCTACCTGGAAACGCGTTTCCGCATCGAAAATCTGGTAGTCCTCGGTGAGGGCCAATCCGCTCCGGGGAATCTCCCCGATGCCGCGCCATTTTCGATGGACGACGTGGAAGACCTTGCCGATCAGCGCCTGCGCCGGGAGATTGCCCTGCCGGCTGACCGCCCGGGCGTACTGATTTTCCAACTCATGTTTTCCGGATTCCAACTGCTGCACCGCCATGTAGATGCCCTGCAGGATGTCCAGCGGCTCGAAGCCGGTCACCACGATCGGCACCCGGTATTTCTCTACCAGGGGTTCGTATTCGGTAAAACCCATCACGGTGCAGACGTGCCCGGCGGCCAGGAAGGCTTGCACCCGGTTGGCCGGGGAGGAGAGGATTGCCTCCATTGCCGGGGGGACCAGCACGTGGGAAACCAGCAGGGAAAAATTCGTTAGTCCGGCTTGTTTGGCCTGGTAGACCGCCATAGCGGTGGCCGGGGCGGTGGTTTCGAAGCCCACCCCGAAAAACACCACCTGCTTGTTGGGGTTCTCGCGGGCGATCTTCAGGGTATCGAGGGGCGAGTAGACGATGCGCACATCCGCGCCCTGGGCCTTGATCGAAAACAAATCGCTAACGCTGCCCGGTACCCGCAGCATG
>JAGQTU010000209.1 GCA_020438865.1 Mycobacterium sp.
GTCGGCCCGTAGCGATCGAGGAACCCGGTGTACAGGGCGGCGATGAGGTCCTGGCTGACGGGTGCCCCCTGATTGAGCCAGGGCGCGGCGGCCAGGTCGGGATCGCCGAGCAACGGCCCCTGCACGCGGCCCAGTTCGGTGACCGCGAGCAGGGCCTGCTCGATGCTCGCGCCCCGAATCTCGTCACCCTGGCGCGCCGGTGCCGCATCGTCGAGCAACAGGTCGAAGACGCCGGTCGCCGGGTCGAACGCGGTGTGGTGACAGGCGGCGATCGGTCCGCTCAGGCGGGGGGCGATATCGGTGTAGAACCGGACCTCCTTCTCGTAGAGGCCCATCGCCAGCCCGGTCTGCCGGCTGGTCGGATCGGCGGCGGCGACCTTGAGCACGACCGACGCCGGACCAGCCCCCGAACCGGCGCAGTCGTCCCGGTCGTACTGCAGTGTCACGCGGTAGCACTCGCTCATCTGGCCGGTGCCGATCCGCTCGGTCTCGAACGCCGTCACCGGCGCGGATCTCAGTGTTTCGGTCAGCCACTCGGCCGTCAGATCCCCAGGGGTCTCGATTCGCACCAGAACAACGTATGACACCTGTCAATGACGCCGGCGCCGCAGCGAGGGTGCACAAGAGTCCGCGAGGGTGCGGTGTGTCGCGGGATGACGCGCACACTCGCGGGAAAAGGCCCGCCGGCCC
>JAGQTU010000210.1 GCA_020438865.1 Mycobacterium sp.
CTTCCTCGACAGCATCGGGGAGCTGCACTTCGACCGGGCCGCAACCCATCTCGCGGATAACGCCGTGATGACGCTGCCGTTCCTCGACGGCCTGCCGCCCACCCAGGGCCGCGACGCGATCATCGGACAACTCGGCGCCTCGGTTCCGCAGCTGTTCGAGCGAATGACCTTCTGCTACGACGCCTTCTACGAGGTCCGCAATGCCGACACCGTGATCGCCGAATACCACAGCGAGTGCCCGCGCAAGGACAATGCCGGGGTCTACCGCAACGCCTACATCACCGTGTTCGGGTTCGACGACGAGCAGATCGTGCTCTACCGGGAGTACCTCAACCCGACGCGGATGACGGAACTGGCCTAGGTCTGGGCCGCAAAGCGCCCCACAGGCCGACACCGACACCCACCACCGCACCGCCGAGCCCGATGATCCGCTGACCCCGGGTCAGTTCCGAGTGCACGCTGACACTCCCGAGGAGATCGGAGGCGTCGGCCCCGCCGGAGGCCAGGAACCAGCCACGGGTGTCCTTGCCGCGCAGCCCCGCCGACAACAGCAGCCCACCGATCAGGGCGTCCCGATAACCCATCGAGCGCAGCAGCAACCGCGCCGAGGGACCGGGATCGTTCGGTTCACCCCAGAGCCGGTTCGCCCGCATTGGATCCACCAGGAATGAAACTCCGGAGG
>JAGQTU010000211.1 GCA_020438865.1 Mycobacterium sp.
CGCTGCCCTTGATCTTGTCATAACGAAGCTGGGTGTCCAGCTCGCTCGCGTCCGCGGGCTCGTCCGGGTAGTCGGGAAGATCGAAACCCTTGGCTTGCAGTTCGGCGATCGCTTCCTTGAGCTGCGGCACCGAGGCGCTGATGTTGGGCAGCTTGATGATGTTGGCTTCGGGCCGCCGGACGAGCGCTCCCAGCTCGGCGAGCGCGTCGTGGATCTCGCGCTCCGGTCCGAGCCGTTCGGGGAACGCGGCCAGGATCCGCGCCGAGAGCGAGATGTCGCGGCTCTCGATCGCCACGCCGCCGGCAGTCGCGAAGGCACGCAGGATCGGCAGCAGCGAGTAGGTCGCCAGGGCCGGCGCCTCGTCGGTCAGCGTGTAGATGATGGTCGGTCGCGGGTCGCGCATGGGTTCCTCGTTGATGGCGGCCGGGCAGGCGCGACCCGACCAGCCCTGCGCCGGCCCGAGCCCTCCGACCCAGGCGATGGGGTTCGGTGTCCGAGTCAGACGCCTTCGTTTTCGGCTTCCCGACGCATGATGTCGCGCAACACCGTATGCAGGATGCCGCCGTTCTCGTAGTAGCGCAGGTCGACCGGGCTGTCGAGCCGGCTGATCGTCTTGAAGCGCCGCGGCTCGCCGTCGGCCTTGCGGGCGCTCACCTCGATGACCTGACCCGCTTCGAGG
>JAGQTU010000212.1 GCA_020438865.1 Mycobacterium sp.
CTGCGCGATCTGCCCGCCGCCATCGGCCCGGTCGAGACCGCCACCGCCGAGCGCACCCTGGCCGACCAGGCCGCCACCCTGCGCCCCGATCAGCTCCAGACCGTGGCCGCACGGATGGCCCTCACCTTGAACCCCGACGGAAAGTTCTCCGATCAGGACCGCGCGCTGCAGCGCGGGTTCACCTGGTCCGGTGCCCAGCGCCCCGACGGCATGAGCACCGGAAAGCTGATCGCCACCCCGCAACTGCGGGCCGAACTGGACGCCTGGTTCGCCAAGTTCGCCGCACCCGGCATGGCCAACCCCGACGACCACACCCCGGTGATCAACGAGGAGCCTTCCGAAGAAGCCGCCCGCCAGGACCTGCGCTCCCACGGCCAACGCCAGCACGACGCCCTGGGCGTGCTGGTGCGCTCCCAGTTGGGCAACCCCGACCTGGGCACCCACCGCGGCCTGCCGGTCACCGTGATCGCCACCACCACCGTGGCCGATCTGCACAATCAGACCGGGCACGCCGTGACCGCCGGCGGCACCCTGCTACCCATGCGGGATCTGATCCGCATGGCCGCCCACGCCACCCACTACCTGGCGGTCTTCGACCAACACACCGACTGCCCCCTCTACCTCGGGCGGGCCAAGCGGATCGCGTCTGCCGATCAGCGGATTGTGTTGCACGCCAA
>JAGQTU010000213.1 GCA_020438865.1 Mycobacterium sp.
GGCGCGATGACCTCGACGCGGTCCTCGGGCAGCCGCTCGATCTGCCCGACCGTTCCGATCGCCGGCCGGGCGCCGTCGTGCGGCAGGAACTGCCCGACGCCGGACACGCTCCAGCTGCAACAGGAATAGTCGCCGATCTGTCCCGCGCCGGCGCCGAACACTGCGGCGCGGACCGCGTCGGCGTGCTCGGGCGGGACGTAGATCACCCATTTGTCGAAGTCCGCCCCGGCGGTCGGGTCCAGCACGCCGACGACGGTCAGGCCGAGGGCCCGAGCCAGCGCGTCGGACACCCCGGGGGCCGCGGAGTCGGCGTTGGTGTGCGCGGTGAACAGGGCGCTGCCGGACCGGATCAACCGGTGCAGCAGCGCGCCCTTGGGTGTCGAGGCGGCGACGGTGTCCACCCCGCGCAGCAGCAGCGGATGGTGCGCGAGCAGCAGAGCCCGCTCCGGTACCTCGTCCACCACCGCCGCGGTGGCGTCGACGGCCACGACCACGGAGTCCACCGGATCGCCCGGTTCTCCACAGACCAGGCCGACCGAGTCCCAGGATTGCGCCAACTGCGGCGGGTACGCGGCGTCGAGCACCTCGATGATGTCCGCCAGCCGCACCGTCACAGTGAAGAACAGTAGTGCGCGCAGAGCCGGGCCCCGGCGGTCGGGGAGAATGAACTCGT
>JAGQTU010000214.1 GCA_020438865.1 Mycobacterium sp.
CGGGTCCTCGGTGAGCGCGCCCAGCAGTGCCTCGGAGTTGGTCCGCGTGAGGTGGCCGAGCCGGTCCGACAGATGCGGCAGGTCGCCGGACTCCTTCATCGCGTGGAGAAGGGACTGCGTGCCCCAGGTGCCGCCCGCGACGACGACGAACCGTGCCCGGGTCACCCGGGCATTCCGCTCTCCTCGCGCGTCGGTCGCCTCGTGCCGGATTCGGTATGCCGCGCGCCCGTCGGACCCGCGGGAGCCCGGGATCTCCCCCAGGTGGGTGACGGTGCGCATCGGCTCGATGTGCACGCCGAGGCCCTCCGCCAGGGCGAGGTAGTTCTTGACGAGGGTGTTCTTGGCCCCGACGCGGCAACCGACCATGCAGTTGCCGCACATGGTGCAGCCGGTGCGTGCCGGGCCCGCGCCGCCGAAGTAGGGGTCGGGCACGGTGACACCGGGGGTGCCGAAGAAGACCCCGACAGGAGTCTTGCGATAGGTCCCGCCGACGCCCAGGTCCTCGGCCGCCCGCTTCATGACCTGCTCAACCGGACCATCACACGGGTTTTCGTCGACGACGCCGAGCATCCGGGACGCCGTGTCGTAGTGCGGGGCGAGCTCGGCCTCCCAGTCGGCGAGGTCGCGCCATTGCGGGTCGTCGTAGAACGCGCGCGGCGGTCGGTAGAGGG
>JAGQTU010000215.1 GCA_020438865.1 Mycobacterium sp.
CGGCCGAGTCGATCGCCACCCCGGCCTGCAGTGCCACCTTGCGCACATCGGCGCTCGGGTGCTGCAGCGCAAGACCGAGCGCGAGGTCACGAATGCCGAACAGTCGGAACATCATTCCCGCGCGACCGTCCGGGGCGGGCCGGCCAAGGAGAAAGACGCGGGAAGACGCCGTGGGGCTGGCCCAACTAAGTATGCCGGCGAAGATCCGGCCCACCGAGATGAACGGGATTCCGTATCGGGTGACTGTCGACGGGGACGCGGGTGCGGCCGTGTTGCTGGCAAGGGACGCCATGTCTCACCTCCGTTTGTAGTAATCACTACGAACCATAAACGTAGTAACCACTACAATCAAGACCCGATGGGGCACAAGTATTCGCGGGACGAGATCCTCGACGGGGCGCTGCAGGCGGCCTTGGCCGAGGGGTTGAGCCAGTTGACGTTCGGGCGCCTCGCCCGTCGGCTGGGCGTCAGCGATCGGGTCATCGTGTACTACTTCCCGTCGAAGACCGAACTGATCGTGGCCATCCTCGGCGACGTGGCCGTGCAACTGCAGACGGTCCTGGCCGGTGCCTTCACCGCGCCGGCAGCGGGTCACCTGGAACTCGCGAGGCAGGCATGGCCGGTGCTCGCCACCGCCGAGACCGATCCGATCTTCGGGCTGTACTTCGAGG
>JAGQTU010000021.1 GCA_020438865.1 Mycobacterium sp.
CGCTGGCCGAGATCGTGCCGACCGAGGTGGCCGCGGCGGCACTGGTGATCGTCGGCGCGATGATGTTCTCTCAGCTCAGGCATGTCGACATCAGCGAATTCTCGGTGGCGCTACCCGTCGTGCTGACGGTGGCCACCATGCCGTTCAGCTACTCGATCGCCAATGGCATCGGGGTCGGCTTCGTGACCTGGGTGGTGGTGCGTTCGGCGGCGGGCAAGGGCCGCGAGATCAGCCCGCTGCTCTGGATCGTCGCCGCCGGGTTCGTGGTGTACTTCGCCCGCAGCTGGATCCAGTCGACGGTCGGGGTGTAAATAGCGCTCACGTCATTATTCGCGAACGATTCCGTTTCGGGCTGTACCTGCGGGTATGGTGCTCTTTCGTGGGGAGACACAGGTTAGCCAAACCGCGACGCCGCTGGCCGGTGCCGCTGGGGGCGCTTGTGGTCGCCGGCGTCGCCGCGTCGCTTGCCAGTGGGGCCAGTGCGCATCCGCGTCCCGAGGCCGCGCCGGTGTGCTGTCCGGAACTCGTCGCCGGATTCACCGACCTGTCGGCCGCGCCCGCAGCCTCCCGCTACAAGGTCGTCGCCAGCACCGAGACGTCGTTCGCGATCAGCACGCTCGCCGCCGACCGTAGTTTCCGGGGCCGCCTGCTGCCGGTCGGGGTCGCCCCCGAGCGCGGGTTGCAGGTCGAGACCATCCTGGTGGCCCGTGCGGTCAGCGCCGCCTTCCCGGAGATCCACAACATCGGCGGCGTACGCCCGGACGCCTTGAAGTGGCATCCCAACGGCATGGCGATCGACGTGATGATCCCCAACTACCAGACCCCGGCGGGCAGGGAACTCGGTAACCGCATCGCCGCCTTCGCCCTGCAGAACGCCGCGAAGTTCCACCTCAACCACGTGATCTGGCAGCGGATGCTCTACCAGGGCAGCGGCCCGCCCAAGCTGATGCCCAACATGGGCTCTGACGACGCCAACCACTACACGCACGTTCACATCGCCACCGACGGCGGCGGCTACCCCACCGGCCTCGAGTCCTACTTCGGCTGAGCCGAGCCGACGCACCGCGTCGAAAAGAACGCCGCGGGCCCCCGCCTGTTGCTACGTTCCCCTGCACCGCCGGGTCGAGAAGCCGGCCGCGGGAAAGGAACACGCCCATGACACGACCGATCACACCCCGGATCACACGTAGCGCCCTGCTCGGCGAGTTCTTCGCCGAGTTCTTCGGCACCATGATCCTGATCCTGTTCGGCGTGGGTGTGGTCGCCCAGGTCGTGACCGGCGGGTTCCCCACTACGACCGGCGCCACCGGCGACTACAACTCGATCGCCTGGGGTTGGGGGCTGGGTGTCACGATGGCGGTGTACGTCGCCGGCCGGCTCAGCGGCGCGCACCTCAACCCGGCGGTCACGGTCGCGCTGGCCGCGTTCAAGGGTTTCAGCGCGCGCAAGGTCGTCCCCTACATCGGTGCCCAACTGGCGGGCGCCTTCGTCGGCGCGCTGCTGGTGCGGTGGGCCTATTCCGACGCCATCAACCGCGTCGACCCCGGCCACACCAAGGCCACCCAGGGCATCTTCTCCACCTCGCCGGATATTGGCGTCTCGATCCCGACGGCGTTTCTCGACCAGATCATCGGGACCGCCATCCTGGTGATGGTGATTTTCGCGCTGACCAGTGCGGTCAACAATCCGCCGCTGGGCAACACCGCGCCGCTGTTCATCGGCCTGCTGGTGGTCGGCATCGGCCTCGGGTGGGGCGCCAACGCCGGCTACGCCATCAACCCGGCCCGTGACTTCGCGCCCCGCATCGCGTCCTGGCTGACCGGTTACCACGACGCCATGTATTCGACCAACGGGCCGGAGCTGTACTTCTGGCTGCCCATCGTGGCCCCGTTGGTGGGCGGGCTGATCGGCGGTGCGCTGTTCGTGTTCGGTATCGAACGCTTCCTGCCCGCCGCCATCACCGAGCCCGCCGAGATCGGCGTCGTCGAGCCGACACCGTTGCGCTGACGGCTTTGCGCGGCATGTCTGCCTACAGTGATGTCCAGACACCCCGGCGACCTGGAGCACACCTCATGGAACTTCGCGGTACGGCCTTCATCCCGCTGACGGCGGCCCTCATCCTCGTGCCACTGCTCGGCACGCCCCTCGCACACGGCGACCCGGCGCCCAACTGGTCGGGCAACTACAAGATCACCTTCCACACCGACCAGAAGTCGGGCACCAGCATGGCCGCGACCCAGAGCGAGGAGCCGTACTCCGCGACCTACGAGTTCAGCACCGACTGCTCGTCGGGCACCTGCGTCGCTTCGGCGGTTGACGGCCCGACGCCGAAGGACAACGTCAGCAAGGCGGTCAAATTCGACTGGACGGGTTCGCAGTGGTCGCGGACCAACAACTGGCGGTGGGACTGCCTGCTTCCCGACCGGACGATCACCTACGACCCGGCCACCTCGGTGACCACCTACCTGCCGCAGGCCGACGGTTCGCTCACCGGAACGTTTCAGACCACCATCAACTCCGGCGCCTGCCAGGGCACGGTGACCATTCCGGTGACCGCCGTCCCGGTGTGACGCTCGCCGACCACCGCACATTCGCCTGACCGGTGGAGCCGACCTTTGCCATGCTGGGCACCATGGCCCGCCTCCCCCGCCGAATCGCTTCGGAACTGAACGCGAAGCTGCGCAGCCCCGAGACCGCAGCGGTGGTGGCGGGAATCGAGAGCAGGCTCACGCAGCGCCGCCGCGAACAGAAGATCTCCTCCGGCGCGTTCCGTGGCCTGCACGTGATCGTCTATCGCGGCTTCGTCGCCGACGGCGTGGCCAAGGTCCGCGTCAAGGTGATCGAGACCCCGGAACTGCCCGGCGACAGCCGCATCCCCTACTGGGACACCGCCGAGGCGAATCTGCGCAGGCACGCCGCGCTCGACATCGTCGGAGCCGAGGTCGAGTTGCGGATCGGCAAGCACAGCGCCACCGAGGTCACCGACGATCACGGATTCGCCAACTTCTCGCTGCGAGTGCCCAACCTGCGGGTGGGCTGGCACGAGGCGAGCGCCGTGACCACACCGATCGGCGGCGGCGAGTCGGCCTCTGGCACCGGGGAGGTGGTCAAGCCCGCGCGCGGGGCACCGTTCCTGGTGATCTCCGACATCGATGACACCATCCTGCTCACCGGGCTGACCGAGGGCGTGACGATGGTGCTGCGGACGGTGCTGCGCGACGTCACCGAGCGCCGGGCGATCCCCGGCATGGCGGCGCTCTACCAGGGGCTGGCCCGGGGCCTCCCCAGCCGGTCGGGCAACCGGAAGCCGGCGCCGACGTTCTTCTACGTGTCGACCGGAAGCTGGTCGTTCTACCCGATGCTCGACGAGTTCATCGACTCCCGTGGATTCCCGGCCGGTCCGATGTTCCTCACCGACTGGGGGCCGACCGAGCGGTACCTGCGGCGCAGCGGGGCCGAGCACAAGCGCACGGCGATCCGCCGGATCTTCGAGGCCTATCCCGACATGCAGTTCGTCCTCATCGGCGACAGCGGGCAGCGCGATCCGCTCACCTACGAGGAAATGGCCCGCGAGTTCCCCGGTCGGGTCAAGCTCGTCATCATCCGGCAGGTCGGTGCCGACGACGACGGGCGCAATACCGAATTGGTGTTGCGGGCAACGGAATTGCGCGATGAGGCGATCCCTTTGTACCTGGTGCCCGATGCTTCCGTCGCCGCGGGTCTGGCCCATGAACTCGGCCTGTGCGACGAGGCCACCCTCGCCGAGGTCCGCGAGGAATCCGCGCCGTAAGGGCGTGCCCGGCTAGATCGTATTGACCGGCGTCCGGCGTTCGACCATTTCGCGCGACATCATGTGGTGGTGGTAGTGCATCGCGCATTTCACCACACAGATGAAGGCGAAGTTGGGGTCCGGGCGCCGGCGCAGGATCTTCGTCATCCGGCGTCGGTAGAGCCGGCGCAGGTCCGGGTCGGGAATGTTCTTCATCAGCAATAGGAACAGGCCCATCGCCCGGGCGGCGTCGAGCGACTGCGATTTCCACTTCCGCAGCGGGTGTTTCCGCCAGTAGGCGTTGCGGACCCGGGCGAAATCGAAATGCCGGGTGAGGTAGAGATTCTCCAGCCGGTCGAAGTAGAAGTCCGCGTCGTAGAGCTCCTCCATCAGACCGACGTAGCCGTCGCGCAACTCTTCCCGGCTCATGCCCAACGGGATCACGTTCGTGCCGAACGGCTGCGCGTCGTCGAGATCCAGCCGGCCTTCGCTTCGCAACCGGGCGTGCAGCGGGGTCTTGGGGATGGCCGAGAGCATGCCGACCATCGCATGCATGATGTCGGTCTGCTGAATGAAGTCCAACTGCTCCTTGAAGATTCGGGTGTCGTCGTGGTCGAATCCGACGATCATGCCGCACCAGACCTCCAGGCCGGAGTCCTGCACCTTGCGGACCCGATCGACGATCGTTCCCCCCCGGACGTTCTGGAACTTCTTGGTTTCGCGCAGAGATTCCTCGTTCGGGGTTTCGATACCGATGAAGACCACGGTGATGTTGGCGGCGACCATCAGCGCCATCATGTCCTCGTCCTCGGCGAGGTTCAGCGACGCCTCGGTGAAGAACTGCAACGGATAGCCCTCGGCGGCCTGCCATTCCGCGATATCGCGCAACAGCTCCTTGGCGGCGACCTTGTTCCCGATCAGGTTGTCGTCGACGATGAAGGCGATCAGCAGCTTGTGCCGGCGCAGCGCCTCCAGTTCGGCGATCACCTGGGCGCTGGTCTTCAGCCGCGGCTTGCGCCCGAACGTGACGATGATGTCGCAGAACTCGCATTGGAACGGGCAGCCACGACTGAACTGGACGCTGCCGAACAGGTAGTTCTTGGTGTCGATCAGGTCGTAGCGCGGCACCGGCACGGTCGTCATGTCGGTCCGCTCTAGCTGTTCGTAGCGGGCCTGATGTCGCCCCTCGGCCCATTCGGCGAGGAATTGCGGCCAGGTGGTCTCCGCCTCGCCGACGAAGATCGCGTCGGCCAGCCCCTCGAAGTAGTCCTCCTGGACGGTGACCCACGGGCCGCCGACCACGGTGAACACGTCCCGGGCCTTGAGCTCGCCGAGGATCTCCCGCATCCGGACCCGCTGGACGCTCATGCCCGTGAGCCCCACGATGTCGGCCCGGGCCACCACGTCGTAGTCGATCGGTTCGACGTTCTCGTCGACGATCGTCACCCGGTGGCCCTCCGGGGTGAGCGCGGCGAGCAACGGCAGGCAGGCGGTGGGCAGATTGCATTTCTTGCCCAGCATCGGCAGGGCGTGCTCCAGGCCCCAGTACGACGCCTCGAACCGAGGATTGATCAGGACGATATTTGCCATGGTCATTAGCTCCGGGTCGGCTCGCCGACCCGGAGCCGAGTCCTGAATTCGCTGGTCATCTGGCCCAGCGTAACACCAAGGCCGGGTCCGGCGATGGTATAAAAAGCGGTGGACAGAAGTTTGCCGCGTCGGTCGGGAAGGCGCAGGGTGGTGCGGGTTCGTCAAATGTCGCGGGAGCGGGCCGCTCCCGCCGTTCATACCGACTGCAAGAACCGGAACAAACGTCCCAGAATCGCCTCCCCAGCAAACTCCCATGGGTCACAATTGCCCCGTCGGCTGACGCTGTCGGCCGGACATGTGTCGGGGGGCACCGCTACACGCTGGGGGAACGACTGACATGGCCGCAGGCAGATACATCGGACGGGTCGGAGCGCTGGCCGTCGCGTTGGGGGTTGGCACGGCAGTGGGGTCAGGCTACGGCTTGGCCTGGGCCGATACCACGGGAACCTCGGACTCGGACTCGACGTCGTCGTCATCGCAGTCCTCGTCGACGAGTGGATCGACGGACACCGGATCAAAGACCACCACGGGCGAGTCCACGACGACGGGCACCACGACCGGCACCACCACGTCGACCGGCGGCAGCACCACGTCGACCGGCGGCAGCACCACGTCCACCGGCGGCAGCACCACGTCGACCGGCACCACCACGTCGACCGGCGGCAGCACCACGTCGGACTCCCAGCCCACCACGTCCTCCACGACCGGCACCACGAGGACGAGCACCTCGGGCACTCAGATCACAACGGGCTCCACCACATCGGTGACGACCGGCTCCGGATCCTCCACCGACCCGAAGTCCACGCTGAGCGCGCAGGGGGTGGTGGAGGGCAGCACCACCGAGTCACGCACCACCTCCCAGCCGACAAGCACCTCCCCGTCCACCAAGGTCGAGAAGCCCACCGAAACGACGGCCGTCACCCAGCCGACAAGCACCTCCCCGTCCACCAAGGTCGAGAAGCCCACCGAACCGACGGCCGTCACCCAGCCGACGCCGAGCCCCACGCCCAACCCGGAACCAACACCGCAGGCTCAGCAGCAGACGGTGCCTGACAACAAGTCATCGTCGACCACCCAGTCCTCGAGCAACCCGCAGCCGACCACCGCCACCGCGACGACGTCGCGGGTGCCGACGACCACGCTGAGTGCGAACACCCAGTCGACCGCGACCTCGGTCACCGCGCCGACCGCCCTCACCGAACCGTTGTTGAGCCGGTCCCTGGTCACCGCCCTGGCCGCATCCGCCCCGACGCCGGTCTCCCTGCTGTCGCCGACGGCCGTCCCGCCCCCGGTCAGCCCCCCGTCTCCGGTCGCCCGCGCCGTGACGAGTCTGCTGTCCGTCTTCGGCATCGACCTGCTGGCCGGCACCACTCCGGTGGCACCCGCACAGTCGCCGCTGCTGTGGGGGCTGCTGGGATGGGTGCGACGGCAACTGGCCGGTGCGGTCCCCAGCACCCCGCAGATCTCGACGATGACCACCTCGCTGTTCACCGCCCAGCCGGTCGGCGCGCTCGACCTCGATCCGGCCGCAACCGCGCCGGCGGCGACGGTGGACGCGGTGGAGCCCATCGCGCTGGATGCCGCGGCGCCGGCCGCGCTGGATGTGGCGACACCTGCCACCTTCGGTGTCGAAGAGTCGGCCGCGCTGGATGTGGCGACACCTGCCACCTTCGCTCTCGACGATTCGGGCCCGGTGGATGCGACGGCCGACCCGGCGACGGACCCAACGGCCCTGGACACCGCCACGCCGATGATGATGGCGGCCGCGGTGGAGCCGGTCGCCCTGGCGGCAACCGCCCCGACCACCTTCGCCGCGCCGGTCACCCTGGCCGCGGCCGCGCTGGCTGCGCCGGCACCGGGGTTCCCCGCCCCGGGCGCCCAGCTGAGCCCCTCGACGAACTTCATCAGTTGGCTGACCGGCAACTTCCCGGACAACTACACGTTGTCCCGCTTCGGAATCAACGGCACCGACGTGGGCATCATCTGGGACAACGGCATGGTGGACGATCCGTCCACGCCCTACAACGAGCACCAGTTGCTGATCGCGTTCGGCGACACGTTCGGCGACCCCAACGCCCCGGGCCAGCAGTGGCGGTCCAATGTCCTGCTGCGCACCTCGGACCTGGTGCTGTCCGACGGCTTGTCGATCCCCAACGGCACCGTGATCAATGCCGCCGATCTGTCCACCTACTTCGGCGGTGCGCCGCTTGCCTATGTGAACTTCGCCAAGCAGATCATCGACGACCCCAATCTCGGCCCCGCGGTGACGATCATCCCGACCGCAGGCATCTCCGTCCCGACGCCGGGAACCATGTTCGGCGTCACGCAATACATCAACTTCATGGCCGTCCAGCAGTGGGGCAATCCGGGCTATTGGACCACCAGCTATTCGGCGATCGCGTACTCACAGGACAACGGCCAGAACTGGACCGTCGCCCCGTCCACCGTTCGCCTCAACCAGTGGTGGACCGGGAACCAGAATTTCCAGCAGGTTTCCTACGTTCGGCCGGATGACGGCTACGTCTACATGTACGGCACGCCCAACGGGCGCCAGGGCAACGCATATCTGGCCCGGGTGCCCGAGCAGTCGATGCTGGACCTGACCAAGTACCAGTACTGGAACGGCAGCGCGGCGGCCGTGCCCGGCCAGCCGGGCCCCGCGGGGCAATGGGTCACGGGCAACCCGGCGGCGGCGACAGCCATCTTTCCGATCCAGACCATCACCAGTGTTGGTGCCTGCGGAGCACTCTCTCAGAGCCGGGGTGCCGGCTCCACCACCAGCGAGATGTCGGTCCAGTACAACGCTTACCTGAAGAAGTACATCGCCATGTACACCGACCAGAACAACAGCGTCGTGATGCGCACATCCGACCTGCCGCAGGGCGCATGGTCCTACGCCAAGGTGCTGATGAACCAGCAACCCGGCGGCATCTACGCACCGATGATGAACCCGTGGTCGCCGTCGACCAAGGGCACGGGATCCGATCTCTACTGGAACCTGTCGCTGTTCAGCACCTACGACGTGATGAACATGCGTACCGACCTGTCCAAAGTGAACTGAGGAGCGTCGTGGCGAAAGTTGGTTTCTGGATTGTCTGGGGCATCCCCGCCCGGGGACGCGAGCGACAGGCCCTCGAGGCGGTCCGGGAGGCGACCCGCGAACTGGAGAACCTGCAGGAGGAGGGCCGCATCGAACACTTCGACATGGTCGTCCTGATGCCGCAGAACATCGACTTCGGCGGCTTCTGCCTGATCAGCGGCAGCCGAGAGCAGATCGACTCGTTGCGCAACGATGACGACTTTCAGCGCTGGGTCCTTCGGCTGCAGATGGTCTCCGACAAGGTCGGGGTGATGGATGCCTGGGTCGACAAGGGCGTGCCCATCGCCCTTCGCCTCTACGAAGAGGCGCTCAGGAAGGTCGAGTGAGCGGTTCGACGTGGTGGATGTCGACGGCCACCAGGGTCGGCAACGGCAGCGGCCGGCCGAATGGGCCCCGCGGATAGACCCGCCGGGTCGTCGGCAGCCACAGTCCGCCGAACCGGCGGTAGTCGGTGCACAGGTGTGCCGCCCTGGCCCAGGACCCGACGACCTCGGCGGTGTAGTCGTGACGCACCAGCCGCCCGGACTGGTCGAAGTGCAACTCCTGCGTCGCGCAGTGGGTGGGAATGCCGTCCGGGTAGCTCACCCGCAGCCGGGTACCGGTCGCCTGCCGATCCGATACTGCCACCGAGACGCCCGGGTAGGACAGCAGGAACGGCAGGGTCAGGTAGTTCCACATGGCGTAGCAGCAGAAGTATGCGAAATCGATTGCATCCCAGCGCAAGAAGCGCCCATGACTGAATGCCTCGCGCGGGTTGTCCCGGGCTGCGAGCACCGAACCCGCGGCGTCGCGGACCTCGACGCGCTGACCGCCGCGAAGGATGGCGCTGTTACCGGCGGCGGGATAGTCGTGCAGAACGACCCGGGGCTCTCGGGTGTCGATCGTCAGACGCGCATGATTCTGGGGAGCAATGTGTTTGGTGGTGAACAGGAATCCCCACGCGGAGATCTCGACTTCGATGGCCGATAGCGACCGCCAGTAGTCCAGCCCGCCGTGTGCATCGAAGATGCCGTCCAGCGCCGCGGTCATGGGACGACGATACTCAGCCGGGCTCGTCGACCTCGTTCCTCGATCAGTTCGACACCGGCCTGCGCGGCGGTGGCACCTGCCCCCTCCGCCCCAACCCACTCTTCGGACCCTAGTGATGCACATTCGCTGGCGGCGGTCCACTCTTGGCGATGACGGACAGGTGTCCGAGCAATTCGCTGGTAATTGCGTTCTCAACCGCGTGGAGCGGAATTTGCTGGTATCCCAGCATCCGCGTTGTTAGCATCGTCACAGTCGCCTCGAACTATTCGCGCGGTGAAAGGGGATTTCCCCTGGTCGGCGCTGCGAAAGGCCAGCGGTGACCAGGTGGACCGAAAAAATGTCCAGAAAAGTGTCACGCCGGACCCCGGTCGCTACTCCTACCTGTGACAGCGGCCCAGCCGGGGCCGCGGACGCCGCCAAGGAGCACTCGATGCGCACCAGCCACACCGGCCTGACCGGCGCCTACGCGCTTCCGTCGGACGGGACGCCCGGGGCGGCCCTCCGATGACCGCGGTAATCGACTGGGACATCGTCAGCGACGCCGAGCTGGCCGCCGCGGCCGCGGACGGCAACCAGGCGGCCTTCGCCGGCATCTATGACCGCTACGCGGACCGACTGCACGACTTCTGCGTGGGTATGGTGCGGGACCGCGAGGCCGCGGCCGACTGCGTCCAGGACACCTTCGTCACAGCGGCAACACGGCTCTCCTCCCTGCGTGAGCTGGACAAACTCCGCCCGTGGCTGTACGCCATCGCGCGCAACGAGGCGCTGCGGCGCATCCGGGAGCGCAACCGTGAGCAACCCTCGGACGAACTGCCCGAGGTGACTTCGGCCGAACCGGGTCCCGACGTCATGGCCTCCCGCACCGAGCTGGCCACGCTGATCGCCCAGGTCGCCGACGGGCTCTCCGATCGCGACCGGGCGGTCCTGGAACTGACCTACCGACACGGCCTCGACGGCCCCGAGCTCGCCGAAGCCCTCGGGGTGAGCGCGGCGGGCGCCCGCACGATGACGCACCGGCTGCGCGAAACCATCGAGCGGTCCCTCGGGGCGCTGCTGGTCGCCCGGCGCGCCCGGACCGGGCAGGGCTGCCCGGAACTGGGCGAATTCCTCTCCGACTGGGACGGCGAGTTCACCATCCTGATGCGCAAACGCATCGCCCGCCATATCGACACCTGCCCCGGCTGCCAGGAGCAACGGGGCAAGATGGTGAACCCCGTCGCACTGCTCGGCGGCGCGCCGCTGTTCATCCCGGCACCCGCCGCCCTGCGGAAACAGACGCTGGACCGCATCCAGCTCGTCTGCGCCCAGAAAGCCATGACCGGTCCCGCATCCCCCGGTTCGACCGGGCCCGGCGGCGCGACGGGTGGGGCCGCGGGCCTGGCGACCGTCCCCGCTGCGCCCATCCCCGATCGATCCGATGACTCCGCGGCGTTCGTCGACGAGCCCGGAACTGAGGCCGGCGACGGTGCCGAGGACGCCGAGAAGCGCAGGCGCCGGCCGCTGTTGCTGTTCCTGTGGCTCGGGGCGGCGGGGATCGCCGCGCTCGTCCTGGCCTTGCTGTGGCCCTTCACCCGGAACAGCTCGCTGGACCCCGTCGTCATCACGCAGAGCCCGACGCAGCCCAGTCCCACGCTGTCGAGCCCGCCGCAGACCACCCCGCCGCCGTCGGCGCCCCCGTCGACCAGTGCGGAGCTTCGACCGACGGTCATCCCTTACGTTCCGCCCCCGTCGCAGCCCTACATCGCCCCAACCGAGTCGGCCCCACCGTCCCGGCCCCCCGCAAGTACAAGGCCGGCTACGCCGCCGACCCGGACGTCGAGTGCAAGCCCCTCATATGCCCCGCAGCGTTCGGGAGGGCCGGCCGCCACGACCGGCTCGGGTGGCAACGGCAGGAACGGCGCCGGCGGCCCCGGGCGGGGGTCGTCGGGCTCGTCGGGTTCGGGCAGCTCGACGGGCTCGGGCGGGTCGACGGGCGGCTCCACCGGCGGCTCCACGGGATCGACCGGTTCACCGCGTTCCGGCGGCAATTCCATCGGCTCGAGCGTGCCCTGACCTTGGCTTTTCCGCCCATCGCACGACACCGGCCGGTGGCCGAAAAAAACTCTTCCAAAAAAGTGTCATGAGTTGCCCACGTCGCTGCTCCTACCTGTGAGAGCGGCCCGATCGGGACCGCGAACACCGCAAGGAGCCCGCCATGAGCACCACCTACGCCGAGCCGACCGCCACCTTCGCGTTCTCCCCCGACTTGCCGACGGGCCCGGAGTTCGCGATCACACCCGAGTACACCGCCACCCACTACACCCTGGGTTCGGACGACCCGACGGCCCTGGCCTGGTCGCTGAGCCCGCTGGGTGACCCGGCCGCCGAGGACGACGACCTGTTCATCGATGCCGGCGAGCACCACCGTGAGTCGGCGATCAAGATCCGCACCGGTGGCGCACTGGCCGCGATCGTGCTCGGCGCCGCGGGCATGGGTGCCGCGGTGGGCATCGCGATGGTCGACTTCTTCGATACGCCGACCCTGCCGGCGGTCGTCATCCCCGCCGCCAACGCCCCGGCGCCGGCCCCGATGGCCCCGCACTCCGGGTCCCCCGCCACCGTCGCACCGGCTCCCGCGCAGCTGGTCGCCATCCCGTTGCCGGCCAACGCCCGTCCGATCTGAGCACGTCCCATTGCGGCCGCGCTCTCGGGACACGGCGGGCGCGGCGACGCAGTTACTCGCTCAGCGGCTATGGCCGGTCGGGCGCGCAACTGGCACAACTTCATCGATGCTTCGCCGGTGGTGTCGCCGTTTGGCGAGGATGAACACAAAGCCAAGGCCCAGCACCAACTCGCCGAACGTCTCCTTGATCTCGCCGAGGCTATACGCGCAGGGATAAGTGGCGTGGTAGGCCGCCGGGATACGTATGAACAAGCGGTGGAAGCCCCAGTAGAGCACCTGGTTGTAGATGAACATCGTTGACAGCGCTATCGGAAGGATCGGCATGAACTTCTCCAACCGCCTCCGAGGCCCTGCCCAGAGCCCGAGGACGGGGGGAAGGACGCCGACCGCGAACAACAGGCTCGCGAACAACGTGTAGGAGTTGATGGCGTGCAGCGCCGTCAGATTGTGCAGGTTCGTCTCGTGTTGTGCATTGATCTCGGATATCGACGGCGGTGTCTCGATACCGAGGAGGCGCTGGCCCCAGCTCTCCTCTTCGCCGGCCAGGATGAAGAGGAGCAGCCCGAATCCCAACAGTGAGATCCGCCGCAGGCGCGGCCACGCCGGGTCACCGCGCACCTCCCACCACATCACGAAACAAACGACCGTGCCCGCGAGCAGTCCGAGCACCCCGAGGGCCTCGATCGGATGTTCCTCCGCGACCAGCCATTCGGCCACGTTCCCGGGGAGGAACATCGTGCAGTACGTCAGGGGCATGAACACCAACAACGCCAGCACTACCGGCCATGATGACGGTGGTCCGTCGTCGCGGAGGATCCGGTCCCGAATGTTGTGCCAACGCGTGGAATGCGGCACGAGCGGATCCGCCATAGAAGCCCTGTTCGCTTGCGTTGCCAACCGCCGAGGCCAGACGGTGTCAGCGGTGCTGAACCGACGGTACGTCGGTTTGCATTCTGGAGAAGGTAGCAGTTGGAGCGTGGATGGGCAGCCCGAAATGTTTGAACAATCAATTCCAAATCGGGAATCAGTACGCCGCTCGGCCATCGGCTCAAATCCCCGATGAGCGGAAAGCTCACCCGACCGGCGCGATACCCGCGGTCGATATCGTGAAGCCCAGCCCGGGAGCCACCCTGCACGCCACACCGCTCTCCTCGGATCGGCAGGTGAACGGGCCGATCCCGGTCGTCTGGCGGTAATGCGACGTGGTCGCCTCGAGAGGCGGGTCGCTCATGCAATTCTCGCCGTCGCAGACGTCGAACTCCCACTCTGGGTTCATCGAAACGCTTTGCGGCGGCTGTCTCGAGACGCAGTAGGCGGTATCGGGTAAGCCGGCGCGCTGGAAGTCGAGCTCGCAGCTGATGTTGCCCGTGCGGGCAGGGTCGATCCAGCCGCCAAGGCCGGGACACAAGGCGGGTCGCCGCCGTGGCGGTGACTGACCGCTGCGGCCCGTTCAGCCGGCTCGATCTGCGGCCTGGCGTCGACCACCCCGAAAGAAGCGCGCCGCTTCGGCGATGGCTTCGGCGGTCGGCCGGGGGTGCCAGCCGAGTTCCCGGACCGCCTTGCCGTGATCCAACGGGGTCATGATGTGCATCAGCCGCACCGACAGCGGGGTCAGCTTGGAGTCCTTGCCGAGGAGCCGGGCGACGGGCTGTGCGATGGTGGCCAGCACGCTCAGCACCCGTAGCGGTACCCCAAGACGCGGTGGAGTGACTCCGACTGCCGCACAGGCGGTTTCATAGATCTCTCGGGCGCTCATGAACCGCTCGGAGACGATGTAGCGCTCCCCCGGCCTACCCTCGGTTGCGGCCAGGATCAACGCACGGGCGGCATCGTCGATACCGACGACCTCGGCGGCGGCCCCCGCGATGTAGAACGGCAGCTTGCCGCGCACTGCTGCGGCGACCAGGCCGCCGTGCGGGGTCGGCAGGTAGTCCCCGCTGCCATAGGTGTTCGCCACACACATGGCCACCGCCGGCAATCCCCGGTCGCGATGATAACGCAGCACCAGGTCTTCGGCCTGCACACGGCTCCTGATGTAGTCGCCCCCGGCATCTACCCAGTTGTTCGGTGTCGTCTCGTCGGCCAGGCCGGTCTTCGTGATACCCACGGTCCCGATCGAACTGGTGTACACGAAACGGGACAGGCCGGCCCCAACGGCGGCGTGGAGGACATGGCGCAACCCTTCGACGTTGGTGCGATAGATCGGGGCCGGGTCACGCAGCCAGGCTCGGGCGTCGACGACGCAGTAGTAGACGACGTGGCAGCCCGTCATGACTGTGCGCAGGGCATCGTCGTCGAAGATGTCGCCGTATCTGACATCGACGTTGAGGCCGTCGATACCGCGGGTGGAACTCGTCCTCCGAATCATCACCCGCACGTCCTCGCCTGCGTCGACCAGTTGGCGCACCACATGCGAGCCGAGGAATCCGCTGGCACCGATGACCAGCTTGATGCCCGCCACCCCTACGCCCCTTGAGGTTTGACGATGATTCGCGGCGGACCCTGGGCCTTACGGGCCATCGCCAACGCCTCGGGCACCTCGTCGAGGCCGATCGTCATCCCGATGCTCGGCCGCGGGTCCAGGCTGCCGTCACACACCGCAGCCAAGGTGTCGTACCAGTCCTCGAAACCCGGTGCGCCACCGAACTGCAGGCGGATGCCCTTACGGGTGGCGGGGGCGATCGCCAGGGTGTCCTCGGTGTAGTGCCCACCAGCGCAGCACACCAACGAGTTGTGCGGGCAGTCGGCCACGATCCGGTCGACGATGCCGGGTGCGCCGACGCATTCGAAGATCACACACCGTGGGTTGGCCACGGCTGCATAAGCGTGCCGCCGCCACACGTCGTAGGGCGACTGCGCGGCCGGGTCCACGACGAAGTCGGCTCCGAAGGCTGTCGCGAGGTCCCGTCGGTCGGCGTTGAAGTCACTGACGATGATCGGTGTGATGCCCCGCCGTTTGAGGGCGGCGACGGCCGACAGCCCGATCGCCCCCGCACCGACCACCACCGGAACATCCCGATCGGTGAGTCCCGCAAGGCTGGCGTAGCCCTCTCCCACCGCGAAAGCATCCACCAGTGCCACGGCATCGTCGGTGATGTCATCGGGCACCAGCCGGGCCAGATCCTGGCCCACCAGCATCAACTCGCCGAATCCCCCTGGCGCGTCGGCATGCTGGCCGATGATGTGTCCGCCGCCCTCAGCCGGCAGGAACGGGATGCTGGTCACCCGCGCCCCGATCGGGAACCGCCCCGCATCCACCCCGGGGCCGTGGCCGACCACCTCGCCGACGAATTCGTGACCCATCACGATGTCGCGGTGCGGGTCGTAACCGCCGAAGAGTGGGTCGTCCGGATCGCCCTGCCCGCCATGATCCATGAAATGAACGTCGGATGCGCAGATCGCACACGACAAGGTGCGCAGCAGGAGGTGCCCCGGTCCCGGCTCAGGATCGGGCGTATCACGGACCTGCAGCCGACCGTCTCTCAACACCACCGCTCTCATCTCAGTGTGCCTGCCGCAGTTGGTAACTGGTCAGCATCCGCGTCATGGTGAAAACCCGCTTGCCGATTCGCCAGCCGTCCGCCGTGTCGACCAGTTCATCGTTGTACTGGCCCACGGCGTCGATCCAACCATCGGGATCGACCGCCAGCGCCTGCACGGTGTGGACGTAGCTCACCGCGGTAGCGCGCGACGGGCCGGCCATGGTGACCACAACGTTGTGCAGCATGTGCTTGGTGTCGCGCATCCCGGCATGGGCGGCGGTCATGAACTCGGTGATCTTCCGCGCGCTGTTCCACCGGCCGATATCCCCGTAGTCGCTGACGGCGTCGGTGGTCGAGCAGGTGGCGAAAAGCTCCCAGTCCTTGGTGTCGATGGCGGTGGCATAGCGGTGGATCAGCGCGGTGATCTGTTCAGGTGCACCTGGAGGTTCCGTCACTGCCGCATGCCCCGCTTCGTGTCGATTCAGACGAGACGGAGCGTCTCGTCTTGCCTAGAGTAGGTCTGGCGGTCCACGCTGTAAAGCACACGAACTCGAGGACGGACGGATGGTCACCGAAGTCAAGCCGCGCCGGCGCAGCGAGAAGTCGCGCGCCGCGATCTTCGCCGCCACCCGGGAGTTGGCCGTCGAACGCGGCTACGACCGCTTCACCATCGAAGCGGTCGCGGCCCGTGCCGGCGTCGGCAAGCAGACCATCTATCGCTGGTGGCCCAGCAGACCCGCGCTGATCTCCGAGGTGCTGCTGGAGGACTTCGCCAAGTTCAGCTTCTCGGTTCCCGACACCGGCGACCTCGGCGCCGACCTGGTGCGGTGGGCTCGCCGCCTGGCGCGCGGGCTTACCACCGGCGAGTTCTCCGCCTCTTTACGCATCCTGACCGCCAGCGCGATGGAGGACACCGAGACCGCGGGCAGGCTGCGCACCGCATTCAGCAAGCCGTTGCGTACGGCAGTCATAGCCAGGGTGCGGGCCGACGGGCGGTTGGACGATGCCCACGCCCAGGCGGTCGCCGACGCCGTCGTCGGCGGCGTGGTCTACCCCGTCCTCGAAGAGGGGCGCTCGTATCGGCCGGTCCGCGCCGAGCATCTGGTCCGGACGGTAGTCGCGGGAGTCGCCGGCAGCTAGTTGGCACACCCCGCCGCTACCTTGCGCCACGCGGAAAGGGCAGCCTGATGACGGTGCGCGCGCTCGTGCTTACTGCGGCCGGCACCGGGCTCGCGGTCTCCGCCGTGGGGCTGAGCCGCCCGGTGCTGGAGTCGAGGCCCCTGTCAGACGAGGCGGTCCGGCAGGTCCCGCCGGTAATGACGGTGTCCGGCCGGGGCCGCTGGACCAGCGGCCCTGATCAGCGGCCCGGGCACAAAGTCCTCAGTTTTCTTGTCCGGGGAAACGGTTACCGGCGTTTGCCCCGTGTTCTTGCTATGTTCACCCGCAATCAACCTCGTGTTCACCACCGGTGATGCGGACAGGCCAGGGAGGTGGCGGTGGAGATCGGGCTCATCGTCGCCATCGGCTTCGCCCTGGCCTTCGCCCTGACCAACGGCTTCCACGATGCGTCCAACGCGATCGCCACCCTGGTCGCGACGCGGGGCGCCAGCCCAGGTCAGGCGGTCGTGCTGTCGGCGGTGTTCAACATGGCCGGGGCCGTCTTCCTCGGCACCGCCGTCGCCGACACGATCGGCGGGATCGTCACCGTTCCGCAGTCCCAGATGGTCTCCGTCGTCGGGGCCGGACTGGCCGGGGCGACGGCATGGAATGTCTTCACCTGGTGGCGCGGACTGCCGTCGTCGTCCGGGCACTCCCTGGTCGGCGGGCTGGCCGGGGCGGCGATCGCCGACGGGCTGCTCTCGGGCTACGGCGGCCTGAAGTCGGTCAACTGGGGCGGTCTCAACGGCTGGCATCCCACCGGGGTGATCGGTGTGCTGGTCGCGCTGATGATCTCGCCGGCCCTGGGCTTCGTCTTCGCGCTCCTGCTGCTGCGGGTGCTCCGGTTGGCCAGTCGCCGGTGGACGACACGATGGAACCTGCCGGTCCGCGTCAGCGGTTGGGCCGCCGCCGCGGGCCTGTCGTTCAGTCACGGCGGCAACGATGCGCAGAAGGCGATGGGCGTCATCGCCGTTCTGCTCCTGGCCTCCGGCCAGACCGCCGCGCTGACCGTCCCGTTGTGGGTGAAGATCATCACGGGCGTCGCCCTCACCGTGGGCACGGCGCTGGGTGGGTGGCGCATCGTCAAGACCATCGGGCAACGCATCTTCAGCCTCACTCCGCTGGACTCCTTCACCAGCCAGGCCACCTCCACGGCGGTCATCCTGGGTGCCTCGCTGGTCGGCGCGCCGGTCAGCACGACCCAGGTGGTGGCCTCATCAGTCGTCGGCGTGGGTGGCGGCCGGCGGCGGTGGAAGCACGTGCGCTGGGAGATCGTGCGTGAGATGGCCCTGGCCTGGTTGACCACCATTCCCGCGGCTGCCCTCCTGGCAGTCGCCGTCCTTCTCGCATGGAGAGCAGCACTATGAGTACCACGACCAACCGCAGGCGCCGCTGGTTCCTTCCGGAGACCCCCGATGTGCTCGCCATGCTGCACAGGCAGGCCGAGATAACCGCGCGCGGCATCGACGCGTTCGCCGAATGGGCCGCCGGGGCAACCGCACGCGCCGAGGATGTGCGCGACGCCGAACACGCCTGCGACGAGGTGCGCCGCGAACTGGTCGACACGGTTCGGCAGGCGTTCACCACACCGATGCAACCCGAGGACCTGTTCCAGCTGTCCTGCGACCTCGACCGGGTGATCAACGGCGCGAAGAACACCGTGCGCGAGGCCGAGACCATGGGCTTCCCCCCGGATCCCGCCACCGCCGAAATGGCGGGCCTGCTCGCCGAGGGGGTGCACCACCTTGTCGCGGCCATCAAGGCGTTGAGCGGTGTGCGCGGCCTGTCGGCGACGAAGACGGCCGACGCCGCGGTGAAGTCGCAACGCGACCTGGAGCGGGTCTACCGTGCCGCCGCCGGCGACCTCCTCGCGCTCAGCGACTTCCACGTCGTGGTCGCGCGGCGGGAGTTCTACCGCCGCATCTCGGCGATCTCCGACGACATCGTCTCGGTCGCCGACCGCATCTGGTACTCGCGGGTCAAGGAGTCCTGAGACGGGCTCAGCCGCGCGGCCACACGATCATCGGAACCGGTAGCGCGCGCATGATCTTGCTGGCCGTGTGGCCGAGGAAGAGCCGCTTCGGCTGGGCCAAGCGGCTGGACCCGATCAGGACGATCTCGCTGTCCTCGAACTCCAGTCCCTGCACGGCGTCCTCGAGCGACTCGCCGTGTCCCACAACGCTTGTCACCGCGCATTCGGCGGGAAGGGCCGCGGTCGCCTTGGCCACCAGTGTCGCCGCGTGCTGCTCGGCCCGCTGTGTCCAGTCCCGGCGCCGGTCTTCGCTGCCGCCCTCCCCGACGGCCACCAGCGACATCAGTCGAAGCGGAACCTTCCACTCTTCTGCCAGGTGGACTGCGGCGTCGAGCAGATTCTCGGCCCCCGGTTGCATGCCGACCGCACAGGTGATCCGGCTGATCACGGGATGGGCTTGGTAACCCGCCGGAGCGAGGGCGACCGGCACCGCCGATGCGTGCAGCAGGGCATCGGCCAGGCTGCCCAGTCCGAAGCGCCCACTGCGAACGCGGTGGTAGGTGCCGACGACGATCAGCCCTGCCTCCCCGCGATCGGGGTCGGTCGCCGCGTCCAGCAACCCCTGGGTGATCGAATCGGCGTGCTGCAGGTGACCTTCCGCGTGCACGTCCTCCGGGACGTGGCTCAGCCCGTCCTCGAGCCATTCCCGCGCCTGGGCCTCGACCTCGGCATTGAACGCCTCGTCGGGTGAATACATATGGAACGTCGGTGCGTCGCTGGGCAGCACCGAGATCAGATCGAGCGCCGCGCCCGACGACCGGGCCAGCGTGGCAGCAAGATTGACACCGTCAACGCCGCGCTGACGTGGCCCATACCCGACGACGTACCGCATGGCTGGCACGCTACACGGATGAGCGGCCCCAAACCCGCGACTGGAGAAACGTGCTCATGCGCCGACCAAACGGCGCCGACGGCGGCTGTCGTTGTGGTAAGCCACAGGGAATGGATCGCCACGCCTCAATCACGACGGGACCACGATGACTCAGGTTGACCCAGGGTCGACGGGAACGACCCAGCTCGCCCGGACGCTGGGTCTGTGGGCCATCGTCGGCCTCGGCCTGGGCTACATGACGCCCACCGTCGTCTTCGACACTTTCGGCATCGTGTCCTCCGAGACCGGGAACGTCGTCCCGACCGCCTACGTGTTGGCGCTGGTGGTCATGGTGTTCACGGCGATCAGCTACGGGCGGATGACTCGGATCTTCCCGTCGGCCGGGTCGTCCTACACCTACACGTCGGCGACGATCAGCCCCAACGTCGGGTTCCTGATCGGCTGGGCGGCCCTGCTCGACTATCTGCTGTTGCCCTTGGTCAACGCCCTGATCATCCGCAGCTACATGTACGCGTTCTTCCCCGACGTGCCGTCCTGGCTCTGGGTCGTCGTCTACGTCGCGGCCATCACGGCGATGTGTCTGTTCAGCATGACCAACACCTCGCGGGTGAACATGATCCTGGTCGTCTTCGAGGTCGTTCTGATCGGAGTGTTCCTGGTGCTGGCGGCCAAGTCCCTGATGGACGGGATGGGCAACGGGACCATCTTCTCCACCCGCCCGGCCTGGCACGACGGTGTGCACCTCAACCTGGTCATCACCGGTGCCACGATCGTGGCGTTCTCCTTCATCGGTTTCGACGCCATCACCATGTACACCGAGGAGGCCAAGGACGCCTCGACGGTGCCGAGGGCGATCGTGCTGGCCCTGCTGATCGGCGGCGCCATCTTCTTCACCGCCGCCTGGTTCACCCAGTCCCTGTTCCCGGACATCTCCGACTTCAGTGAGGAGTCGCTGCAGAACAGCGCACTGCCGCAGATCGCGTTCATGGTCGGCGGGCACCTGTTCAAGATCCTGCTCACCTCGGCGGCGTTCGCCGCCACCGTCGCCTCCAGCCTGGCATCGCACGCGTCGGTGTCCCGCCTGCTCTTCGTGATGGGGCGCAACGGCCAGGGGCCGATCGGCCGGTTCTTCGGATATCTGCACCCGAGTTTCCAGACCCCGGCGTACGCGATCCTGTTCGTGGGAGCGGTCTCGCTGCTGGCGATCTCGTTCAACCTGGACTTCGTGGCGTCACTGATCAACTTCGGAGCGCTGATCGCCTTCACGTTCGTGAACCTGACAGTGATCGTGTACTTCGCCTACCGACGCCGGGAGATCAACGGGGCCCGGCAGATCTTCACCAACATCGTGCTGCCGTTGATCGGTATGGGGTTGACGATCGTGCTGTGGATCTACCTGTCGGCGGAGTCGACGCGTTACGGCATCACCTGGTTCATCATCGGAATCGGTGTGCTGCTGTGGATCACGCGGTTCTTCCGCCGTCCCCTGACCATCAACATGGGCGAGGCGCATTCCTGAGCAACGTCCGCTTGCTTTTCGCGGCGGTTACGCCATGTTTCCGACAGGTGACACCAGCTTCGAAGAGATCTGCTGCGGGGGCCGAAATAGACTGCGGCACAGCGGTTTCAGCCGAGGGACGCGGCTCGTTATGGACTCCTGAATGCCGGGACGATGGTCCTTACGATTGGGGCCCGATGGTTTCGGTGGTTTGCGACGACTTCGGGCTACGGTTTGACCATGAAGCCGGAATGGAAAGCCTCCGAGTACAGCTACCACATCAGGTGGTCGGCCGCGGAGCGCGGCTATGTGGCGTCCGTCGCTGAGTTCCCAGCGCTCAAATCGCCGCCGAAGCCGACCCCACACGCCGCGTTCGACGCGTTGACGGCCTCGGTCGTCGCCAGGCTGCGTCAACTGGACGAGGACGGCCAGCCCAGGCCAGCGGCGTTGGCGCAGGCCGGCTGAATAGCGTCACGGGGCGATGCCGCGCAGGAAGATGTCGACGGCCCCGCGGATGTAGTCGGGTTGGCTGGGCCGCGCGTACCAGATCGCGTCGGCGCAGATCGTCGACGCGAACATCTGAACCGCGGTGACCGGGTCGACGTCGTCGCGCAGTTCTCCGCGCCGCGCAGCGCGCCGAAACATCTCGGCGTGTGCGTCGAATCGGTTGTCGCTGTAGTCCTTTCGGACGTGCGTGAAATCGGCCTCGGCGGACTGCGGTAGTAGTGAACGCAGGTAGCGCATACCCGGCTCGGTGCGCGACAGCGCCGTCAACTGTTCGACGAACGCCATGACATCGCCGTGCAGTGAGCCGGTGTCGGGCGTCGGCATCTGCTCTGGGCCGGTGAGCAGCATCGCCTCCATCAGCAGTACGCGACGGTCGTGCCAGTGGCGCGCGATCGCATTCACGTCGACGCCGGCCCGCTTCGAAACTCCGGACAGGGTGAAATCGTCGACACCCACTGCCGCGAGTTCCGCCATGGCGGCGGCCCGAATGGCTGTCTGCGGCTCGCCGTCGGCCTTTCCCATACCACCATTAAAGCCGAGTTGGATGCACCGGGACCCGATGCCGCCGATTGAATTCAAGCCCCGTGCGCGCACCCGATGCCATACTGACGCCCAGGGGTCGGCTCGGGAGGGTTGCCATGCAGGCGAGGAGCGAAGAGACGCACAGGCGAATCATCGCGGCCGGTGTCGACCTGTTCGACGAGATCGGGTACGGAAGCACCTCACTTCAGGAGATCATCGAGCGAGCGCAGATCACCAAGGGCGCGTTCTACTACCACTTCAGCACCAAGCAGACGGTGGCCGAGGCGATCATGGCGGAGGCCGAGTGCGCGTTCCGGGAGACCGTCCTGCGGGTGCTTGCCGACACCTCCCTGTCGGCGCTGGACAACGTGATAACACTGACGTTCGTCATTCCTCAGATGCATGTGCAGGACAAACTCACCCAGGTCGCCAACAAACTGCGGCAGTCGCTGGCTCAAGTCAGTGGTGCCGGTTCGACCGCCTACCAACAGCGTCGTGAAGCCACGTTCCCGCTGTTGACCGCGGCACTCGGCAAGGCCGTCGCCGCCGGCGACGTCCGGGACGGGATCGACGTCGACAAACTGGGGTGGACGATGTGGGCGACCGCGGTCGGTAACCGGGTGTTGTGCGACGCAACGGACGCCGACATCATCGGCTGCACCGCAGATATGTGGGAGATCATCCTGCCGGCCATCGTCACCCCGCAGCACCTCCCCTACTTCCAGCAGCGCCTCGAGCGCTTGGGGGTGGACAGCCTGTCGGGCTACCTCCGGCGACAGCCGTTCGGCCCGCGCGACTGACATGCCGAATTGCTTGACTGCCTTCAACTTCCCGCGATCCGAAGTCTGCCGTCATTAAGGTGACACCGTGGCGAACCCGCAAAGCTTCCCGGGTGCTGACGACACGGTCGTCAGTCGACGCCGGCTTCTGGCGATCGCGAGCAGCGGACTGACAGCAGTCGTCGCCGGATGTTCGGTGGGATCGGAGCCCGGTGCGCTCGCAACTCCAACGCCTCGGAACACCGCACCACCAGCCCCCGCGGTGGGCGCGGTCCCGGCTTCGCCATTGACGGCCGTCGAGTCACCGCCGGCTGCACCATCCGGGGTGATGTTATGCCGAGCCGCCTGGGGAGCCCGCCCCGCGCAGCCCGGTGGTCGGCCGCAAACGATCACCCGGATGACCCTCCATCATTCGGCCGTGGCACTTCCCGACAACCGCCAGATCATTGCTCGGTTACAGCAACACCAGCGGTATCACCAAGTCGACAAGGGGTGGGTCGACATCGCTTATCACGCCGCCGTTGACCGCGAGGGCACCATCTTTCAGCTCCGCGACACCGCGATCGCCGGGGACACCGCAACCGACTACGACACGACCGGGCATTTTCTGGTACTGGCCGAAGGCAACTTCGACGAGGAAACCGTCAGCGAGGCCCAGCTGCGCGGTACCGCTCTAGTATTCGCCTGGGCGGCCCGGCGGTTCGGAATCGGCGTCGATACATTGGCTGGCCACCGGGACGTCGCGTCGGGGACCTCGTGCCCGGGGCAGAACCTGGAAGCGCATATGACGTCCGGTGACCTCAACGCGCGAATCGCCGACCTGCTCGTTACCGGCTTCGAGTTGCAGCTGCTGTGCGGTTCGGAAGCGGACGAGCGGGTCGCCGCGATCCAGGCGGGGCGATGAGGAGCCGAGGCCCGCACCCGGACCCGGTGTCCACATGCTTGCAGATGGCGCGACCGCCGGAGAATCAGCTGCCGTTGTTCCCGAACACCCCTGCCGCGTCCGGAATCGCAGCATCATTGCTAGATGGCCCCGCCGCACCGGTCTGACTCGGTGGCGGACACCACGCGAGAACGGCGACCGGTGTCGCCGGCGTTGCGGTGGATCGCCGTTGCCGGTGTCCTGATCGGTGCGGTGTTGTATTCGAACTGGCTGCTCGAGATGGCCTTCACGCGGAGCTTGCCCGACCCGGACCTGTTCATCAGCGAACTCGCCGCTGCGAACCAACCGCATGGTGAGTGGTTTCGAGGCTGCGACCTGGTTGCGGCGGCCGTCCTCGTCATCGCGGCCACCGCCGCCCTTGTCGGGGGTCGTGGCGACCGGTGGAGCAGCACCGGATGGTGGGCGCTCGGTGTCTTCGCCGTGACGACCGCCTTGGACAGCACCGTATGGATGCTGGTGTGCGCACCGAGTTCGGACGTCGCATGCGCTGCGCGCGAAGCCTCGGGCGCTGTACCGCTAGGGCACCAATTGCACCAGCTCAGCAGCGTGACGGGGGTACTCGCCGCAATCGTGTCGTTGTCTGCGTTCGTCGTGGTCGATCTCCGCCAGCGCGCCCCGGGGCGTCATGTCGGGCTCTTCCTGCTGGCCGCGTTGATCGGGACGTCGGTATGGACGACAGTCGCGGTCGCCATCGACAGCGCTACCGGCATCGGAGCCGGCGAGGTAGGGATCGCGCAGCGGGTTCAGCTGGTCGCGATCGCCGGCTGGCTCATCTTCGTCGCCGTCCGCACCGCCAGATTCCGTCGGTGATTCCGTGAGCGAACGCGTCGATGTCGACGTCGGTGGATATCGGGTCCAGGTCCGCATCGACGGGAACACCGGCCCGGTTGTGGTGTTGTGCAGCGGCCTCGGGGGCCGGCAGCTGCACTGGAGCGACAGCGTCGCGGACCTTGCGCGCGACCACACGGTGGTGCGATTCGACCGACCCGGAACACCGCTGACGGGCAACCCAGCGTTGAGTGTTCCTCGGACTGTCCGGGGCGAGGCCGACCGGATCGCCGCCGTCCTCGATGCGGTGGCCCAGCCGAATCCCGCAGTGGTGGTGGGACATTCGGTAGCCGGCTTCTATGCCGAAGGATTTGCCCGCCTGTACCCAGATCGCACCCGCGCACTGCTGCTGCTCGATTCCAGCATCGCCCCCGAACATCCGCTGCTCGCACTCCCCCGGCCCGCCAAGTTGGCCGTCGCCGGCGCCGCGGCAATGCTGCTGGACAGGCTACATCTGAAGACAGCCCTTGGCCGCGCCGGCCTGACGCTACTGCAGCGTCGACGCCCCGGCGGGCTGGACGCACAGTCGCGCTCTGAGATACGCAGCGCCGCTGCCGATCCGGGACTGCCGACGGCGCTGCTCACCGAATACATCGCATACCACGCCCTCGCGGCCGAGTTGTGCGCCCTGCGGAACGCCTGCCCGCTTCCAGCGGTACCGCGCATAGTGGTCACCGCGCACACGGGTTGGCGTACCCAGCGCTGGCGGGCTCAGCAGATCCGGCTTGCCGCGACCCTCGGTGCGGCGCACGAAACGATCGCCCCCGCGGGGCACCTCGTCATGATCGAACAACCGTTTCGCACCGCCGAGGTGATCCGGAGGATCGGACGGTCGGCTGCGGACAACGGTGACTCCGCCGCACCGCCAAACCGCTTCTGAACTGCTACTTCTCTTGCGGGACAGCCAGTCGGGGCCCGCGAGTGAGCGCAATCGGCTACGGTCCCTTCATCTCCGTGAATAGTCAAACGCTGACCAAGGGGAGTCTGGTGGCAGATGGCAACCTGAAGTACGCGGCACGCAAGCTGGTTCTTGGCGCCGTGATTTCCGCTTCGATCGCAACGGCGGTGGGTTCGGCCGGCGTTGCCGACGCGACATGCACGTCGGTGCGGGGCACCGGCGCTAGCGCCCACTGCGCAGATGAGCCGTCCAGCTTCTCGGTCCAGCTCGACGAGAAGTCCTCGGTTTCGGCGCAGGGCATCCTCGGCGGACGCGGGGCGAGCACCAGCAAGGGTGATGACACCGCGGGTGTTCCCTCTGGTGCCGAACTCGCACCCGCGCCCAGAGACCTCGGCACCACGTACTCGGCCGACGATCCCGTGCTGGTTGCCGAAAGCATGCTGGGCACAGACGTATTCGGCCCGTATGGCTGCGAAGATTTCGTCGACGCCGCTCATGGCCTCACCACCGAGACCGGCATTGCGCACGACGCGGCACTGTCCTTCTACCAGTCACTGGCCGCCCGTGGGCTCGACCACCACGAAACGCCCATCCCGCGTGGCGCCTTGGTGTTCTCCAAAGGTGCCTACGGGAACCATGTCGACATCTCCCGGGGCGACGGGACCTTTGTCTCCGGGGGCGTACAGGGGCTCTCGCCCGGTTACGGGGACGGCCACCAGGTGCAGATCCTGCCCAGCGCCAACCTCGGGTCCTGGACGATGTACGGTTGGGTCTACCCGCCTTGGTAGGACAACGTCGGTAGCGCTCCCCGCACGAACCGAATCCGCAACCTCGAGGGGGCCCGGCTTCGAACCGCCTTACCTGCCGGGACGCCGCTGATGTGAACGATGCGACCACCCGGATGTGATGTGGCTGCAAATCGCGCAATTCTCGCCCCTGCGCCACGTTCGGTGCCGTGATGTTCTGCAAGTTGGGCTACAACAACAAGCTCAACACGGACGCCGATCGCGTTGACGCCAACGGGTCCTGTTACCGATCTTTTGCCTTTCGCGACATCCTGTGTCCGGCGACACTCGCGGGCCACCTACGTCTCACAGTGCCCCCGCCGGGGCGCGCCGTGGTTGATGCCCGCGCGAGGCAGCGAACCGATTCGTCGGCGCGAAGCGCTCCTTGCTCCGGGGTTATGGCCGGGTTCGTCGAGGCAGTCGCTGGTGCTGCCGCGAATGGCCAGCGCTGACGGCAAGGCTCCGCTTAACCTCCTAGCAGGAGGGTCCAATGGGACGGGAATCGGCTCGGCTGAACGTCAACAGCGAGGTGGCGTTGGAGGCTGCATTCGAGCACCTGTACAACGCCGTGGTCATCACCGACGCCGACTTCGCCGGTGGCCCCCTCATCCAGCGTTGCAACCCGGCCTTCTGTGCGATGACCGGTTATACGGAGGAGGAGTTGATAGGTCAGTCCCCACGCATCCTCCAGGGGCCCGACACCGATCGAAAAGTCATTGATCAGCTCAGTCGCAAGATCCGGGCTGGTGAGTTCTTCGAGGGCAGCACCATCAACTACCGCAGGGACGGCCTGCCCTATTTCGTCCAGTGGAACATCTCGCCGGTACGCGATGCCGACGGTGCGATCGTGGCCTACATCTCTATCCAGCAGGACATCACGGCACGAATTGCCGCGGAACGCGAGCGTAGCCTGCTCGCCGAGGCGCTCAACGCGGCGAGCGATCCGGTGATCGTCATGGACAAGAACTTCATCATTGTCTTCGCCAACAATGCCTTCGGTCGCGAGGTTGGACGCCCTGTCGAAGACCTTCTCGGGCGATCAGCGTTCCAGTTGAAGCCCGTGACCCCAGAGGGCTTGGCCGAGCCGCAGATTCGACGAGTCCTCGCTGAGGGCAACCCCTACCACGGGGTGGTGTCCTTCGAACTCGCCACGGGCGAATGGCTGCACGTAGACCTGAGCATCTCTAGCCTCATCGGCTATCACGACCCCGAGGGTCACTATGTGGCGATCGCGCCGAACATCACCCACCTGGTCGAGCAGCAGATGGCCCTGCAGGAAATGGCCGATGTCGATGTACTCACCGGACTGCTGAACCGACGCTCCGGGCAGGTCGCCCTTGAGATCGAACTTCAGCAGGCTGCGCGCTCGCGTGCGCCGCTGAGTGTGGCCATGGGCGATATCGACCATTTCAAACGGATCAACGACGGCCTTGGCCACGCAATCGGCGACGATGTCCTGCGATCGGTGGCAGCGTCGCTGCGCGGCGGCATGCGCAGCAACGACACCGCCATTCGTTGGGGTGGTGAGGAGTTCCTCATCCTGCTCCCGAACACCCCTCTCGACGATGCGGTGCTTCTCGCTGAGCGGGTCCGAAACCTGGTCGCGGCGATCCCACAGGTGGCGTCCGAACCAGTGACGATTTCCTTAGGAGTCGGCCAGTGGCGACCGGGCGAGAGCGTCGCGGCGTTCATCGAGCGCATCGACGCCGCGATGTACGCGGCGAAGGCTGGCGGCCGTAACCGCGTCGTCTCATCCCACTGAACATGTGTGTCGGTGGGTGGACGGCGCGGGTCGCGGCCATCCCGACCGGGTAGAGGGCCCGCGGTGAGCAGTGGTGAAATCGAGCGTTCGGAGGCCATGAGGTGGGGTCCGGCGCAGCTAGCCTGCGACCGCACTTACAACGCTTCAGGTGCCGCGGTCAGGGTGTCGATGTCGGCGGGTTTTGGTGTGGCGTGGTCACGATCACCTCGGAGACCAAGCCCCAGGAGTGGACGACATGCTCGCTGCAAGTTGTCCATCCTCGGGCGAGCATCTGATCCAGCCGAACGGGCCGACAGCCTCCGAGCAGCTGAGGCGCGTGCCGCCACACCATAGTCCACAGGCCCGATATCAGTCGTTCGAAGCGGGTGATCCCGGGCCTGAGGCTGACCAGGCACAGCCTCCCGTCATCGGTGAGGATTCGTTCGAACTCATCCAGCACCACGACCACGTCGGTGCTGTCGAGCAGATCGAAGACGTAGGTGCAGACGATACGGTCGGCACTGTTGCTTGCGGCGGGCAACGGCATCGATCCGTCGACCAGGCGGACCTGTGCACGGTCGCCCCACGGCGCAAGCCGGTCAGTGGCCAATCCGACCATCACGGGGCTGACATCCACTCCCAGATAGCGTGCGGTCGGCGGCAACAACCGCAGCATGTTGGCTGCCAGCCGGCCGGTGCCGCAACCGAACTCGAAGATGACATGCGCGTTCTGCGGTACGCAGTCAGCAACTAATCGCGCAATGGCGCGGTCTTCGTAGAATTGCCAATCCTGGACCCGGCCGATCCGGTCATATACCGCCCTTGCTTGCGCTGCACTTAACGCCGCCATTTTCTGCCTCGACTCACGCGACCGGCCTCGGCCGGCATCTGACGACCTTGGTGCGGCAAATCCCTGCCGGTGGCGGGTCGGCCGCGTTCCGAACCATAGCAATGTGAAGGCTCTCTAACGCGTTTCAGCGACGAGCCCGATTCGGGCCGGAATGCTAGCCGCCCCAAGGGTCTATTGATCCTGCCGTGTGCGTTCGAGCGTACCGCCGGTCTTCTAACCTGGACTTCAGTCCCTATCGCGGCGAGTTCACCAAATGGTCCGATACAAGGGGCTGCAGCGACAGGCGCATCAGGAGGATGGTCCATGAACGTTTCACAACAGTCGCAGAGCCGGACACGCATGTTCTCTCGCGTGCTCGGACCTTTCCTGGTCATTGTCGACGTCACGGCTATAGCCCGCGCTTCGACCATGCAAGAACTACTTTCGCAGTTCGAGGCGAATTCGCTGTGGACCTGGGTGACCGGCGCCTTCATCCTGATATTCGGCCTTATCATCGTCGCCGCTCACCAATTCTGGCGAGGCGCCGCGGCGATCATCGTGTCCGTGTTGGGCTGGCTGGTCACGCTACGCGGACTGCTCCTTCTGGCCTTTCCCAAGACTTTCGTCTCCATAGCCAATTCCATGATTGGCTCACAAACGTGGTGGGTGGCGCTTTGCACCGCTGCCGTCCTGGTCGGACTGTACTTGACCTATGTTGGCTGGACCCAGGACGACCGAAGGGGCTTACGGCACACGAAAGAGTTTCGCTGAAGCCTGCGCTACCAACAATGCTGCGCTTCTGGGCGCGAGCACCGGCTTGCGACGCGTTTGAGGTGGTGGCACTCCACCCGTGGTATCTGAACTCCTGGTTCTCTGGTCGGGCTGACAGGATTTGAACCCGCGACCACTTGACCCCAGCTAGAAGCATCCCGTTCGCCGACGTTCTCCACCATCCGCCGGTGTGGCCATCCGCCGCAGTTCAAAGGTGGTCTTGAACGTCCAGCGACGTCTCTGGACGCGGAGGGATACACAGCGAGGGAACGTCCCCTGGGGTGGTGTAAGTAGCGGCGTGTCGGTGCCGACGTAGAGGGGCCATCGCGTGAGTCTCTGTGGTGAAAAGACCAAGGATCACTACCGAGAGGAACAACGCGATGGCCCTGGACCAGTCTGCCTTGTTGGAGGTGCTCGATGCACTACGCACCGCCGATGCCGGTGAGCGGATCACCCAAGCCGCCGAGACGATCTACCAGGCGCTGATCGACGCGGAGCTGGCCGCGTTCATCGGTGCTGCGCCTCATGAGCGCACCGAGGCCCGCACCAACCAGCGCAACGGCTCGCGCCCGCGCACGCTGAGCACGATCGCCGGGGATCTGGAGCTGCGGATTCCCAAGCTTTGCGCCGAGGGTGCGCCTGGAACAGAGTGTGAATCATGATGCGCAAGCTCTTCTCCGCAAGTGTCTAGCTGGCATCGTCATCATCGTCATCATCGTCATCATCGGCGCCCGGCACTGGCATCCGCCGCGCCGAACCTCAGCGAATCAGGACCATCAATGTCGAATTCGCCGACGACACCGACGCCCACGACGACATCCGCAACCAACGCCCCATATCCGGGATATATGGGCTACTGACTGACCCGTTAGCGCGGCGGGTCGGGTTGCACCAGGCCGGCGTATGGGCCCTGGAAATTGCGCAGTGTGAGTTGTCACTGACGGACCGTCCCACGGGGGAGTCGCCGAGTGTGGTGTCTCAGCTGGTCATTCTCTGGACGGCGGCGACATCGCAGAGGAAGGTGAGCTGTGGCAATGGGGAGAAGCGACCGGAGAGGAGATGTCATGAGGACCCTTGAGGGCATTCTCGCTGAGCATCCGTTCTTCAGCGGGTGGGACCCGCGCTACTTTCAGCTCACCGTCGGATGCGCGTCGAACGTCCGCTTCAATGCCGGTGAGTTGCTCTGTCACGAGGGCAGAGAGGCCAATACCTTCTATCTCATTCGCGAAGGAAGGGTCGCTCTCGAAGTCTATTTCCCAGGGCGGGGCCGCGTGACGATGGAGACGGTGGGAGGGGGCGAGATGCTCGGATGGTCATGGTTGATCCCCCCATATCGGTGGGGATTCGACGCGCGCGCGGTGCAGATGACCCGAGCGATCGCGTTCAACGGCAAGTGCTTACGTGATAAATGCGAAGCGGATCACGAGATGGGCTATGACCTGGTGAAGCGGGTGGCGTCGTCGCTCGGCCAGCGCTTGGACGCGACGCGATATCGGCTGCTGGACATGTATGGAACCGCTTGAATGGCCGTGTCTACCCGGGCGTTTTCCGGCATGGTAGATCAGTTCGTGCTGCACACGCATTCGAGGCATAGCTTCTGGTTGGGGCCGGCGCAGCCCCAGGCCCCTGGGTCCGCGATGACCTTAGGCCCTACCCCGTCCGGCATCAAGTGACGACATTGCAAAATGCACGAAACTAAACGGGAGGGAACACCAAGATGTACCGATTCCTGGCTGGCCTGTTCACTGGCCTCGCCATCACCCACCTCGGCTTCGCCTTGTTCGCCGACATGAATTCTGTGCGGATCTTCGGCAGGACTTGGAGTGCAGGAGCGGTTTGGACTGAATTTGTGGTTTATGCCGCGCTCGCGCTGCTGTTCGCCTACCTCGGCTGGCGGACAAAAGCCGCCGGGGCAACGCGAAATACTTGAATTGCTATACCGGCGCACGCTCCGGGCGGGACAAAAGGCCTCAGATCCCGGTGAAGTAAGTCCCCGCCATCCCGGGACTGTCCACAGCCTGCGAGTTGGCAGCCTGCGAGTTGGCAAGGGGCGACGGAACCTGCCGTGTGGGCGGCGCGCCGCCCCCTATTTGGCGAATAGTCCGGCTTTCGAATCACGGTTATGAGGACACTGTGGAATGAGCACGAACCGTCTTCGTCGTCTTCTAACTCTTGCGGCTATCGCCGCCTCGGGCGTCAGCCCGTCGCTCCTCGCATGTAACTTTCCGTCCGCCTCGGCCGATCCGTGTCCGGATATTCAGGTGGTGTTCGCTCGCGGCACCGACGACCCTCCCGGGCTGGGTGCAACGGGACAGGCATTCGTGGATGCGATGCGCCCGCTCGTCGGCGGCAAGTCGCTCGATGTATATCCAGTCGCCTACCCGGCGAGCCTGCGATGGACGGACGGGGCGGAGGACGGCATCAAAGATGCGAGCGCACACGTCGAGTCGATATCGCATGCCTGCCCCAACACCAAGATGGTCCTCAGCGGCTACTCGCAAGGCGCTGCGGTGATGGGCTTCGTCACCTCGGCTGCCGTCCCGGACGGGATCGACCCGGCGACGGTGCCCCAACCGATGGCACCCGTAGTGGCCGACCACGTGTCCTCGGTTGTGCTCTTCGCGCTGCCAAACGAGAGGGCGTTGAACCTATTCGGGGCCCCGCAACTCGTCATCGGTCCCCTGTATCAGGCTAAGACCATCAAGGTCTGCGCAGCCGACGACCCGATCTGTTCGGACGGCATGAACTTCGCCGTACACATGAATTACCCGAGCAACGTGGCCATGATCGACGAGGGTGCGAATTTCGCGGCCGCTCGTCTTGGTGCAGATCAGCATGCCTGAACAGCCACACGAGTGAACCGTGCGGATTGCTGTACCTACCCGGTATGGGTAGGAGAAAAGACGGCCTCGATTTCCCGGGAACCGCCTCCACCAGAATCTTTCGGTCGGGCTGACAGGATTTGAACCTGCGACCACTTGACCCCCAGTCAAGTGCGCTACCAAGCTGCGCCACAGCCCGCGGCGCTGCCGGGATCGCCGGCAGCAGATCGAAAGCCTACCGCAGCCCCAACGCCGGTCCCAATCGCCGGTCCGGGTGTCGCGGGCCCCTCGTAGGCTCGTCAGCAATGAGCAGATCCGCGTCCGACGACACTCCCCTGTGGCTTTTCGCCGACCAGCTCGGCCCGGCCGTCTCCGGCGGCGAACACGCCCACCGCGAGGTCGTGCTGGTCGAGGCCGCCTCGGCGCTGCGCCGTCGCCGCTACCACCGCCAGAAGCTGCACCTGGTGCTCTCCGCGCTCCGCCACGCCCACCGCGACCTGGGCGAACGGGCCACCCTGCTGCAGGCCGACAGCTACCTCGACGCGCTAGGCCGCTACGGCCGCCCCGTCCTCGTCCACCAGCCGACATCGCACGCCGCGGAGGCGTTCGTCCACCGCCTGCATGATCAGGGACTGGTCGCCGACGTCCTGCCCACGCCCACGTTCGCCCTGCCCCGCGCGGACTTCGCCCAGTGGGCGGGCGGCCGCAAGCGCTTCCGGATGGAGGACTTCTACCGCGAGCAGCGCCGCCGCTTCGACGTCCTGATGGACGGGCGCGAACCCGTCGGCGGCCGCTGGAACTACGACCCGGAGAACCGCGAGTCACCGCCCCGCAAGCAACGCACCCTCGGCCTACCCGGCCCCTATCAGCCCGACGAGGACGACATCGACGCCGAGGTTCGCGCCGACCTGGACCGGATGGACCTCCCCACCGTCGGTGTCGACGGCCCGCGCCTGTTCGCGGTCACCCCCGCCGAAGCGCGGCAGTCACTCGCCCACTTCATCGAACACCGGCTGCCGTCCTTCGGCCGCTACGAGGACGCCACCATGGGTCAGGACTGGGCGATGGCGCACTCGCTGCTGTCGGTGCCGCTGAATCTCGGCGTGCTGCATCCCCTCGACGCCGTCGAGGCCGCCGAACAGGCTTACCGGCGCAAGCACGCGGAACTGCCCGCGGTGGAAGGGTTCATCCGCCAGATCCTGGGCTGGCGCGAATATATGTGGCACCTGTACTGGCATTTCGGCCCCGACTACACGGACAACAACGCGCTCAATGCGACTGTGCCACTGCCGGATTGGTGGACCGGGCTGGACGCCGACGACGTGACCGCCGAATGCCTCCGCCACGCGCTGGCCGGGGTGCGTGACCGCGGCTGGGCCCACCACATTCAGCGCCTCATGGTCTTGGGCAACCATGCCCTGCAGCGAGCGTATCGGCCCGACGAGCTGACCGAGTGGTTCGCCACCGCCTTCGTCGACGGCTTCCGCTGGGTGATGCCGACCAACGTCATCGGGATGAGCCAGCACGCCGACGGCGGCCTGCTCGCCACCAAGCCCTACGCCTCGGGCGGGGCCTACATCAACAAGATGAGCGACCACTGCGCCGACTGCGCCTATGACCCGAAGAAGCGCCTTGGTGATGACGCCTGCCCCTTCACCGCCGGCTACTGGTCGTTCGTGCACCGCAACCGCGACATGCTCGCCAAGAACAACCGCACCCAACGCTCGGTGTCGACGATGGACCGGTTGACCGACCTCGACGCCGTGCTCGAGCAGGAGGCCGACCGGCGGCGGTTCTAGACGGGCCGGTGAGCGCTCAGCGGGGTGGGCACTCGCAGTCGCTGAGGATCAGCGTTGCGCCTTCCGGGCACGGCGGTGAGGACTGGCAGATCGACGTCGGCGAATCCGGGTCCACCGCATCGCCGCCCGACGCCTGGCGCCACTCGGGGGAAACGGTCGAAGACTCCCCGTTGGTCGCCGGGACGCACACCCCGAACTGCCCCATCGTCATGCCACTGGAGCAGTTGTCGGCCAGTGCGGTGCCGCCTTCGACCGGCGCGACGAAACCCATTGTCGCGCCTGCGACTACCAGGCCGATCGCGGCTCGGCGCAGGCTGTGCATCAGCCGGGCGCGGTGCCGGGACAGACGGCGGGCAGCAATCCTATTGCGGTCGACATAGCCGCCTGGTTCTGACAGGAGTGGATCCCGGAATCGGGCACCGCGGGTCCCGGTGTCGATGGAGTGGCGGCTGCCGGACCCTGCCCGCCGGCCGAACACGGCGGAGGCTGATAACCGCGCTGAAAGCAGTCGGCCACCGCGGTACCCGCAGGCGGGTCGGCCACCAGTCCGATCGCCGCGACCGCAATCGGGGTGGCGGCGAGAACAGCCAACCACCACCGGCGCCCGGCCGGGTTCCGCGTCGACGGCCTACCCATCAACGGCCCGCCGGGAAGAGAAACAGCACGCCGCCCCCTGTGTCCACACCTTGGGCTTCCTTTCCGCGCATGCAAAGGCTGGGGGTTGATCTTCCCCGATCCCGGAAGTCCGCGGTCGGGTTTTCGGCAGGTCGCGGGACTTCTTAAGAAAACCTCGGACCCGTTTGGGCTGCGGTGTCAGACCGACAGCAGGCGGTACAGCCCGATCAGACCAACCACCACGATCACCGCTCGCAGCGCGTTCGGCGACAGCCGGCGCCCGTAACGGGCGCCCAACCATCCGCCGACCAGCGATCCGGCCGCGATCAGCCCGGCTGCGGGCCAGCTGATCCGATCGAACGCCACCAGCGTGTAACCCACCGCGGCCACCACGTTGACCAACAGCGACAGCAGGTTCTTCGCCGCGTTCATCCGTTGGATGTCCTCCGGCAGCAGCGCCCCCATCACGCCGATCAGCAGGATGCCCTGTGCCGCGGTGAAGTAGCCGCCGTACACCCCCACCGCGAACGTGCCGAACACCAACGCCGCCATCCGCGCGGGCGAGACGTGCTCGGCGGACCGGCCGGCCTCCTCGGCCCGCCGTCGTGCATAGGCCTGGATGCGCGGGCCGATCACCACCAGGATCAGGGCCAGCACCAGCAGCACCGGCACCACCCGGGCGAACACCTTCTCCGGCAGGTGCAGCAGCAGGAACGCACCGATGGCCGCCCCGGTCAGCGACGCCGGGATCTGCCACCGCAGCCGATCCCACTGCCCGTTCAGTTCCGCGCGATACCCCCAGGTTCCCGACACTCCCCCGGCCACCAGGCCGATCGCGTTGGACATCGTCGCCGTCCCCGGCGGGAAGCCGAGCGTCACCAGCGTCGGGAAGGTGATCAGGGTGCCCGAACCCACCAGCGAGTTGATCGCGCCGGCGCCCATCCCGGCCAGAAGGATCAGCATCATGTGGGCGACGGACACCCACGCAACACTAACGAGCACCCTCCGTCGCCTTCGAATCCGCCGGACCACCACGTAGCCTCGGGAACCATGAGCCAGCCGACGAACCCGGTCCCGACCACCGACGAAGCGCTTGCGGGCCTGAACATGCCGCTGATCGAGGCGATGATGACCCAACGCGCGGTCCGCCGCGTTCGTCCCGATCCGGTCGACGACGCCGTCGTGCGCAAGTGCATCGAGCTCGCGTTGCGTGCGCCGACCGGTTCCAATGGGCAGAACTGGGAGTTCGTTGTCGTCAGGGATCAGCGCGTGAAAGATCAACTCGCCAAACGCTATCGGCAGGCCTGGGCACCCTACGGCGCGATCGGCAGGCGGGTGGCCGGCAAGGACGAGTCGATGCACAAGATAATGCGGGCGGTGCAGTGGCAGGTGGACCACTTTTCCGAGATCCCGGTGCTGGTGGTGCCGTGCCTGCGCGCGGGAAGCCGCCTGCCGTACGCGCCGAACCCGTTCGTCTCGGAGTCGTCGTTCTTCGGCTCGATCTACCCCAGCGTGCAGAACCTGCTGCTGGCCGCCCGCGCGATGGGGCTGGGCGCCTCCCTGATCACGCTGCCGCTGTGGAGCGTGACCTCGGCCCGCAAGATCCTCGGGCTGCCGCTGACGGTGACGCCGGTCTGCGTCGTTCCGCTGGGCTGGCCGCGCGGGCGCTACGGCCCCACCACCCGCAAACCGGTCGACGAGGTGATCCACCTGGATTCCTACGGCAACCGGGCTTGGAAGGACTGATCAGCGCTTGCGTTTGGCGCGCTGCCGACGGTCGCTCAGCGCTTGGGCTTCGGGCCCCTTTTCTCCCGGACGCGGACGTTGATCCGGATCGGGGTGCCCTCGAAGCCGAAGGTCTCCCGCAGCCGGCGCTCCAGGAACCGCCGGTAGCCGGCTTCCAGGAAGCCGGTGGTGAACAGCACGAACGTCGGCGGGCGGGCGGTGGCCTGGGTGGCGAACAGGATCCGCGGCTGCTTGCCGCCGCGCACCGGTGGCGGGGTGGCCGCCACTACTTCCTTGAGCCAGGTGTTCAGTTGTCCGGTCGAGATGCGGGCGTCCCACGACGCCAACGCGGTCTCCATCGCGGGCACCAGCTTCTGCACCGCCCGGCCGGTCTTCGCGGATATGTTGACCCGCGGCGCCCACTGCAGCTGCGCCAGTTCCCGGTCGATCTCCCGGTCCAGCAGATAGCGCCGGTCCTCGTCGACCAGGTCCCACTTGTTGAACGCCAGTACCAGCGCCCGGCCGGCCTCGATCACCATCGACAGCACCCGCTGATCCTGTTCGGTGATCGGCTCGGAGCCGTCGATGAGAACTATCACCACCTCGGCGGCGTCGATGGCGCTGTGGGTGCGCACCGAGGCATAGAACTCGTGGCCGCTGGCCTGGCCGACCCGGCGGCGCAGCCCCGCGGTGTCGACGAATCGCCAGATCTTGCCGTCCAATTCGATCAGCGAGTCCACCGGGTCGACGGTCGTGCCCGCGACGTCGTGAACCACCGAGCGTTCCGAGCCGGACAACTTGTTCAGCAGCGAGCTCTTGCCCACGTTCGGTTTGCCCACCAGCGCCACCCGCCGGGGTCCCCCACCGGCGGAGGCGGTTTCGGACACCTCCGGCAGCGCCTCGACGACCTTGTCGAGCAGGTCGGCCACCCCGCGGCCGTGGATGGCGCTGATCGGGTGCGGCTCACCGATCCCGAGCGACCACAACGCCGCCGCGTCGGCCTCACCCTTCTCGTTGTCAACCTTGTTGGCCGCCAGGAAAACCGGCTTGCCGGAACGCCGCAGGATGCGCGCGGCCGCCTCGTCACCGGCGGTGGCGCCGACCACCGCATCGACCACCAGGATCACCGCGTCGGCGGTCTTCATCGCCACCGCGGCCTGATCGGCCACCAACTGCTGCAGCCCCTTGGCGTCGGGCTCCCAGCCGCCGGTGTCCTGCACGACGAACCGGCGCCCGGTCCACGACGCGTCATAGGACACCCGGTCACGGGTGACGCCGGGTAGATCCTGTACGACGGCCTCGCGCCGGCCCAGAATGCGGTTCACCAGGGTCGATTTACCGACGTTGGGCCTGCCGACGACGGCCACCACCGGCGGCGGCCCGGCGTCCTCGGCGGTGTCGTCGAACTCGCCGCCGTCGGGGATCTCCCATTCGCTCTCGTCGGACCAGGTCCCGTCCTGCGTCATCGCACCGCCCGGCTTCGCTGTTCGACCAACTCGAGCAGGTGCGCCACGACCTGGTCCTGGGTCATGTCGCTGGTGTCGACGATCACCGCATCCGTCGCGGGCCGCAGCGGTGAGGCCGCGCGGGTGGAGTCGAGGTGATCACGGCGGCGCACATCGGCCAGCACGGTCGGATAGTCGTCGGGCAGCCCGGCGCGGATGTTCTGGTCGTTACGCCGCCTGGCCCGGGTTTCGGCCGAGGCGGTGAGGAAGATCTTGACGTCGGCATCGGGCAGCACGACGGTGCCGATGTCGCGGCCCTCGACCACCACGCTGTCGGCGCCGGCGGCCAGGTCGCGCTGCAGTTCCACCAGCCGGGCCCGCACGGCCGGCACCGCGGACACCGCCGAGACGGCACGAGTGACCGCTTCGCCGCGGATCTCGGCCGAAACATCCTCGGGGCCAAGGAAATCACGATCATGGTCCGGGTCGTATCCCACCGAGATCGGCACGTCAGCGGCGGCCGCGATGGCCTCGGGATCGGCTAGGTCGACCCCGCCGCGCAGGATCGACAGCGTCACCATCCGGTACATCGCCCCGGTGTCGAGGTAGCGAGCGCCCAGGGCGCGCGCCAATCCCCTTGATACCGTGGACTTTCCGGTTCCGGCCGGACCGTCGACCGCCACCACTACGGCGCTCCGGGTCACATGCCCACCGCCTTGTACAGGTCGCCGACTTCCTTGCGGGTCAACGCCCGGATGCTGCCAGGACGCTGGTCGCCGAGGGTCACCGCACCGATGTCGGTGCGCACCAGCGACTCCACCGGGTAGCCGGCGGTGGCCAGCATCCGGCGCACGATGCGTTTGCGCCCCTCGTGCAGGGTCACCCGAACCAGCGTCTTGCCCGGCACCGCGTCGACGACGGCGAAATCGTCGACCTTGACCGGTCCGTCGTCGAGTTCGATGCCGGCCCGCAGCGTCTTGCCCAGCCCGCGCGGCACCGAACCGGTCACCGTGGCCAGGTAGGTCTTGGGCACCTCGAAGGAGGGATGCATCAGCCGGTGGGCCAACTCGCCGTCGTTGGTGAGCAGCAGCACGCCCTCGGTGTCGGCGTCGAGGCGTCCGACGTGGAACAGCTTCTTGTTGCCCCGCACCCGATGCTCCACCAGATCGCCGATGCAGGGCCGGCCGCGGTCGTCCGACATCGTGGAGTGCATCCCGCGCGGCTTGTTCACCGCCAGATAGACCATCGTGTCGTCGAGCACGATCCGGGCCCCGTCCACCCGGATCTCCGCGGTCGCCGGATCCACCCGGGTGCCCATCTCGGTGACGACACGCCCGTCGACCTCGACGCGGCCGTCGAGGATCATCCGCTCGGCCACCCGCCGCGACGCAATCCCGGCCTGCGACAGCACCTTCTGCAGCCGGATGCCCTCCGGGTCAGCCATCGGTGTCACGGTCGACATCGAAGGTGATGTGCTGCTCGGCTTGCGGCACGCCGGCGAGCTTGGCGAAACGTGGCTCGCTGTCCAGGTTTTCGCTTAGATCGTCGATCACGTCGACGTCGGGCAGCAGCGGCGCGATGTCGGGCAGGTCGGTCAGCGATGACAGCCCGAGGCGTTCGAGGAACAGTTCGGTGGTGGCGAAGGTGGTCGCACCGGTGTCGGTGTCCGTGCCCGCCTCGGTGATCAACCCGCGGGCCACCAGGGTGCGGATCACCGCGTCGACGTTCACCCCGCGCACCGCGCTGACCCGGGCCCGGGTCACCGGCTGGCGGTAGGCCACCACCGCCAGCGTCTCCAGGGCCGCGCGGGTGAGTTTGGAGCGTGAGCCGTCCAGCAGCAGCCGCTCCACATACGGTGCGAACCGGGCGCGGGTGTACAGCCGCCAGCCCCCGCCGGCCTCCCGCAGGTCGATACCGCTGTCGCGCTCGGTCAGCGCCGCGGCCATCTGCTGCAGCTTGTCGGTGACGCGGTAGACCGGCTGTTCGGTCGCCGTGGCCAGCGTCTGCACGCTGACCGGGGTGTCCACCACCAGCAGCAGCGCCTCCAGCACCCGGGTGAGCTCGTCGTCGTCCAGTTCGGCGGTGGCGACGTCGATACCCAGGTCGTCGAGCTCTACTGCGTCGTCGGTCATGATTGGTTCAGCTCTTCTTCCAGCTCGGCCCTGGCCAGCTCGTCACTCGTCGGACGGTCTCCGGTCCACGAAATCTGCAGAGGACCAAGCGCTTCTGGCTGCTCGAATGCTACCGCCCGGCTCCGATACAGCTCGAGCAGCGCCAGGAACCGCCCGACGATCTGCAGCGGTTCCTCGCAGTCGGCCACCAGCTCGGAGAACGACGCCCACTGGCCCGGCCCGCGCTGCTCCAGCAGGGCGAGCAACCGCTCGGCCTGTTCGGGAACCGAAACCGTTTGGACGTGCAGGTGCTCGGTGGCCACCGTGGGCACCGGACGCGGCGTGAAGGCGGCGGCCGCTATCTGGGCGAAGCTCAGCGGGTCGACGCCGATCATCACCTCGGGAAGCAGCTCGGAGAACTGGTCCTCGAGGGCCACCGCACGCGGGTAGCTGCGCAGGGCGGCGGCCTCCAGCTCGGCGAACATCTCCGCGACGTGCTTGAACGCCCGGTACTGCAGCAGCCGCGCGAACAGCAGGTCGCGGACCTCCAGCAGGGCCAGGTCGTCCTCGTCGTGCACCTCACCGGCCGGCAGCAGCCGCGCCGCCTTGAGGTCCAGCAGGGTGGCGGCGATCACCAGGAACGTCGTGGTCTCATCGAGCTCCATCACCCGGCCGATCTCGCGGGTGTAGGCGATGAACTCGTCGGTCACCTGGTGCAGCGCTACCTCGGTCACGTCCAGGCGGTGCGCGAAGATCAGCTGCAACAGCAGGTCGAACGGACCCTCGAAGTTGGTCAGCCGGACTTGGAAACCCTTGTCGGCCGCAGGCTCGGCCGTCACTTGCCGAAGCGGTCGATGACCTCGCGGGCCAGCGATCGGTATGCCTGTGCGCCAGTCGATTTCGGCGCCCAGGTGGTGATGGGCTCGCCGGCGACGCTGGTCTCGGGGAAGCGCACGGTGCGGCTGATCACGGTGTCGAACACCAGGTCTCCGAAGCGCTCGAGCACCCGGGCCATGACCTCGCGGGCGTTGACGGTGCGGCTGTCGTAGCGGGTGATCAGGATTCCGCTGATCTTCAGCTTCGGGTTGAGCCGGTCGTGCACCTTCGCCACGGTGTCGGTCAGCAGCGCCAGCCCGCGCAGCGAGAAGTACTCGCATTCGGTGGGAATCACCACGCCGTCCGAGCAGGCCAGTGCGTTGACCGTCAGCAGACCCAAGGACGGCTGGCAGTCGATCAGCACATAGTCGTAGCGGTCCAGCACCGGATGCAGGGCCCGGGCCAGGGTCTGTTCCCGGCCGACCTCGTTGACCAGTTGGATCTCCGCCGCGGACAGGTCGATGTTGGACGGCACCAGGTCCAGGTTCTTCACTCGGGTGTGGATCAGCACGTCGTCGATCGACACCCGCGGCTCGATCATCAGGTTGTGCACGGTGGCGGCAAGGTCGTAGTGCGGGACACCCAGGCCCGCCGACAGCGCTCCCTGCGGGTCGAGGTCCACCAGCAGCACCCGGCGGCCGTATTCGGCCAGGGCCGCACCCAGGTTGATGGTCGAGGTGGTCTTGCCGACCCCGCCCTTCTGGTTGCACATCGAGATGACGACGGCGGGCCCGTGCGAGGCCACCGGCTGCGGCTCGGGAATGTGGCGGGGCGGGCGACCGGTGAGACCGACCGGTGCGTCGCCGTCTGCCTCGTCGGTCACGCCGGGCACCTCCGGACCAGGGGTAGCTGCGGCGTTGCGGACATCCGCGCAAGTCTAACGGGGTGTCCGGCCCGCGAGAGGCAGACCCGCGACAACGGGACCCCCGATATCGGGCCGGGGCGTCGTCAGGCCCGCGGATGGGCGCCGGCCCACACCTCACGCAGCGCGTTGACGGTGACCAGGGTGTAGATCTGCGTGGTCGTCACCGAGGCGTGGCCGAGCAGTTCCTGCACCACCCGCACGTCGGCGCCGCCGTCGAGCAGGTGGGTGGCGAAGGAGTGCCGCAGCGTGTGCGGCGAGACCGCCGCGGTGATGCCCGCCCGCTCGGCGGCGTCCTGGAGCACCTGCCAGGCGCTCTGCCGCGACAGTCGGCCGCCGCGGGCGTTGAGGAAGATCGCCGGGATGCCGCGTCCCCGGCCGGCCAGCTCGGGGCGCCCGCGCACCAGGTAGGCGTCCAGCGCCGTGATCGCAGGGCGGCCCACCGGAACCAGGCGCTGCTTGCCGCCCTTGCCGCGCAGCAGCACCGAGCGGGCGTGGGTGTCGATGTCGTCGACGTCGAGCCCGACGGCCTCGGAGATCCGCGCGCCAGTCGAGTACAGCAGCTCCAGCAGCGCCCGGTTGCGCAGTGTCAGCGGGCCGTCCGACGGACCTTCCCCGCCGGCTCCCTCCAGCAGCCGGAGCACCTCGTCGACGGTCAGGCTCTTCGGCAGCCGCCGGCTCGGGGTGGGCGGCCGGACCGCGCGGGCGACGTCGACGTCGATGACCCCTTCGGCGGCGGCGAAGCGGTGCAGCCCGCGCACCGCGATCACCGCCCGGGCCGCCGACACCGCCGACAGCGCGGTCACCCCGGCCTCGGGGTCGCCGCGGCGCAGCGCGACCAGGAACTCGCTGACGTCGGTCTCGGTGACGTTGCGCAGGTCGTCGATGCCGCGGGCGGTCAGGTGTTCGGCGTAGCGGCGCAGATCGCGGCGATACGACACCAGGGTGTTCGCCGCAACCCCGCGCTCGATGGTGAGGTGGTCGAGGTAACCCTGCAGCTGGCCGTCGAGGGCGGTTCGGAGGGCAGGAGCGGAGCGACCCGGGATATCGGTGGAGAAGGTGGTCATGACCGGGCCTGTCGCTCAGCGAAGGTGCAGGGACGGTCAGGCCAGGGTGCGTCCACGTCGCGGCTGGGCTTACCGTCCACGATGACCGAGTAGGCGGCCAAGATGCCAACAGCCGCAGTCGAGTTCACGATCTCACCGGCGAGCACCCGGTTCGCCGCGGCGCTGATGTCGAACCACTCGATGGTCAGATCGGCTTCCTCGTGCTCGGCCTCCCCGGGGCGGCCGACGTCGCTAAGTCCGCGTGCCAGGAAGATCCGTACCGTCTCGTCGCTGAATCCCGGTGACGACGCCACGTCGGCCAACACACACCACCGCTCGGCGACCAGGCCGGTCTCCTCGCACAGTTCCCGCGCCGCCGCCACCGCGGGGTCCTCCCCCGGCTCGTCGAGCAGGCCGGCGGGCAGTTCCCACAGCCGGTGCCCGAGCGGATGCCGGTACTGGTAGATCATCGCTACCCGATTGCTGTCGTCGACGGCGGCCACCGCGACGGCCCCGTAATGCTCGACCACCTCGCGGATCGCCGTGCCGCCACCCGGCATGTGCACCTCGTCGCGGCGCAACGCAAGAATGTTTCCGCGGTAGACGGTTTCGGAGGACGTGGTGACGAATTCGTGGTCAGCCACGGACTTGTTCTCGGCGGTGCTCCGACAGCGACTGGGCGGCGTTGTCCGGATGTTCCCTGCCGTTGGCGTGCTGCTCGGGAATCTCCACCGGAAGCCGTTCGGCGGCCTTGTAGTCCAGCGCCGCGCCGACGAACGCGACGAACAACGGATGCGGCCGGGTGGGCCTGCTCTTGAGTTCCGGGTGCGCCTGGGTGCCGACGAGGAACGGGTGCACCTCACGGGGATACTCGACGAACTCGACGAGGTGCCCGTCGGGCGAGGTGCCGGACACCCGCAGACCGCTCTCGGCGATCTGCTCGCGGTATTCGTTGTTCACCTCGTAGCGGTGCCGGTGGCGCTCCGAGACGTTGGTCGACTGATATGCCTCGGCCACAATCGATCCCGCCTCCAGGCTGGCCGGATAGGCGCCCAGGCGCATCGTGCCACCCAGGTCGGCGTCGCCGGCGACCGCGTCGCGCTGATCGGCCATCGTCGAGATCACCGGATCGGGCGTGTCCGGATCGAACTCGGCGGAGTTGGCCTCGGTCAGACCCACCGACCGGGCCGCCTCGATCACGATGCACTGCAAGCCCAGGCACAGCCCGAGCACCGGAAGTCGGCGATGGCGGGCGTAGCGGATCGCACCGATCTTGCCCTCGATGCCGCGGATGCCGAACCCGCCCGGAATCAGCACGGCGTGCATATCGGCCAGCGCCGTCGCCGCGCCGCTGTCGGTCTCGCAGTCGTCGGAGGCCACCCAGCGCATCTCCACCTTGGCCCGGTGGGCGAATCCGCCGGCCCGCAGCGCCTCGGCCACCGACAGGTAGGCGTCGGAGAGGTCGATGTACTTGCCCACCAACGCGATCCGCACCGTCTCACCCGGGTCGTGCACGCGGCGCAACAGGTCGTCCCAGGTGGTCCAGTCGACGTCGCGGAACGGCAGGTTCAGCCGCCGCACCACATAGGCGTCGAGTTCCTCGCGGTGCAGCACCTTGGGGATGTCGTAGATCGACGGCGCGTCGGGCGTCGAGATGACACCGTCGATGTCAACGTCGCACATCAGGGCGATCTTGTTCTTCAGCGGTTCGGGGACATCGCGATCGGACCGCAGGATCAGCGCGTCGGGGGTGATACCGATGCTGCGCAGCGCGGCCACCGAGTGCTGGGTCGGTTTGGTCTTGAGCTCGCCCGAGGGCGCCAGGTAGGGAATCAGCGAGACGTGCAGGAAGAAGCAGTTCTCCCGGCCCACCTCGTGGCGTACCTGTCGGGCGGCCTCCAGGAACGGCTGGGATTCGATGTCGCCGACGGTGCCGCCGATCTCGGTGATGACGACGTCGGGCCGGATGCCCTGGGCGTCGGGTTCGGCCATCGCCAGGATCCGGCTCTTGATCTCGTCGGTGATGTGCGGGATCACCTGGACGGTGTCGCCGAGGTACTCACCGCGTCGCTCGCGGGCGATCACCCTCGAATACACCTGGCCCGTCGTCACATTGGCCGAGCCGGACAGGTTGCGGTCCAGGAAGCGCTCGTAGTGCCCGACGTCGAGGTCGGTCTCGGCGCCGTCCTCGGTGACGAAGACCTCGCCGTGCTGGAACGGGTTCATCGTGCCGGGGTCGACGTTGAGGTACGGGTCGAGTTTCTGCATCGTCACCTGCAGCCCGCGGGCGGTCAGCAATTGGCCGAGGCTGCTGGCGGTCAGGCCCTTGCCCAGCGAGGAGACGACGCCGCCGCTGACGAAGAGATGCTTGGTGGCGGTCTGCGGATGCTTGCGCAAAGGTGGCAAGAGCAACCTCCGTGACGACGGGCAGGGGCTCGCTGGTGTCTAGCTGGGGCCTGCCGACCCACGGAATCTCACCCTAACACCGACGCCGACAAGTCGTCGCTGACACGCGGCGGGGGCCATTACTGCGGAATCGTCACCGACGACGAGCCGGGCCCGATGCCGAACTTGCCGGGCCGCCCGCCGTTGATCAGGCTCTGCAGCGCCAGCACCGTGGTTATCCGCCCGGATTCGACGCCGATGTCGTCCACGGTGCTCACCGCGTCAGCCATCCCGGCATCCGCCCTGGCCACAGCCACCGCGGAGGTGCCGGTGGCCGAGCCGTCGCGGCCCGCGAGCACGGTGCCCAGCCCGTGCGGGGCCAATGCGGCGGCGAAACGGGCCACCGTGGAGCCCTGGTTGCCGGCGTTGTCGCCGAGCGCCCCGCCGGTGACCACGACCGCGGTGTTGGCCGCGCCGATGCGGTCGCCCTCGTAGGTCAGGAAGCCGGTGTCGCGCAGGGCGGCCAGCACGGTGTCGCGCTGGGTGTCGTCGGCGGGCAGCACGGCCGGATCGCGGTTGATCAGCAGGGCGATGCCGAGCAGGTCACCGGCCTGCGAACCCTGGTCCACCAGCGTGGTGCTCAACTGGGCGCCGGCCGGCACGATCGAGGAGTTCACCACCGAGCGGAGTTTCTCCGCCGAGTTGGCGTCGACGAACTCCTGAGTCAACGCGATGGTTCCGGTCAGCGTGCCGCCGGACTGGCCGACCAGGCGCGCCATCGCCTCCACGTCGTCGTTGTCGGCGTCCGGAGTGCGGAACAGCACCACCGACTTGCCGGCCAGCGCGTCGTGCACCATGCGCCCCGACATCTGGGTGTCGAAATCACTGGCCGCGCTGAGTTTCTCGTTGAGCGCGTTGCGCTGATCGCTCAGCGCGGTGATCTGCTTCTGCAGATCCTGCTTCTCGTTGCGCAGTCCGGACAGCAGTGTGTCGGAAAGCAACCCGGAGCCCAGCACGACACCGACGGCCAGTGCGATGAACACCGCTGCCAGTGAAATGGCATGGTGGCGTAACGAAATCACAGCCGATCAGCCTCTCTGCTCGCCGTCCCCGCTAGGTCACCCAGCCCTGCACCAGGAGCACGAAGCGATTCCAGTAAGCCGTGATCCAGTCGAGCACGATGGTGTCGGTGCGCGAGACCCACAGTGCGGCGATGATCGCGATCAGCACGGCGAGGATCAGCATGGCGATCGCCCCACCCGAGATGTGGTTGCGGTACAGGGTGGCAACGGCTTTCGCGTCGACCAGCTTCTCCCCCACCTTCAACCGGGTCAGGAACGTCGACGGGTTGCTCTGCTGGCGGGAGCGGTCGAAGAACTCCTCGATGCTGGCCGACTGGCCCACCGTCACGATCAGCGACGCGCCGTGGTGGTCGACGAGCAGCAGCGCCAGGTCGGCCGCGGACCCGGCGGCCGGGAACGTCATCGCCCCGACACCGAGGTCCTGGATGCGTTCGAGCCCGTTGGCGTGTCCGTCGGCGTCGGCGGGCAGCACCACCTGGGCGCCGGACTTGAGCACCTCGGCGCTCATCTGCTCGGGGTTGCCGACGATCAACTGCGGCCGGTGGCCGGCCTTGCTGAGGATGTCCGCGCCGGCACCCACGCCGACCAGGACCGGCTGGTACTCCTTGATGAACGGCTTGAGGGCCTTTAGGTCGTCCTCGGCGCCCGGTCCGTCGGCGACCACCACCACGTGGCGGCGGTAGACGTCGACGTCGATGTCGGGGATGCCGATCCCGTCGATGAGCAGCGGTGACTCGCTGCGGATGAACTCGATGGTGTTGCCGGCGAACGCCTCCAGATGGGCCACCAGCCCGGTCTTGGCGTCATGCATCAGGTCGGCGATCTCCTCGTCGCTGCGCTCCACACCGTGCACCAGCCGACGGTCGCCGGCGTACACGGCGCCGTCGTGCAGCCGGATCTTCGCGCCGTCCTTGATCTTCTTGAAGACCTCGGGGCCGGCGTTGTCGATCAGGGTGATGTGGTTGGCGACCAGCACCTCGGGGCCGAGGTTCGGGTAGCGACCCGAGATCGACGGTGAGGCGTTGACCACTCCGGCGATGCCCGCGTCCACCAGACCGTCGGCCGTCATCCGGTCCAGGTCGAGGACGTCGAGGACGACGATGTCGCCCGGGCCCACCCGGCGCAGCAGGCGGTCGACGTCCTTGTCGACCCGGGCCGTACCCGTGACGCCCGGTCGTGCACTGGTGTTACGCGAGAGCAGCGCTGACATCTTCATGGGGCGATTCTGTCGGCGGCATACCGTATCGTCCGGGAGGCGCGCCGTAACTCTGGCCCCACAAGTCACATCTTGTCACATCTGTAACAGAGGCTCAGGACGTGATGCGGTCCTCCTGTGCGGCGGCGAGCAGTTCCCGGGCGTGGGCCCGGCCGGTGTCGGATTCGCCCAGTCCGGCCAGCATGCGGGCGAGTTCGGCGACCCGGTCGTCGTCGTCGAGCCTGCGTACCGTGCTGGCGCCGTTGCCTGCGCTGTCGACCACCAAATGCACGTCGGCGTACGCCGCGACCTGCGGCAGGTGTGTGACGACGATGACCTGATGGCTGCGCGCCAGCCGGGCCAGCCGACGGCCGATCTGGACCGCCGCGCGGCCGCCGACACCGGCGTCGACCTCGTCGAAGACCATGGTGGTGCCCTCGGCGGATGCGGCCAGCACGACCTCGAGCGCGAGCATCACCCGGGACAGCTCACCGCCGGACGCGCTGCGGCTCAGCGGCAGCACCTCGGTGCCGCGGTGCGCGGCGAAACCGAACTCGACGCCGTCGACGCCGTCGCTGCCGGCGTGCGCCAACTCCCCGGACGGCATCCGCAGCGGCGCGCTGTCGTCCTCCCGGGCCGGCATGGTACGCACCTCCACGGCGAAGTCGGCGTCGGCCATCGCCAGCCCGGACAGCTCGGCGGTGACCGCCTTCGCCAGTCCCCTGGCGGCCTTCGCCCGGGCCTTGGACAGGTCGGTCGCGGCGGCGACCACCTGCCGGGCCAGCTCGTCGACGCGGCGCGCCAGCCCGGTCAGTGCCTCCTCGGACACGTCGAGCTGAGCCAGGCGTTCCCGGGACTCCGCGGCCCACTCCAGCACTCCGTCGACGTCCGCGGCGTACTTGCGGGTCAGGCTGCGCAGTTCGGCCTGGCGCGCCAGCTTGGTCTCCAGCGAGCTGGCGTCGCCGGGCAGATCGGCCAGGAAGTCGCCCAGCTCGCGGGCGGCGTCGCCGACCACGGACTGCGCCTCGGTGAGCTGGCGGGCCAGCGCCCGTAAGGCGGCGTCATCGGTGGAGTCCAGCAGGGCGATCGCGCGGCCCAGGGTGTCGGTGGCGGCGCGCGGCTCGGCGTCGGCGGTCTCGTCGTCGGCCCCGGACAGCGCGGCGCGGGCACCCGCCGCCGCCTCGCGTAGCGCGTCGAGCTCGGAGAGGCGACGGATGTCGGCCACCAGCGCGTCGTCCTCACCCGGGGTGGGATCGACGCCGTCGATCTCGGTGAGGGCGAACTTCAGCCGATCGGCCTCCTGCGCCAGCTCCCGGGCGCGGTTGGTCCGGTCGACGAGGTCGCGGCGGGCGATCTGCCATTCGTCGCGCAGCTTGCGGTAGCGCTCCAAGCGGGCATCGACCCCGGCGAACCGGTCCAGCGCGCCGCGCTGCTGCTCGGGGCGCATCAGCCGCAGCTGGTCGTTCTGGCCGTGCAGGGTCAGCAGCCCGTTGGTGAACGTGGTCAACGACTTCGCCGGCACGCTGCGGCCGCCCAGATACGCCCGCGACGGGCCTTCCCGGCTGACCGAGCGCAGCGCGATGATGCTGCCGTCGTCGTCGCGGTCGGCCCCCGACGAGTCAAGGATGTCGTCAACCTGCGCCGCGGTGGCGGCGTCGAGATCAGCGGTGTCGAACCGGCCCTCGACCACGGCCCGGTCGGCCCCCGAGCGTACCCGGGACGCGTCGGCGCGGGCGCCGCCGAGCAGGTGCAGCCCGGTGACCACCATGGTCTTGCCGGTACCGGTCTCCCCGGTCAGAACCGTCAGGCCTCGGTCGAACTCGGCGGTGGCGGACGTGATCGCGCCCAGCGACTCGATCCGGATCTCGGCGAGCATCGTCGCTTACTGCCCGCGCCAGCCGGTGACGGGCAGGCGGAACTTGCGGACCAGCCGGTCGGTGAACGGCGCGCTGTCCAACCGAACCCACTGCAGTGGGGTGCCGCATTTGGTCACCTCGAGCCGCCCGCCGGCCGGGACCGTCATCTCGCGGCGGCCGTCGCAGAACACCAGCGCGTCGTGGCTGTCGGCGTCGATCTCGATGGCGATCATCGCGTTGGGGCTGGTCACCATCGGGCGGGCGAAAAGCGCATGGGCGTTGTTGGGCACGACCAGGATGGCCTCCAGGTCCGGCCACACCACGGGGCCGCCCGCCGAGAACGCGTACGCGGTGGACCCGGTCGGGCTCGACACCAGCACACCGTCGCAGCCGAACGCCGACACCGGCCTGCCGTCGATCTCCAGGACCACGCCGAGCACTCCCAGCCGGGGACCCTTCTCCAGACTGGCCTCGTTGAGCGCCCAGCCATGAGAGATCACCTCGCCGTCGGCCCGGATCAGGACGTCGAGGGTCATTCGCTGTTCCACGCGGTAGTTGCGGCTGACGACGTGCTCGAGCACGGTGTCGATGGCCTCGGCCTCGGCCTCGGCCAGGAAGCCGATCCGGCCCAGGTTCACCCCGAGCACCGGGATCTCGGCGTTGCGGGCCAACTCCGCGGCGCGCAGGAAGGTGCCGTCGCCGCCCAGGACGAGCACCAGCTCACAGCCCGCGGCGGCATTCTCATGGGCGTCGACCACCTCGGCACCCAGCTCCTCGAGGCCGGCCAGATCCAGCCGCTCGGCGCCCCGGTCGACGGCCTCGGCGGTCAACACGCGAAGGCCGATCCCGTTGTCGCCCAGGACCTTCTGCACCCGGCGCGCCGTCTCGGTGGCCTCGTCGCGGCCGGTGTGCACCACCAGCAGCACCACCCGGTCACGGGTCATTGCGGTCCCTCCGCGACGGCGCGGCGCACCGCGGCATCCAGTTCGTCTCCGGTCAGTGCGCGATCGGTGTCCGCGCGCAGCCACAGGAAGTACTCCACATTGCCCGACGGGCCGGGCAGCGGGCTGGCCGTGACGCCGACGGTCTGCCAGCCCAGTCCGGACGCCCGCGCGGCGACGGCCCACACGGCGTCGCCGCGCAGCCGCGGATCGCTCACCACACCGCCGGCGCCCACCTGGTCCTTGCCGACCTCGAATTGCGGTTTCACCATGGGAACGATATCGGCGTGCGGTTGACAGCAAGCAGTCAGCGCGGGCAACACCGTCGCCAGCGAGATGAACGACAGGTCGGCGACGGTCAGGTCGACGGGACCACCAATCGCCGCCGGGGTGAGATCACGGACGTTGGTTCGCTCGATCACCCGCACCCGCGGATTCGACCGCAGCGACCAGGCCAGCTGGCCGTATCCGACATCCACCGCGACCACCTCGGCGGCGCCCCGGTCCAGCAGGACTTCGGTGAAACCACCGGTCGAGGCGCCGGCATCCAGGCACCGGCGTCCCGCGACGTCGATGCCGAAGGCATCGAGCGCGCCGATGAGCTTGTGCGCCCCGCGCGACACCCAGGTCTTCTCGTCGGATCCCTCCACGACGAGGGCGGCGGTGACAGCCACCGCGGTGGCCGGTTTCACCGCGGGCATCCCGTCGATCCGGACCCGTCCGGCGCCGATCAGCTCGGCGGCCTGCTGGCGGGAGCGGGCCAGGCCGCGACGGACCAGCTCGGCGTCGACCCTGGTGCGCCGCGTCACGGCGACCTCAGCCCTTCTCCACCGACTCCAGCGCCCGGACCAGCACCTGGTGCGCTTCCTCCAGCCGGCGTCCGATCGCGTCGATGTCGACGTCGGCTCCTTCGGCCTCGGCATCGGGCAACTCGGCGAGCAACGCATCGACCTGCGCGCGGATCTGTTCGGGATCGGTGTTCATCTCACCGCTCACGCTAGCTGATCCGGCGCGGTGAGCAGCGCCCAGCGGTCCAGCGCGGCGCGGGCGGTGTCGTCACCGGCGAGCACCGCGACCCGGCCGCCGGCCGCGTCGGCATCCCATACCGCGCGGGCGGTGGCCCGCACAACCGACAGGTCATCACCGGGGTCGGCGCCGGTGGCGGTGACGGTGACCGCCGAATCGTTCGTGCTGACCCGCCAGGCGGGGTGGCCGGTGACCACCAGCGTCTGCGCGTCGGCGTGCAGGCCGCGCAGGTCCGCGGCGATGTAGGTGGGCCGCTCCGCGGGGCGGGCATGCACGGCTTCGGCCGCGGTGCTGACCCCGGTGAGCACCATCAGGCTGGGCAGATCCGCGGCGTTCGCGCCGGCGATGTCGGTGTCGAGCCGATCGCCGACCACCAGCGGGGCGTGGAAGTCGCCGCGTGCCAACGCATCCGACATCAGTGTGGGCGCCGGCTTGCCCGCGACCTGCGGCTCGGCCTCGGTGGCGGTGCGCAGCGCCGCGACCATCGCCCCGTTTCCCGGCAGCAGCCCGCGTTCGGTGGGCAGTGTCTTGTCGACGTTGGCGGCCACCCACAGCGCACCCGCTCGGATGGCGAGGGCCGCCTCAGCCAGGTTGGCCCAGCAGGTCTCGGTGGAGTGTCCCTGCACGACGGCGGCCGGCTGCCCCGCGGCCAGCCGGACCGGTCGCAGGCCGACCGCGGAGATCTCGTCGCCGAGGGCGTCGGTGCCCACCACGAGCACCGCCGAGCCGGCGGGCAGTTGATCGGCGAGCAGCTTGGCGGCGCTCTGAGCGCTGGTCACCACATCGGCGGCATCGGCGGCGAACCCCAACTCGCGCAAGTGCTCGGCGACGTCGCCCGCCGCGCGGGAGGCGTTGTTGGTGACGAACAGGGCGCGGGTGTCGGTGGCTTCCAGCGCCGCGACCGCCCCTACGGTAGGCGCATGACCGCGAAACAGGGTGCCGTCCAGGTCGAGCAGTAGGCAATCATGTTGCTGGGCAAGGCTTCCCACGTCAGGCGAGCTCGCTGACCCGGTCTTCGGCGTCGGTGACGCCGTCGAGGTCGGCCGCGGCGGCGTGGATGAACCACTGCAGGGCGTCGTCCCCGCGGCCGAGCGCCAGCAGGGTTTCGGCGTATGCGTAGAACAGCCGGGCCGCCGTGGTCCCGGTGCGCGCCGGGTCCGGAAGCGGACTGGACAGCAACGCCAGCGCCTGGTCAAGCTGTCCGAGGTCCGCCCGGGCCCCGGCGGCGACGATGCGCATCTCATCGGCGTCGTCACCGTTCAGTTCGGCCGCTTCCGGGCTGCGGGCCAGTTCGATGGCGCGTTCCGGGCGGCCGACGCCGCGCTCGCAGTCGGCGATCAGCGGCAGCAGTTGCGACTTGCTGCCCATCCGGCGGGCGGCGCGGAACTCCGAGAGGGCCTGGGCCCAGTCCCCGCAGTGGTAGGCCGCCACCCCGACGGCTTCGCGGACCGCGGCGATGCGGCCCGAACGGGCGCGGGCGGCCTGGGCATGGGCCAGCGCCGCTTCGGGATCCTCCTCGATCAGCTCACCGGCGGCGACCAGGTGACGGGCCACCGTGTCGGCGGTGCTGCGATCCAAAGTCGAAAGCTCACGCCGGATTTCGGGGGCGAGTTGCTTGGCCTCGATGGTCGGTGGGATCGCCGGACCGGCCGGCTGGGGCGAGGCCTCCTCCGGAGGCGATGAGTGCTGGGGTTGAGCGCGACGAGCCCGCCCCGGCCCGCCGGACCGGGGTGCCGATGAGCCGCGGTCGCGACGCGGAGCGCCGGTCCCGGGGGGACGACGCGACGGTCGCCCGTCTGCGTTGCCTTGCCTGTCGTCGGCCACTGGTGCCTTTCGGTTGATTCAAACTTGTTCAGTAAAGGATACGGTCAGCGCCGATATCGCCACCATTCGGATGGCGATATCGCAAAGGGCGTTGATGCCATGTGCCGTAATGGAAATGCCCCCCGATTTCTCGGGGGGCATTTCGTTAATGTGTGTTCGGCGGTGTCCTACTTTTCCACCCGGGTTGGGTAGTATCATCGGCGCTGGCTGGCTTAGCTTCCGGGTTCGGGATGGGTCCGGGCGTTTCCCTGCCGCTATGGCCGCCGTAACTCTATTTCATTGTGTGGATGAAGTTTTGTTTTGGTGGTGGGGTGTGGTTGTTGGGGTTTGTGGAATATGTGTGTGGTTGCGAGTGTGTGTTGTAAGTTTTCGGCCGGTTAGTGCCAGTTCCCTGAGCCCCTTGCGGGGTGTGTAGGTCTGGTCTATCGATCCCGTGTTCTGCGGGGGGCCTTATCCCACTTGATGGGTGAGAAGCCTGGTCTTGGAGAAGGTTTCCCGCTTAGATGCTT
>JAGQTU010000216.1 GCA_020438865.1 Mycobacterium sp.
GGTCCCAGTCTGCTTCGACGATCTGGGCATCGATCGGCGCCAGCGTGCTGATCACGTCGTGCAACACCCCGGCGGCGTCACCCCGGCTGAGCACCCGCGCCCGGACGCGGGCATCACCGGCCAACACCTGCACGCGGTCGCGCGCATGACCGGCGAGTGCGGTGAGCAGCAGCGCCGCGTCCATGGCCGCGTCGAGGCGCGGGGTGTCACCGATCCGACCTGCGCTCGTGCGTGAGGTGTCGAGCACGAGGACGATCCGCTTGTGCTGCTCCGGTTGCCAGGTGCGCACGACGAGGTGCTGGCGTCGCGCTGTCGCCCGCCAGTCGATGGAGCGCACGTCGTCGCCGTCGACCCAATCGCGCAGGCTGTCGAACTCGGTGCCCTGCCCGCGCACCCGCACGGCGGCGCGGCCGTCGATCTGCCGCAACTGGGCCAGCCGGCTCGGGATGTGGCGCCGCGACGGGAAGGGATGAAGCGCGCGCACCGTCCCGCCCAACGGCACAGAGGCCTGTCGGGCGGCGATCCCCAGTGGGCCGAAGGCGCGGATCGTCACCCGGTCGGCCAACCGGTCGCCGCGTCGCTTCGGGGCCAGCTCGGTCCGCAGGATGGTCCGTTCACCAGCCGGCACGGTGAGGGCGAGCCGGTCCGGGCTGGCACCGGCAGAGG
>JAGQTU010000217.1 GCA_020438865.1 Mycobacterium sp.
GCACGAAAATCTCTGGTCGACTGGTTCGGGGCGGTGCTGCTGCTGATGCTGCTCGTGCCGGTGATGATCGCCGCCGCTATCGCGGTCAAAGCTGACTCGCGGGGACCGGTGTTCTATCGGGCAACCCGAGTCGGCTTGAACAACAATACTTTCCGCATGTGGAAGTTCCGCTCGATGGTGGTCGGCGCCGACCGCGACCGAGCCGGGCTCGCCGACCTGGACGAGGGTGCCGGGGTGTTGTTCAAGATGCGTGAGGATCCGCGTGTCACGAGGGTCGGCCGGTTTCTCCGGCGTTACAGCATCGACGAACTGCCCCAGCTGTTCAACGTGCTCGACGGGTCGATGAGTTTGGTGGGGCCACGCCCGCCGCTGCCGGACGAAGTGGAGCACTATGACGGCCGGGTCGCACGTCGGATGCTGGTGAAACCGGGACTGACCGGTTTGTGGCAGGTGTCCGGACGATCCGACCTCCCTTGGGAAGAGGCAGTGCGACTCGATCTTTCGTATGTCGAGAACTGGTCGATCATGGGCGACGCGGTGATTCTGTGGCGCACGGTGCGCGCGGTCATCTCGAAGGACGGTGCGTACTGAATCCGGCGGACACCCGCCGTGGAGAACTGCCTGAATACCCCATTCGGCTCGTTGCAGAGCACCGAGAGCAACG
>JAGQTU010000218.1 GCA_020438865.1 Mycobacterium sp.
CGCCTGTTTCCTATACGCCGTGGCCTCGGCAACGGTCTTGAATCTGCGGCGCTGCTGGCGCCGCACACCGTTGACCTCGGCGTCCACGCGGACCTCGTAGCGCACCGCGCCACTCTTGTATTCGACCTTGTCGACACCCTCTGGAAGCCTCGCCACGGAACTAATCTAGCGACTTTTCCCAGGTGGGGTGTGTCAACTCGTGTGTCAACTCTCGCCGAGCCGATACCGGCCACGACGAGGGCCTGGTCAGAAAACATTCTCTGACCAGGCCCTTCCCTGCGGAAGCGGAGGGATTTGAACCCCCGGTGCTGTTAGGCACGCTCGCTTTCAAGGCGAGTGCATTCGGCCGCTCTGCCACGCTTCCTTCGGCCACGAGGTTACTCGACGCGGGTATCGGGCCACAAAGTGAATAGGGGTTCTGTCAGAGTGGAGGTTGTGCGCGCTGTAGCCGATACCGAGTCCCTGTCCGTGTCCGAGGTTCCCGATCCGGTTGCCGGGCCGGGTGAGGTGGTGATCGACGTCGTCGCCGCCGGGGTGAACCGGGCTGACCTGCTGCAACGGCGTGGTGCGTATCCGCCGCCGAAGGGGGCGTCGGAGATTCTGGGGCTGGAGGTGTCGGGGCGGATCAGTGCCCTCGGGCCGGGTGCCGATGGGTGGCGCGTC
>JAGQTU010000219.1 GCA_020438865.1 Mycobacterium sp.
ACCCGTGGACGCAGCGTCGGCGTGCTCGCGGTCGACCCATCCAGCGCGCGCAGCGGCGGCGCCCTGCTCGGCGATCGCGCGCGGATGCTGCGTCACTCAGGCGATACGGGCATCTACATCCGTTCACTGGCTACACGCGGTCACCTCGGCGGCCTGGTGCGTGCGGCGCAGCGCCTGGTCGATGCCCTACGCGCCGCACGCTTTGACAGCATCGTGCTCGAAACGGTCGGCACCGGGCAGTCCGAGATCCAGCTCGCCGAGGTCGCGACCACCAGCGTAGTGGTGTGCGCACCGGGCATGGGCGATGAGCTGCAGGCGCTGAAGGCTGGGATCCTCGAGATCGCCGACATCGTGGTGGTCAACAAGGCCGACCAGCTCGATCCTGCCGCCACGCAGCGGGCATTGCGCGAGGCGCTCGGTGCTCAGGTGCCGGTGCTGGTCAGCGTCGCGATCAGCGGCGCCGGGATCGTCGAGCTCGCCGATGCCATCGATCGCCACGGCAATGATGCACACACGGATGTCGATCCACGCGAGCGGCTGCGGGCTCGTCTCGAGGCCCAGGTACTCGAGCTTGCTCGGGCCCGGTTCACCGCGCTGGACGCAGCGATGCTCGACACGCTGCTCGATGCCATCGAGCGGAACCGAACCACACCACAGGCGGTG
>JAGQTU010000220.1 GCA_020438865.1 Mycobacterium sp.
GCGGATGACGGCACGTCTGGTCGCGCTGGGCATCGATGCGCTCGACCCGACTCGCCTCGCTGCCTTCTGGGCGGCGGCGCTGCGGTGGACGGTGCGGGCCGGCGGCGACGGGTCGACCGTTGTCGTGGAGCCGACCGACGGCACACCCTTCCCGCTTGTGGTGCGCCGTGTTGCGGAGGAGAAGGTCGGCCAGAACCGCAATCACCTCGACCTCAACACGGTGTCGTTGGAGGATCAGCGCGGCACGGTGGAGGAGTTGGTGACACTCGGCGGCCGCTACGCCGACGTCGGCCAAGGCGCTGACGAGACCCATGTGGTGCTGGCCGACCCGGAGGGCAACGAGCTCTGCATCATCGAGCCGACCAACAACTTCCTGTCCAGCTGTGGCCGGATGGGGGCGATCAACTGCGACGGCACGAGGGCGGTCGGCGTCTTCTGGAGCGAGGTGTTCGGCTGGCCCCTGGTGTGGGACCAGGACGAGGAGACCGCCATCCGCGTCCCTGGCCCCACCGGGCCGATGATCACCTGGAGTGGCCCGCCGCTGATGCCCAAGCACGGCAAGAATCGCCTGTGCCTGTATGTCGCGCCCGAGGACGGCCAGACCCGTGAGGAGTTGGTGGAGTGGTTGGCGGCTCGCGGCGCCTCCCGGCTGGATGCGGGT
>JAGQTU010000221.1 GCA_020438865.1 Mycobacterium sp.
AGCGACGACATGTCGTGACGTGTGCGTTCCTCGTCGGGCAGCTTGAGCATCCGGCTGAACATCGTGGGGACGAGTTGGGAGTGGGTGACCTGGTACTGCTCCACCAGGCGCAGGTAGTCGACCGGGTCGAAGCGCTCCATGATGATCACGGTGCCGCCGAGTGCGATGGTGCCGGCCACGGCCGCCTGCGGGGCGGAGTGGTAGAGCGGCGCGGGCGACAGGTACACCATGTCCTCGCGGTAGTGCCAGAGCTGGGCGAGGAAGCTGGAGAGCGGGTTCGTCGCGTCGGGCGCCACGTCGGCGATCGGGCGGACGATGCCCTTGGGGCGGCCGGTGGTGCCGGAGGAGTACATCATCGGCGTGCCGGTCCGCTCGTCCGGCACCGGGGTGTCGGGCTGGCCGGCCGTGGCCGTCGCGTAGTCGAGCACCCGCGGGTCGGTGGACGAGCCGTCGTCGTCGATCAGCAGGATGTGCTCCAGCCGCGGGCACTCGGCGGCTGCGGCGAGGGCGACGTCACGCTTCGCCCGCGAGGCGATCAGCACCTTCGACCCGCTGTTGTCGACGATGTAGGCGACTTCTTCGGCCGTCAGGTAGGAGTTGACGGGCGTGTAGTAGAGCCCGGTCCGGGCCCCCGCTCCGCAGGCCTCCAGGTAGCGGTCGT
>JAGQTU010000222.1 GCA_020438865.1 Mycobacterium sp.
GGACCTCGGCTTCGGCTGGCTCGTCGAGCAGACCATCCTCCGCTAACGCACGCACGCCCGCGCCCGACACGTCGGGACGAAGGGACCGATCTCCATGGCTGACGCTCGCACCGACGAACAAGTGATGGCTGCCCAGGGCGGCGATCAGGATGGTGCCGCGGAGGCTCCGAACGACGGTCGTGCCTGGTACATCGTGCAGACGTACTCCGGCTACGAGAACAAGGTGAAGACCTCGCTCGAGCAGCGCATCAAGGCCATGGACCTCGGTGGCCAGATCTTCCAGGTCTTCATCCCGACCGTCGAAGAGATCGAGATCAAGAACGGCCAGCGCAAGCAGGTCTCCCACAAGAAGTTCCCCGGCTACGTCTTCGTGCAGATGATCATGTCGGAGAACGGCTGGCACGTGGTCCGGAACACCCCGGGCGTGACCGGCTTCGCCTCCACCACCTCCGAGCAGAAGGAGCGGCCGACGCCGATGCCGGACGCCGAGGTGGAGCAGATGATGCGCGATGTCGCCCAGGCGCAGCCGCGCGTCAACATCGGCTTCGAGATCGGGGAGTCCGTGCTGGTCACGGACGGCCCGTTCAGCGACATGATCGGTGTCGTGGATTCCATCGACATGGAGCGCGGCCGCGTCCGCGTCCTCGTGTCGATGTTT
>JAGQTU010000223.1 GCA_020438865.1 Mycobacterium sp.
CGTAGCGATCACGAATCCTGCCGACGGATTTCAGCATGCGAAGTGCTGTCGGCGGTATGAATGCATTGCGCACCTTGAAGCGCTCAGCCAGCGCCAGAGCTGCTTCTGGGTCGAACTTTTCCGCCGGGCTCGCGACCACGGTAACCCCGAAATAGAGGCTGGGCAGCAGTATATTGAGCAGTCCGCCGGCCCAGGCCCAGTCAGCCGGCGTCCAGGTGCGGTCGCCCGGCTGCGGAAAGAACTCGTGGTGATACTGGACGCCCGGCAGGTGGCCGAGCAGCACCCTGTGGCCGTGCAACGCACCCTTGGGCGGGCCGGTGGTGCCGGAGGTGAAGATCATCAAAGCCGGGTCGTCAGGCGCGGTGTCGCGTGCGGCGAATGTCTTGTCGTGGTCGGCGATGAGCTTGTCGAAATCCTCGACGCCCGACGATCCGCCGTCGACCGAGATTACGGTTGCGAGCCGGGGCAGGCGCTCGCGAATGCCGGCAATGCGTGCTGCCCCGTCGGCGTTTGTCACTACCGCGCTGACGCCAGCTGCGTGCAGCCGGTATTCAAGCGCCTCGGCGCCAAAAAGCAGAGCGAGCGGAACAGCGATGGCGCCGATCTTGTAGATCGCAACATGAGCGATCGCCGTCGAAAAACTTTGCGGCAGGAGCA
>JAGQTU010000224.1 GCA_020438865.1 Mycobacterium sp.
CGGCAACGAACCCCCGCCGAGGTTCAGGCCATGCGGCAACTGCACGCCCAGGGGGTCAGTTTCGAGGAGCTAGCCCGCCGGTTCGGGTGCGCCGCGTCGACCGCCGCGAGGATCTGTAAAGGGTGGAGCTTTTCCGATTCGCCGTGACGCCGGCAGTTCAACTATCTGCGATGATCGCAGCGATGACCACCCCACCACCACAGTTCGCCCGTCTCGGCGAGTTCCCCGTCACCGTCAACCACGGCACCCGACGCTCGCTGGCCGACGACTTCGTAAAGGTCGGACAGGACACGTGAGCCGCCGTACCGGCCTGCCGTGGGCGCCGACCTCGCTGCCGCCGATGCGGCGGCAATGGTGCCAGCTACTCGCCGAAGGACTCGACAGGCTGCGAGACCAACCGGCCGTAGCAGAACTGCTGCAAAAGGCTGAAGAGGACTTGGCGGGGATCGACACGTCGGTGCTGTTCTGGGTCAATCGCGACATGACGGACCTGGCCGTCTCCGCCGCGGCGTCGCTGCCGGAGTGGTCGCCCGCCGCCGCGATCCCCGAGGAGTTCGGGCTGATCGCCTGGGCCAAGCCCGTCGGCACCTTCGACTGGCCGGCGCCCGGCAGCACCCAGCGGCAGAGAATGCCTGTTGATCTGATGTCGTGGGGAA
>JAGQTU010000225.1 GCA_020438865.1 Mycobacterium sp.
CCAGTCAGCAGAAGGTCGACATCCCGCTGCCGTTCCAGAACGCATCGGGCGGCGCAGTCACCACCGAAGCGGGGCACGTCGTCTCCAGCGCGCTCGGCGACTGCGGCAGTCCGTCGACCGGGCAGGTGCTCACCGCCGCGCCCGCACCCGGCATCCCCGGCAGTGGTCAGTGCGTGCTCAACCAGATCGGTATCGACTCCGGCCCCAACAGCGGGGCCACCACCCAACTCGAATTCACCCCGGGGCCGGGCCAGCCGAATCTCCTTGCCGGTGAAAATATCCGGATCATCCGCCAGGTCGACAGCCAAGGGACCACCAGCTACGGGTTCTACGACTACGAGCGCACCTGGCCGCTGATCGGGTTGGCGCTGACCTTCGCCATCGTCATCGTCGCGGTGGCACGTTGGCGCGGTCTGCGGGCGATGGTCGGCATTATCGTCGCCTTCGGTGTCCTGGTGGTTTTCCTGCTACCCGCCCTCCGGGACGGCGCCCCGGCCGTGCCGGTGGCGCTGGTGGCCTCGGCCGCCATCCTCTACGCGGTCATCTATCTGGCACACGGGGTCAGTCTGCGCACCAGTGCGGCGCTGTTGGGCACGCTGACCGCTCTGCTGCTGGCAGCCGGATTATCCTGGGGTGCAATCGAACTAGCACACCTG
>JAGQTU010000022.1 GCA_020438865.1 Mycobacterium sp.
CGGGACGGCTACGCACCCGGCCCCGAGCAGGTCGAGTGGGCACGACACGTGCTCGCGGCGGCACACGAAGAGCGTGGCGTCTTCCAGTTCGAGGGCATAATGGTGGATGCCCCGGTGCTGCGGCGAGCAGAGCGCATCGTCCAGCTTGCGCCCGACCCCGGCCGCTAGCTGGCACCCCGCCACCACGGGTTTTGCTCTGACCGCCTCCGCACTGAGCAGACCCTGAGGTCGTGGCCGGCCGAACATGCCGGTGACCGGAGGAGGCGGTATGGGACAGCCGGTGCAGTTGATCGCACCTGACGGGACCGCGACTGCGGAGGACCGCTACCGCCGAGACCTGCCACCAGAGCTTCTGACCTGGCTCTACGAGACCATGGTCGTCACCCGCGACCTCGACGGCGAATGGGTCAACCTGCAACGCCAGGGGGAGCTGGCCCTCTACGCGGCGTGCCGCGGCCAGGAGGCCGCCCAGGTCGGCGCCGTCGCCTGCCTGCGCAAGACGGACTGGCTGTTCCCGCAGTATCGCGAACTCGGTGCCTTCCTGGTGCGTGGCATAACCCCCACCCAGATGGCCGCCATGTGGCGTGGCAGCTGGCACGGCGGGCTGGAGTTCACCGAGAGATGCTGCGCCCCGATCGCCATCCCCATCGCCACCCACACCCTGCACGCCGTCGGCGCCGCCATGGCCGCCCAGCGGCTCGGCGAGGACTCGGTGACCGTGGCGTTCCTCGGCGACGGCGCCACCAGCGAGGGCGACACCCACGAGGCACTGAACCTCGCCGCGGTCACCAAGGCGCCCTGTGTGTTCTACGTGCAGAACAACCAGTGGGCCATCTCGGTGCCGGTGCACCGCCAGCACGCCGCGCCGTCGATCGCCGCCCGGGCGGCCGGATACGGGATGGCAGGCATCATTGTCGACGGCAACGACGTCCTGGCCTGCTACGCGGTGATGGCGGAGGCCGCCGCCCGTGCTCGCGCCGGCGAGGGCCCTACGCTGATCGAGGCCATCACCTACCGGATGGGACCGCACACCACCTCCGACGACCCGAGCCGATACCGCAGCGCCGAAGAGGTCGAGGAATGGGCGGCGCGGGACCCGATCAGCCGCTACCGGACCTACCTGGAGCGCACCGGCGTGTGGACCGAACGCGTCGAGCAGCGCGCCGCCGCCCGCTCGGCGCGGTTGCGCGCCGAAGCCCGCACCGCCGTGATCGACGGGCCCGACCCGGACCCGGGGGAGTTGTTCGACCACGTGTACGCCGAGATCACGCCGGCCTTGGCGGCGCAGAGGCGCCAGCTTCTCACCGAGTTGGCGAAGGAGGCCTGAGATGACGCAGATCATCGAGCGACCGGCGATGTGCGGCGGCGACGACCCGGAGCCGATCAGACGGTTGTTGACCGATCTGCCCGCGGTCACCGGCCTCACTATGGCCGCGGCCATCAACCGGGCCTTGCACGACGCGATGGCGGCCGACGAGCGGGTGCTGGTCTTCGGCGAAGACGTCGCCACCCTCGGCGGGGTGTTCCGGGTGACCGAAGGACTGGCCGAAACCTTCGGTGAGCAAAGGTGTTTCGACACCCCCCTGGCCGAGGCCGCCATCATCGGCGTCGCCGTCGGCCTGGCCGTACGGGGATTCGTGCCGGTTCCGGAGATCCAGTTCGACGGCTTCTCCTACCCGGCCTTCGACCAGATCGTCAGCCACCTCGCGAAGTACCGGATGCGCACCCGCGGCGCGGTGGACATGGCGGTCACGGTGCGCATTCCGTCGTTCGGCGGCATCGGCGCCGTAGAGCACCACTCGGAGTCCACCGAAACCTACTGGGCCCACACCGCCGGCCTGAAGGTCGTCGTGCCGTCCACCCCGTCGGATGCGTATTGGCTGCTGCGGCATTCGATCGCCTCGCGGGATCCGGTGATCTACCTCGAGCCCAAGCGCCGCTACTGGGAACGCGAAGCCGTCGACCTCACGGTGCCCGCCCCGCCAATCGGGCGCGCCGCGATCCGCCGTCCCGGTGACGATGTCACCGTGGTGACCTACGGCGGGCTGGTCGGGACCGCCCTGCACGCCGCGGAACTGGCTGCCCAGCAGCATGATTGGGGCATCGAGGTGATCGACCTGCGGTCGCTGAATCCACTGGACTTCGACACCGTCGCCGCCTCGATCGCCAAGACCGGCCGGGCGGTCGTCATGCACGAGGGGCCACGCACGCTGGGCTTCGGTGCCGAATTGGCGGCCCGAATCTCCGAAGAGCTCTTCTACGACCTGGAGGCACCGGTGTTGCGGGCGACCGGGTTCGACACCCCCTACCCGCCGGCTCGACTCGAGAAGATCTGGCTACCGGGCGTCGACCGGTTGCTGGACTGCATCGAGAAGACGCTGCGACGGCCATGAGCAACGACGACGGCAGCCGCGACTTCCTCGTCCCCGACCTGGGGGAGGGGCTGCAGGACGCCACGATCACCGGGTGGGCCGTCACCGTCGGCGACGAGGTGACGCTCAACCAGACGCTGTGCACCGTCGAGACCAACAAGGCGGAGGTGGAGATCCCCAGCCCCTACGCCGGACGTGTGGTCGCACTCGGTGGTGCCGAAGGTGAAACCCTGCCGGTGGGAACGTTGTTGGTGCGCATCGCCACGGGCGTGCCCGCAGCCACCAACGGTTGCTCCCCGAACCGGAAGCCGGTGCTGGTCGGCTACGGAACCGACGAGGCCATGGACGTCAGCCGCCGCCGGCCACGGGCCGCGCCCAAGGTCCGCAAGCTCGCCGCCGAGCTCGCCGTCGACCTGAGGGCCGTACGGCCCGCCTCGGAGGAGGGCATCATCAGCAGCGCGGAGGTGCTGGCGGCTGCGGGCACCCAGCCGGAAGCCGTTCCGGTGCAGGGCGTTCGGGCCCGAATGGCCGCGCAGATGGTGTTGTCGCGCAGCAAGATCCCGGACGCCCACGCCAGCGTGCAGGTGGACTGCACGGCGTTGCTGCGGCTTCGGGACGGGCTGGGGGTCACCCCGTTTGTCCTGACGTTGCGGTTCACGGTGCTCAGCCTGAGCCGGCACCCCATGCTGAACGCGTCCTGGGTGGAAACCGACGACGGACCGCAGATCCGCACCCACCGCGGCATCCGACTGGGTTTCGCCGTTGCCACCGAACGGGGTCTCGTCGTGCCGGTGATCGATGACGCGCAGCTGCGTACCACGCGGGAGTTGGCGGCCGGCGTTGACGACCTCGTCATTGGGGCCAGGGCGGGCACGCTGGCACCGGCGCAACTGGGCAACTCGACCTTCACGGTGTCCAACTTCGGCGCCTTGGGGCTGGACGAGGGCGTGCCCGTCATCAACTACCCCGAGGCCGCCATCCTTGGCATGGGATCGCTCAAACCCCGGGCGGTGGTGGTGGACGACGCCGTGGTGGCCCGCCCCACCATGACGCTGACCTGCGCCTTCGACCACCGGATCGCCGACGGCGCGCAGGTGGCGGCCTTCCTCACCGACCTGCGGGGGCTCATCGAGTCGCCGGAGACAGCACTGCTCGACGTGTAGGCGGTCGCGCTGTTGGGAAATTGTCCGCCCCCGCGCTATCGTCGAACACATGTTCGAAGAATTGATCGGCGTCGATTTGTCGGCCGATGAGCCGACATTGATCGATCGAATAGCGGCGCTGGAGCGATTGAAGGCGGCCGCAGCCGCAGGTCAGGCGCGGTTGACCGCGGCACTCGACGCCGCGCGCCGGTCCGCCGAGGAGGCGGCCGGTGTCCCCGCCCAACGGCGTGGACGTGGCGTGGCGGCGGAGGTGGCTCTGGCCCGGCGCGATTCACCGGTGCGCGGTGGCAGGCACCTCGGCCTCGCCAAGGCCTTGGTGCACGAAATGCCCCACACCCTCGCCGCCCTGGAGCAGGGTGCGCTCTCGGAGTGGCGGGCGACCATCCTCGTGCGGGAATCGGCCTGTCTGGACGTCGAGGACAGGCGGCGGCTGGACGAGGAAATGTGCCGCGATACCAGCGAATTGGATGGCATGGGTGACGCCGCGCTGGCCGTGGCGGCCAAGGCGATCGCCTACCGTCTGGATCCACATGCGGTGGTGGACCGCGCCGCCAGGGCGGAGAACGACCGCGTGGTCACCATTCGCCCGGCGCCGGACACGATGACCTACGTGACCGCGTTGCTGCCGATGGCTCAGGGTGTATCTGTCTACGCCGCACTCAAACGGGAGGCCGACGTCTGCTTTGACGGCCGCTCACGCGGTCAGGTGATGGCCGACACGCTGGTTGAACGGGTCAGCGGACAGCCGGCGGGGCAGGCGGTGCCCGTCGCCGTGAACGTCGTGATCTCCGATCAGGCGCTCCTCGGCGTCGAGAACGGCTCGGCGGTCATCGCCGGGTATGGCTCGGTACCGTCCGCCGTCGCGCAGAAGCTCATCACCGACGCGGTGACTGACCAGCGCTCGCGTGCCACGCTGCGGCGGCTCTACGCCAGTCCGGCCAGCGGCGCGCTGGTGGCGCTCGAGTCTCGGTCGCGGCTGTTTCCCAAGGGGCTCACCGATTTCATCGGCCTGCGCGATCAGTGTTGTCGGACTCCGTATTGCGACGCACCGATCCGGCACCGGGACCATGCACAACCTCATCGCAACGGCGGGCCAACCAGCGCAGCCAACGGTCTCGGCCTCTGCGCCGCATGCAATTACGCCAAGGAGTCGTCGCGCTGGGTGGTCACCCCGGGTTTCGACCAAAGCGGTAGGCACACAGCGGAATTCACTACCCCGACTGGCGCGCATCACCACTCGGTCGCGCCGCCGATGCCCGGGACGCCGCGGACCGGATTGGGGCCGGTGGAGGTTTGGCTGAATTCGGAGCTGCTGCGCACGTTCGCCGCCTGAGGTCAGCGCCGGCGCGCGGCCGCCAGTCGCGCCTTGAACTCCGGCGACTCGATGGACTCCGCCTGCGGGCCCAACTCGATGTTCTTGGCCGCCTCGTGGTGATCGGTGTCGACGAAGCCCGGGATCGCGGTGGCGCGCATCGACGCCTTGGTGGCCAGCACCACGTCCCGCGGGGCCGCCGCGGGGCCGGCCGCCAGTTCCAGGGCGGCGGCCACCGGATCCTCGGCCACCTTGAGCACCAGGCCGTACCCCGCGGCGGCGACGGCGTCGAAGCTCATCCCGAACAACAGCGCCGCCCGGGCGACTTCGGGACCCACTGCGCGCTGCAACATCCAGGTGGCTCCGCCCCCGGGATGGATCCCGAGCTTCTGAAAGCGCGCGTCGAACACCGCATGCGGTCCGGCGATGCGCACATCGGCGGCCAGGGCCAAGTTCAGTCCCGCACCTACGGCGGCACCGTTGACCGCGGCGATCGTCGGCAGCGTGCAGCGTCCGACGGCCATGAATCCCGCATAGATCCGCTCGAGGCCGTCCCGCGCCGCTGCGCCCAGAGCGGACAGATCGGCGCCGGCGCAGAACGCCTTGCCCGCCCCGGTGACGACGACGGCGTTGACCGAGGGATCGGTCTCGGCACGATTCACCGCGTCGCTCAGCTGCTCGGACATCTCCGCGGTGACGGCGTTGCGGCGGTCGGGGTCGTTGACGGTGATCAGCGCGACCCGGTCACGGACGTCATAGAGAACCAAAGCTGCCATGGGAGATCAGGCTAGTCGGTGGGTTTCGGCACTGACTGTGCGCTGCTCGGCCACCGACCGGCGGACGAATAGCGGGAGAATTTTTCGCCAATCCGCCCGAAATTGACTGCGGCGAATATTCAATGTGCGAGGGGGGCTGACACGTGGCCGAGGTTCGGCCCCCGTTCGAAGGGATATCCGATGGCCACGATTGACGCTGAGCCCTTCCCGTTGGACTTCGAGGTCGACAGCACCGCCCTCGTCATCATCGACATGCAGCGCGACTTCGTGCTACCGGGTGGTTTCGGCGAGGCGCTGGGCAACGACACCTCACTGCTGCTGGCGGCGGTCGAGCCGATCCAGCGGGTGCTCCAGCGGGCCCGTGAGATCGGGATGTTCGTCGTGCACACCAGGGAAGGCCATCGTCCGGATCTGACCGACTGTCCGGCAGCGAAGCTGACCCGCGGTGGCAAGACCTTCATCGGCGAGGACGGCCCGATGGGCCGCATCCTGGTCCGCGGCGAGCAGGGCCACGACATCATCCACCAGCTCTACCCGATCGAGGGTGAACCGGTGATCGACAAGCCGGGCAAGGGCTCCTTCCACGCCACCGACCTGCAACAGATCCTGTTCGACCGCGGGATCAAGACGCTGGTGGTGTGCGGGGTGACCCTCGAGGTCTGCGTCCACACCACGGTCCGGGAGGCCAACGACCGCGGCTATGAGTGCGTGGTACTCAGCGACTGCGTGGCGTCGTACTTCCCGGAGTTCCAGCGGGTCGGCCTGGAGATGATCAAGGCGCAGGGGGCCATCTTCGGTTGGGTCTCCGACTCCGACCGCTTCCTCGCCGCCACCGCATAGCCGTCCGATGAGTATCGGCTCACGGTTCTACCCCAACCTCTACAAGGACTCGGTGTCCTTGATGACGGTCTCGGCTCAGGTCACCGCGATACCGGGCATCGAGGCCGCGTCGGTGGTCATGGCGTCGGCGACCAACGTCGACAACCTCGCCCAGGCCGGGCTCGGAACATTCGAAGTCCGGCCCAACGACCTCGTGGTCGCCGTCTCGGGCACCGAGGAGGCTTGCGAAGAGGCGATCGCCCTCGCCGACAAACTGCTGTCCGCCGCGCCCGGCGACGGTGGTGACGAGACCGCCGCTGCCGCGCCGACGACCAGCATCCAGATGGCCGTCGGCAAGGATCCGGCGCTGAACCTCGCGCTGATCTCGGTGCCCGGCGACTACGCGGCGGCCGAGGCGCTCAAAGCGCTGCGACTCGGCCTGGACGTGATGATCTTCAGCGACAACGTCACCCCCGCCGCCGAGTTGGCGCTCAAGCAGTACGCCCGCGACGCCGATCTGATGGTGATGGGCCCGGACTGCGGCACCTCGATCGTCAACGGCATCCCGCTGGGATTCGCGAACGTGGTTCGCCGCGGTCCCATCGGGGTGGTCGGGGCCTCGGGGACGGGTACCCAGGAGGTCACGGTTCGCATTCACCAGAACGGGTCGGGGGTCTCCCAGGCGCTCGGCACCGGCGGGCACGACCTCGCCGACGCCATCGGCGGCATCTCGATGCTGCACGGCCTGGCTGCCCTCGACGGCGACCCCGCCACATCGGTCATCGTCCTGGTGTCCAAACCACCCTCGCCCGATGTGGCGGCGAAGGTGCTGGCGGCCGCCGAGGCGAGCGAAAAACCGGTCGTGGTGATCTTCCTGGGCGCCGACCCGGCGTCGATCACCCGCAACGGCGTGTACGGCGCGGCCTACCTGGCGCAGGCCGCCGACATGGCCGTGGCACTGGCCCGCGGCGAGCAGCCGAGTTCGACCGAGATCGCGCTGTCCAACGAGACCCGCAGGACGCTGTCCGATCTCGCCCGGGCGATGGCGCCGAGCCAGCGCTACGTTCGGGGGATCTTCTCCGGCGGCACCTTCTGCTACGAGGCGCAACTGGTGCATCGCTCGTTCGGAATCTCGGGCTACTCCAACACGCCGGTGAAGGGCAACACCGCGCTGTCCGATATCCGGGTCAGCCAGGAGAACACGATCGTCGACATGGGCGACGACGAATTCACTCAGGGCAGGCCGCATCCCATGATCGATCCGTCCCAGAAGGACGCCCGCATCCGCGACGAGGTCGCCGACCCGACCACAGCGGTGGTGTTGTTCGACATCGTGCTCGGCTACGGATCGGCCGACGACCCGACCGCCGAACTGCTCGCGATCATCGGGTCCGCCCGGGCGAAGGCCCGCGCCGAAGGCCGGACCGTCGCGTTCATCGGCTACGTGTGCGGAACCGAACTCGATCCGCAGGACCGCGCCAAAGCCGTTGCGGGACTGAAGGCGGCCGGGGTCCTGGTCGCCTCCAGCAATGCCGAGGCCGCGGTCTGGTCGGCAACGCTGATCGCCGAGCGTCAGGGAGCCAGCACATGAAGAAGCTCTTCGCAGAGGACTTGAAGGTCGTCAACATCGGCCTGCAGGGCTTCGCCAACAACATCACCGCCGCCGCCGGCCAGGTCATGAACATCACCTGGGCGCCGCCGGCGGGCGCCGACGCGGCCCTGGGCTGGACGCTGGCCACCCTCGTCGGCGACCCGCGCCTCGAGGAGGCCAACCGCGTCGCCTACGACCGGTATCTGGCCGCGCAGCCCCGACTGGTCGACCTGGTGCGGGCGGGCGAGGCGATCGCCGGGCTCGGGCCGGGGGAGCGGCGCATCCTGCACTCCGGGCCGCCGATCGCCTGGCCGGACATGTGCGGACCGCAGCGGGGAGCCATTGCCGGCGCCATCCTCTACGAGGGCTGGGCCGACGATCTCGAGGCAGCCGAGAAGCTTGCCGAGAGCGGCGCGGTGACCCTCGAGCCATGTCACGAGCACAGCGCGGTCGGGCCGATGGCGGGCATCATCAGCCCGTCCATGCCGGTGTGGGTGGTCGAGAACACCGCGGCCGGAAACCGGGCGTACTGCAACCTCAACGAGGGCCTGGGCAAAGTGCTGCGGTTCGGCGCCAACTCGCCGGAGGTGCTGGACCGCCTGCGCTGGCTGGGCGGTGAGTTCTTCGACACCATGCAGGTCGCGGTGCGCGGACTGGCTGACCCGGACCTCAAACCGCTGATGGCCCAGGCCCTGCACATGGGCGACGAGTTGCACAACCGCAACGCCGCGGCCTCGGCGCTGCTGTTCAAGCGGCTCACGTTGGCGCTGCTGGACTCCGGGGTCGCCGCCGAGGCGGTGCGCAAGGCCCTGGCCTTCGTCTCCGGCAACGACCACTTCTTCCTGAACATCTCGATGGCGGCGTGCAAGTCGATGACCGACGCCGCCGCCGGTGTTCCCGGCAGCAGCATGGTCACCGTGATGGCGCGCAACGGCGTGAACTTCGGCATCAAGCTCAGCGGCACCGGCGACCAGTGGTTCCAGGCGCCGGCCAATCCCGTTGACGGGCTGTACTTCCCGGGCTATACGGTGGCAGACGCGGCGGCCGACCTCGGGGACTCGGCGATCACCGAGACCAACGGGCTGGGTGGCTTCGCGATGGCCGCGTCGCCCGCCATCGTCCAGTTCGTCGGTGGTACGCCCGCCGATGCGACGGCCAACAGCCGGCGCATGCTGACCATCACCTTGGGCACGAACCCGGCATTCACGTTGCCGCCGCTGAACTTCGGCGGAACACCCGCCGGCATCGATGCCCGATTGGTCGCCGATTCCGGGGTGCTGCCGATCATCAACACCGGTATCGCCCACCGGGAAGCCGGCGTCGGGCAGATCGGGGCGGGCATCACCACCGCGCCGATGGCGTGCTTCAACGACGCCATCGGCGCGTTGGCCGCGAGTCTGGGAGGCGGGAAGTGAAGACCGCGATCGTCGCCTTCGGCGGCAACGCACTGGTCACCGACGCCGAGCACGATTCCATCCCGCAGCAGTACGAGACGGTCAGCCGGACGGTGCCGCCGCTCATCGACATGGTCGAGCAGGGCTGGAAACTCGTTGTCTCCCATGGCAACGGCCCGCAGGTGGGTTTCATCCTGCGGCGCTCCGAACTCGCCGAGGCAGAGGTCGACCCGGTTCCCGTCGACTATGCGGTGGCCGACACCCAGGGCGCTATCGGCTACATGTTCGTCAAGGCATTGCGTAACGAACTGTCCCGGCGCGGCCTGTCCCGTCCGGTGGTTGCGGTGGTCACCCACTCGGTGGTGAGCCTGGAGGACCCCGCCTTCCAGAACCCCACCAAGCCGGTCGGTTCGTTCCTGGCGGAGGCCAAGGCCAAGGAGATGGCCGCCACCATGGGCTGGACCATCGCCGAGGACGCCGGCCGGGGATGGCGGCGCACCGTCGCCTCACCCCGGCCCACCGCGATTCTCGAGACCCCGGTGATCCGCCAACTGTTGGACAGCGGCGCGATCGTCGTCGCCGTCGGCGGCGGCGGTATCCCGGTGTCCGTGGAACCCGACGGCACGGTGGTCGGCGTGGAAGCGGTAGTGGACAAGGACATCGCCTCCGGTCTGCTCGCCCATGACCTCAACGCCGAGTTGTTGATGATCCCCACCGGGGTGCCGCGGGTGGCCATCGACTTCGGCACGCCCCAGCAGCGCTGGTTGGAAAGCATCACCGTCGAAGAGGCACGCAAGTTCATCGCCTCGGGACAGTTCGGCAAGGGCTCGATGGAGCCCAAGGTCGAGGCCGTCGCGGATTTCGTGGCGAGCACACCGGGCTCCACCGGCGTGATCGGCGCGGCCGAGGAGATTCCGGCGATCCTGGCCGGCGAGTCCGGAACCCGGATCGTCGGCGCACCCACGGCGGCTACCGAGGCTCCGCAACCGGACACCGGCGCGGTCCTGCTGGCGGTGAACGGCACCCTGATGCGCGGTCTGAAGCTCTCGGCCAACATGGCCGCCGCCGGCGCCACCTTCGTCCGCGAGACCAGAACCGAACCCGTGTACCGACTCTGGACGATCAACGACGACCACCCGGCGATGATCCGCGTGACCGACTCCTCCGGCGTGGCCGTCGCGGTGGAGGTGTGGTCGGTACCCGCCGCCGGCCTCGCCGGGATCCTGCTCAACGAACCGCCCGGGCTTTCGATCGGCAAGGTTCGGCTCGAGGACGGCTCGATCGTGCTCGGAGTGATCGGTGAACCGGCCCTGGTGGAGGGACAGCGCGAGATCACCGAGCACCAGGGCTGGCGGTCATACACGGCGGCGGAGGGGGTCTCATGACCGTCCTGGGCAAGAACGTGCTACCCGAGGCCAAACACGGCACGCTCCCGTTCTGGCGGCAGTACCTTCGCGGCTTCTCCCAGTGCGCCTTTCAGGCCAACGAGATCACCGGCCTGCTGTTCGTCATCGGGGTGCTGACATTCAGCTGGCGCATGGCGGTGTTCTACGTGCTGTCGGTGTTCATCGCAACCGTTGTCGCCCGGTTGCTCAAGGCCGACCGCACACTGCTGGATCTGGGCCTGTTCGGCTTCAACTCGGGCCTGATGGGACTGGCGATGGGCAACTTCTACCAACCCGACCTCGCGCTGTGGGTGTGGGTGATGGTGCTGGCCGCGGTGGTCGCCGTGATCGCGGTGGCGATGGGGAGGTGGTTGCCGATCCCGTTCCTGGCCGCCCCGTTCATCCTGACGTTCTGGATCATCTGGTTCATCGCCGATGCCCGGCCGGAGTTGATCAAACTCGACTTCGGGCCGTGGCCGGTGGAGGACGTGAAGTGGGGCGCCGCCCTGGTGGCAGCGCTGGGCGCGACGCTTTTCGCACCCGCGATCCTGACCGGGGTGTGCTTCTTCCTCGGGCTGCTGGTGAGCAACTGGCGTCATGCGGTGATCGCCTTGCTCGCCGCGTTCATCGCGGTGGCGATAGCCGCGCACGTCGGGACCACCGGCGGGGAGATCAATGCCGGGTTCGTGGGCTTCAACGCCGTGCTCGCGGCGCTGGGTACGGCGACGGTCCTGGACGGCGACCTTCGGTTGGCCGTTCTGGCGGCATTGCTGGGGACATGGTTCTTCAGCTACATCAACCGAAATGCACCGGTGCCCGCCCTTGCGTCGGGCTTCGTGCTGGCGGTGTGGGCGGTGATGTTCCTCGATTGGCTGCACCGGCGCTTCGGGCCGCGGGCGGTCACACCGCCGGTGGCTGTGGACGCTCAGCCCGCCGGCTAGTTCCGTACCTTTCGGCTTATTGGCGGGACCGCTGTGTTCTAACCTGCCGTCGGGGGTGCGATTCAGTTTCAGACGCTGTCGGCGTTTGGAGGTGCAGCTGGTGACGAAGCCCGATGATGCCGCCGCAGAGAATATCCGGCAGATGGTGCTTCAAACCGCCTTCGATGAACTCGTCGACCGCGGTATCGATCGGTTCACGGTCGACCGCGTCCGGAAGCGGGCCGATGTCGAACCCGACTTGATCATCACGATGTGGGGGGGCCGCCGCATTCTGTTGATGGACGCGGTGCTGTCCAGTTCCGAATCGGTGATTCCCATCCCCGACACCGGCACCTTGCGGGGTGATCTGGCGATGGCGTTCGAGGCCGCCGTCAGCATCGCCTCGACCCGTGAGGGCCGCGACCCGGATGCCGGCCGCCGCCATCAATTTCGATGTGCTGTTCGTCGACAATCCCATCGGCGCCGACTACGTCGAGCAGGTTCCCGACATGTTCCTGCACGGAGTTGCCCGGTAGGACGGCGCCCGGCACGCTACGGTCTCTCGCATGAGTGACGATCAGATGTTGGTCCTGAACCGTGCCGACCTCGTGGGACTGGGGCTGACCTGGGCGGAGATCATCGATGTTCTCGAGGACGCCTTCCTGCAGAAGTCGCGCGGTCTGGTGCAGAACCCGCCCAAGCCCAAGGTCACGTCCCGGGGCGACTCCGCCTTCATCCACGCGATGCCGGCCTATCTGGGCGGCTCGGACCGCATCGGCATCAAATGGGTGGCCGGCTATGAAGGCAACCACGCCAAGGGCCTGCCCTACATCTACGGTGCGGTGATCATGAACGACGCCGAGACCGGCCGGCCGATCGCACTGCTGGACGGCGGATGGATCACCGAGATGCGGACGCCCGGCGTCTCCGGGGTGACGATGCGACACGTGCCGGGTGATCCCAAGCATCTGGCGATCGTCGGCTGCGGGCTGCAGGGTCGCCGCCACCTGGAGGTCGCGCTCGAGGTACACCCGGGGCTGACACAGGTGACCGCCTACGACTACGTCGACGGCGTCGCACAGAAACTGCTCGACAACACCGGGGACCGGGCGACGCGGGTCGCCGAGAGCCCCATCGATGCGGTCGAGGGAGCGGACCTGGTCATCACCACCATCACCGTCCCGCTCGACCCGAAGATCGACTGCGCCAACACCGATCCCAACGCATTGTTGCTGCCGGTCGATTATGCCGATGCCATGGCGCAGGCCGCGTTCGACAACGCAGTGATCTACAGCGTCGACGACCCCGGCCAGTACAACTCGGTCATCGACATGTATTTCTCCGGACTGCCCAAGCCCACCACCGACCTGGCTTCCGTGGTCGCCGGCAAGGTCGCGGTCCCCACCACCGGACGGCGCATGTTCCTCAACATGGGGATCGCTATGGACGACATCGCGCTGAGTTCGCTGGTGCTCGACCGCGCCGCGGCGGCCGGGGTGGGTCGCTACATCGACTTCCCCTGATCGCTATCGAGCGCCTAATGCTTTGATAACAAGGCAGTTACGGGCCGCGTTGCCGGGTCGGGCTTTCGGCCGGTGGTTGCTAGCTTGCACGGTGTGGTGGTGTCCCTCGAGACCTCAGCCGTGTCCTGGGTGCGCCGGGCCGCGGCGGTCGCTGTCATAGCGCTGCTTTCCGGCGTGCTCACGCTGATCGGGCTGACGGCGCCCGCTGCCGCGTACTCCAGGGACGGTCTGCCCGTCGAACTGCTGGACGTGCCGTCGCCGGCGATGGGCCGCAGCATCCGGGTGCAGTTCCAGGGCGGCGGCCCGCACGCGGTCTATCTGCTGGACGGGTTGCGGGCCCAGGACGATGCCAACGGCTGGGACATCAACACCGCCGCCTTCGAGTGGTACTACCAGTCGGGATTGTCGTTGGTCATGCCCGTCGGCGGTCAGTCGAGCTTCTACAGCGACTGGTATCAACCCGCGGCCGGCAGTGCCGGCACGCTGACGTACAAGTGGGAGACCTTCCTGACCCAGGAGTTGCCGACCTACCTGGCCGCGAACAAGGGCATCGCCCCGACCGGAAACGCTGTGGTCGGCCTGTCGATGTCGGGCGGTTCCGCGCTGACGCTCGCGATCTGGCACCCCACCCAGTTCATCTTCGCGGCCTCCCTGTCGGGCTTCCTCAATCCGTCCATCGGTCTGTGGCCGACGCTGATCGGGGTGGCCATGAAGGATGCCGGCGGCTATCGGGCCTTCGACATGTGGGGCCCGACAAGCGATCCGGCGTGGCGCCGTAACGACCCGATGGTCAACGTGGGCCGACTGGTGGCCAACGGTACCGCGATCTGGATCTACTGCGGCACCGGCGCCCCCTCCGATCTGGACAGCGACGGCGACCCGACCGCGGGCGGCCTGTTCGCCGCCGGCTATCTGGAGAACATCACCCTGGACACCAACAAGGAGTTCCAGCGGAAGTACCTGGCCGCCGGCGGCCGCAATGCGGTGTTCAACTTTCCCCCGAGTGGAACCCACAGCTGGGGCTATTGGGGTTCGCAATTGCAGGCCATGAAGGGCGATCTGCAGCGCGTTCTCGGGGCGACGCCGACCAGCTGAAACATGCTGCGCCACAGCATTTTTTGCGAATTGCGTTCTGGTTGGGGTGGGGCGCTACCTACTCGGGTTGAGTGTACTGCCGTGCAATTCGGGTGACGAACTCCTGAAAGTAGGGCAGCTTGTCCGTCGGCACGATGCCGCGCAACATCATTCGCCACGCTCGGGCCTCATGAGCGAACAAGTCATCGTTGAGGGCATCCGAGAGTAGATGGCAGCCGAGGTCCATGGTGTGCAGCAGCTCGAACAGTTCGTCCGGGTCGATGTCGTCGCACACATCGCCCTCGAACACGGCATCGTGCGCTGCTTTGACGTAGTGGCTCATTCGCTCTATGTAACTTCGTGACCCCGCCGGGCTGATTTGGTACAGGCCCTGCCGGAGTCGGTATCCGGACCGGACGATTTGGTCGTTGGTGGACAGTTCGGCAATTGCGAAGGTGGCTCGGATGAGTTTCTCCAGCCCGGCCGACGGGGAGTCGGTGATGCGGCGGGTCGCCTTCTCGACCCGCACCCCACCCTCGTCGATGATCGCGCTGGCCACCGCTTCCTTGTCCGCGAAGTGGTAGTAGAACGCGCCCTTGGTGGTCTCGGCCCGCTCGATGATGGCGGTCAGCGTGGTTTCGCCGTAGCCCACCTCGTCGAAAAGCTCGACGGCGGCGTCCATGATCACCTGTCGAGTGACCTCAGCCCTGGGTTGTTTCGCCACAGTTCCGACCCTCCGGCGCGCGCCCCAACATTATTTTCGGTGACGTCAGTATGCATCGTCGCGGCTCGATCCGCCTGAACCGAGCGCGGAGCCCGACTTGGCCGTGCGGACGTGGTGTTCTGAACCTGCTGGACAAGGTCGTTGCCCAATGAAGGACTTTCGTCCCTGGAGGTGGGTTCCCGAGTCCCTGGAGCAAGCGGTCAAAAGCGACATAAAGTAGGTTTTGGCTGCCAAAGCGAGGTGAATCATATTTCTCGCCTACCACCGACGGCGGTGACAAAAGGAGGCTCAGTGCTCGGTACGCTCGTCGTCGTCGCTTTCTCCCTGGTCTTCTTCGGCACATCGGCGGTTGCAATGATGAAGTTCGACCGCCGCGCGCCGCGCCCCAAGACCACTACGCGCCATCGGTTTTCAGTGCCCAGCCACCAGGGCCCTCGCGAGTACGGCCACCACTACGACGACCTCAATCCTCTCTGACAGGTCGATCTGCCTGGCTGACGGTGCGCAGATCAGGCGCCGTGGCCGGCCATGCTGAGTGCCGCCGTCGCACAGAAGGGCGAGTGCCGCCCCGCCAGGCGGTGTCGGCCGTGGCCGCAGCACTCCAGTCAGACCCGGATAACCGCATAATCCCTGGTCAGGTGGCGCCCCCGGCAGGAATCGAACCTGCGACCTAGGGATTAGAAGGCCCTTGCTCTATCCAACTGAGCTACGGAGGCAACGCGTCCGTCAGTGTATCGGGCGTGGTGGGGCGGCCCTTTAATCACAGACCAAAGGTCGGGTTGCAGGGCCCAGTGGCGACTGCGGCTCGCTCAGGTGCGAAAGTCCGAACCGCGACTCGGGCGAGCTAATGCTTTCGTGTCGTGAAGTCATGCCTCCTGGCCTGCGACAACGCTATGAATGTATAAGCCGCGACGGGAAATCATGTTGGTATCGACCGTGATTGGCTAGTGTCTGATTCGCGGCCCGCGCCACGCTTGCGGACCGCACGGGCGGTCTGGCAAATGCCGTGGCCACCGAGATGTCGAGGGAGTCCGACAGCCTGATGAGCAGCATGATCGACGAGGTCAGCGCGTGCTGTAGCCGGGCGTTCCACACCGGTTCGCTGCTGCTGCGCGGTTCGCCGCACGCGGCCGGCTGGATACTCGGCTGGCTGTCCACCGAGTTCGCACCGCACGTGCTCACCGGGCACGCCCTGTCGGTGGTCGGCGTCTCACCGGTGGAGCGGATCGCCTGCGAGTTGGCCGGAAGGCGAGCCGACACGGTGCTGGACACCGCGCTGCGGGAAACCTTCGGAGACGGCTACCGGGACGCCGTTCACCACCCCCTCGAGCCGTACACGGCGCGCCAGCCCCGGGTGGGCGGCCTCGTCGACGCCATGCGGCATCGCCGCCGCTACTCGGCGACCACCACCGACATCCCCTACGGACCGGGTGGGCGCAGCCACCTGCTCGATGTCTGGCGCCGGCCCGACCTGCCCGACGGTTACCGGGCCCCGGTGTTGATCCAGGTGCCCGGCGGCGGGTGGTCGGTCAACGACAAACGCGGCCAGGGTTATCCGCTGATGAACCGGATGGTCGAGCTCGGCTGGATCTGCGTGTCGATCAACTACAGCAGGAGCCCGCGCAACGCCTGGCCCACACACATCATCGACGTCAAACGTGCCATCGCCTGGGTGCGCGCCAACATCGCCCGATACGGCGGGGACCCGGACTTCATCGCCATCACCGGCGGCTCGGCCGGCGGTCATCTGGCGTCATTGGCGGCGTTGACCGCCGGCGACGAACGGCTGCAACCCGGTTTCGAAGACGCCGACACGACGGTCCAGGCCGCCGCACCGCACTACGGCGTCTACGACCTCACCAACGTCGACAACATGCACGGCCTGATGATGCCGCTGCTCGAGCACGTGGTCATGCAGACCCGCTTCGCCGACAACCCGCAGCTGTACCGGGACGCGTCGCCGATGTTCCGGGTGCATCCCGATGCGCCGCCGTTCTTCGTCCTGCACGGCGAGAACGACGCCGTCGTGCCGTCGACGCAGGCGCTGGCATTCTGCACCGCCCTGCGGGAGGCCGGCGCCACCGCGGTGTCGCATGCGGCAATTCCCAACGCGCACCACGCGTTCGACACCATCGCCACCCTGCGGTGCCAGATGACGGCTGAGGCCGTCGCGGCCTTCCTGGGGATCAGCTATGGTCGGCATGCCGCCGCATCGAAGAGCATGGCGGTCAGTTCGGCCAGCTGACGTCAGGTCATGCAGACGTTGGCCACCAGCAGCACCGGCCACGCCGCGATCGAGCCGAGGAACGACACCACCAGGTCGGCGCCCCGCATGTCGCGCAGATGTTCGGTATGGGTGGAGGACCAGACCAGACCGATTGCCAGATAAGGGATTCCGAGCAGCAGGCCGATGCCGATCAGCTCGGCGACGCTCAGCTGATAGTCCAGGATCCGGCGAAGCTTCGCGAGCACGGCACCCCCTCGATTCAGCCCGGACCACCCACGGCTGTGAGACTCTGCTGTCATGACCAGGCTACGGCGGATTCTCGGCTACCAGGTCAGCATCTCCACCCTCCTCGAGATCGCCCTGTGGTCGGCCGTGCCCTATCTGCTCATCGGCTTCGTGTGGGCCTTCTTCCACGTCGAGCACATCGAGCGCCTGCGGGTGGGTCTGGAGAAGCTGCTGCCGGCCGGGGCTGAAGTCGCCGCGTTCGTGGAGGCCGCGGCACTGTGGCCGGTACTACTGCTGCTGCCCCCGGTCTGCGTGCCCTGAACTCGGCCCAGGACATCCCGCGCCGCCTGCGTGTCGTCGGCACTCCGGGGCAGCCCGACCGGACCGCGAATCCAACTCGGCAACAATGGCTTCTGACCCCGCTTGACCACGACTTTCCGCAGCTGCGGCGGGCCGCGGCCGGATCGGGAGAATCAACGCCCGTCACCCCCGCGGGCCGACTAGCGTGGTGCTGGAATCTCGTGTGAGTTGCTGACGTGACAGGAGGGGCATGAGCGGGCCCGTCGACGCAAACGGAATGCCCTCCGAACTCGGGGCCCTCGACATGCTGCTGCACCGTGGGGAGGCCAACCCGCGGACCCGCTCGGGGATCATGGCGCTGGAAATCCTCGACACCACCCCGGACTGGAATCGGTTCCGCGGCGCCTTCGACAACGCGTCCCGCAAGGTCCTGCGGCTGCGGCAGAAGGTCGTCGTACCGACGTTGCCGACCGCGGCCGCGCGCTGGGTGGTCGATCCGGACTTCAACCTGGACTTCCACGTCCGCCGGGTACGGGTGCCCGAGCCCGGCACTTTGCGCCAGGTGCTCGACCTGGCCGAGGTGAGCCTGCAGTCGCCGCTGGACATCTCCCGGCCGCTGTGGACGGCAACCCTGGTGGAAGGGCTCGAGGGCGGCAAGGCCGCGACCCTGCTGCACCTGAGCCACGCGGTCACCGACGGGATGGGCGCCACCGCGATGTTCGCGGAGATCTACGACCTGGAACGCAATCCGCCGCCCAAGCCGGACCCGCCGATGCCGGTGCCGCAGGACCTCACGCCCAACGACCTGATGCGGGAGGGGCTCAACCACCTGCCGGGCGCCGTCGTGGGGGGAGTGGTCGGCGCGGTCGCGGGCGGGCTGTCACTGATCGGCCGGGTGGTCCGCAGCCCCGGAACCGCGGTCTGGGACGCCGTCGACTACGCCCGGTCCGGACGCCGGGTGATGGGCCGCGCCGCCGACCCGTCCCCGCTGCTGCGCCGGCGCAGCCTGTCGTCGCGAACCGAGGCCATCGAGATGCGGCTCGGCGAACTGCGTGCGGCGGCCCACGCCGCGGGCGGGTCCATCAACGACGCCTACCTGGCCGGCCTGTGCGGGGCGTTGCGGCTGTACCACGAGGCGCTCGGCGTCCCGCTCAACTCGCTGCCGATGGCGGTTCCGGTGAGCCTGCGCGCCGAGGCCGACCCGGCCGGCGGCAACCGGTTCGCCGGGGTGAACCTCGCGGCGCCGATCGGGGTGGCCGACCCCGCGGTGCGGATCCAGAAGATCCGCAAGCAGATGACCTCGCGCCGCGAAGAGGCGGCCATCGACATGATCGGCGCCGTCGCGCCGGTCCTCGGCCTGCTGCCCGACGCGGTGGTCGAGGCGATGAGCGGATCGGTGATCGCCTCCGACGTGCAGGCCAGCAATGTGCCGGTGTATTCCGGGGACACCTACATCGCCGGTGCCAAGGTGCTGCGCCAGTACGGCCTCGGGCCGCTGCCGGGCGTGGCGATGATGGTGGTGCTGGTCTCGCGCGGCGGGTTCGCCACCATCACCGCCCGCTACGACCGGGCCGCGATCGCGCACGAGGACCTGTTCGCCGAGTGCCTGCGCCGCGGCTTCGACGAGGTGCTGGCGTTGGCCGGAGACCCACCGCCGCGGGTGGTGCCCTCGTCGTTCCCCGATGTCGAAGACGACTCCGCGCAACCCAAGAACGGATCGGTGTCCTACTCATGAGCGAGAACAACGGCGGCTCCGGGCGATCCCGCGAGATGCGTCTGCCCGGCTCGGTCGCCGAGGTGATGGCCAGCCCGCCGGGGCCGAGGATCGGTGCGTTCTTCGACCTGGACGGCACGCTGGTCGCCGGTTTCACCGCCGTCATCCTCACCCGCGAGCGGTTCCGCAGCCGGGACATGGGCATCGGCGAGCTCATCACGATGATCGCCGCGGGTCTCGACCACAAGCTCGGCCGGCTGGAGTTCGAATCGCTGATCACCAAGGCCTCCGAGGCCCTGCGCGGGCGCGCGCTCAGCGACATCCAGGAGATCGGGGAGCGGCTGTTCGTCCAGAAGATCGAGAAGCGGATCTACCCCGAGATGCGGGAACTGGTGCACGCCCACCTGGAACGCGGCCACACCGTGGTCCTCAGCTCGTCGGCGCTGACCATCCAGGTCGATCCGGTCGCCAGATTCCTCGGTATCGAGAACACCCTGACCAACAAGTTCGAGGTCGACGAGGACGACGTGCTCACCGGCAAGGTGATCAAGCCGATCCTGTGGGGGCCGGGCAAGGCCAACGCGGTGCAGAAGTTCGCCGCCGAGAACGACATCGACCTGCGGGACAGCTACTTCTACGCCGATGGCGACGAGGACGTCGCGTTGATGTACTTGGTCGGCAATCCGCGGCCGACCAACCCCGAGGGCAAGATGGCCTCGGTCGCGCGGCGGCGCGGCTGGCCGATCCTGCAATTCAACAGCCGCGGTAGCGGCGGTGTCATGGGACAGGTGCGCACCCTGCTCGGCATGGGAGCGCTGGTGCCCGCCGCAACCGGGGCCATCAGCTGGGGACTGCTGACCCGCAGCAGGCGCCGCGGGGTCAACCTCTTCACCACCGCCTTCCCGCAGCTGCTGCTGGCCGCCAACGGCGTCTCGGTCAACGTCCTCGGCCGCGACAACCTCACCCAGAAGCGGCCGGCGGTGTTCATCTTCAACCACCGCAACAACTTCGACCCCGTGATCGTCGCGTCACTGGTCAAGGACAACTGGACCGGGGTGGGCAAGAAGGAACTCGCGAGCGATCCGGTCGTGGGCACACTGGGCAAGCTCGTCGACACGGTGTTCATCGACCGGGAAGACCCGAAGGCCGCCATCGAATCCCTGCAGCAGGTCGAGGAGCTCACGGCGAAGGGGCTGTCGGTGGTGATCGCGCCGGAGGGGACTCGACTCGACACGCGGACGGTGGGCCCGTTCAAGAAGGGGCCGTTCCGGCTCGCGATGTCGGCCGGTGTCCCCATCGTCCCGATCGTGATCCGCAACGCGGAGGTGATTGCCCCCCGCGACTCGTCGACGATGAACCCGGGCAAGGTGGACGTCGTTGTCTACCCGCCGATTTCGGTCGAGGATTGGACGATCGACGACTTGCCCGACCGGATCGCCGAAGTTCGCCAGCTGTACCTGGACACGCTGAAGGACTGGCCCGAGGACAAGCTGCCGACGCCGGAGATCTACCGGCGCCGTCCGGCCAAGCAGTCGGTCCCCGCCAAGAAGGCCCCGGCGAAGAAGGCCCCGGCGAAGAAGGCCCCGGCGAAGAAGGCGACGGCGAAGAAGGCGGCGGCCAAGAAGCAGCCCGTCAAGAAGGCCGCCGTCAAGAAGGCTCAGTCCGTCAACCCGAAGGCCCAGTCGTGAACGCGGACCACCTCGCCGACTTCAGCACCACCGACGACGCACTGGTGCTGGCGTCGGTCTCATCCAAGGCCGAGCTCCAACTGCTCGACGACTGGCTGCACGCGCAGCGCCGGGCCCACCCCGACACCAAGGTCGAGGTGCTGCAACTGCCCGCGGGGGATCCGCCGGCCGGGGTGGTGGCCCAACTCGTCGAGGAACTCGGCAGCGGGGAGGACCGCCTTGTTGTGCCGGTGCGGGTGTTCTGGGTGCCGGGCGGACTGCCCACCCGGGTCAAGGTCGTCGGCCTGATCTCCGGGCGCGACACCTATCGGCCGCCGGAGTTCCTGCAGCGCAGCATTCTTCGCAAGGATCCTTCCCGCGCGCGAATCGTCGCCGGCGAGCCGGCAAAGGTCTCCGAACTACGTCAGCAGTGGCAGGAGAAGACCGTCGGCGACAGCCCGCGCGACTTCGCCCGCTTCGTCCTGCGCCGCGCGGCGCTGGCCGTCGAGCGGATGGAACTGCGGTTGATCGGGCCGGAATACAAGTCGCCGCATCTGATCACCGATGAACTGCTGGCGTCCTCCCGCTTCGTCGAGGGCCTCGAGAAGATTCCGGGGGCCAGCCCCGAGCAGGCCGAGAAGATGCTCAACGAGCTCGCCACCGGCTGGAGTCGGTTCTCCGTCGACCTGATCCCGAACCTGGGCCGAGCCATCTTCAGCCGGGGCTTCGACCCCCGAATCGACTACGACGCAATAGAAATCGAGTCGATGCGGCGATCATTGGAGGACCATCCGGCGGTGCTGCTCTGGTCGCACCGGTCCTACCTCGACGGCGTGATCGTGCCGGTGGCCATGCAGGAGAACAAACTTCCACCGGCGCACACGTTCGCCGGGATCAACCTGTCTTTCGGGTTCATGGGTCCGCTGATGCGCCGCTCCGGCGTCATCTTCCTGCGGCGCAAACTCGATGATCCGCTGTACAAGTACGTGTTGCGCCAGTTCGTCGGCTACATCGTGGAGAAGCGCTTCAACCTCAGCTGGTCGATCGAGGGCACTCGCTCGCGGACCGGAAAGATGTTGCCGCCCAAGCTCGGTCTGCTCGCGTACGTGGCCGACGCTTACCTGGATGGCCGCAGCGAGGACATCCTCCTGCAGCCGGTGTCGATCAGCTTCGACCAGCTGCACGAGACCGCCGAGTACGCGGACTACGCCCGCGGTGGCGAGAAGACACCCGAGGGCGCGGAATGGTTGTACAAGTTCATCAAGGCGCAGGGTGAGCGCAACTACGGCAAGATCTACGTGCGCTTCCCCGACGCGGTGTCGATGCGGCAGTACCTCGGCGAACCCGGTGGGCCTATCGCCGAGGACGCGGCCGCGAAACGCCTTGCCATGCAGAAGATGGCGATCGAGGTGGCCTGGCGGATCCTGCGGGCGACACCGATCAACGCCACCGGTCTGGTTTCGGCACTGCTGCTCACCACCCGCGGCCGTGCGCTGACACTCACCCAGTTGCACCACACCCTGCAGGACTCGCTGGACTACCTGGAGCGCAAGCAGACCCCGGTCACAAACAGCGCGTTGCGGCTTCGGACCACCGATGGGGTGCGCGCGGCCGTCGACGCGATGTCCAACGGGCATCCGGTGACCAGGGTCGACGGCGGCCACGAACCGGTGTGGCGGATCGCGCCCGAGCACGAGCACGAGGCGGCGTTCTACCGTAACTCGATCATTCACGCGTTCCTGGAGACCTCGATCGTCGAACTGGCCCTCGCCCACGCCGGTCGGGCACCCGACGGCGACCGGGTGAAGGTGTTCTGGGACCAGGCGATGCGACTGCGCGACCTGCTCAAGTTCGACTTCTACTTCGCCGACTCCGCGTCGTTCCGCGAGCATATCGCCGAAGAGCTTGCGTGGCAGGACAACTGGGAGGTCCAGGTCGCGGCCGGCGGCGACGCCGTCGACAACCTGCTGCGGGCCAAACAGCCGCTGATGGCGCACGCCATGCTGCGTCCGTTCTTCGAGGCCTACGAGATCGTCGCGGACGTGCTGTGCGACGCACCCGCCGAGATCGACGACAAGGAGCTGTCGAAGAAGGCGCTGGGCGTCGGCGCCCAGTACGCGGCGCAGGGCCGGATCCGCAGCAACGAATCGGTGTCGGCGCTGTTGTTCACCACCGCCCGCCAGGTCGCCGCCGATCAGCATCTGCTGGAGCAGGCACCCGATCTGCGACAGCGCCGCGAAGGATTCCTGAACGAACTGCGCGCGATCCTGGCCGACATGGACCGCATCCACGAGCTGTCCAGCGAGCAGTTCTACGCCCGTGAGCTCCGACTTCGTGAACGGGCCGGCTGACCATACGCTGAACGCGTGACCACGTCAGCGGCGCCGATCGCACGCAGTACCGCGGTATGGCCGGTACTGGCCGCGGTCGGTCTGCTCGCCGGCATCACCGCCGCGGGCATCGGTGCGCTGTCGCTGGCTGAAGCGCTGACGGCGACCGGGCTGCCCGACCCGGGTCCGGCGACCACCCTCGGCCTGCCGTTCGTGCGGGCCGCCGGGGAGATTTCCGCGGTGATCGCCGTCGGCTCCTTCATGTTCGCGGCGTTCCTCGTGCCGCCGCAGGAAAACGGGGTGCTCGACGCGGCCGGGTACCGGGCGCTGCGGCTGGGCACCATCGCCTCGGGGGTCTGGACGGTGTGCGCGGCCCTGCTGGTCCCGCTGACCATCTCCGATGTCTCGGGCCAGCCGCTGCGCGACCACCTCGACCCGATCCAGATCTGGTCGGTGACAAGCCTGGTGGACACGGCGAGCGCCTGGCGCTGGACGGCGTTCCTGGCCCTGATCGTGACGGTCGCCGGCGTGGCGGTGCTGCGCTGGTCGTGGACGCCGATCCTGCTGGCCGGCGCGCTGTTGACCCTGGTCCCGCTGGGGCTGACCGGTCACTCGTCGGCGGGCGGCGCCCACGACCTGGCCACCAACAGCCTGATGATCCATCTGGTGGCCGGCGCGCTGTGGGCGGGCGGTCTGCTGGCGTTGCTGAGCCACGCGCTGCGCGCCGGGGACCACGCCGACCTGGCAGCGCGCCGGTTCTCCCGGGTGGCGCTCTGGTGTTTCGTCGCGATGGCGTTGTCCGGTGTCATCAACGCCTTCGTCCGGATCCGGTTCGGCGACCTCTTCAGCACCGAGTACGGCTGGCTGGTGCTGGCCAAGGTCGTCGCCCTCTCGACGCTGGGTGTGATCGGCTGGTGGCAGCGCCGCAGCGGGGTGGCCGCACTGCAGGCCGATCCTGAGGCCCGCGGGCCGCTGACCCGGCTGGCGTTGTTCGAGGCCCTGGTCTTCGGGCTGACGTTCGGCGTCGCCGTCGGGCTGGGCCGCACCCCGCCACCGCCCCCGGTGCAGCCGAATCCCTCGGCTACCGAGGTCGCGCTCGGCTATGACCTGGCCGGTCCGCCCACCCTGGCCCGGATCCTGTTCGACTGGCGTTTCGACCTCGTCTTCGGAACGGCCGCCATCGTCTTCGCCGCGGTGTACGTCGCCGGAGTCGTCCGGCTGCGCCGCCGCGGCGATGAATGGCCGACCGGACGCACCGTGGCGTGGTTGCTGGGCTGCGCGCTGCTGCTGTTCACCACATCGTCGGGCCTGGGTCGCTACATGCCGGCGATGTTCAGCATGCACATGACGGCCCACATGCTGCTGTCCATGCTCACCCCGATCCTGTTGGTGCTGGGGGCGCCCGTCACGCTGGCGCTGCGAGGCCTGCCCACGGCGGGCAAGGGCAATCCGCCTGGGCCCCGCGAATGGCTGCTGGACGGGTTGCACAGCAAGTGGTCGAAGTTCTTCACCCATCCGGTCGTGGCGACGCTGATGTTCGTGGTGGGTTTCTACGCGCTGTACTTCGGTGGCATCTTCAACTCCGCGGTCAGCCAGCACGGGGCGCACGTCCTGATGAACCTGCACTTCCTGATGAGCGGCTACCTGTTCTACTGGGTGGTCATCGGGGTCGACCCGGCACCGCGGGAACTCTCGCCGGTGGCCAAGATCGGGATGGTCTTCGCCACCCTTCCGCTGCACGCGTTCTTCGGTGTGGTGATGATGGGCATGCCGGAGGTCCTCGGCGAAAGTTTCTACCGCTCTTTGCATTTGAGCTGGCACACCGACCTGGTGGGCGATCAGCATCTGGGCGGGTCGATCGCGTGGGCCGCCGGTGAGGGACCGCTCGTGGTGGTGATGATCGCCCTGCTGGTGCAGTGGAGCCGCAGCGACCAGCGCACCGCCAAGCGGCTGGACCGTGCCGCCGAGCGCGACCACGATGCCGACCTCGCTGCCTACAACGCGATGCTGGCGGAACTGAGCCGCCGCGACAGCAGCCCCGGCGGCGTCGGTCGCTGAGCTTTCTCCACAATCGGCGCCTCATCCACAGCCGGCGTCGTGGCGGGCGCTCGCACGGTCCGCGGTGTCGGTGGGCGGCGGCTGACTGGGGGCACTGGAATCGACCCTCAACGAAAGGACCCCCAGCCATGTTCGAAACCCATCTCACCGTCGTCGGCCGCATCGTCACCGACCTTCGCCGCAAGCCGGTCAACGGCCAGGAATTGATCAGCTTCCGGGTGGCCAGCAACTCGCGGCGCCGCAACGGCGACGGAATCTGGGAGCCCGGCAACTCGCTGTTCATCACCGTCAACTGCTGGGGCAAGCTCGTCACCGGCGTCGGGGCCGCGCTGTACAAAGGCGCCCCCGTCATCGTCGTCGGCGACGTGTTCACCAGCGAGTACGACGACAAGGACGGCGTGCGGCGCTCGTCGCTGGAGATGCGGGCCACCGCGGTGGGCCCGGACCTGTCCCGGGCGATCGTGCGCTTCGAGCAGCAGCCCAAGCCGGCCGAGCCCGCGGCCGAGCCCGCGGCCGAGGACGCCGAGGCGGAGCCCGTCGCTGTCGCCGACGAGTCCGAGGAGACCGTGGACCTGGTCCTGTCGGCGTGACGGTGCCATGCGGCCGCGCCTGGGAGACCCAGCGCGGCCGCACGGCCCCCGCGGGCAGCCGCCTAGGATGGTCGGCGAGCAATACGTGCACAAAAGACGGAAGGCGACACCGCGGCAATGGCGGAATTCATCTACACGATGCGCAAGGTCCGCAAGGCCCACGGCGACAAGGTCATCCTCGACGACGTCACGCTGAGCTTCCTGCCGGGAGCCAAGATCGGCGTCGTGGGTCCCAACGGGGCGGGCAAATCGAGCGTCCTGCGGATCATGGCGGGCCTCGACCAGCCCAACAACGGCGACGCGTTCCTGGCCACCGGCGCGACCGTCGGCATCCTGCAGCAGGAACCGCCGCTGAACGAGGAGAAGACGGTCCGCGGCAACGTCGAGGAGGGCCTGGGCGACATCAAGGTCAAGCTCGACCGCTTCAACGAGGTCGCCGAGTTGATGGCCACCGACTACTCCGATGAACTCATGGAGGAGATGGGCCGGCTGCAGGAGGAGCTCGATCACGCCGACGCCTGGGACCTGGACTCCCAGCTCGAGCAGGCCATGGATGCCCTGCGCTGCCCGCCGCCCGATGAGCCGGTGACCCACCTCTCCGGCGGCGAGCGCCGCCGCGTGGCGCTGTGCAAGCTGCTGTTGTCCAAGCCTGACCTGCTGCTCCTGGACGAGCCGACCAACCACCTCGACGCCGAGAGCGTGCAGTGGCTCGAACAGCACCTCGCCGACTATCCGGGTGCGATCCTCGCGGTCACCCACGACCGCTACTTCCTCGACAACGTCGCGCAGTGGATCCTCGAACTCGACCGCGGCCGGGCCTACCCCTATGAGGGCAACTACTCGACCTACCTGGAGAAGAAGGCCGAGCGCCTCGAGGTGCAGGGCAAGAAGGACCAGAAGCTGCAGAAGCGGCTCAAGGACGAACTCGCCTGGGTGCGCTCGGGGGCCAAGGCCCGGCAGGCCAAGAACAAGGCCCGCCTGCAGCGCTACGAGGAGATGGCGGTCGAGGCCGAGAAGACCCGCAAGCTCGACTTCGAGGAGATCCAGATCCCGACCGGCCCGCGGCTGGGCACGCTGGTGGTCGAGGTCGAGCATCTGGACAAGGGCTTCGACGGGCGGGTGCTGATCAAGGACCTGTCCTTCACCCTGCCCCGCAACGGCATCGTCGGCGTGATCGGGCCGAACGGCGTCGGCAAGACGACGCTGTTCAAGACGATCGTCGGGCTCGAGCAGCCGGACAGCGGCACGGTCCGGATCGGCGAAACCGTCAAGCTCAGCTATGTCGACCAGAACCGCGGCGGGATCGACCCGAAGAAGAACGTCTGGGAGGTCGTCTCCGACGGGCTGGACTACATCGAGGTCGGACAGAACGAGATCCCGTCCCGGGCGTATGTTTCGGCGTTCGGGTTCAAGGGTCCTGACCAGCAGAAACCGGCCGGCGTGCTGTCCGGCGGTGAACGCAACCGGCTCAACCTGGCGCTGACCCTCAAGGAGGGCGGCAACCTGATCCTGCTCGACGAACCGACCAACGACCTCGACGTCGAGACCCTGTCGTCGCTGGAAAACGCGCTGGAGAACTTCCCGGGCTGCGCGGTGGTGATCTCCCACGACCGCTGGTTCCTGGATCGGACCTGCACGCACATCCTGGCCTGGGAGGGCGACTCGACCAACGAGGCGAAGTGGTTCTGGTTCGAGGGCAACTTCGGGGCTTATGAGGAGAACAAGATCCAGCGATTGGGAGCAGATGCGGCCCGTCCGCATCGAGTGACCCATCGCAGGCTCACACGCGACTAATGTGATCGCCTGCGGACCAGCGTCGGTGCGCAGGCGATCCAGGAGTAGCGGATGACTGTTGACCCGAGAACTAGCAGCCTCGACTTGCCGATCGAGTGGAGTCAGCTCAGTCAGGCCGCCGTCGATGAGATGACCGCTGCGATGGCCGCGGCATACGTCGCCACCTATCGCGGGCCGCACCCCGGCGCCCCGAACACCGAGGCCGCCGACACCGGCCCGCTGATCCGGGCCGGTGCGCAACCGGAGGCACCCCGGGCGCTGATCGAGGCGCAGGAGCGCCTGGCGCACAGCCGGCCCGATGGCGACACGCTGGTGGCCGTCTACGCCGAGGATGACCCGGGCGGCTTCGGCCCGGCCCTGCAGATCGTCACCGACCAGGCCACCATGCTGATGGACTCGGTCACCGTGCTGCTACACCGGCTCGGCGTGGCCTACGTGGCGCTGATGAACCCGGTCTTCCGGGTGCGCCGCGGGCCCACCGGCGAGTTGCTCGACGTGCGCCCCGGCTCCGGCCCCCCCGAGCCCGGTAGTACCGAGGAGTCGTGGATCCACGTCCAGCTGTCGCCGTCGGTGAACCGCAAGGCCCTGGCCGAGGCGCAGCGGCTGCTGCCGATGGTGGTGGCCGACGCGCGGCAGGTGGCCCAGGACTCGATCGCGTTGAGCGAGGTGCTGCAGACGCTGGCCCGCGAGATCGACGCCGACACCGGGGCTCGCTTCCCGGGCCCGGACCGGGCCGATGTCGCCGACCTACTGCGCTGGCTGGCCGAGGGACACTTCGTCCTGCTGGGCTCCCAGCTGTGTGCCGTCGACGGCGGGACCGCCACGGTCGACGAGTCGAGCCGGCTCGGGGTCGCCCGGCTACGCACCGAGGTGCTGCCCGAACTCAGCAACCCCGGCGACCTGCTGGTGCTCGCGCAGGCGACGATGCCCAGCTTCCTGCGCTACGGCGCCTACCCCTACATCGTGGTGGTACGCGAGCAGCGACCGGGCGGTGACGTCGAGCACCGGTTCGTCGGGCTGTTCACCGTGGCGGCGATGAGCGCCAACGTGCTCGACATCCCGCTGGTCTCGCGACGGGTCCGTGACGTGCTGGCGATGTCGCAGAACGACCCCAGCCATCCGGGGCAGCTGATGCTCGACATCATCCAGACCATCCCGCGTTCGGAGCTGTTCGCGCTGAGCGCCGAGCAGTTGCACGACATGGCCACCGCCGTGGTGGACCTGGGTTCGCGCCGGCGGGCGCTGTTATTCCAACGGGCCGATCAGCTCGGGCACTTCGTGTCCTGCCTGGTGTACATCCCACGCGATCGCTACACCACCGTGGTCCGGCTGGCGATGCAGGACATCCTGGTGCGCGAATTCGGCGGGGTCAGCATCGACTACACCGCCAGGGTCAGTGAATCACCTTGGGCAGTCGTGCATTTCACGGTCCGGCTACCCGACACCGACGACCGTCGATCGATCGACACCTCCGAGGCCAACCGCGTCCGGATCCAGGCGCTGCTCACCGACGCCTCCCGTACCTGGGCCGACAGACTGCTCGGCGCGGTGCGCACCGGCTCGATCGAACAGGGCATCGCCGAGCACTACGCGGAGGCGCTGCCCGAGGAGTACAAGCAGGTCGTCGTGCTCCCGGCCGAGGCGATCACCGATATCGGATACATCGAGTCGCTGCGCCCGGACTCGGTGAAGCTGCAGTTCGAACCCGGCGACGATGGCACCTACGCATTCCTGACCTGGTACCTGGGCGGATCCTCGGCGTCGTTGAGCCAGTTGCTGCCGATGCTGCAATCCATGGGTGTGCTGGTGCTCGAGGAGCGGCCGTTCAGCGTCACCCGCCCCGACGGCATGGCGGTGTCGATCTACCAGTTCAAAATCCAGTTGGACCCGTCGATGCCCGAGCCCGCCACCGAGGAGGAGTGGCGGCTCACCGGTGGGCGATTCGGCGACGCGCTGACCGCGATCTGGCACGGTCACGCTGAGATCGATCGGTTCAACGAGCTTGTGTTGCGGGCCGGCCTCACCTGGCAGCAGGTCGTGGTGCTGCGCAGCTACGCCAAATACCTTCGGCAGGCTGGGTTCCCCTACAGCCAGTCCCACATCGAAGCGGTCCTCAACGACTATCCCGGGACCTCGAGATCATTGGTGGCGCTGTTCGAGGCGATCTTCGACCCGGATTCGGCCGATAAGGGCCTGGACGCGCAGGCCGCCGCCGTCGCCGTCGCGGCCGATATCGATGCCCTGGTCAGCATGGACACCGACCGGGTGCTGCGAGCCTTCGCATCGTTGATCCAGGCAACGCTGCGCACCAACTACTATGTCACCCAGCCTGATTCGGCTCGGTCCAACGGTGTTCTGTCATTGAAGTTGAACCCCCAGCTGATCGACGAACTTCCGCTGCCGCGCCCCAAGTTCGAGATCTTCGTGTATTCGCCGCGCGTGGAAGGCGTGCATCTGCGCTTCGGTTTCGTCGCTCGCGGCGGATTGCGCTGGTCGGATCGCCGCGAGGACTTCCGCACCGAGATCCTCGGCCTGGTCAAGGCGCAGGCGGTGAAGAACGCGGTCATCGTGCCGGTCGGAGCCAAGGGCGGCTTCGTCGTCAAGCACCCGCCGGCGCCGACCGGTGACGCCGCCGCCGACCGTGAGGCCTTCCGCGACGAAGGTGTCGCCTGCTACCGGCTGTTCATCGCCGGTCTGCTGGATCTCACCGACAACGTCGACCGGCACAGCGGCCACGTCGTCACTCCGCCGCGAGTGGTGCGCCGTGACGGAGACGACGCCTACCTGGTGGTGGCCGCCGACAAGGGCACCGCGACGTTCTCCGACATCGCCAACGACGTCGCCAAGTCCTACGGCTTCTGGCTGGGTGACGCCTTCGCCTCCGGCGGTTCGGTGGGCTATGACCACAAGGCGATGGGCATCACCGCCAAGGGCGCCTGGGAGGCCGTCAAGCGGCACTTCCGGGAGATGGGGGTCGACACCCAGAGCGAGGACTTCACCGTCGTCGGCGTCGGCGACATGAGCGGTGACGTGTTCGGCAACGGAATGCTGCTTTCCGAACACATCCGGCTGATCGCGGCCTTCGACCACCGCCACATCTTCGTCGACCCCGATCCGGATGCGGCGACATCATGGCGCGAGCGGCGGCGGTTGTTCGACCTGCCGCGCTCCAGTTGGGAGGACTACGACGCCGGGCTGATCAGTGTCGGCGGCGGAGTGTTCAGCCGCCAGCAGAAGTCCATCCCGATCAGCCAGCAGATGCGCGACGCACTGGGCATCGACGGGGGCGTCAGCGAGATGACGCCGCCCGCGCTGATGCGGACCATTCTTCAGGCTCCGGTGGACCTGCTGTTCAACGGCGGCATCGGTACCTACATCAAGGCCGAGTCGGAGTCCGATGCCGACGTGGGTGATCGCGCCAACGACACCATCCGTGTCAACGGAAACCAGGTGCGCGCCAAGGTGGTCGGTGAGGGCGGCAACCTCGGCGTGACCTCGCGGGGCCGCATCGAGTTCGACCTGTGCGGCGGGCGCATCAACACCGATGCGATGGACAACTCGGCCGGGGTTGACTGCTCCGACCACGAGGTGAACATCAAGATCCTGGTCGACTCGCTGGTCACGGCGGACAAGGTGAGTGCCGACGAGCGCACCGAGCTGCTGATGTCGATGACCGACGAGGTGGGCACGCTGGTGCTCACCGACAACATCGACCAGAACGACCTGATGGGTACCAGCCGGGCCAACGCGCCCTCGATGCTCAACGTGCACGCCCGCCAGATCAGCGAACTCGAGGAGCGCCGCGAACTCAACCGTGAGCTCGAGGCGCTGCCGTCGACCAAGGAGATCAGTCGGCGCGAGGAGCTGGGCATCGGCCTGACCTCGCCTGAGTTGGCGACCCTGATGGCGCACGTCAAACTGGCTCTCAAGGACGAGGTGCTGGCCAGCGATGTGCCCGACCAGGAGGTGTTCACGGCCCGGCTGCCGCAGTACTTCCCGAGCCGGCTGCGTGACGGCTTCACCGCCGACATCCGCAACCATCAGCTGCGCCGCGAGATCGTCACCACGATGCTGGTCAACAACGTGGTCGATACCGGCGGCATCACCTTCGCGTACCGGGTCACCGAGGACGTCGGCGTCGGCTACGTCGACGCGGTACGCACGTTCGCTGCCACCGATGCGATCTTCGGGATCACCAGTCTGTGGCGGCAGATTCGCGATGGCGGTGAGAACAGCCAGCTGCCGGTCAACGTCTCCGACCGGATGACGCTGGACCTTCGTCGGCTGATCGATCGGGCGGCGCGTTGGCTGCTGAACTACCGTCCGCAGCCGCTGGCCGTAGGTGCCGAGATCAACCGGTTCGCTGCCAAGGTCGCTGCGCTGACTCCGCTGATGCCGCACTGGCTGCGTGGTGACGACAAGGCGATCGTGGAAAAGGAAGCCGGGGAGTTCGCCGCGCACGGCGCTTCGCCGGAACTGGCCTACAGCGTGGCCATCGGCCTCTACAAGTACAGCCTGCTCGACGTGATCGACATCGCCGACATCGTTGAACGGGATCCCGCCGAGGTGGCCGACACCTACTTTGCGCTGATGGACCACCTGGGCACCGACGGTCTGCTGACGGCGGTGTCCGGGCTGCCACGTGATGACCGTTGGCATGCGTTGGCGCGCTTGGCAATCCGTGACGACATCTACGGTTCGTTGCGGGCGCTGTGCTTCGACGTGCTTGCGGTCGGGGAGCCGGACGAGACGGGTGAGCAGAAGATCGCCGAATGGGAGCACACCAACGGGTCCCGGGTGGAGCGGGCCCGCCGCACGCTGTCGGAGATCTATGCCGGCGACCACTCCGATATCGCGACGCTGTCGGTGGCTGCTCGGCAGATCCGTAGCATGACCAGGACGACAGGAACGGGACAGAGTGCCTGACGGGTTCACCACCGGCGTGCACGTGCGTTGGTCGGATATCGACATGTACCAGCACGTCAACCACGCCACCATGGTGACGATCCTGGAGGAGGCGCGGGTCGACTTCCTGCACGAGCCGTTCGCCGACGACATCTTGACCATCGGGTTGTTGATCCACGAGGTCCGGGTGCTCTACAAAGGTCAACTGCGCCTTGCTGATTCGCCCCTGCAGGTCACGATGTGGACCAAGCGGCTGCGCGCGGTCGACTTCACGCTGGGCTACGAGGTGCGCGCCGCCGGTGCGGATTCCGCCTCGAAGCCGGCGGTGATCGCCGAGACCCAGCTTGCGGCGGTACACATCGAGGAGCAGCGGCTGGTGCGGCTGTCGCCGAAGGCCCGGGAGTATCTGCAGCGCTGGCTGCGGTGAGTCGCCACCTGAAGATTCCCGACGCCGCCCAGCGCAATGATCTGGCTGCGTTCGTCGACCGTGTGCTGCGGCTCGATGATGCCGCGGTGATCCGGCTGCGCCGTCGCTCCGACGGCCTGGTGGCCGCGTGGGTCGGCACCGGTCTGGATGTGCTGGCCGTACGTGCGGTGGTGGGTCAGGTCAGCCCCGACGACATCTCCTGCGGCGCCGACCAATTGGCACGCGGTTTGCGCTCCGCTGACGCAGCGGGCCACGTCGACACCGGTTTCCCGATGGACTCCGCGTGGCGGGGAGTGCTGCCGCCGGAGACCGGCTTCACCCACCTCGACGATGTGCCCGCGGCAGTGCTGGTCGACTTGGGCCGCCGCGGCGCGGATCTGGCCCGCGCCCAGGGCAGCGCGCACGGGCCGCCCGCTTCGCTGCTCGACCAGGACGTCCTGGAGGTCAGCTCGGGAGGTGTCGAGGCGGCAGTGCCGATGCGCTGTGTGTTCGCCCTGACTGCAATGGGTTTCGTACCCGAGTCACCTTCGGCCGATGAGATCGTGCGGGTTCGGGTGCTGCCGGCCTGGCTGCGGATCGATGCGCGATTCGGCTCGGTGTTTCGTCGGCGGGGCGATCCGGCATTGGTGCTGCGATGAAAAGTGAACGAAGAAAGTTGCCGCGTAGGCACCGGCCGATCACCCGTGTGGTCGCTGGTGGCATTCTCGGCGTTGCACTCGCCTTCTTGCTGAGGAGCGATCACGTCGACCTGGCGCCCTCTCTGCTTGCCGGTTGGACGGTTCTCTCGAGCGTGTTCGTCGTCTGGACCTGGCTGGCGTTGTGGTGGCTGAATCCTCTTGACACCAAGACGCATGCCGAGCAGGAGCAACCTGGGCACGTGGCAGTCGTGTCCTTGGTTCTCACAGGTGCGGTAGCGAGTTTGTGGGCGATCGGCGTTCTGATCGAACAAGCCAGGGAGAAGGCCAGCGGCGTCCCGCACGGCATCGGTGCTGCAGCCATCGCCGTTGGGAGTGTTGCGCTTTCCTGGATGACGATCCACACGCTGTACACGTTGATCTACGCCAAGCACTATTTTGGTCGCGAGGATCCGCACGGCATCGACTTCAACTCTTCGCAACCCCCAAGTTATCGGGACTTCTTCTACGTCGCTTTCGCGATCGGGATGAGCTTCGCCATCCCCGACACGAATCTGAAGTCGACTCGGATGCGCACCATTGCACTCGGCCAGGGACTGCTTTCGTTCGTGTTCGGAACGCTCGTCATCGCCTCCGTGGTGAACTTGCTCAGTTCGCTCTAGCCGTCACCAACCACGCCGCCGAATCGGGTGGCAGCGCGCCCGCGACGACCGGCGCGCTAGCCACCAGCACCTCACCATCGGGCAACTGCACCGCCGGCGTTCCCGCGTTCACCACGCACAACACCCCACCGGAGACGAATGCCATCACGTCCGGTCCTAGATCAAGCCATTCGACATCGTTCCCGGTGAAGCGGAAGGCGTTGCGGCGCAGCCGCAAAATGTCGCAAAAGAAGTTCAGCGTCGATGCCGGATCATCGAGCTGACGCTGCACCGTCAGCGACTCCCACTCCGGCGGCATGGGCAGCCAGGTGTGTGGATTCGCCGAAAAGCCGAACGGGGGAGCCGACCCGGACCACGGTATCGGCACCCGGCAGCCGTCGCGACCGCGCTCGGTGCGTCCGGATCGCTCCCAGGTCGGATCCTGCAGCACCTCGTCGGGCAATTCGACGTTGGGCAGCCCCAGTTCTTCACCGTTGTAGACGAACACCGCGCCCGGCAGGGCCAGCATCGCCATCGCCATCGCCTTGGCGCGCGCCAGGCCGCGCGCTCCGCCGCCATACCGGCTGACCTCGCGCTCGACATCGTGATTCGACAGCGTCCAGGTCGGGCTCGCACCCTCGATCGCGGCGGCCGCCAGCGCGTTCTCGATCGCGCCGCGGATGCTCGCCGCGTTGAACTTCGCGCGCACCAACCGGAAGTTGAAGCCCATGTGCAGTTCGTCGGGGCGCAGGTACTTCGCGAAGTCCTCGTTGTCGAACACCCAGATCTCGCCGATGGACACCGCATGCGGGTAGTCGTCGAGCACCGACCGGATACCGCGGTGGATGTCGTGCACGCCCTCGTGATTGAACCGGGGGTCGTCGTCCTGCGAGGTCAGCATCTCGATGTCGGTGATGGTCATGTCGGGCAGCCCGGGCGGCTTGGCCATCCCGTGCGCGACGTCGATGCGGAAGCCGTCCACACCTCGGTCCAGCCAGAACCGCAGGGTCTTCTCGAGGTCCTCGAACACCTCGGGGTTGTCCCAGTTGAGGTCGGGCTGCTCGGCGTCGAACAGGTGCAGGTACCACTGTCCGTCGGCGACTCGGGTCCAGGCCGGACCGCCGAACACTGACACCCAGTTGTTGGGCGGCCGGCCGCCGCCGCGGCCCAGACCGTCACGGAAGATGTAGCGCTCGCGTTCGGGGCTGCCCGGTGCGGACGCCAACGCGGCCAGGAACCAGGGGTGCTGGGAGCTGGTGTGGTTGGGCACCAGGTCCATCGTGACCCTGATGCCGCGGGCGTGCGCCTCGGCGATGAGCTGCTCGAGCGCTTCGAGTCCGCCGAAGAGCGGGTCGACGTCGCGCGGGTCGGCTACGTCGTAGCCGTGATCGGCCATGGGGGAGACGTTGACCGGGTTCAGCCAGACCGCGTCGACACCGAGCAGGCTCAGGTGATCCAGATGCGCGACGACGCCGCCGAGGTCACCGACTCCGTCACCGTTGCTGTCGGCGAAGGACCGCGGATAGACCTGATAGAAGACGGCGTTGGTCCACCAGAGTGGCCCTGCGGGCCGGGATCGGTCGGTCACGCCAACCCATTGTGCCGGGGCGGAAGAATGCTCAGAACGGCGAGTTCACCATCGACTGCGCCGCCATTTCCAGGTAGGCGAGCAACTCGCGGCGATGCTCGTCATCGAGGGTCTGGGCGTCGATGGACGCCACCGCGGTGTGCATGCAGCGCAGCCATGCGTCCCGTTCGATGAATCCGATCCGGAAAGGTACGTGCCGCATCCTCAGCCGGGGGTGGCCACGCTGTTCGGAATAGGTCCGCGGCCCACCCCAGTACTGCTCGAGGAACATCCGCAACCGGTCCTCGGCGGCGTCGAGTTCGTCTTCGGGGTACAGCGGGCGCAGCACCTCGTCCTCACGAACCAACGCGTAGAAGCGGGACACGATGGTGCGAAACGTCTCGGCGCCACCCACCGCGTCGTAGAACGTCTGAGGATCCTCGGGCACGCCACCATTGTGTACATCTCGATCGGGCCGACACGCCGCGGAGCCCACGTCACGCGATGTTCACGGATTTGACCTGCGAACACGGTCCAAATAATCGTGCGATCGATGCCGATCCGTGATGCACTGGACCGCGGAGGACGTATGGCGCAGCGCAAACGCAACCGCGGTCATCTCGCCGCGGCGGGTCCGATCGGGTCCCTGGCCGGTTCTGCCCTGCACAGCATCGACGCGCACCCCCCGACTCCCGAGGGCTCCATCTGGGGCCGCCGCCGGGTCCTGTTGCTCAATTCGACGTACGAGCCGCTCACCGCGCTGCCCATGCGCCGGGCGGTGATCATGCTGCTGTGCGGCAAGGCCGACGTCGTGCACGACGACCCGGCCGGCCCGGTGATCCACTCCGCGACCCGGGTGATCGTGGTCCCGTCGGTCATCCGGTTGCGGACCTACGTGCGGGTGCCGTACCGGGCCCGAATCCCGATGACGCGGGCGGCCTTGATGCACCGCGACCGGTTCCGTTGCGCCTACTGCGGGGGCAAGGCCGACACCGTCGACCACGTCGTGCCGCGCAGCCGCGGCGGCGAACATTCGTGGGAGAACTGCGTGGCGGCCTGCTCGACATGCAACCACCGCAAGGCCGACAAACTGCTCGCCGAGTTGGGCTGGACGCTGCGCCTGGTGCCGATGCCCCCGAAGGGACAGCACTGGCGGCTGCTGTGCACCGTCAAGGAGTTGGACCCGGCGTGGGTGCGCTATCTCGGTGAGGGCGCCGCCTGAGCCTGCGCTACGGTTTGCAACGTGAACGTCGCCGTCATCCACGCATTGTTCGTGGGCATTCCGTTGGCCGTGGTGGCCCTGCTGGCCCTGCTGATCTTCTCGCGCAAGGGCAATCACCCCGCCACCTACAAGCTGTCCGAGAAGTGGACGCACGAGCCGATCCTGTGGGCCGCTACCGAAGAGGTCGTCCCGCGCGGGCCGCACGGGCACGGCGCGAGCGAATTCAGTGCGGGAGGTGGGGCAAGTGGCAAGTGGTGACCACGGGGCGCTGGCGACCGTCGATCACGGAAAACTTCCGGTCGGCTGGGCGGTGACCTCCAGCGGCCGGCTGTCCGGTGTCAGTCAGCCGGGCGTGCTTCCCGTGCAGTTTCCGTTCCCCATCAAGCAACTGGTCGACCTCGACGACGCCCTCAAGTACGGTACCCGCCAGTCCAAGGCGCGGTTCGCGGTCTACATCGGTGACCTGGGCGCCGACCCGGCGGCCCGCGCCCGCGACCTCCTCGCCGAGGTGCCCACCCCGAACAACGCCGTGCTGTTGGCGGTGTCGCCCAACCAGCGCGCGATCGAGGTGGCCTACGGCGCCGACGTGCGGGGCCGGGGCGCCGAGTCCGCGGCGCCGCTGGGCGTGTCCGCGGCGGCGTCCGCCTTCAAGGAGGGCGGCCTGATCGACGGCCTGGTCAGCGCCATCCGGGTGATGTCGGCAGGCATCTCGCGGCCCTGATCGCCACATAGCGCTCGAGGAACGCCCGCTCGTCGAGGCGTTTACGCCGCATCCAGCCGGTCACTTCGTCGTTGCACTTGCTGGCATTGCACGCCGCGCACGCGGGCACGACGTTGTCGACGGTGTACCTGCCGCCGCGCGATATCGGCATGACGCAGTCGCGCTGCAGCGCTGTCCCGGTTGCCCCGCAGTAGGCGCAGCCCTTCCACGCTTCCTTCAGCGCTGCCCACTGCTCAGCAGTCAGGTCGTTGACTGCGGCCTTGACCCGCCGTGTGCGCCTGCGCGCAGCACGTGCGCGCCGAGAGTTGGGGCCCGCCATGGCCAGATCCTCCCAGGGCGAGCGTGCGCATGCGGTCGCTGCGTGCGGCGTGTCGGTGTGCCGACACGCACGCTCGCGGCCATGAAACCGGTCAGCCGGCGTCGAACGCCCGCGCCTTCAGGGAGCGTTCGACGCCGGCGCGGCCCTCGACCACCAGCCGTCGCAGCGCCGGCGGCACCTGTCCGCCCAGGAAGTGGTCGGCCGCGCGCAACGCGTCCTCGCTGATGTCCCACGACGGGTACAGCCCGATCACCACGGTCTGCGCCACCTCGCTGGACCGGCGCTCCCACACCCCCGGGATCGCCGCAAAGTAGCGCCCGGTGAACGGCGCCAGCACCTCGCGCTGCCCGGGCTGGACGAATCCGCCGACGATCGACCGCGTGGTGATGTTGGCCAGCGTGTCGTCCTCGATGACCTGCTCCCAGGCCTGCTCCTTCACCCGGGCCTGCGGTCGGGCCGCCGCGGCCGCGGCGGCGTGCCGCTTGCCCGCGGCGGTCGGGTCGCGCTGGGCCTCGGCGTCAATGAACGGCGTCGCCGGGCCGTCCGCGTCGATGTCGCCGGAGGCGGCCAGGGCGGTCACGATCCGCCACCGCAGGTCGGCGTCGATCACCAGGCCCGGCAGGTTCACCGCCGCGGGTTCGTTGTCCAGCAGCGTCGCCAGCACGGCGACGTGGTTGCGCGACAACACCGACGTGCACAGAGCGTTGACGAACGCCAGCTGGTGGTCCGAACCCGGCGCCGATTCGCGGGCCAGGTCCAGCAGCCGGTCGGCGAACGCCGGCCAGCCGTTGGATCTGGCCCAGCCCGGCTCGGCGTAGGAGTTCAGGGCGGTCTGCGCCTGCAGCAGCAGCCGCTGGGCGACCCCGACCTCGGTCTCGGCCTGCACGCCGCTCATCACCAGCGCCACGAAATCGCGCGCCTTCAACTCGGCGTCGCGGGTCATCTCCCACGCCGCCGACCACACCAGCGTGCGGGGCAGCGGCTCGGCGATGTCGGCGATGCGGCGCAGCGCGGTGCGCAGCGAATCGTCGTCGAGCCGCAAAGAGCAGTACGTCAGGTCGTCATCGTTGACCAGGATCAGCCTGCCGCGCGAAACCCCCTGCAGGGCCGGAACATCGGTGACGGAACCGGAGACGTCGAGTTCCTCGCGGTGCACCCGGACCAGCTTGCCGGTCATCGGATCGTCGTCGTAGACACCAACCGCCAGCCGGTGCACCCGGGTCTCGCCGGCGCCCGGCGCCGCGCCACCCTGGGTGATGGCGAATCGGGTGAACCGGCCCGCCTCGTCGACGTCGAAGTCGGCCCGCAGCGTGTTCAGGCCGGTGGTCTTCAGCCACTGCCTGCCCCAGTCGGACAGGTCACGGCCGGAGGCCTTCTCCAGCGCACCCAGCAGGTCGTCGAAGGTGGCGTTGTTGAACGCGTGCGAGCGGAAGTAGTCGCGCAGACCGGCCAGGAAATGCTCCAGGCCGACGTAGGCGACCAGCTGCTTGAGCACGCTGGCACCCTTGGCGTAGGTGATTCCGTCGAAGTTCACCTCGACGGCGTGCAGGTCCGGTATGTCGGCGGCCACCGGGTGCGTCGAGGGCAGCTGGTCCTGGCGGTAGGCCCACGACTTCTCCACGTTGGCGAACGTCGTCCACGCCTGGTCGTATTCGGTGGCCTCGGCCTGGCACAGCACCGAGGCGAACGTCGCGAACGACTCGTTGAGCCACAGGTCGTCCCACCACGTCATCGTCACCAGGTCGCCGAACCACATGTGTGCCATCTCGTGCAGCACCGTCTCGGCTCGCCGCTCATAGCTGTAGCGCGTCACCTTCGACCGGAAGACGTAGTCCTCCAAGAAGGTGACCGCCCCGGCGTTCTCCATCGCCCCGGCGTTGAACTCCGGCACGAACAGCTGGTCGTACTTGCCGAACGCATACGGCACCCCGAAGTTGCGGTGGTAGAAGCCGAACCCCTGCTTGGTCTCGGTGAACAGCCGCTCGGCGTCCATGAACTCCGCCAGCGACGACCGGCAGAACAGGCCGAGCGGAATCTCGCCGTGCTCGTCGACGTAGGTGTCGTCCCAGCGCGCATAAGGTCCGGCGATCAGCGCGACCAGGTAGGTGCTCATCCGCGGCGTGGTGGCGAACGTGTGGATCTTGACCTTGCCGTCCTCCTCGACGGAGATGGGCGCGCCGTTGGAGATCACCTGCCAGTGCGCGGGCGCGGTGACCGTGAGGTCGTAGGTGGCCTTGATGTCGGGCTGGTCGAAGCAGGCGAACATCCGCTTGGCGTCGGCGGTTTCGAATTGCGAGTACAGATACACCTCGCCGTCGACGGGATCGACGAAGCGGTGCAGGCCCTCACCGGTGTTGGAGAAGCGGCAGTTCGCCTCGACCACCAACGTGTTCTGCTTGGCCAGGCCCCGCAACGGGATGCCGGTCGACTCGTCGTAGCCGGAGACATCGATCGCGTGCCCGTTGAGCACCGCGCTGTGCACGGCGTCGGCGGCGAGGTCGAGGTAAGTGTCCGCGCCGGGCAGCGCCTGGAACTCGACGGTGGTGGTCGACCGGAACGTCGTCTCAGAGGCGGTCAGGTCCAGGACGATCCGGTAGTTGTCGACGGTGACCAGCACGGCGCGCTCGATGGCCTCGTTGCGGGTGAGATTCGGAAGCACGCGTTCAACCTATCGGTTTCGGGAACACTCGACGCGGTTGACGAGTTGTGCTCGACGTCATACCCCTGACCGGATGGAGTCCGCATGCCCGAGAAGTCCCGTGCCGATTTCTGGTTCGACCCGCTGTGTCCCTGGTGCTGGATCACCTCCCGCTGGATCCTTGAGGTCGAGAAGGTCCGCGATATCGAAGCGAACTTCCACGTGATGAGCCTCGCGGTGCTCAACGAGGGCCGCGACCTGCCCGAGCAGTACCAGGAACTGATGAAGAAGGCCTGGGGTCCGGTGCGGGTCGCGATCGCCGCCGAACAGGCCCACGGCTCGGAGGTGCTGAGCTCGCTCTACACCGCGATGGGCACCCGCATCCACAACCAGGACAACAAGAACCTCGACGAGGTGATCGTGGAGTCGCTGGCCGAGGCCGGGCTGCCCGCCGACCTGGCCAAGGCTGCCGACGATGCCTCCTATGACGACGCGCTGCGCAAGAGTCACCACGCCGGCATGGACGCCGTCGGTGAGGACGTCGGTACTCCCACCATCCACGTCAACGGGGTGGCGTTCTTCGGGCCCGTGCTGGCCAAGATCCCGCGCGGGGAAGAGGCCGGCAAGCTGTGGGACGCATCGGTGATATTCGCCGACTATCCGCACTTCTACGAACTCAAGCGCACCCGCACCGAGCCGCCGCAGTTCGACTGATGCCGGCGACGGCTACAGGCCGGGCAGGCAGGTGACGAACGGAATCTGCCCGGCGCACTGCTCGAAGATGTTCGGCGGGTTGGCCGGCGGGGGCGGCGGTGGTATCGGCGTCGGGAACAGGTTCGGTCCCTCCCAGTAGTGGGCCGGGGCGTGGGTGCGCACGTCGTACTCGAAGTAGTACGTGTGGCAGCTGCCCATGTCCCACACCAGGTCGGTGTCGGAGCGCGGCGGATCGTTGGGCAGGGGCTGACCCGGGCACCATTGGAACGGGCCGTAGGTGTAGGCCTGGGCGGAGCCCGCGCCTGCCAGTCCGGCCACGGCGAGACTGCCGAGAAGCAGCGCTCCGGCCATCGCCCGCGCGGCTTGCGTCCTGGTCATCAGGTTCATGATGGCGAGTTCACCATCGTCGGACGGCTACCGATACCAATATTCGCCAACGGGCTAGGGTTACCGCCATGCGCGTCTATCTCGGAGCCGACCACGCCGGATACGAACTCAAGCAGGCCATCATCGAGCACCTGAAAAAGGGTGGCCACGAGCCGATCGACTGCGGCGCCTTCGACTACGACGCCGAGGACGACTACCCGGCCTTCTGCATCGCCGCCGCGCTCCGCACGGTCGCCGATCCCGGCAGCCTCGGCATCGTGCTCGGCGGCTCGGGCAACGGGGAGCAGATCGCCGCCAACAAGGTGCCCGGCGCCCGGTGCGCGTTGGGCTGGAGCGTGGAGACGGCGTCGCTGGCGCGACAGCACAACAACGCCCAACTGATCGGCATCGGGGGACGGATGCACACCGTGCCGGAGGCACTGGCGATCGTCGACGCGTTCGTGACCACCCCGTGGTCGGAAGCCGAACGTCACCAACGTCGCATCGACATCCTCGACGAATACGAGCGCACCCACGTGCCGCCGCCGGTGCCCGGCGCCCCGGCCTGACCCGTGCCGGAGGGACATACCCTTCACCGGTTGGCCCGGCTGCATCAGCGCCGCTTCGCCGGCGCGCCGGTGGCGGTGTCGAGCCCACAGGGCCGGTTCACCGACGCGGCCATCCTCGCCGGCCGGGTGTTCACCCGGGCCTCGGCGTGGGGCAAGCACCTGTTCCACCACTACGACGGTGGCCCGATCGTGCATGTGCACCTGGGTCTGTACGGCACCTTCACCGAGGCGCCGGTGCCGATGCCGTTGCCGGTCGGGCAGGTGCGGATGCGACTGGTCGGATCGCAGTACGGCACCGACCTGCGGGGGCCGACCGCATGCGAGGTGATCGACGACGCACAGGTCTCGGCCATCCTGGCCCGTCTGGGCCCCGACCCGCTGCGCCGCGATGCCGACCCGGATCTGGCCTGGGAGCGAATCGTCAAGTCGCGCAAGCCCATCGGCGCACTGCTGATGGATCAGCGGGTGCTCGCCGGGGTCGGCAATGTGTATCGCAGCGAGTTGCTGTTCCGGCACCACATCGATCCGTACCGGCCCGGCCGCGACGTCGGGGCCGGGGAGTTCAGCGAGGCGTGGACCGACCTGGTCGACCTGATGAAGGTCGGCGTGCGGCGCGGGAAGATCATCGTGGTGCGCCCCGAGCATGACCACGGGGCGCCGTCCTACCTGCCGAACCGGCCGCGCACCTACGTCTACCGCCGCGCCGGCGAACCCTGCCGGGTGTGCGGGACGGCGGTCCGCACCGCCGAACTCGAGGGGCGCAATCTGTTCTGGTGCCCGACCTGCCAGGGGTGAAGGCTCGGCCTGTTCGTGGCTGCCTCTGCGGCCGATCCGCCCTGCGTCGTCACCGCGCGGCCGGGAGAATGCCCCAATGGAACTGATTCTCGTGGTCGTCGGGGCGATCGTCGTCACCGCGGTTGCCCACCAGCGCGGACTCGAGCCAGCCCTGATCATCGTCGTGGTGGGGATCGCCGCGTCGTTTCTGCCCGGATTCGCAGCGCCGGAACTCGATTCGCAGGTCCTGCTGACCGTGGTGCTGCCGCCGTTGCTGTACTCCGCGGCGCTGGACTTCTCGTTCCCGACGTTCGTGCGCAACATCAAGCCGATCCTCGGCCTGGGCGTGGGCCTGGTATTGGTGACGGCGTTCACCGTCGCGGCGGTGTCCGCCTGGCTGGTGGTGGTGCCACTGACGTTCGGTACCGCGTTGGTGCTCGGAGCGATCGTCGCGCCACCCGATGCGGTCACCGCGGTCGCGGTCGGTCGCAAGCTAGGACTTCCCAAGCGGGTGATGGCCATCCTGACCGGTGAGAGCCTGATCAACGATGCTGCGGCACTGACGCTGTTCCTGGTTGCGGTGGCTCAGGTCGCCGGCACCCACACGTTCATCGAGAGCCCTTTGCTGTTGTTCGCCTACAGCGCTGTGGTTGGGCCGGCCGTCGGCGCCGCCTTGGGCTACACGACGCTGTGGATCCGCAACCGGCTCAACAATCCTGGCCTGGAGACGATCCAAGGCCTCGTGGTGCCGTTTGCGGCGTTCATCGCCGCCGAGGAACTGCACGCGTCGGGGGTGCTCGGCGTCGTGGTGGCCGGTTTCGTGGTGGGCAGCGGAACGCTGAGTGCGGGCTATCAGACCCGGTTGCAGGAGCGCTACGTGTGGCATGCGGTCGACGTGCTGCTGGAGGCCTTCGTCTTCGCCTACATCGGATTACATCTCCGGTTCGTCCTGGAGGATCTTCGGGAGAACCACGAATCGCTCAGCGAGGTGGCCGTCGCGTCGGCGATTGTGCTGCTGATCGTGCTGGCGATCAGGCCGTTGTCGGTGTTTCTGATGTTCGGCCGCGGCGTCCTGCTGCGCCACGTCGACCGCACGCTGTCCGTGCCGATACCGCAGAGTGGTGGGCGCGGCGCGCTGGGTGTGCGAAAACGGGACAGGTCGACGGGTAAGTGGCGCGCCATGATCGACCACCGTTCCCTGAGCTGGCGGGAGAACGTGGTGGTCTCCTGGACGGGCATGCGCGGCGTGGTGACGCTGGCCGCCGCGGCCGGTGTGCCCGTGACGGTCGCGGGCGGCGAGCCGTTCCCCGAACGGGCCACCATCCAGGCGATCGCGTTCGTCGTCGCGGTCGGGACATTGCTGCTGCAGGGCTGGACCCTGCCGCCGCTGATCCGGCGGCTCGAACTGTCCGGCACGGACGACGAGAAGGCATACGAACGCGATGAGACGCTCAAGGCCGAGCGGATGGTTCACGAGGCGGCCGACGTGGTGCTCGCCGATTTCGACAGCGACCCGCCCGCGGGCCTCGACCCGCGTGTGCTGGCTGAGATCCGCAGTACGATCGCACGGCATTCGCAGGACGCCGACGAGATGCCCGACCCGGAGGCGCACACGTTGCGCGCCGAGGTCTTTTCTGCGCTGTACCGCGATGTCCTCGCCGCGCAACGGGCGGCATTGATCAGCGAGCGGGACGCCGGCCGCATCGACGACGAAGCCGTGCGGGCCATGCTCGAGCGACTCGACCTCCAAGAGGCCGGGGTGACCGCTCGGCTGGAGAGCCGCCTCTAGAAGTCGCCGAAGCCGCCGAAGTCGCCGCCGCCGAAGTCGCCGAGACCACCGCCGTCGCCACCCCAACCGCTGCCGCTGTCGGCCCAGCCGCCGCCGTCACCGGCCCAGCCGCCACCGTCACCGCCCCAGCCGCCACCGTCACCGGCGTTACTGGCGTCGAGTCCCTGGTCGTAACCCTGATCGAAGCCCTGGTCGAACCCGGAGCCATAACCGTTCTCGAACCCCGACGCGCCGTAGGACACCCCGTGCATGCCGGAGAACAACGCGTCGAACAGCAGCACCGAGCCCACGCCCCATGCACCGGCCACCAGTGCCGTTTTCCACCACGGCTCGGAATACCAGCCGGCGGGGACCGGGCGCCCGGCGACCCGGCCGCCGGGGTAGTAGTTCGGGGTGCGCTCCGACGGCACCGGGGAGGCCTCGATCTCGCGGCCCTCGAACTGCACCTTGCGGTCCTCGGTGACCGCACCCGCCGCCTTCTGGCCGGACATGCTCTCCAGTTCCGGACCCGGATCCATGCCCATCGCGGTGCGCGCCGCCCGCACGTAGTACAGCCCCTCGATCGCGCTCTCCTTGGCCAGCATCGCCTGCTTGGCGGTGGTGGCCTGCTCGATTTGGGACGAGGCGGCGGTGAACCGCTCCGAAGCGTCGGCCAGCGCCTGCGTCGATGCGTCGTTGGTGCCGGTGAGGTTCAGCACCTGGCCACCGAGGCGTTCGATCACCCGCCGGGCATCGGCCTTGGCGTCGGCCAGGCTTGCCGCGTTGCGGTTGCCGGAGGCGCGCGAGGAACTCCACACCGCCAGGGCGATCGCGGCGACCACGACGAGGATCAGCACCAACAACACACCATTCATGGCGTCCACAGTACCGACCGCACGACGGTGCGCCGCGGTATGGATATTTGCCTGTCAGAGCACCCCGAGCACCCGGTAGACCTGGTCGCTCAGCGCGGTGCTGCGGGGGTCGGCGTTGCACTTGGTGGCGTCGAAGTAGTTCATCACGTAGGCGTAGCCGATCCGGTTCTCCAGGTCGACGAAACCGTACGAGCCCCCGGAACCGCCGTGGCCGAAGCTGCGCAGGTTCGGCCCGGCCACCCCGCGCTGGTTGAGCATGTAGCCCAGGCCCCAGCCGTGATCGGCGACCCGCGGCCCGAGCACCACGTCGGGATCGAAGCCGCCCTGCGAGATCCGAACCGACTCCAGGTGTTCGGCGCTGAGGAGTTTGCCCTGCGCCAAGCCGTTGTAGAACGTCGCCAGGCCGCGAGCCGACACATGCCCGTTGGTGCCGGGGAACTCCGCCAGCCGCCAGCGACTCAGCTCGTTGGAGCCGAGCTCGTCGTCGGGCACGAACCCCATGGCGATCGACAGCCCGGCCATCGGATGCTCGTCGAGCGACTCCGGATCGCCGGGCGCCTCACCCTTGGCCAGCACGTCCCGGATGTGCGGCTTGTTGACCATGTCCGCGCACCGGTGGTGTTCGCCGACTGGAAGGCCGATGTGGACGTCGATGCCCATCGGCTCGGCGATCTCGGTTCGCAGATACTGACCGACGGTGCGGCCGGTGACCCGGCGGATCACCTCACCGAGGATGAAGCCGAACGTCACCATGTGATAGCCCTGCGCGGTTCCCGGTTCCCACCACGGCTCCGACGCCGCGATCTGCTCGCACACCCGGTCCCAGTCGGTGGTGTCGTTCCAGTGCAGCCGGGTGCGCGGCCCGATCACCCCGGACCGGTGGCCCAGCACCGAGGCGATCGTGATGTCCTGCTTGCCCGCCACGCCGAACTCGGGCCAGTACTGCGCCACCGGGGCGTGCAGGTCGAGTTCGCCGCGATCGGCCAGCAGATGCACGCAGGTGCTGGTCAGCCCCTTGGTGCCGGAGAAGACGCTGGCCAGGGTGTTCTCCCGCCAGCGCCGGCGTCGGCGGGCATCGGAGTGTCCGCCCCACAGGTTGACCACCAGGTCGCCGTCGACCCACACCGCTACGGCGGCGCCGACCTCGTTGTTCTCGGTGAAGTTCCGCACGAACGCGGCGCGGACGGACTCGAACTCCGTGGCGCACGAGCCCCCGAGGGGGAGTTGGTCGCTCAACGCGCCTCCTGTGGCGGAAGATCCCGCCCGGACGGGCGTCGGGAATCGACTCCGAATGTAAGGCCGCCGAGGTTAGCCGCAGAAGCTGAGATTTCGATTGGAGCCGAACCGACACCGTGTCGTGACCAGGACAGATCGGTGCGTCGACCTGCCGAGTGGCAGGCATGAGGTGAAGCCGGTGAACCGCAGTTTCCGCGCCGGGGCTTCGTCCACCAGACTCAGACGCGACGACACCACGAGGGCCGGGAGGCCGATGAGCACCGATGACACCGTCCGCACTGCCGTGGTGTTCGTGCACGGTCTGCTGGAACGCCGACCCATGGACGTCCTCGACTCCTTCGCCAAGGTGGCGCTGACCCCGTGCGACGGACGCTGGGATTACTACCCGCAGCCCCTCGAAGTCACCGACTCCTACGAGGCGCGCCGCTACACCTCGCCGTCGGAGGGCGCCGAACTGTTCGAGTACGACTGGTCCTTCCTGATGACGAGCAGTCGCTACGCGGGCTTCGCCGCGGCCCTCGCCCGGGTGTTCCTCCGCCGGCCGCGCCACGTACCCGACCAGGTGTTCGGCATCTGGCGGGCGGTGTGGCTGGCGCTGCTCATCCCGACCGCCGTACTCGTGACGCTGTTCGCCGTCGGCGGCTACCTGCTGCACACCGGTATCCCCGGCTGGATCCTCGGCGTGGTCAGCAGTGTCGTGGTGCTCAGCATCGCGGTCGCGGTGTTCCGGATGCTGCCCAGGGCGTTGACCCGGAGCTTCCTGACGACCGGCTTCGTCAACGTCGCCCGCTACTTCGACCCGGCGCCGGAGTCCCACGCCGCGCGGCGGGCGATCCGCGGCGGCCTCGTCGACCTGTTGTCCACGCTGCACCAGGGGCGCTACGCGCGCATCGTCGTCGTGGGTCACGGTCTGGGGGGATACATCGCCTACGACGCACTGATGACACTGTGGGCCGAAACCCACGAACTGCACGCCGGGCCGGCCGCAGGGCTGGGGTCTTTGGGCGTTCTGGAGGCCGCCGCCGACCGGGTGCGGGCGGAGCCGACCGCTCAGGGTGGACTCGCGGACTTCCGGGCCCACCAGTTCGCGCTGTGGCAAGACCTTCGGGGGCGGGGAAACCCTTGGCGAACAACCGATTTCGTCACGGTTGGCACGCCCATGGCGCTGGCCGACCTGTTCATCGCCCGGCCGCCGGTGCTGGCGGGCCTGGCCGGCTCCGATGTTCGGCATGAGTTGTTCGACCGGCTCACCCGCAGGGGAGTGGTGGTGGGTTGCCCACCCCGGTCCGAGGCGCTGCCGGTGGACGCCGACGGCGCACCGGTGCGCTACGGCGCGGGAGCGACGCTCGGCGCGCACTCCATGTTCGCCGTCACCCGCTGGACCAACCTGTGGTTTCCGGTGCGGCGCGGCAGTACGCGCGGTGACTGGTTCGGCGGGGAGTTGGCCGGGTTGTTCGGACCCGGCGTCCGCGACATCATCCTCACCGGCAACGGGCCCCAGCGGCTGCGCCCCGGGGCGGCCCACACCCAGTACTTCACCCATCCCGAGCAGGACGGGGAGGGCGACGTCGCGTTCCATCTGCGTGAGGTGCTGGCGCTGGCCGCCCACCGCGGACTCGACGCGTCGGTGGCAGCGCCCGAGCCCGATCCGGCGACGGTGGGCCGGGTGGTCCACCGGTCCTGGCAGCGCAGCATGTGAACATCACCGGCTCGAGCTGCAGGTACTCCAGTGCTGCCTGCGCCGGGTGGGAATGGAGCGGGCGACGGGAATCGAACCCGCGTAGCTAGTTTGGAAGACTAGGGCTCTACCATTGAGCTACGCCCGCGTGCTGTTACGCGAGCACAAATGTACCGGGGCTGCCGAGATCAATACCAATCGGACCTCGCGAAGTCCGGATCGCAACACCTCGATTGAGGCTGAGCTGGGCTCGGGCCGTAGGATCGCGGACGCGAGAAATCACAGCAGCGGGGTGTAGCGCAGCTTGGTAGCGCATCCGCTTTGGGAGCGGAAGGCCGCAGGTTCAAATCCTGTCACCCCGACGCGCCTGACACACCCGGACCCGGCCGCCGTACCTAGCAGAACGACATCGAGGAGCACCACCGTGAAGAGCACCGTCGAGAAGTTGAGCCCCACCCGGGTTCGCATCAACGTGGAGGTGCCCTTCACGGAACTGCAGCCCGACTTCGACCGCGCCTACAAGCAGCTCGCCCAGCAGGTTCGCCTGCCCGGCTTCCGGCCCGGCAAGGCGCCCGCGAAGCTGCTCGAGGCGCGGGTCGGCCGCGGCGCGGTGCTGCAGCAGGTGGTCAACGACGCGCTGCCCAGTCGCTACAGCGAGGCGGTCACCACCAGCGAGGTGCGCCCGCTGGGTCAGCCCGACATCGAGGTCACCAAGATCGAGGACGGCGAGGAACTGGTCTTCACCGCCGAAGTCGACGTCCGGCCCGATATCGAGCTTCCCGACCTGGGCCAGGTGAAGATCTCGGTCGATCCGATCGCGATCACCGACGACGAGGTGGAGACGGAGCTGCAGACACTGCGCGCCCGCTTCGGCACGCTCAAGGGCGTCGAGCGCCCGGCGCAGGAGGGCGACTTCGTTTCCATCGACCTGTCCGCCACGGTCAACGGTGCGGACCTCGCCGACGCCAAGACCGAGGGACTGTCCCACGAGGTCGGCTCCGGGCAGCTCATCGATGGTCTCGACGAGGCCATCGTCGGCCTGTCCGAGGGCGAGTCGAAGACGTTCACCACCAAGCTGGTCGCCGGTGAGCACGCCGGCGAGGAGGCCGAGGTCACCGTCACAGTCCAGTCCGTGAAGGAGCGGGAGCTGCCCGAGGCCGACGACGAATTCGCCCAACTGGCAAGCGAATTCGACACCATCGAAGAGCTTCGCGGCAATCTCGAGGAGCAGGTCCGGCGGCTCAAGCGGATCCAGCAGGCCGAGAAGATCCGCGACAACGCCCTCGAGGCGCTGCTGGAGCTCGTGGAGGTGCCGCTGCCCGAGGCCATCGTGCAGGCCCAGGTCGACGAGACGGTGCACAACGCCGTTCACGGTCTCGACCACGACGAGGCCAAGTTCGCCGCGGCCCTGGAGGCCGAGGGCAGCTCGCGGGAGAAGTTCGACGCCGACGCGCGCGAGGCCGCCGAGAAGGCGGTCAAGACCCAGTTGTTGATGGACGCGATCGCCGACGACCTTGACATCCAGGTCGGCCAGAACGACCTGACCGAGCGGCTGGTCCTGATGTCCCGCCAGTACGGCATCGAGCCCCAGCAGCTGCTGCAGGTGCTGCAGCAGAACAACCAGCTGCCTGCCATGTTCGCCGACGTGCGCCGCGGCCTGACCGTGGCCGCGGTGGTGGAGGCGGCCACCGTCACCGACACCGACGGCAACGCGGTCGACACCAGCGAGTTCTTCGGGCGGTCGCCGGAGGCCGAGGCGGCCGAGGCCGGCACCGACGCCGACGCCGACGCCGACGCCGAGGGCGGCGCTGAGCAGCAGGCCGACGAGGCCGAATAACGCCGACAGCGAACGCACCCGCTCCAGGGAGTGCGGTGCGGCGCGGGTTGGTTAGGGTCTGGGTAGTAGGTCGTTTCTAGAAAGCAGGTACGAAGTCGTGACTCACATGCGTTCGGGCATGCCAGGGCTGAACCTCACGGACTCGGTGTATGAGCGGTTGCTCGCCGAGCGCATCATCTTCCTGGGCTCACAGGTCGACGACGACATCGCCAATCGGCTGTGCGCGCAGATCCTGCTGCTGGCGGCGGAGGACCCGACCAAGGACATCTCGCTCTACATCAACTCGCCGGGCGGCTCGATCAGCGCCGGTATGGCGATCTACGACACCATGGTGCTCGCGCCGTGCGACGTGGCCACCTACGCGATGGGCATGGCCGCCTCGATGGGTGAGTTCCTGCTGGCCGCGGGTGCCAAGGGCAAGCGGTTCGCGCTGCCGCACGCCCGTATCCTGATGCACCAGCCGCTGGGCGGCATCACCGGCGGGGCGGCCGACATCGCCATCCAGGCCGAGCAGTTCGCACTGATCAAGAAGGAGATGTTCCGGCTGAACGCCGAGTTCACCGGCCAGCCGATCGAGCGCATCGAGGCCGACTCCGACCGCGACCGCTGGTTCACCGCCCAGGAGGCGCTGGAGTACGGCTTCGTCGACCACATCATCACCCGCGCCCACGTGAACGGACTGTCCAATGCCTAACTCCATGCCTGAAGGCACTGATCCCCGGTTGGCGCCCCAGGCGCGCTACATCCTGCCGTCGTTCATCGAGCACTCGAGTTGGGGCGTCAAGGAGTCCAACCCCTACAACAAGCTGTTCGAGGAGCGCATCATCTTCCTCGGCGTGCAGGTGGACGACGCCTCGGCGAACGACATCATGGCGCAGTTGCTCGTGTTGGAGTCCCTGGATCCCGACCGCGACATCACCATGTACATCAACTCCCCGGGCGGCTCGTTCACCTCGTTGATGGCGATCTACGACACCATGCAGTACGTGCGTGCCGACATCCAGACGGTGTGCCTCGGCCAGGCGGCCTCGGCCGCGGCCGTGCTGCTGGCGGCCGGCACCCCGGGCAAGCGACTGGCTCTCCCCAACGCCCGGGTGCTCATTCACCAGCCGTCGCTGGGCGGGGTGATCCAGGGCCAGTTCTCCGACCTGGAGATCCAGGCCGCCGAGATCGAGCGGATGCGGACCCTGATGGAGGAGACGCTCGCCCGCCACACCGGCAAGGATGCGGCCGTGATCCGCAAGGACACCGACCGCGACAAGATCCTCACCGCGGCCGACGCCAAGGAGTACGGGATCATCGACACCGTGCTGGAGTACCGGAAACTGTCGGCGCAGAACGCCTGAGCCCGGTCGGCGGCCCGCCCGCATGGCCGGTCAGCACGGTATCGTGGGGGACGGCGAACACCACGACGCAACTGCGCGATCGCCGTTTCCCCGCGGGTCGGTGCCTCTCGGTTGGGTAACGGCGGCGACACGCCCGAAACACAGTGGCGCGTTCCACAGCGACGCG
>JAGQTU010000226.1 GCA_020438865.1 Mycobacterium sp.
CATCATGTCGGTCTCGATGGCCCCCGGGCAGAGCGCGTTGACCGTGATGCCGAGCGTGCCGACCTCCTGGGCCATCGACTTGGTGAGGCCGTTGACCGCGTGCTTCGCCGTGACGTAGATGGCGATGCCCGGCTTGCCGACCTTGCCCTCCGTGGAGGAGATGTTGATGATCCGGCCCCACTGCTGGGGGATCATGTGCTGCAATGCGGCCCGGCTGCACCAGAAGGTGCTCCACAGGTTGACCTTCAGCGCCCAGTCCATGGCCTCGTCGGTGAGTTGCGCCACGGGGGCGTTGTCCTTCGAGCCGCCGGCGTTGTTGACGAGGATGTCGATGCGGCCGTACTGCTCCACCGTCTCGGCGATGAGCCGCTCGCAGTCCTCGCGCACGGCAGAGTCCGCCTGCACGAAGTGGGCGTTGCCGCCGGCGTTCATCTCGGCGATGGCCCCCTCGCCCTTCGCCTGGTCGCGGCCGCTGACCACGACCTTTGCGCCATCGCGCAGGTACGCCTCGGCAATGGCCCGGCCGATGCCGCGAGTGCCACCGCTGATGACGGCGACGCGTCCGTCCAGTTCACCCATGTGATTGTCCCCTTCCCCTCTGGGTAGCGGGACTGTATCGCACAAACACCAGTCGCAATCAAGTAAGTCCCTGGGA
>JAGQTU010000227.1 GCA_020438865.1 Mycobacterium sp.
GTTCGAAATCAGGTTCTGCAGCATCTGCGTCAGCACCGGGCGGTCGGCTTCGATCAGGCCGGCGCTCTCGATCTCGATCCGTGCCCCGGATTCCTCGATCTGGACCTCCAGGCGCTTCATCGCGTCCTGCACCGCTTCACCGAGATCAAACGTCTCTGTACGCAGCGGCTTGTTGCCGAGGCGCGAATAACTGAGCAGGTCGTCGATCAGCAGCTGAAGGCGTTGCGCGCCTTCATTCATGAAGTCGAGGCAGCGCCGTCCTTCCTCGTCGAGTTGTTCGGAATAGCGCCGCCGCATCAGGCTCGCGAAGGCGGCGACCTTGCGCAGCGGCTCCTGCAGGTCGTGTGACGCGACCGCTGCGAAGCGATCGAGTTCGCGATTGGACCGTTTCAGGCCGTCATAGGCGCGGCGAAGCGCCGAAATATCGGTCACAACGGCATAACTGGCCTTCGGCTGGCCGTCGCCATCGCGCTCAAGGAAGGAATTGAGCAGCGTGTCGATCGGCTGGCCGGACTTCGTGATGAAGCGGTACTGCACATCGTGGTTCTGACCGGTCTCGAACAGGTCGGGAAGATTCTTCGATTCCGCGCGCAACCGGGATTCCGCATCAAGAAACTCGACTGACTTGCGGCCGATCACCTCGTTCCGCTCATAC
>JAGQTU010000228.1 GCA_020438865.1 Mycobacterium sp.
CGTCACCAGCGCGCTGCCGCCCAGGTAGCGGTCCACCCACAGAACCCGCCAGAGAGGGAGATCGCGGTCGAGCGGGTCTGTGCGGTGTTCGGCCACCAGGTTCTGGAGCGACCGGGGATCGTCGGGATCATCGAGTTCCACATGGGTCATGAGGTCGTCGATCGTGATCTCGGGATCCTCCTCCCACCACCAGGACCCGTCCTCGTCCTGTACCGCTCGGCTTCTGAACACCGGGTACCGGTTCCACAGCCGCTCGACCAGCACCTCGCGGGTGTGATCCCGGTCCAGGGGTTCGGCAGTCCAGATCACCGAGTCGACGACCATCAGGTTGTTCGGTCGATCCATGGCGAGCCAGAGCTGGTCCTGAACCCCGAGCTTCGAGCGGTGCACCATGATCGAACCTCCACCAAGAAGATAGTCACCTCTCGGACAGCACCAAGGTCGAACACGTGGTTTGGTGCCCGCGTCGACGTCGAGTGGCTGCTCGGAGCAACAACGGGCGTGCTTCCCTGTTGATTCGGGCTCCGGCTATGCCTTGAACTTGCCCTTGCGAACGCGGTCGGCCTCCATCAGCTCGACCTCGTGCGAGCCCGACAACACGACGTCAGGATCGGGTACGAAGTCGAGGCTCTGGTCGCGGTCCTCGTAGTCGAC
>JAGQTU010000229.1 GCA_020438865.1 Mycobacterium sp.
TATCGATTGCTGGGCGCTGGTTGTGGTCAGGCTGAGCTCATCGAGATTGACCGAAACACCGGTGACTGCCGGCAGCTCCGCCAGGGTCGATTCATCCAGTTGCCCCTGCTCGATCGTGGCGTGAATCGTGGCACTCATGTTGAGCCCGCGAATCAGCGCCTGGGTGGTATCGCAGGCGATCAGGCGGCCGCGATCGAAGAGCGCGATCCGGTCGCACAACACTTCCGCTTCTTCCATGTAGTGCGTGGTCAGCACCACGGTGGTTCCGCGCTTCCGCACCCCTTCGATCACGCCCCACAACGAGCGCCGGGCGGCAGGATCGAGACCGGTGGTCGGTTCGTCGAGGAACACCACCTTCGGATCGTTGACGAGCGCGAGCGTGATCGCCAGCCGCTGCTTCTGTCCGCCGGAGAGCTCGTTGACCTTGGCGTTTCGCTTTTCTTCGAGATCGACGAGCTTGAGCAGGTCGTCGATGCGGGCCGACGAATCGTCAACGTCATAGAGCGCGCAATAGAGCTCGACCAGTTCGGCGGCGTTCAGGTAGTCGAAGAGCGCGGTCGTCTGGAGTTGGGCGCCGATCACCTTGCGGAGTTCACGCGGTCTGGAGACGACATCGATGCCGGCGACCTCGATCGTGCCCTGATCGGGTTTG
>JAGQTU010000230.1 GCA_020438865.1 Mycobacterium sp.
AGGTGATCGTGCTGCAGGCCGACGGCCCGCACTTCAGCAGCGGCCATGACCTGCGCGACCAGGAGAGCTTCCGCGAGTTCCCACTGGTGACCCCCAACGGCGGGTTCTCTGCGGAGGGCCAGGAAGGGCACTTCGCGTGGGAGGACGAGCTGTACTTCCAGATGTGCTGGCGGTGGCGCAACCTGCCCAAGCCGGTGCTGGCCGCCGCCCACGGCAAGACGATCGCCGGCGGGCTGATGCTGCTGTGGGTGGCGGACGTGATCATCGCCGCCGAGGACGCGCTGTTCAGCGACCCGGTCGTCGGGATGGGGGTGAACGGGGTGGAGTACTTCGCCCACCCGTGGGAGTTCGGGGCGCGCAAGGCCAAGGAGTACCTGTTCACCGGCGACTGGGTGACGGCGCCGGAGGCCCAGCGCCTGGGCATGGTGAACCATGTGGTCCCGGTGTCAGACCTGCGGAGCTTCACCATGGACATGGCCCGGCGCATCGCCGGCCGCCCGTCGTTCGCGTTGCGGTTGGCCAAGGAGAGCGTCAACCAGACGCTGGAGGCGCAGGGACAACTCACCGCGCTGAAGGCGGCGTTCTCACTCCAGCACCTGGCGCACGCCCACAACCGCGTGCGCTTCGGGATCCCGGTGGACCCGGGCGGG
>JAGQTU010000231.1 GCA_020438865.1 Mycobacterium sp.
CTGACCAACGATCCCGCCAGTGACGCCAAACTCACCCTGCTGACCAAGCAGGTCAAGGCGCTACTCAAGGACGGCTACGACCCCATCGTGTTCGTCCGCTTCATCCCGACCGCCCACTACGTCGGCGACCACCTGCGTAACGCCTTGAAGAATGTCCCCGTGCAAGTCGTCACAGGCGAGCTGCCGAGCGAGGAACGGGCGGCGCGTGTTTCCGCACTCACCGACGAGGCCCAGGGCGCGTCCAAGGTGCTCGTCGCCACCGACTGCCTGTCGGAAGGAGTGAACCTGCAGGACGCCTTTCAGGCAGTTGTCCACTACGACCTGGCCTGGAACCCCACCCGCCACGAACAACGCGAGGGCCGCGTGGACAGATTCGGCCAACCTTCCCCCACGGTCAAGGCCCTCCTTCTGTACGGCGAGGACAACGGGATCGACGGCATCGTGCTGGAAGTCCTCCTCCGCAAACACGAGAAGATCCGGCGGGATCTCGGTATCAGCGTCCCGGTGCCACCGCAGTCTGATGCCGTCCTCGCAGCCCTCATGGAGGGGGTGCTCATGCGTGGCAAGGACTCTGACCAGCTGGTCCTCGACTTCGGCATTGACACCGCGGCCACCGAACTCGACGAACAATGGCGCTCCACCGCAGAGCA
>JAGQTU010000232.1 GCA_020438865.1 Mycobacterium sp.
AGTGGCGTCACTCGTCGTCCGGAGCCACCTTCCCGGTGCACGATCCGGCGACCGGTGCGGTGCTCTGCGAGATCGCGGACGGCAGCATTGCCGATGGGGCTGCCGCGCTCGACGCGGCCGTTGCGGCACAGGCGTCCTGGGCCAAGGTCAGCCCTCGCGATCGATCGGAACTGTTGCGCACGGCATACGAGATGTTGGTGGCGCGCACCGAGGATTTTGCGCTCCTCATGACCCTCGAAATGGGCAAGCCGCTGGCCGAGGCCAGGGGTGAGGTCGCCTATGGCGCGGAGTTCTTCCGCTGGTTCGCCGAGGAGGCGGTGCGTGTCCACGGCCGGTATGCCGTGGCGCCGAACGCGGCCACCCGCTTGGTGACGATGAAGCAACCGGTGGGCCCGGTCTTGGCCATCACTCCGTGGAACTTCCCGCTGGCCATGGGGACCCGCAAGATCGGTCCGGCCATCGCCGCCGGGTGCACCACCGTCGTCAAGCCGGCCCACGAGACGCCGTTGACGATGCTCGCCTTGGCTGGCCTGCTCGAGGAGGCCGGAGTGCCGGCCGGTGTCGTCAACGTCGTGACCACGACTCACTCCTCCGAGGTTTCCGGCCCGATCATCGCCGACCCACGACTGCGCAAGCTGACCTTCACC
>JAGQTU010000233.1 GCA_020438865.1 Mycobacterium sp.
TCGACTGGCAGGCTGCGGCCGTGAGGATCCTGATGGTCGAAGACGACTCACGGCTGGCCGCCGTGCTGCGCCGGGGGCTGGAGGCGGAGGGATTCGCCGTGGATGTCGCCACCGACGGCGAACAGGGAGTGTGGCTGGCCACCGAGAACCCCTACGACGCGATCGTGCTGGACATCATGCTCCCGAAGCTGAACGGCTTCCAGGTCTGCGCACGGCTGCGTGACGCCGACGTCTGGACACCGATCATGATGCTGACGGCGAAGGACGGCGAGTTCGACGAGGCGGAGGCGCTGGACACCGGCGCAGACGACTACCTCACCAAGCCGTTCTCCTTCATCGTCCTCGTGGCGCATCTGCGCGCCCTGGTCCGGCGCGGAGCACACGCCCGGCCGGCGACCCTGGTGGTCGGCGACATCGAGGTCGACCCGGCCACACGGACGTGCACCAGGCGCAACCGGCATGTGCAGCTCACAGCCAAGGAGTTCGCCCTGGTCGAGTACCTCGCCCGCCGCCGGGGCGAGGTGGTCAGCAAGGCCGAACTGCTGGACCACGCCTGGGACTTCGCCTACGACGGCGACCCGAGCATCGTCGAGGTCCACATCTCCAACATCCGGCGCAAGCTCGACCGGCCGTTCCGCGCCCACAGC
>JAGQTU010000234.1 GCA_020438865.1 Mycobacterium sp.
TCGATGCGCACCGTGCCGCCGGCCACGGTGCCGTGGCCGTGCACGGTGAACGGCAGGCCTGACGTGGCTGAACCATGATGGACGCTGACGCCGAGGCTGCGCAGCCCGTCGATCAGCGGGGTGATCGGCCGGGCGCGGGCCTGCTCGTCGCCGTCGAACGTCACCGGGACGGAACCCAGCGCGGCCAGTGGCGGGAGGAAGCGCAGGACGGTGCCGGCCAGGCCGCAGTCGATGCGGACCGCGGTGTCGGCCGTCAGGCCGCCACCGACCTGTAGATCCGATGCGGCGCCGTCGATGGTGAAGCCGAGAGTTCGCAGCGCGCTGATCATCAGGTCGGTGTCGCGGCTGCGGAGTGCGCCGGTGAGGGTGGACCGGCCGCCGCCCTGCGCAGCGGCCAGTGCGGCCAAGATGAGCGCCCGATTGGTCATCGACTTCGAGCCCGGAACCGTCACCGTGCCATGCACCGGACCGGACGCGGTCGGGGCCGGCCAGAGGTTCACGGCTCCATCCTGCCCTGTTGAATCCTGACGGCCGGGGCAAGGGCGGTCACAATGGTCTGATGTGTGGCCGCTTCGCCATGACCATCGACCCTGCGCGGCTCGCCCTCGAACTCGACGCGGTCGACGAGACCGGTTCGAGCGGGG
>JAGQTU010000235.1 GCA_020438865.1 Mycobacterium sp.
CCAAACTTGGCCGTTTCAGACGCCACGATCATGTCGCAGGCCATGGCTAGTTCGCAGCCACCGCCCAAGCACCAGCCGCTAACCGCCGCAATAATCGGCTTGGCAATGGCGGCCAGCTGATCCCAGTAGTAAATAAAGGGATCGTTCATCATCTGGACCACACTGGCTTGCGCCATCTGTTTAATGTCGGCGCCGGCGGCAAACGCTTTTTCGCTGCCCGTGATCATCATACAGCCCACGCTGTCGTCACCATCAAACGCCCTCAATGCGTGCATCAATTCGGTCATCAAGGCGCTGTTGAGCGCGTTGAGCGCCTGCGGCCGGTTGAGCTGCACCACGCCGACGCGGTCCTCTTGGCGCACCAAGATGTTTTCATATTCTGCCATGTTGTGGATTTCCCCCGTTCGTGTTCATGCATTTTCGACTTTCCGGCAAAGGCTGCCGAATACACACCCCTCATTTATTTGCGGATTCGAAAAGTCTATGACAATAGCTTTGGCCTTAAGAGAAATGTCGATTTGATCGTTTTTTTGCGCGGGGAACATGGCAGATTATAACACCGAAATCGCTCAATTCCACATGGGGAACTGAGCGATTTCGGCGCGGGAGCCCGCTTTATTTAGGCAGCAATGAGGTTGAGGCT
>JAGQTU010000023.1:0-13689 GCA_020438865.1 Mycobacterium sp.
CTGCGCACCGCGGCCTCGTCGGAGAACCGCAGCCCGGTCCGACGCAGTCCGGCGCCGTCGTCGACCCACACCGCGTCGGGGGCGGTGACGAGGACGTCGGTGGTGCCCTCGGCCCGCAGCAGCGGCTCGAGGATACCGGCGCCGGTGAGTTCGGTTTCCAGGACGCGCAGGTTGTCGAGGACCTCGGTGTCGCCGAGCATGCCCCCGGATTCGGCGCGGATGGCGGCGGCGACAACGGTCGGTCGCAGCGGGGCGGACTCCGCGGCGAGGCGCTCGCGCACCCGCTCGATCAGCGAGTTGTTCATGCCGCCCGCACCCCGGTCCGGCGCGGCAGCAACTCGAGCACCTGCCGGGCGGCCGCGGCGAGCGGGGAGCGGCGGCGCAACCGCAGACCGCCCTGCTCCAGCCGCTCGGCGAGCATCGGCTCGGGCCGCATGGCCGCCAGCAGGGGCACCTCGGCCACCTCGGCCACCTCGGCGGCGCGCAGTCCGCCGGGCGACGGCCCGCGGACGACGAGCCCGACGTTCGGGTTCACGGCGCGCAGTACCGGCACCACCGCCGACGCGGCGGCTACCCCGCGCACGTCGCAGGTGGTCACCGCGACGACCAGATCGGCGGAGTCGAACGCGGCGATTTCGGGGTCGGTCATCCGGCGGGGCACATCGCAGATCACCGTCGCGCCGCCGCGCCGCCCGGCGTCGAGGACCGCCGCCACCGGGCCTGCCCCCGGTTCGTGGCTGTGCCGCGCGCCGGACAGCACGCTCACCCCGCGCAGGTTGGGCACCGCATCGCGCACCGCGCTCCAGGCCAGGCGGCCGCCCTGCAGGCCGAGGTCCGGCCATCGCAGCCCGGGCACGGACTCGCCGCCCAGCAGCAGATCGATGCCCCCGCCCCACGGGTCGAGGTCGACCAGCAGGGCCTCGGTGCCGGCCTGACCCAGGGCCGCCGCGAAGACAGAGGCTCCGGCCCCACCCCGGGCCGGTGTCACCGCGACCACCCAGCCGCTCCGGTCTGCGCCGCGGGCCGCCTCGGCCACCTCGGAGAGATGTCGGACGAAGTCGGGTTCCTGACCGGGCAGCGCGCAAATGTATTGCGCACCAATGCCTGCCGCCGCTCGCCACACCGACGGCTCCTCCGGCTCGCCGGCGGACAGCAGGATGATCCCGTCCCGGCGTGGCATGCCATCCCGCTGGCAGCGCCGGGCCGCGTCTTCGTCGAGCACCACCGCGGCGGCGGCCAACCAGGCTTTCCTGGTCAGGATGGCCGGCCCGGCCGAGGTGCGGACACCGACCGCCGCGGCCACCCGCTCGGCGTTGTCGCGCAATTCGGCGTCGGTGAGCAGGGTCAGCGCGACGCCGGTGGTCGGGGGCATCCCTCAACGGTGGGGCGGCCGCCCGGATCGCACCAGCGCCCGCGCCGGGGTCTGGGGACGGCGGCCGATCTGGGGATGCGCCAAGAGGCGCCGAGCAGCCGAATCCGCACGCGCGTGCGATTTTGGCAACGTCTCGACCACGGGGCGATCCGCCGGCCGGAAGATTATTGCCCCACAAAAGGGACGACCCCCGCCAGGGGGGGAGGAGGCGGAGGTCGTCGTGAATCAGTCCCGGGGGGTCGGACTGATGCACACCCGGCATAAGCCGAGTGATGCTCACTATACACACGACGCCACCACGTCGCGCAAGTACTTGCCACACTTGAAAACCGTGTTTTAGCTGTGAATGTACAGCGACTGTCAGCTGGCTTGATCTGCCATTTTGGCCTCGGCCGCCGGGACGGCGCGTGGCCGCACCTATCCTGGGTGGCGTGTCCGTCCCGAACCCGGCCGCCGGTCAGCTAACCGCGCCGCACAGCGATTCCGCGGCCGCGACACCGGCCAGGACGGCGGCGTTCTTCGACCTCGACAAGACCGTGATTGCCAAGTCAAGCACCCTGGCGTTCAGCAAACCTTTCTTCAATCAGGGTCTGCTCAACCGGCGGTCGGTGCTCAAGTCCAGCTACGCTCAGTTCCTGTTCCTGATGTCCGGCGCCGACCACGACCAGATGGACCGGATGCGCTCGTACGTGACGAGCATGTGCGCCGGCTGGGACGTCGAACAGGTCAAGTCGATCGTCAACGAAACCCTGCACGACATCGTCGACCCACTGGTGTTCGCCGAAGCGGCCGAGCTGATCGCCGATCACAAACTGTGCGGCCGCGATGTCGTGGTGGTCTCCGCGTCGGGCGAGGAGATCGTCGCGCCGATCGCCCGCGCCGTCGGCGCCACGCACGCGATGGCGACCCGGATGGTCGTCGAAGACGGCCACTACACCGGCGAGGTGGAGTTCTACTGCTTCGGCGAGGGCAAGGCCGCGGCGATCCGCGAGTTGGCCGCACACGAGGGCTACGCCCTCGAGCACTGCTACGCCTACTCGGATTCGATCACCGATCTGGCGATGCTCGAAACCGTCGGCCATCCCACCGTCGTCAACCCCGACCGGGCCCTGCGCAGGGAGGCCGCCGCGCGGGGCTGGCCGGTGCAGACCTTCTCCAGGCCGGTGCCGCTGCGCGATCGTCTGCCGGCGCCGTCGGGTGCGGCGATGGCCACCACGGCGGCGGTGGGATTGAGCGCGCTGGCGGCCGGCGCGCTGACCTACTCGCTGACCCACTCGCTGCTTCGGCGCTTGTCCGACTGACTATTCGACCGCGTCCAAAACGTTGCCGACAGACCCTTGATGTGACGCCGGTCACGGAGTACAAAGGAACGTACGGACGCCCGGTGAGGCCAAGCTAGTGCCGGAAGAGAAGGCGCTAACTCCCGACCCGAGCGGCCCAGCACGGTTCCCGGCACCCACGCGGAGCACGCCGCGATATGGCAGAAGTGTTGCGGGCCTGCGTAATTGCGAAATGCGGACGGACCGGTCGACTCCTTGGGTGGAGTCACCCCCGCAGCGCGACGCAAGACCGCCGAGGCCAACCCACGCAACCCACGTTGCACGCCTGGTAACCGGGTGACCGTGCTAGCGGGCGGCGAGCCGAATCATTCGGATCGCCGCCCGCTTCATGTCCGAAGCCGGCCCGCCCGCGACTATCGCGCGGCATCGGCGATCGAAACCGCTTCCCGCGCACCGTCTTCGAGGGCGCGGCAACACATCAGCAGCCAGGTCCCCAACGCCTCGGGGGTTCCCGTCGCGAAGCCGGCGGCCGCTGATCGATACTCCTCGGCGCGGCGCAACCAGTACACCTCCGGCACGCCGAGCCCGTGTGGATCCAGGCCGGTGGCGATCGTCACCAGCCGCGACACCGCACGCGCGATGACGCCGTCGCCGCTGCCGAACGGCGCGAGGGTCAGCAGTTCGCCGTGCACGACGGCCGCCAGTACCGGAGCCGGTGCGCTGCTCGCGCCGGTGACCAGCCGGGTGACCAGATCGAGCCGCGCCGACACGTCGGGGTCCTGCCGGGGCCGCCCCAGCAACTGCTCGCCGACGAGGTCGGCGGCCGCCAATGCGTGCAGGCGCGCCAACGCCTGCAGCGGTGCCCGCTGCCACACACCGACCAGGCTGGTGGCCCCGCCCTCGAGGGCCTGACCGACCCGCAACGCACCGGCCAGCACGGGATCGTTCGGCTCGACGCCGGCCGCGTCGAGTTGCACGGCGCCGCCGTCGAGCGCCGAGGAGGACCGGGCGCCGCGGATGGCCGATTCGGCCGCGGTGACCGGCCAGTTGCGCAGATTGGTGCGGTGCCGGTGCGCCCGCGCCAATGCGTCGCGGGCGGACTCGGCCGCGTCGGCCACCCCGGGCAGGCCGAGCAGCGGAGCCAACAGGTCACTCACGTCCGGTCACGCTATCGGCGCGGATCGCGGCGGGGCGCGGTGGGTCGCGATTGAACCGTTCGGCGCGCGAATCGGACCGGTCGTCGAAGAATGTGACCCGCAACGCCGACCCCACCCGCAGTGACTACGCTCACGGCTATGACCGAGACGCACACCGAGGTTCCGTCGTCGTACCCGCCACCGGCTGGATTCGCCGAGAAGGCCAATGCGACAGCCGATCTGTATGACCGGGCCGATGCCGACCGGTTGGCGTTCTGGGCCGAACAGGCCAACCGGCTGTCCTGGGACACCCCGTTCACCGAGGTACTGGACTGGTCGGAGGCGCCGTTCGCCAAGTGGTTCGTCGGCGGCAAGCTGAACGTCGCCTACAACTGTGTGGACCGGCACGTCGAGGTGGGCAACGGGGACCGGGTCGCCATCCACTGGGAGGGTGAGCCGCTGGGCGACGCCCGCGATCTCACCTACGCCCAGCTCAAGGACGAGGTGTGCCGGGCGGCCAACACCCTGACCGAACTCGGCCTGGTGGCCGGGGACCGCGTGGCCATCTACATGCCGATGATTCCCGAGGCGATCGTGGCGATGCTGGCCTGCGCGCGGCTGGGCCTGATGCACAGCGTGGTCTTCGCCGGGTTCTCCGCCTCGGCCCTGCGCGCCCGCGTCGAGGACGCGGAGGCCAAGTTGGTCATCACCACCGACGGCCAGTACCGGCGGGGGGCCGCGGTGTCGCTGAAGGATGCCGTGGACGAGGCGGTCTCCGATCAGCCCTCGGTCGAGCACGTTCTGGTGGTGCGCCGCACCGGCATCGACGTGAACTGGACCGAGGGGCGTGACCTGTGGTGGCACGAGACCGTCGCCGAAGCCTCCCCGGAGCACACGCCCGAGGCGTTCGACTCCGAGCACCCGCTGTTCCTGCTCTACACCTCCGGCACCACCGGCAAGCCCAAGGGCATCATGCACACCTCCGGCGGCTACCTGACCCAGGCGTCCTACACCCACCACAACGTCTTCGACATCAAGCCGGAGACCGACGTGTATTGGTGCACCGCCGACATCGGTTGGGTCACCGGGCACACCTACATCGTGTACGGCCCGCTGTCGAACGGGGCCACCCAGGTTGTCTACGAGGGCACCCCGGCGTCACCGGATGAGCATCGTCATTTCCAGGTGATCGAAAAGTACGGCGTGACAATCTATTACACCGCGCCCACGCTGATCCGCACCTTCATGAAGTGGGGCCGGGAGCTCGCCTTCGAGCACGACCTGTCCAGCCTGCGGCTGCTCGGCTCGGTCGGCGAGCCCATCAACCCGGAGGCCTGGCGGTGGTACCGGCTGGTGTTCGGCGCCGACGCCACCCCGATCGTGGACACCTGGTGGCAGACCGAGACCGGCGCCGCGATGATCTCGCCGTTGCCGGGCGTGACGGACTGCAAGCCGGGTTCGGCGATGCGGCCACTGCCGGGCATCTCGGCCAAGATCGTCGACGACGACGGCAACGAGCTCGAGCCGAGCGCCGACCACGGCGAGCACGTCACCGGTTACCTCGTGCTGGACCAGCCCTGGCCCGGGATGCTGCGCGGAATCTGGGGCGACCCGGAGCGGTTCAAGGAGACCTACTGGTCCCGCTTCGCCGAGCAGGGTTGGTACTTCGCCGGCGACGGGGCGCGGTACGGCAGTGACGGCGAGGTGTGGGTGCTGGGCCGGATCGACGATGTGATGAACGTGTCCGGGCACCGGATCTCGACCGCCGAGGTGGAATCGGCGCTCGTCGGGCATGCCGGGGTGGCCGAGGCGGCCGTCGTCGGCGCCACCGACTCGCATACCGGGCAGGCCATCTGCGCGTTCGTCATCCTCAAGGCCCATCACGCCGAGATGGCGCGCGACAAGATGGTCGAGGAGTTGCGCGCCGAGGTCGCACGGGAGATCTCGCCGATCGCCAAGCCCCGCGAGATCCACGTCGTGCCCGAGCTGCCGAAGACCCGCAGCGGCAAGATCATGCGCCGGCTGCTGCGGGACGTCGCCGAGGGCCGCGAACTGGGCGACACCTCGACGCTGCTGGACCCGACCGTGTTCGAGGCGATCCGGGCCAGCAAGTCCTAGGGCGGCTCGCTACGCCGGTCCCGGCGACGGGTTCGAGGTCGGCACGAAACCGGCACCCGGCCGGTCGCGTGCGGTCAGGTCGGCGAGGATCGAGTTGATCGACATCGTGACCGCCGGGGTGTGCAGCGGAATGAACTTGACGATGCAGGTCGGCAGGTCGTCGCTGAAGGCGCCGTGGATCATTCCGACGAGTTTGTTGTTGACGGTGACCGGGGCCCCGGAGTCCCCGGGCTGCCCGCACACCTGGTTGAGGATGGTGCCCGGGTCTTGACCCGGGCCCCAGGTGACACCGCACGAGTAGCCGGTGGTGCGGCCCAGTTTGCAGGCGACCTCACCGAAGGCCGGGTCGGGGCCGATGCCGTCGATGGCGAAGCCCTTCCAGTTCGACACCGGCTGCACCTTGGCCGGGTCGAACCGGATCACCGCATAGTCCAGGCCGTCGTTTCCGGTGACCATCGTGCCGACCACCCCGGCATCCGGGGCGGACTCGGAGGCGACCTGGGCGCCCGGGCCGCCGCAGTGCGCGGACGTGAAACCGATCAGGGCGCCGGTCTTGTCGGTGCCGATGGTGGTCAGCGTGCAGTAGGTGTCGCCGTTGACGACGATCCCGGCGCCGCCGCCGAGCGGGGCCTTGTCGTCGGCACCGGCGGGGGACGCGGGGGTCGGCAGCAGCCCGGCGAGGGCCAGGACCGTGGCCCCAACCATCACCCGCACACGTTGCGCGGTCGTCACTGCCACCTCCATCTGCACCCCGCCCGACTAGGAAGTCTAGCCCGATCACACCAGTAACTCCGGTAACAGCTCGGTGGGTACCCCGCTGCGAGTCGGGCATGGCAACATGAACCGCGACGCACAGCGACACCAGGAGGACAGCCGTGAGCAATGGCGATCGCAAGAACGGGGTGCCCACCACCGTGACCTCGATACCGCTGGTGGACCCGACCGCGATGCCCGCCAATCCCTCCATCGGCGACCTGGTCAAGGACGCCACCACCCAGGTGTCGACGCTGGTACGCGCCGAGGTCGAGCTGGCCAAGGCCGAGATCACCCGCGATGTGAAGAAGGGCCTGACCGGGAGCCTGTTCTTCGTGCTGGCCTTGGTGGTGCTGTTCTACTCCACCTTCTTCCTGTTCTTCTTCCTCGCCGAACTGCTCGACACCTGGCTGTGGCGCTGGGTGGCGTTCCTGATCGTGTTCGTCCTGATGGTGCTCACCACCGCGGTGTTCGCACTGCTCGGCTATCTGAAGGTGCGCCGCATCCGTGGGCCGCAGCAGACCATCGAGTCGGTGAAGGAGACCCGCGACGCCTTCACCCCGGGCCACGAGAAGGCGGTCCCGGCACCGGTGGCGCCGACCAGCGGGGCCGCCCCGCCGGCGCCGGCCGACCCGTCCGGCTGGTGAGAGCCCTCCCGGATCCGTCGGTCACCCGTATCGACGGGCCATGGCGTCACCTGGACGTCCATGCCAACGGCATCCGGTTCCACTGTGTCGAGGCGCTGCCGGGGCCGGACGACACCATCCCGATGACGGCGCGGCCGCTGGTCATCCTCTTGCACGGCTTCGGCTCGTTCTGGTGGTCGTGGCGCCACCAGCTGCAGGGCCTGAGCGGCATCCGGGTGGTCGCCGTCGACCTGCGCGGCTACGGCGGCAGCGACAAGCCGCCCCGGGGCTACGACGGCTGGACGCTGGCCGGTGACACGGCCGGGCTGGTGCGCGCGCTCGGGCACAGCTCGGCCACCCTGATCGGGCACGCCGACGGCGGGCTGGTGTGCTGGGCCACCTCGGTGCTGCACTCGCGCATGGTGCGCGCCATCGCGTTGGTCAGCTCACCGCATCCGGCCGCGCTGCGCGCCTCCGCGCTGACCCGCCGCGACCAGGGCCGCGCACTGCTGGCGCCGATGCTCAGTTATCAGCTGCCTATGTGGCCCGAGCACGTGCTGACCCGGCACAACGCCGATCATCTCGAGAATCTGGTCCGCAGCCGCGCTTCGGCGAAATGGCTTGCCTCCGAAGATTTCTCGGAGACAATTTCGCACATGCGCCGGGCGATCCAGATCCCGTCGGCGGCGCATTGCGCGCTGGAGTACCAGCGGTGGGCGGTGCGCAGCCAGTTGCGCAGCGAGGGTTGGCGCTTCATGAAGTCGATGAACCGTCAGCTCGACGTACCACTGCTGCACCTGCGTGGTGATGCCGACCCGTACGTGCTGGCCGACCCGGTGGACCGCACCCAACGCTATGCCCCGCGCGGTCGCTATGTCGCGCTCGCCGGTGTCGGGCACTTCGCGCACGAGGAGGCGCCCGGAGAGGTCAACGAACACCTGCGCCGGTTCCTGGCTCAGGTGTACGGCCCGGCTACGTGACGCAGGCCCCGGTCGGCACCTTCTCGGTGTTGCCGATCTTGGCGAGCTGCCGGGACACCTCGTTGGCGGTCAGCACGAACCCGGTGTCGGTGTCGTCGACGGCGGCACCGAACACCACGCCCAGCACCTGACCGTCCTTGTTGATCATCGGCCCGCCCGAATTACCCTGACGCACAGTGCCTCTGACGGTGTACACCTCCCGGTTGACCGTGGTGCTGCGGTAGATGTCCGGACCATTGAGCTCGATGGTCTCCCGGACCCGCGCGGGGGTGGCCACGAACTCGCCGCCCCCGGGATAACCGAGCACCACCGCGTCGGTGCCGCTCTTGGCCGGCTGCTCGGCGAACACCAGCGGGGGAACCGGCAGATTCGGCACGTCCAGGATGGAGATGTCCTCGTTGGGGTCGTAGGACACCACGATCGCGTCGTAGCTCTGCCCGCCGGACTCCACGGTGACGCTGTCGGAACCGGCGACGACGTGGGCGTTGGACATCACCCTATTCGGGGCGATGACGAAACCCGTTCCCTCCAAGACCTTCTGGCAGCCGGGCGCGACACCGCGGATCTTGACCACGCTCTCCCGCGCCTTGGCCACCACCGGGCCGTCGGCCAGCGCGGCGTCGGGGGCGTCGACGGCCTGAATCGGGGTGCGGCCGAACGGCTGCAGCACGTCGGGCAGCCCGGAGGTGCGCAACAGCGTCGACATCCGCTTGGGCACCGACTTCAGCCACTCCGGGGCGTACTTGTCGACCTCGGCGAGTACCTTCGACCCGCGCACGGCGGCGGCGAGGTTGGGCTGGTCCGAGGACGTCAACGGGGTGGCCAGCAGCCACGCGGCCACCAACACCACGACCAGTTGCAGCACGACGCCGATCAGTGAGTCGACGGTGCGCACCACCCGGCTGCTGATGGCGCCACGCACGGCTCGGCCGAGCACCACCCCCGCCACCTCGCCGATCACCACCAGCGCGAGGATCAGGAACAGCGCCGCGAACAGCTTCCCGCGGGGGGACTGCAGGTGGCTGACGATGTGCGGGGCCAGCATGACACCCGCGACCGCGCCCAGCACGACGCCGACGAACGACATCAGTGAACCCAATGCGCCCGAACGCCAGCCCGAGATGGCCGCGACGAACGCCACGCCCAGCACGGCGATGTCCAGCCATTGCGAACTCGTCACAGCGGCTCCTCACTGTCGTCGCCGACGAGTGCCATCGCCTCGTCCAGTTCCCGGACATCATCGCTGTCCCAAGGTCGTGCCCAACCGGCCACATCGAGCATCGCCGAGATCACGTGTCCGGTGAAACCCCACACCAGCATCTCATTGAGGAGGAAGGCGGGTCCGGCGAATCGGGTACCGGCGCCCGTGCGGTACACCATCAGCCGGTTCTGCGGATTGATGAACGCGCGCAGCGGAACCCGCGCGACCACCGCGGTCTCGGCCTCGTCGACCACCGAAACCGGGCCCGGGTCGGGCGAGTACGCCAGCACCGGGACGACGTGAAAACCCGAGGGCGGGATGAACATTCGCTCCATCGTCGCCAGCGGATGCAGCCGCTGCGGGTCGAGGCCGGTCTCCTCCCGGGCCTCCCGCAGCGCGGTGGCCACTGGCCCGTCGTCGCCCGGGTCGGCGGCACCGCCCGGGAAGGCGGCCTGCCCGGCGTGATGACGCAGGGTGCCCGCCCGCACCGTCAGCAGCAGATCGGCGTCGCCGGGAAACTCCCCCGGCCCGTGCTCGGAATGCGGCCCGGAGAACAGCACCAGCACCGCCGCGTCCCGGCCGGGACGGGTCCCGGCGCCGGTGACCGCCGCCAGCAGTTCCGGCGGCACCTTGCGCCGGTAGGCGTGCGGCACCCGGTCGACGTTGTCCACCAGTGGCGCGAGCCACGGGGGCCGGATCTCCGGGGACAACCGGATCGTCCCCGGCAAACGGAAGGAACCCCCAGCGCCCACCGGGCCACCCCCAACGCTCGACGTCATCGAAGTGCATTCTCCACCGCGGCGGCGATTTCGTCGGCGCTGGTGAACGCCTGCGGCAGGATCTTGGCAACGCTACCGTCCGCGCGCAGAACCACCGTCGCGGGCATCACGTTGGGCACCCCGAGCGCGGCGGCGATGCGACGCTGACCGTCCTGCAGGGTGGGCAATCGCACGCCGAGGTCCGCCAATCGGGCCAGCGCGGCGGCCTCGTTCTCGTCCTGATGCACCGTTACCACCGCGACGTCGCCGGCGGCCCGTCGCTCGTATTCGGCCATCGCGGGAAGTTCCACCGCGCACGGCGCGCACCAGTACGCCCACAGATTGAGCACCACCGGCCGCCCGGACAGGGCCCTTGCCACGTCGACCGTGGAACCGTCGGCGGCGCACTCGACCAGCACGCCGCGCAGCTTCGGCGGGCCGGCACTGTCCGCGCCCGCCGGGCACGGTTGCAGTTCGGCGCGCTTCCGGGGCCCGGCCAGCGCCTCCGGGGGGTCGGCGTCGCGGTGGGCCCGCGGGGTCTGGGTGGCCGGCTCCGTCGCGGTGCTGGGCTGGTCGCGGCCGATCTGGGCCGCCAGTGCGGCGATCAGCACCGCCGCCACAGCGAGCAGCACCAGCGTCCAGCGGGTCGATCGGGTCATCGACTCAGCGCGTGCCGGGCGATCACAGCCCGGCCAGGCCGAGCAGGTGTTCGGTCTCCGGACCCTTCACCAACGGCGCGGCGACGAGCGGGTCGGTAGGACCCAGTCCGTACGACGGGCAGTCCTTGGCCAGGACGCACACCCCGCAGGCCGGTTTGCGGGCATGGCACACCCGGCGGCCGTGGAAGATCACCCGATGGCTCAGCAGGGTCCATTCCCGGCGCTCGATGAGTTCGCCGACCGCGTGCTCGACCTTGACCGGATCTTCCTCGGCGGTCCAGCGCCAGCGCCGCACCAGCCGACCGAAGTGGGTGTCGACGGTGATGCCCGGGATGTCGAAGGCGTTGCCGAGGATGACGTTGGCGGTCTTGCGCCCAACCCCGGGCAGCGTGACCAATTCAGCCATGGTGTGCGGCACTTCGCCGTCGAACCGGGCGACGAGTTCCTGCCCGAGGCGGATCAACGAGTTGGCCTTGTTTCGGTAGAAGCCGGTGGGCCGCACCAGTTCCTCGAGTTCGACGCGGTCGGCCCGGGCGTAGTCCAGCGCGGTGCGGTATTTGGCGAACAGCGCCGGGGTGGTGAGGTTGACGCCCTTGTCGGTGCTCTGCGCCGACAGGATGGTGGCGACCGTCAACTCCAGCGGGTTGGTGAAGTCCAGTTCGCAATAGACGTGCGGGAATGCCTTGGCCAGCGTCCGATTCATCCGGCGGGCCCGGCGGATGAGACCGAGATGGGTTTCCCCATCCCATTTGGCGGCCCACTTGGCGTCCCGCTGCGGGCCCGGCTTCGTGGCGCCCGACTGGCCAGCGGCCTTGCGCCGCGTCGATGAACTGCCCGCTGTCACCCTTGTCAGGGTACTGACGGCGGTTCGGAACCCGGGCACAGACCGGTGGCAACTCGTGATCGCGCTGAGACCTTCCGCCGGTTTACTTCTCCGGGTGTCCTGGTTGCTGGCGGCGTGCATCCCCGGGTTGCTGATGCTCTCCACCTTCGGGTTGGAGCGCCTCGAGACCGGCCTGCATCGCGGGCCCGGCGCCGCCCAGGAGGCCACCACCTTCCTGGAGCAGGCCGTCCGCGCCGCCCGGGAGGAGGCCCAGTTGCGTGCCGCCGAAACCGCGCCGAAGCGACCCGACACCCACTTCGGCCTGCTCACCGAGGAGCCGGGCCTGCCCACCCGGACGTACGCGCACGCGAACCCCAATCCGCAGTTTCACCGGACTCGATACGCCAATCGTGTGTAGCGTTGGCTCGTTGCGCAACTGGCTGCCTCTAAACTGATGTCGCGGCACAACTAGAGGCTGGCCTGCGCGTTTCACATCGACGATGAGCTGAAGAGGGGCAACGTGGACGAGATCCTGGCCAGGGCCGGAATCTTCCAGGGGGTTGAACCCAGCGCCGTTTCCGCGCTGACGAAACAACTGCAGCCGGTTGATTTCCCCCGCGGCCACACCGTTTTCGCCGAGGGCGAGCCGGGTGACCGGCTCTACATCATCATCTCCGGCAAGGTGAAGATCGGCCGCCGCTCCCCCGACGGCCGCGAGAACCTGCTGACGATCATGGGCCCGTCGGACATGTTCGGTGAGTTGTCGATCTTCGACCCCGGGCCGCGGACCTCCAGCGCCACCACCATCACCGAGGTGCGCGCGGTGTCGATGGACCGCGACGCGCTGCGGGCCTGGATCGCCGACCGCCCGGAGATCGCCGAACAGCTGCTGCGGGTGTTGGCCCGCCGGCTGCGGCGCACCAACAACAATCTCGCCGACTTGATCTTCACCGACGTGCCGGGCCGGGTGGCCAAGCAGCTGCTGCAGCTGGCCCAGCGCTTCGGCACCCAGGAGGGCGGCGCGCTGCGGGTCACCCACGACCTGACCCAGGAGGAGATCGCCCAGCTGGTCGGCGCCTCCCGGGAAACCGTCAACAAGGCGCTGGCCGACTTCGCCCACCGCGGCTGGATCCGCCTGGAGGGCAAGAGCGTGCTGATCAGCGACTCCGAGCGGCTGGCCAGGAGGGCCCGCTAGGCCCGCAGGTAGTCCAGCTGGGCGCGCACCGACTTCTCGGCGGCGTCCCAGAGTTCCTCGTCGACGTCGGTGTAGACGTGCTCGACGACCTGCCGCGCGGTCGCGTCCTCACCGAGCGCACGCAGGGCCGAGCGGACCTGGTCCAAGCGCTCCTGGCGGTGCGCGAGGTACATCGCGCTGACGGCCTGCAGATCGTCGAGTTCGGGTCCGTGCCCGGGCAGCACCGGCCGCGGCCCCAGACCCCGCAACCGGTGCAGGGAATCCAGGTAGTGGGCCAGGCTGCCGTCCTCGGAGTCGATGACGGTGGTGCCGCGGCCCAGAACGGTGTCGGCGGTGAGCACCGCGTCGCCGACGAGGAACGACAACGAGTCCGCGGTGTGTCCCGGGGTGGCCAGCACGGTGATGCGCAGCCCCGCCGCCTCGATCACCTCACCGTCGGTGAGTGGACCGCCGAGCCCGCGCAGGAAGCCGCTGCCGACGGCTCGGACGGTGGCGCCGGTTGCGTCGACGATCTTGTCGATACCGTCGGTGTGGTCGCCATGCTTGTGGCTGATCAACACCAGCGGGATGCGGCCCAGCTCGGCCAGCCGGGCGAGGTGCTCGTCATCGTCGGGCCCGGGATCCACGACCACCATCTCGTCGCTGCCCGGCCCGCGCAGCACCCAGGTGTTGGTGCCCTCGAGCGTCATGATCCCGGGGTTGTTGCACAGCAGCACCGAGGCCAGGACCGCTTCCGTTTCCAGGACCGGCCGCAGCACCCCGTAGGCCGGATGGCTCACGCGACCTCC
>JAGQTU010000023.1:13787-50613 GCA_020438865.1 Mycobacterium sp.
CCGCCTGATCGTCGCTCACGCGACCTCCGCCTGATCGTCGCTCACGCGACCTCCGCCTGATCGTCGCTCACGCGACCTCCGCCTGATCGTCGCTCACGCGACCTCGACGATGAGCTCGACCTCCACCGGAGCGTCCAGCGGCAGTTCGGATACCCCGACCGCCGACCGAGCATGCTGGCCGGCCGCCCCGAACACCTCGCCGAGAAACTCCGAGGCGCCGTTGATCACTCCGGGCTGTCCGCTGAATCCGGGCGCGGAGGCCACGAAGCCGACCACCTTGACGACGCGGGTGACGTTGTCGATGCCGACCAGCGCGTCGATGGCGGCCAGCGCGTTCAGCGCGCACGTGCGGGCGGCGACCCGGGCGTGCTCGGGGCTGACCTCGGCGCCGGTCTTGCCGGTGTGGGTCAGCTTGCCGTCGACCAGCGGCAGCTGGCCCGCGGTGTAGACCAGGTTCCCGGTGCGGACCGCGGGCACGTAGGCGGCCAGCGGCTTGGTGACCGCGGGCAGCACGATGCCCAGCTCGGCGAGGCGCCGGGAAGTGCTCACTTCGGCCGCTTCAGGTAGGCGACGTGCTGTTCACCGGTCGGCCCCGGCAGCACGGCGACGAGTTCCCAGCCGTCGGCTCCCCACTGGTCGAGGATCTGCTTGGTGGCATGGGTCAGCAGCGGCACGGTGGCGTACTCCCATGTGGTGGGTTGACTCATGACCGAAGCCTATCGCTGCGGCCCAATCGTCCAGGGCCTTGTCCTCCCTTGGCTAGCATGCATTGATGGCGACCACATCGACCGACGCCAGCCCCGTCGGCTGGCCCTCCCGCCTGACGAAGGCGCGGCTGCACTTCGTCAGCGGCAAGGGCGGCACCGGTAAGACGACCGTCGCGGCCGCCCTTGCGCTCACCCTGGCGGCCGGCGGCCGGCGGGTGCTGCTGGTGGAAGTCGAAGGGCGCCAAGGGATTGCGCAGTTGTTCGACGTGCCGCCGCTGCCCTACGAGGAGCTGAAGATCGCCACGGCCGACGGCGGCGGGCACGTCAACGCACTGGCCATCGACATCGAGGCCGCGTTCCTGGAATACCTCGACATGTTCTACAACCTCGGCATCGCCGGGCGGGCCATGCGCCGGATCGGGGCCATCGAGTTCGCGACAACGATCGCACCGGGGCTGCGCGACGTGTTGCTGACCGGCAAGATCAAGGAGTCGGTGGTCCGGCTGGACCGCAACAAGCGGCCCGCCTACGACGCCATCGTGGTCGACTCTCCCCCGACCGGGCGTATCGCGCGGTTCCTCGACGTCACCAAGGCGGTATCGGATCTGGCCAAGGGCGGCCCGGTGCACTCGCAGGCCGAGGGTGTGGTGAAGCTGCTGCACTCCGATCAGACCGCCATCCATCTCGTCACGCTGCTGGAGGCGCTACCCATCCAGGAGACGATCGAGGCCATCGAGGAGCTCGAGTCGCTCGGCCTGCCGATCGGCAGCGTGATCGTCAACCGCAACATCCCGCCGTTTCTGGCGCCGGAGGATCTGGCCAAGGCCGCCGAGGGTGATATCGACGCCGACGCGGTGCGGGCCGGGCTCTCCCAGGCCGGTATCACCCTGAGCGACCCCGACTTCGCCGGCCTGCTCACCGAGACCATCGAGCATGCCAGCCGGATCCGGGCCCGCGCGGAGAGCGCTGAACAGCTCGACCAGCTGCACGTGCCGCGGCTGGAGCTGCCCACGATCGCCGACGGCGTGGATCTGGGCAGTCTGTACGAACTCGCGGAAACGCTTGCGCAGCAGGGGGTCAGGTGATGAGTGGCGCACCACCAACACTGGACATGAAGTCCATCCTTCGCGACACCTCGACCCGGGTGGTGGTGTGCTGCGGGGCCGGCGGTGTCGGCAAGACCACCACCGCCGCGGCGATCGCGCTGCGCGCCGCAGAGTACGGCCGCACCGTGGTGGTGCTGACCATCGACCCGGCCAAACGGCTGGCCCAGGCGCTGGGCATCAAGGAGTTGGGCAACGAGCCCCAGCAGGTGCCGATCGGAAACGGGACCACCGGCCAGCTGCACGCAATGATGCTGGACATGCGGCGAACGTTCGACGAGATGGTGATCGAGCACTCGGGACCCGAACGCGCACAGGCGATTCTGGACAACCAGTTCTATCAGACGGTGGCCACCTCACTGGCGGGCACGCAGGAGTACATGGCCATGGAGAAGCTGGGCCAGCTGCTGGGCCAGGACCGCTGGGACCTCGTGGTGGTCGACACCCCGCCGTCGCGTAACGCGCTGGACTTCCTCGACGCCCCCAAACGGCTCGGCAGCTTCATGGACGGCAGGCTGTGGCGGCTGCTGCTGGCGCCCGGCCGCGGCATCGGCAAGTTGGTGACCGGTGTCGTCGGGCTGGCCATGAAGGCGATGTCGACGATCCTGGGTTCACAGATGCTCTCGGACGCCTCGGCGTTCGTGCAGTCGCTGGACTCCACCTTCGGCGGCTTCCGGGAGAAAGCCGACCGCACCTATGAATTACTCAAGCGGCGCGGCACCCAGTTCGTGGTGGTGTCGGCCGCCGAACCGGACGCCCTGCGCGAGGCGTCCTTCTTCGTCGACCGACTCTCCGGCGAGGGCATGCCGCTGGCCGGCCTGATTCTCAACCGCACGCACCCCACGCTGTGCACCCTGACCGTGGAACGCGCGGTCGATGGCGCCGAGGAACTCGACGGGAGCGGCGACGCCGGGGCCGAACTGACGGCGGCGGTGCTGCGTATCCACGCCGACCGTGCCCAGACCGCCAAGCGTGAGGTTCGGCTGCTGTCGCGCTTCACCGGCGCAAATCCGCACGTACCGGTGGTGGGCGTGCCCTCGCTGCCGTTCGACGTGTCCGACCTCGACGCCCTGCAGGCGATCGCCGACCAGATCACCGGTGAGACCGGCTGACTCCATGCGGGGCCGGCCGCTCAGGGTCGTTGGCGGTCGGTTTTAGCTAACGCTGCGGTGTTTGCGCTGAGCGGCGAAGAACTCGCTCCAGGACACCACCTCGGGGTGCTGCTTGAGCAGCGCGCGGCGCTGGCGCTCGGTCATGCCGCCCCAGACGCCGAACTCGACCCGGTTGTCCAGGGCGTCGGCGCCGCATTCGGCGATGACGGGACAGTGCCGGCAGATCACCGCGGCCTTGCGCTGGGCGGCGCCGCGCACGAACAACTCGTCGGGATCGGTCGCACGGCATAAGGCCTTCGAGACCCACGCGATTCGGGCTTCGCCCTCTGCTCCGTGGATTGAACCGTGCAACGGTACTGCGGCTGTCCTGCGGGCAGCGGGCCGAATACCTGACACCGGCGGTCCCCTTCGTACGGGCCGCCCGAGGCGGCACATTCCCCGTGTAGATCGTGTTTGCGACCTACGCCACATTGCGCCTCGAGGTGTTACCTGAATCGCACTGTGTGTTTAAGTTAGGTGGTCAGGTATCGTTTGCGCAACACTTGGATCACAGCTTTTTTGGGACGACCGTCCCGACCGATCTTGAACTGCGCTTATCTGACGCCCCCGAAAATTCCCGGCCTCATCTTCGCCCGGGTCGGCTCCGTCCGCAAGGGCCGATTGACCTCAGTACTCTGTATGCATGTCGGAACGCCCCCCGGCCGGCGCCACCTTCATCAAGTTGGCCTGGTGCTGCCTGTTGGCCAGCGTGATCATGGCGGCGCTGCTGTTCCCGGTGGTGGGTGGTCTCGGCCTGGTCTCCAACCGGGCCTCCGACGTGGTGGCCAATGGCTCGGCCCAGCTGGTCGAGGGTCAAGTCCCGGCCGTCACGACCATGGTGGACGCCAAGGGCAACACCATCGCCTGGCTGTACTCGCAGCGTCGTTTCGAAGTCCCCAGCGACAAGATCGCCGACACCATGAAGTTGGCGATCGTCTCGATCGAGGACAAGAGGTTTGCCGAGCACAACGGCGTCGACGTCCAGGGCACGCTGACCGGTCTGGCCGGTTTCATCAGGGGTGACGCCGACACCCGTGGTGGCTCGACCATCGAGCAGCAGTACGTGAAGAACTACCAGTTGCTCGTGCTCGCGCAGACCGACGCCGAGAAGCGGGCGGCGGTCGAGACCACCCCGGCGCGCAAGCTGCGCGAGATCCGGATGGCGTTGACCCTGGACAAGACCTTCACCAAGCCGGAGATCCTGACCCGCTACCTGAACCTGGTGTCCTTCGGTAACGGCGCATTCGGCATTCAGGACGCCGCGCAGACCTACTTCGGTATCGACGCATCGGCCCTGAACTGGCAGCAGTCGGCGCTGTTGGCCGGGCTGGTGCAGTCGACCAGCACGCTGAACCCGTACACCAATCCCGACGGGGCGTTGGCGCGCCGAAACCTGGTGCTGGACACCATGATCGAGAACCTGCCCGATCGGGCGGACGAGTTACGGGCGGCCAAGCAGGAGCCGCTGGGCATCCTGCCGCAGCCCAACGAGTTGCCGCGCGGCTGCATCGCCGCCGGGGACCGGGCGTTCTTCTGCGACTACGTGCAGGAGTATCTGGCCCGGGCCGGCCTCAGCAAGGACCAGATCGCCAAGGGTGGCTACCTCATCAAAACCACCCTGGACCCCGACGTGCAGAGTTCGGTGAAGTCGGCGGTCGACTCGCTGGCGCCGCCGGACATCAACGGCATCGCCAGCGTGATGAGCGTGATCCTGCCGGGCAAGACGGCCCATCCCGTGGTGGCCATGGTCAGCAACCGGACCTACGGGCTGGACACCGCGGCCGGGGAGACCATGCAACCGCAGCCGTTCTCGCTGGTCGGTGACGGGGCCGGCTCGATCTTCAAGATCTTCACCACGGCGGCAGCCATGGACATGGGCCTCGGGATCGGCGCCAACCTCGACGCCCCGGTGCGTTTCGAGGCCAAGGGGCTGGGCAGCGGTGGTGCCAGGGGCTGTCCGAGCAACACCTGGTGTGTGCAGAACGCGGGCAACTACCGCGGCTCGATGAGCGTCACCGATGCGCTGGCGCAGTCACCGAACACCGCCTTCGCCAAGCTCATCTCGCAGGTGGGGGTGCAGCGCACGGTGGACATGGCGGTGAAGCTGGGTCTGCGTTCCTACGCCGAGCCCGGTACCGCCCGGCCCTACGACCCGGAAACCAACGAGAGCCTGGCCGACTACATCAAGCGGTACAACCTGGGTTCGTTCACGCTGGGGCCGATCGAGGTCAACGCGCTGGAACTCTCCAACGTCGCGGCCACCCTGGCCTCCGGCGGCGTGTGGTGCCCGCCCAACCCGATCGACAAGCTCTACGACCGGCTCGGCAACGAGGTCGCCGTCACCACCGAGACCTGCGATCAGGTGGTGCCCGAGGGCCTCGCCAACACCCTGTCGAACGCGCTGAGCAAGGACGACACCAACGGCACCGCGGCCAACTCCGCCGGGTCGGTGGGCTGGGGCCTGCCGATGTCCGGCAAGACCGGCACCACCGAGGCGCACCGGTCCTCGGGGTTCCTCGGCTACACCAACCGCTATGCGGCGGCGAGCTATATCTACGACGACTCCCCCAACCCGACCGACCTGTGCTCGTGGCCGTTGCGCCAGTGCGGTGACGGCAACCTCTACGGCGGCAACGAGCCCGCCAAGACCTGGTTCAGCGCGATGAAGCCGATCGCCGAGAGCTTCGGCGACGTCACCATGCCGCCGACCGACCCGCGCTACGTCGACGGGGCCCCCGGCTCCCGGGTGCCCAGCGTGGCCGGGTTGAGCCAGGACAGCGCCCGCGACCGGATCAAGGAGTCCGGCTTCCAGGTGGCCGATCAGGCGAACCCGATCAACAGCGCATCACCGTACGGAACCGTGGTGGGCACCTCGCCGGGCGGGCAGACCGTGCCGGGGTCGATCGTCACGATCCTGATCAGCAACGGCATTCCGCCCGCACCGCCACCGCCACCGCCGGGCGCCCCCCCGCCACCCCCGGACGGCGAGCCGCCGCCGGTGGGTTCGACGGTCGTCGAGATCCCGGGCTTGCCGCCGATCACCGTCCCACTGCTGGCGCCTCCGCCGCCGCCGTAGCGGTCACGGTTCGGACACCACTGTCGCCCGGCTCCGGGCACGCGATGGCAGTACGCTGCCCTGTATGGCCGCCGCGTCTCCCGCCTTGAAAACCTCGGCCCTCGCCGCCGTCGGCTCGGCCGCGCTCGCGGTCGGTTACGCCGCGGTGATCGAGCGCAACGCCTTCGTGGTGCGCGAGGTCACCATGCCCGTGCTGACCCCGGGCTCCACCCCGCTGCGCGTGCTGCACCTCAGCGACATCCACATGCGCCCCACCCAAAAGCACAAGCAGGCCTGGCTGCGCGAACTGGCGCGCTGGGAACCCGATCTCGTGGTCAACACCGGTGACAACCTGTCGCACACCCGCGCCGTGCCCGCGGTGGTCCAGGCCCTGGGTGATCTGCTGTCGGTGCCGGGCGTGTTCGTCTTCGGCAGCAACGACTACTTCGCCCCGCGGCTGAAGAACCCGGCGAAGTACCTGACCGACCGCGACCATCGGGTGTTCGGCAAGCCGCTGCCCTGGCAGGACCTGCGCGCGGCCTTCACCGAGCGGGGCTGGCTCGATCTCACCCACACCCGGCGCGAGTTCGAGGTGGCCGGGCTGAGCGTCGCCGCGGCCGGCGTCGACGACCCACACCTGCAGCGGGATCGCTACGACACCATCGCCGGGCGGCCCAGCCCGATCGCCAACCTGACCCTCGGGGTGACGCACGCGCCCTACACCCGGGTGCTGGACCGCTTCGCCGCCGACGGCTACCAGCTGGTGCTGGCCGGCCACACCCACGGCGGCCAGCTCTGCCTGCCGTTCTACGGCGCGCTGGTCACCAACTGCGACCTGGACCGCTCCCGGGCCAAGGGGGTTTCGCGCTGGGGTGCGGACACCGCGCTGCACGTCTCGGCGGGCATCGGCACCTCGCCGTACGCTCCGCTGCGGTTCTGCTGCCGGCCGGAAGCCACGCTGCTGACGCTGGTCGCCTCGCCGACCGGGGGCCGCGACGAGAACCGCAGCGTGGTGCGCTCGACTCCGACCGCGTCGGTCCGTTGAGGCTTGCGGACGCCGAAGTTCGCACCGCCGCGCACCCGACACGATGTAATAGCAGGCGATGACCACCGCCATGCTCGACAGCGCCCGCGACCGGCCCCGGGGCTGGGTCGACGACGCGGTCCGGCTGATCGAGGCCGACGCCCGGCGCAGCGCCGACACTCATCTGCTGCGGTACCCGCTGCCGTCGGCGTGGTGCGACGGCGTCGACGTCGAGCTGTACCTGAAGGACGAGTCCACCCACATCACCGGCAGCCTCAAGCATCGGCTGGCCCGGTCGCTGTTCCTCTACGGGCTGTGCAACGGCTGGATCGATCAGCACACCACGGTGGTGGAGGCCTCCTCGGGGTCGACGGCGGTGTCCGAGGCCTACTTCGCCGCCCTGCTCGGGTTGCCGTTCGTCGCCGTGATGCCGGCCTCGACCAGTCCAGCCAAGGTCGCGCTGATCGAATCACAAGGTGGCCGTTGCCATTTCGTCGAACGATCCAGTGAGGTCTACGCCGAGGCGCAGCGTATCGCCGACCAGACCGGCGGGCATTACCTCGATCAGTTCACCAACGCCGAGCGGGCCACCGACTGGCGGGGCAACAACAACATCGCCGAGTCGATCTACGCGCAGATGAGCGAGGAATCGCACCCGATCCCGTCGTGGGTCGTGGTCGGGGCGGGCACCGGCGGCACCAGTGCCACCATCGGCCGCTACCTTCACTACCGGCGCCACCACACCAAGTTGTGCGTGGTCGACCCGGAGAACTCGGCGTTCTTTCCCGCCTACTGCGAGGGCCGGTCCGACGTCGTCACGGGGATGTCGTCGCGCATCGAGGGGATCGGCCGGCCGCGGGTGGAGCCGTCGTTTCTGCCGGGTGTGATCGACCGGATGATGTGTGTGCCGGATTCCGCCTCGATCGCCGCGGCGCACCACATCTCCCGTGTGCTGGGCCGACGGGTGGGCCCCTCGACCGGAACCAACGTGTGGGGCGCGTTCGCGCTGCTCGCCGAGATGGTCGCCGCCGGGGTCGGCGGCTCGGTGGTGACGCTGATCTGCGACGCCGGCGATCGCTACGCCGACACGTACTACAACGACGACTGGCTACGCGCCCAGGGTCTGGACCCGAGTCACCACACCGACGCGCTGGTCGAGTTCGAGCGCTCCTGCGGCTGGCCGGCCTCGACGTCGTCCGGCGAGTCGTAGTCGCCGGTCACCACCAGCCACAAGGCGGCGAGCAGGAAGAATCCCCCGTACACCACGGCCCCCAAAGCAGTCATCATCCGCTCCACCTTCCGGAACCGGCGAGTTCCCCGCCGCTTAGTGTGCACAACACCACCGACAGCCCAGATCCATCCCGCCGGGCGTGTCGAGTTTCGACCGATTGCCCCGCGACAAGCCGGTTGGCTTCCAGGCCAGCGGCTGCGATAGGCTGTCGAACGCTTCACGCGGGGTGTGGCGCAGCTTGGTAGCGCGCTTCGTTCGGGACGAAGAGGTCGTGGGTTCGAATCCCGCCACCCCGACTCGTGTGTTCGCAGGTGGAAGGCCCTGACTGGTTGTCCAGTTCGGGGCCTTCTTTCGTTCCAGTCCGCAATTGGTCCGCAGCGGGTTCCAGAGACTTGGTTCGAGCATCGTCTAGAGCCGCCGAAACCAGCTCTAGATCATCGGGGAATAGGTCGGCATACGTGTCCAAAGTAAGCACCGCCGAAGCGTGCCCCAACATCGTCTGGACCGCCTTGACGTTGGCGCCGGCGCTGATGGCCAGTGACGCGGCGGTATGGCGAAGATCGTGCGGCGTTACCACCGGGAAACTCGCGTCCTCCACGATGAGCCGCTTGACCGCTTTGGCGAATACTCGGCGCCGCCAGTTCGATACCCGCAGCACCCCGCCCTCTGGCGCGGCGAAGATCAGGTCATCGGGTTTCTTGCCGATCATCAGTGCAGCGAGTTCGTCAGCAAGGAATGCGGGAAAGGGCACCATCCGTTGCTCATAGGACTTGGGCGACGACCACTCCAGTTGGCCCTCGACCTCCGTCACTGATTCCCGCACGTGGACTCGACGGCGAAGCATTTTGGCGTCGCTGACCCGTAGCGCTGCCATCTCTCCCCAGCGCAGCCCCGTGTAGGCCAGGAAGCGCACCACCGTCGCATCCGGGCCGACTTCAATCGCGAGTTGCTCCACCTGCCGGTGCGTCAGATAGCCGCGCGGCCGCCGCTTACGGCGGGGAAGCTTGATCCCCGCGCATGGATTGCGCGCGATCCGTCGGTCCCCGACAGCCATCTCCAGAATTTGGCGCAAGATGCCGACGGCGTTCTCAACGGTGGCCGGGCCCGCGCCGGATGACGTCATCGACTGGACCCAGCCCCGCACATCGGTCGTCTGGACATCGGCAACAGCCACTGCTGACCAGCGCGGCTCCACGTAAACCGGCCAGGTGTACCGTCGCGTCGACGCGGTGGTTTTCTTGAGATGGCTCTGCGTTCCGAGCCACTTTGCGTAAAGCTCGCCGACACTGACGCGACCGGCCTTTGGAGCTACATAGGTTCCAGTGACCTGCGTGGCGACGATTTCGTCAAGCCAGGCTTGAGCATCCAATTTGCGATCGAAGGACCTGGTGTTCTCTTGCCCCTGGTCGTCGACGTAGCGGGCCAGCCAGCGGCGCCCCTTTCCGGCACGTACTGATGGACTGCCGTCTGCACGGCGCCAGCGGTCCTCGACACCACCCCGCCGATTACGCCTCTGCATCGTCCCCGTTCACGTCGCGAGGCTCGTCTACGCCGACGTCCTCGGAATTCGCGCCAACAAACAGGTTGTCGACGGCCGCATTCACGACCCGTTGGAGTACATCGCCGAGCCGTTCATCGACGTCCGCGACTTCGAAATCTGGCTTCTGCCAATGCAAGTCGGCCAGTAACTCTTTTAGTTCGAGGACGACGTGGTCATGAGCGTCTAGTTCCTCAGAACGACCACGGAGTCGGCGGAGTCGATCCATGGCTTCTGGCGCTAGCTCCAGAAGCTCTTGCATCGTTCGGGCGTAGTGGCCGAGCTCAGCGAATGCGAATCGACCCGCCCGCATCCGCTTCTCGGCGAACCCTCGGACCGCGAGAACCGCGCTCAACCGGTCCGGACCTGAAGGCATCAGCAGCTGCTGAAGATCGGTGTTCAGACAGTCGGCAATCGCGGCCGCCTCCCGCAGCTTGACTTCGCGATCACCGCGCTCGATTCGCGTAACGGCCGAGGGGTCGAGTCGAACACCTTGGCCTTCCAAAGCCTCTGCGAGTTGCCTCTGACTCCAACCCCTTTGTCCGCGCGCTATGCGCATGTTCCGCCCAAACGTCTGGCTGAAGTCTTCGTCAGCGCCCGCAGGAGGATCATCATGCACAAATCACACTGTAATGCTTGACCCACACCAAGGAAAGTGCGATCGTTGGCGGTGTTGATTCAGCATTATGATGTGAAAGGAACATCAATGAGCATCATGTCAGCCCGCCAAGTCTCGGATCTCACTGGTGTGCCAGTGGGCACTCTCCGGTACTGGCGCCATGCCGGGACGGGACCAGCAAGTTTCACGTTGGGGCGTCGAGTTGTTTACCGACGCAGCGAAGTCGAGCGATGGATCGCCGAACAAGAGAGCGCAACCCGCCGTGGAGGTGACGGCGCCGCCTGAAGCAATGAAAATGAGAGACCCTGGCTGAGCCCCAGGGCCTCTCGGAGAACTGCCACCCTTCGCAGAGGACGGTTCATGTCGAGTTTAACTCCCGATCGCGGTCCCAAGGATCGAAAACTTGCCCACCACCGACAAGAGCAAGGCCCTGGTTTCTCGCACGGTGCTACACGATGAACCCACTGCCTCAGCCAGCGGAAACGGCCTACCAGCGGATTCTCACAGCGCTCAATACCAGTGATCGCCAAGTCGTTGTCCGAGATGACCGTGCTATGGCACAGTGCCCGGCCCACGATGACCGGAACCCGTCACTTGCCGTCACCGCGATAGAGGGTCAGGTGCTCATTTACTGCCATGCGGGCTGCGACACCGAATCGGTGGTCCGCGCGCTTGATATGACGCTTGCTGATCTATTCGACGCTCCCCGCGGTGCCACGTATGTCTATCCCGACGAACGCCGGGTGCATCGTGACCCTCAGAAGCGGTTTCGCCAGTCCGGTAATACACGTGGGCGCAGCCTATTTCGTGCTGACCTTATTGCGAACGCCGAGCTCGTCTACGTCGTCGAAGGCGAGAAGGACGTCTTGGCGGTCGAGGCGGCGGGAGGCACTGCCGTCTGCCCTGCGATGGGGGCGGGCAAATCAGCCAACTTTGACTGGAGTCCGTTGCGCGGCAAGAAAGTCGTGATTGTTGCCGATAGAGACGAAGTAGGACGCCGTCACGCGTCTGCGGTGGCGATACACCTCTATGCCATAGCATCCAGCGTCACCATCGTCGAACCGCGTTCAGGTAAGGACTTTGCTGACCACTATGCAGCTGGTTTCAGTCTTGCCGACCTCGAACCTGTCGTTCATGCACAAAGCGAACCGGAGCATATGACCCCAACACCCGCCTCGCAGGAAAAGAAGTCTGCTGCCGTAAGACTCGTCGAGCTGGCCAAGGAGCAATACCACCTAGGTTGCACCGACGACGGTGAGCCCTTCGGGGCGAGAAAGTCACAGCCGCATATTGCTATACCTCTTCGTGGTGGCCGAGCCGGCTTGCGCGCAGACCTTGCTGCTCAATACTTTTCGGATAATGGGACCGCGGCGGGCGGTCAAGCACTGATGGATGCCATTTCGATTCTCGACGGTCTAGCGGCGCGGGAACAGCCTGAACGCCTATACCTGCGGGTAGCAAGTGCAACAGATGCCGTTTACGTCGACACTGGGCGCCTCGATGGCCAGGTCTTTCGAATAAGCGATGGCAGGTGGTCGCTCCTTCCGTCGGCGCCAGTTCGATTCCTGCGAACCAAGTTGACCGGTGAAATGACCCTTCCTGCCGGTGAGCCGAATCTCGACCTGCTATGGGAATTCATCAATGTGGCTGTCGAAGACCGCCCCATCCTCTTGGCCACGCTTATTGCAGCCCTCGTGAGCAGCGACACGCCACATCCGGTATTAGCCCTTTTCGCCGAGCAGGGCAGCGCGAAAAGCACTGTCACGAGAATAATTGTCGATCTGATCGATCCCTCGCCTGTGCCTCTCCGACAGGCACCTCGCGACGCCGATTCGTGGGTTACGGCGGCTGCCGGCTCTTGGGTTGTTGCCCTCGACAACTTGTCTGGTATCCCACCCTGGCTGTCAGATTCGTTGTGCAGAGCGGTGACTGGAGACGGCAGCGTCAAACGTGCTTTGTACACGGACGGAGGACTGTCAATCGTGAGTTTCCGCCGATGCCTCATTCTCAATGGGATCGATGTCGGCGCGTTGCGCCCAGATCTCGCGGAGCGACTCGCTGTGGTGGAACTCAAGAGGATCGATCTACGCTCCCGAAGAGCAGAATCAGAGATCTATCAAGACTGGGCGAGGGCTCGTCCGAGGATCATGGGCGCTCTGCTTAATCTCGCAGCGACAGTGCACAATGGCCGGCCCATCGCCAGCCTCGGCTTCACTCCAAGGATGGCCGACTTCGCTCGCCTGCTGGCTGTAGTGGATAGCGAAATGGGAACGAATGGACTTGCGCGCTATGTGGCTCGAGCGAACCAGCTGAGCGAAGATAGCCTCCAGGGCGATGTCTTCATCGAGTCGATGCGCAACAGTTGCACTGAACCGCTATTAGGGAAGACGGGCGCCGAGCTCCTCGCGATTGTGCAGCCGACCAGCGACGGCGGTCGGCGTCCTATTGGATGGCCCAAGAATGGCCGCGACGTCACCACGGCACTGAAGCGGAACGCTGCTGCTCTGCGTACTTTGGGCTGGACAATCGAGGACGACGGCGCCCGTAACCATCGGAATGTGCTGCTGTGGTCGATCCGTCCGCCCCAGGAAGACCAAACGCGGAATTGTTCCTCGCAATCCTCGCATCCCGTCACGGCGGGAAGATCGCTCACAAAGAACATGGCTTCCTGACCACGCCGAGAAAACATTGGTATCGGTCCGCTTCACCAGGTAGAAATTGTCACCAGGTCGATTCAGCGCAAGGCCGGTGCAGTCATCATGGCTCCGAAGGGCTTTTACCTCGGCCCAGTAAGCCGGCAGTGTCTCGATGGGTCTACACGTGGCTCCAAGGGGCCACAGATCACCGCTGGCTTGGGTGAGGTCTGGTGCGTGCGCGAGCAGTTACATTCGCATTTCGTGTACCTCAGCGACACCACACGGACGAGGGTCCTTACCTTGGGGGAAGCCGCTGGTCTACCTGTTGAACCGACCCATCCCCATCCGCGTGGCGAGGTTAGGGTTCCAAGTATGAGGTGGAACCTTTCTCGGTGTTTGGTCCACAGTTTTTTGCGGAATTCGTCGACGCCTGAACAGATACCAAAAGGGCGCCCCCTGCTAGCGGGGGGGGCGCCCTTGAGGATAGAAATAACTAGCGGGCGAGGACCATGATCCGCTTGGTGATCGCCGCGTTGGAAATGGTGAGCACTGGCGGTTTTGACGTGCCGCCCTTCGCTAGGGTGACCGTATAGACGCCGTTGCGCAGTGAGGTGTTCCCGGTACGCTGCCCGGCCGCGGCCATGCTGTTGAACAAGTTAGTCGCGTTCCCGTAGATCACACCGTTGGCGGGCCCGGCGATCGGGGCCGCCTGCCAGACGATCTGTTGTGGATCGCTGACCGACGAGAAGTGTGGCGCTGAAGCGAGGATCTTGTTGAGCACATCCTGCGCGTTGTTCGGGCTGGGCGAGTTGACGACAAACTCGATCACCGCCGACGCGACCTCCTGAACGATGAACCAGCCCACGCCTCTTTTGATCCGCGTTGGCTTGCCCTCATCAGCCTCGGCAACTGCGAGTTGACCGCTGTCGACAAGGTACGGGACCGCGCTGCCAAACATCATCACCACCGCTAGGAGCGCTGCCGCAAAAACCACTCCAAGCCCACGTCCTGCACTAGTTGCTATCTTCACCTACTTCTCCTTACCTGGACTACATGACAGATGCCAGTATCTACAGAATCTGTAGATTCTCGCAATAGCAAGAATCTCTGAATAAATACAGACTGCGCTGGTGCATACATGGCTTAGAATCGCGACATCCGGGGAATCAGGTGCTAACTTGACCCAATGTCCGATCTAAGAGCGGGCGCAGAGAATACTGCGGCCGGGTTAGATCGCACCTGACATGCCCCTTATAACTGGGCGGGCGATGCCCGAAGCGGACCACCGGTACGAGGAGAACGAGATCAATGGCAGACGACGACGCTTCATCGTCCACCGACGCCGCACCCTCTCCGGAGCCGCGGGACAAGAATCTGCAGGTGAAGGTCACGGCGACGTACCAGGCTGCTGTCCAGGTCTTGGCAACGGCAAAGGGTTTTAAGACAATCTCCGATTACATCGGCTCGTTGCTGGATGCGGAGATCGCCGCCGCCCAACTGGACGAGCTGGACAGCGCCATAGATCAGCGCAAGGCGCAGGAAGCAGACCTTGAGAAGGCCTCACTTCGAAAGGTTTTGTCCAAGGCAGGGTCACTTAAGGCGGTCGGGTAACACGGCCCGGCGCGGTGGTGTCATCGGTCGACCGACAGCCACTTTGATGGAGTCCGCTGGCATGAGGTGGTCAGCAACCTTCCCCGCGGGGCACATACAGCGGGTACGGCGTGACCACGCCATCTTGACTGGTTTTGGTCTTGTCTTCGGAGCGCACCATTACCTGCACGAATTTGGCGTTGTAGCCGCAGAAGTAGCCGTTGTTCGTCCTGTCGGGCCGCGCCACGACCTGGAACTGGTAGAGGACGTCGCCGTCGTCGAGAGACGGCACCTCTACCGCCTTTCCGCCGATTCCGTTGACGGTGTTGAGCTCGGGCTGCGGAATGCTCTCCTTGAGCGGGGTCTTCATCAATGTCGCTCCGTTGATATCCATCGGCAGAGGAGCCTGGACCCAAAGTTTGAGGTTAGAGTCGGCATCGGCGTCCGCACGGGTCTTCGACAGCAGGACCTGAAATGTTGCAATCTGGTACTGCAGCGGCATAACGGCGGCGGTCGCCACAGGCAACCGGCCGTTGACGGTTTGGTCGGTGGCCCCCTGTTGGGAGCCCTGCTCCATAAAGAACAGTTGGACGCGAGTGTTCGGCAAGGTCAATGGCGAGTCCACGCCTTCGACAGGGGGCGGCAACGAGGGGATCGGGTACGAGTCCACGTATGTGTCTTGCCAACCGAACAGCGCCCGTGGAATCGGCGCAACGGCTTCGGCCAGGCCGATGCACGCCATGACTGTCACCACCGCGACCAAGACGGCGACCCGCGGTCGCGTACCAGCCACATGCGCGCAGAACTTCGACCAGCCCAATGGCTCTGCTGGCGGGGGAACCGAATTGTTGGTCTTGGGTTCGACGAGGTCGGGGACCTCTGCGGCGACATCTGTGGGCGCCCCCGTCGTCTGGCGCTGACGCGCGAAGCGGTAAGGCTTCAGTGTGGGGTAGACGCCGGTGGGTTCGGCATAGCGCTCAAGCATCTGGACAAGGACCGGCAACGAGCTGTCCCACCACTCGTCGGCCGGCTGCCCGGCCTCCAGGTTGTCGACGCTGCGCTGCAGGAGCTTTCGAAGGCTGTCACCGGCGGCAAGGCTCTGGACTTGGCTCGGCCGAGGCGTCAACTGGCTCAGTCCAATGTCCTCCGCGAGTTTTCCGGCGGCAAGAACCAACAGCCCGTACTGGCTGAAAACTCCGTCTCTGACTGGAGTGGAATCGGGATGCTGCTTGAAGATGCGTCCGGTGTCCTCACCGGAACCAGTGACGCCGGCATTCTCGATCAAAGCGAGCGCGGCAGCGGCGGCCAGCGCTGTGTCCGACCTGCCGGGCGCGATACGGTCCGCCTCTACGACGGCGACCCTCATCGCCAACTTGAGCTGACCTCGCCGCACACCGCCCTGCACCCCCTGCGGGCCATCCACAGCGAACTCTTCAATGCACGACAGAGCCAGTTCCGTAAGCTTTTCAGTCTGGCCTTGATCTGCGTCCGCAACGCCCCCCACCTGCGACATCGTAGAGGCACAAGAGCCCGCAAGCCCCACTTGGGGCCCACTGCTGTAACGGGCACTCAGATCGGAGCGACCAACATCGTGGACGACAACGATTTCCCACCTACCAAACAGAGAGAAAAGTCGTGACCTCCAGCAACCGTCGGCGATTTGCCCGGCCCTTCGCACTGGCCTTGATCGCAGCTGGAGCTACCGTCGTTGTCGCGCCACCCGCCGCCGCTACACCCAACGCTGGAGACACTGTCAACTTCAGCAGCGCCTGTGGCGACCAGTACCCTGCTGCAGACGGCTTCTCCATAGGTCAGGCCTACCTGGTGTCTCCTCAGGACGCCTATTCTTGGCGATGCAAGCAAGTCGCGGCCTCGGGCGGGGTCATCGCTGATCTACCGGTCAACCCCAACCTCTTCTGCGCTCCCCTCATCGCTAAGCCCTCCCCCGACGGGTCCGAGCATTGGATTTGCTCCGCGTAGAGGGAGACTGCGGCCCAATGCCGCCGATCACGAGATCTTGGCGCAGTCGCTCTGCAGGTCGACACTTAAGAAAAACCTCATGGCTCGTAGCATCGCGCAGCGTCGGGACGCTGGTCGCCGACGGTAGGCCCGACTCGCCCATTTGGACCTTCTGTGCGTGGTAGTCGTTGTTCGTTGAGGGGCACGGCCGCCGTTAGTTAGGCCTGCGCGCTGACGAAGCGAATTCGGATCGGTTGATCCCATTCCCATTGGATGTCCGCGCATTCCGCTGCTCACACGTCCGGATCAAGAGAGAGCGATACCGTTCCGACCTACCAACGCTCCCCGACGTAGCTCGGAATCCTCTCCGGCGAACCCCTGCAGAATGATGACGCCAAACGGATTACAAAGAGTATCAAAGCCCGGAGGATACCTTTCACCCATGACCGCGCAAGATCGTGGCAGCGCACGCCTGGCCAAACTGTTGGCTGACCCGCAACGCGCAGCTCGCGTAGCCGCCATCCGCGAGCAGATGAACCAGCCCGACGCAGATTCTGCCGGTCTCGATGACGATGACAACGACCGTCAGACAGCCGGTGATTGATCCCGCGAACGGTAGTCACGCGAAGGGCTCCGACAGTTGCGTAGCGCTGTTGACCGTCTCTCAGCATGACGACCACGGGGTAGTTATTCGTCATTGAGGTTGCTGATGTGAGGCGCCGGATTCTCGTGAGGTTGCTGGTGTTGGTGTGCACCGTCAGGGTGAGGACGTACTGATGGGTCGCGCGGCACCCCGCTGAAGTCTTGGCGGGCTCGCAGGGTGCCGCGCTGTAGTGCACGGAGGCACTCATGGTGACGGTAGAGGCTGATCTGGTTTCCGTCGAGTCCCGGCTGGCTGCCGGCGAGATCGGGTGCCCGTCCTGCGCCGACGGTGTGCTGGGCGGCTGGGGATTTGCCCGGCCCCGCCGCATCCGCGGCGTAGCTGGCGCGGTGCGTCCGCGACGGGGGCGTTGCCGGTCGTGTCTGGTGACGCATGTGCTGCTGCCGGTGATGATGTTTGCGCGTAGAGGGTATGGCGCACAGACGATTTGGAATGCGTTGGTGCAGCGAGCCGACGGCTTTGGGCATCGCCGAATCGCGGAGAATCTGAGGGTGCCAGCGACCACGGTGCGCGGATGGCTGCGCCGGGTGGCCGGGCGTGTGGAGTCAGTGCGGGCGTGGTTCATCCAGGTCGCGATGCGCACCGGAATAGACGTGCCGGTCCCGCAGGGGTTCGGCTGCGGCTGGCGTGATCTGGTGGCCGCGATAATCACCGCCGCTGCGGCGATCGGTCAGCGGTTCGGCCCGGCGGGGGTGCTGGGCGTGGTGACGCCGCACTTGGTGATGGTGGCGGTCAGCGGCGGGCGGCTGTTGGCGCCGGACTGGTTACCGGCATGACGTGGGGTGCACGCAACACCAGTTGCCCCTGACGCGACGCGCCGTGATCGGTGATCCTCGCCAAGGAACCTGCCCGGCAACGGTTTCGGGCAGGGCCGCCGAGCATGCGAGGAGGACACTGCGGTGTCATTGGAAGAGCACAAGCGTCGGGAGCGGGCCCACGCGATCGGGTTGTTCCGCTATCAGTTGATCTGCCCTGCACTGGAGGCGGGGTTGTCGACCAAGCAGCGCGGCAGACTGGTCCGCGAGATCGCCGAGCGCCGCCATATCGACCCGTTCGGCACCCAGGTGCAGGTGGCGCGGGCGACCTTGGATCGCTGGATCCGCCGTTACCGGGCTGGCGGCTTCGAGGCACTGGTCCCTGAGCCGCGGCGGTTGGCCACCCGCACCGATGAGCAGGTGTTGGAGCTGGCCGCCTCGCTGAAACGCGAGAACCCGGCCCGCACCGCCGCCCAGGTGGCCCGGATCCTGCGCACCGCGACCGGGTGGGCACCCTCAGAGTCGACCCTGCTGCGCCACTTCCACCGCAGCGAACTGATGGGCCCGGCCACCGGCGCGGCAGGTGAGGTGTTCGGGCGGTTCGAAGCCCCCGACCCGAATGAACTGTGGGTCGGCGATGCCCTGCACGGCCCGCGGGTCGGGGACCGCAAAACCTACCTCTTCGCGTTCCTCGACGACCATTCTCGGTTGGTGGTCGGGCACCGCTTCGGGTTCGCCGAAGACACCGTGCGCCTGGCGGCGGCGTTGAAGCCGGCGTTGGCTGCTCGCGGAGTTCCCGCCTCGATCTATGTCGACAACGGGTCCGCGTTCGTCGATGCGTGGTTGCTGCGGGCGTGCGCGAAACTCGGGATCCGGCTGGTGCATTCCGCGCCCGGTCGCCCGCAGGGCCGCGGCAAGATCGAACGGTTCTTCCGCACCGTGCGTGAACAGTTCCTCGTCGAGGTCACCGACACCAGCAGCGAGGACCTCGCCGCGGCCGGGGTGGATCACCGCGGGGCGTTGTTGGAGCTCAACCGGCTGTTCATGGCCTGGGTCGAGACCGAATACCATCGCCGCACCCACTCCGAGACCGAAGCGCCGCCGCTGGCTCGGTGGGAGGACGGCTGGGATCGGCTCGGCGGGCTGCCGGCGTTGCCGACTGCTGCGGATTTGACTGAGGCGTTCTTGTGGTCGGAGTTCCGCACGGTGACCAAAACCGCCACGGTCTCGCTGCATGCCAACACCTACCGGGTCGACCCGGCCCTGGCCGGGCGCCGGGTGGAGTTGGTGTTCTCCCCGTTCGATCTGGAAACGATCGAGGTCCGCTACCGGGATCAGAGTTTCGGCGCCGCGATCGCTCACACCATCACCCGCCATGCCCATCCGAAAGCCCGGCCCGAGACCGTTGACTCAGGACCTGCGCCGGCGGTGACGGGGATCGACTATCTGGCGTTGACTGCCGCTGCCCATCATGAGCAGCTGCGCCAGGATGAACGTATCGGCTATCACGCCCTCTACGGCCCTCGCACTGACCGCACTATCGACGCCCCTGGCGACCATGCTCAGATTCCTGGCCAGCTCTCCATCACCGACCTCGACCCCAGCAACGCTGCTCATGAAGATGGGGTGTCGGCATGAGTATTGAACGGCTGCAATCGCATTGGGGTTTCTCCCGGATGCCGTTCGGGCGGAATCTAGCTCCGTCGATGCTGCACCGCCACCCCGGCCACAGCGAAGCGATCGCCCGCATCGGCTGGTGTGTCAATCAGTGCGCGATCGGGGTCATCACCGGTGAAGTCGGCGCCGGCAAAACCGTGGCCATCCGCGCCGCCGCGACCGCCCTGGACCCCGCCCGGCACGTCATCATCTACCTTGCCAACCCCACCATCGGAGTCCGCGGCATGCTCACCCACATCGTGGCCGCCCTCGGACACACCCCGGTCTTTCACACCGCCCGCCTCGCACCCCAGGCCGCGGACGCCCTGGCCGCTGAACACGCCGAACGCGGCCGCAACCCCGTGCTCGTCGTCGATGAAGCCCATCTGCTCGACAACCATCAGCTCGAAGCGATCCGATTATTGACCAATCACGACATGGACTCCGGGTCACCGTTCGCCGTCGTGCTGGTCGGCCAACCCACCCTGCGGCACCGGCTACGCCTCGGTGTCCTTGCCGCGTTGGATCAGCGCATCGCCGTGCGCTACACCCTGCCCGGCATGAGTCCAGCTGACACCGCCGACTACATCAGCCATCACACCAAGATCGCCGGCCGCTCCGACACCCTGTTCGCCGAGGATGCCGTCACCCTGATTCACAACGCCTCACGCGGACACCCACGAGCGGTCAACAACCTCGCCTTGCACGCGCTGACTGCCGCGTTCGCTGCCGGTCATTCCATCGTCGGGGAGAAAGCTGCCCGCATCGCCATCAGCGAAACAGCCTCAGACTGAACCAGACTCCCACCACCGAGACCACCACTGCATCACCGCGGCGACGATCCCGTCACCGAGACCACCACAGCCCCGCTCAAAACACCGAGCGGGGCTGTTCTCATCGATCCGTCATCATCACCACCGATGACGACAACATCGTCACGCTCAATGACGGGCAACAGCGTAGCGCAGTCAAACCAGTCCGACCCACAAACCATGTCTGTCGACGATCTGCGCCGCGCCGCCGCCGCTGCCAACCAGGTCAACCATCCCGACTTTTAGACGCCGCGTGGCGGCGGCGCTAGCAGCGCTGATGCTCGAAATCGGCAGTGCCGCAATGACTGCCGATATACGGCACGGCCTATTTTGTGTAGTCCCACGCCAGTGCCAGGTCTTAGACTTGTAGCCATGTACCCGAGCTCAGGGCCACCCGGAGCGGGGCCCCCGCAACTGACGCCTCCTCGCCGCCGAAGTGGCCGAGGACTGACGCTCGGGCTGGCGTTGGTGGCGGTGTTCATGTCCACCGCCGCTCTCGTGGTCGCTCTGATCGGATTGGTCCCCGAACCCGATCGAGTGAATCGGGTCGAGACAGCACCGCAAGCAACGACAGCTGCTGCCGATTCGGGTGACCAAGCACTGTGCAAAGCGATAGAACCGCTCATCAAAGAAGGCACTTCGGAGACGAATTCATTCGTAGCCTTGGGCAAGCCTGGTTCAGTCGAACGCGACGCCGGGATCCCGGAATTCGTTGAAATGACTCACGACTGGGCTTCTCGCGCACAGGAAGTGCTTGACGCGCATGCCGATTCACCGCGGTATTTGACTCGCACGTTGCAACGTCACATCGACGATATGAAGCTCTTCGTCGATGGACTGCGGCCTGGGCCCGCAGCGGACCCTGATCGAGCGGTTTGGACGGACGCCATTGCCTCCCTCAACGGGCCGTATGCAGTCTGTTCAGCGGTGGGGGTTGAGCTATGGCAGCGGTAGGGACGGCTGCGGCAATGCCGTCTCGGCCGTATTCACCGCGCATTGTCGGACCGGTCTGGCCTCAGACCTCACCGGAGCAATGGTTGGAGACCGCTGAGGCTCTCAATCAGAAGAGCATCGACCTGCTGACGAACGCTGCCACCATTCGACGTGCCGCCGACGAGCTCGGCGCGTCTAACTTAGGACAGATGATCGAGGCGATGTGCGAGCGTTCCTACCGCACCGCCCAAACGATCATCAATCAATCCGACATGTACGCCGACAGCTCGAAAGCGGTGAAAGAGACCGGTGAACTGATCTGGCACGCCTGCGGGCGACTCGACGAGATTGACCGTAAGGCCCACGACGAGATCGACCGACTGAAGCGCCAGTTCGCGGCAGCAGCCTCCTCCCCATTAGGCGCTGGCGCCGCGGCGGCGGCACTCTACTCCGCGATCGACGCCGTCGTAAGCGAAGCAGAAGCCGAAGCTCTAGCAGCAGCTACGGATACGACCGCAGCGATCACTGAGCAGGCAGCAAGCATCGGCGGCGGCAATTCAGGCGGATTGACGGGGAGCAGCGGAGACGCGGCACCAATGGACACAAAGGAACAAGGCGGCCCCGGTGGTGGCAGAGCTATGGCGGACGGTATGCCTTTCGAGCGTCTGCCCAGTACTCGACCCACCAACTACGGGGCGGATGACAATCAGTCCTTGAACTACGGGACCAATGAGGGAGAGACAGCAACATCAGATCGGTCGGGATTTGATGGCCCGGAATCCTCTGTGAGTGAGGGTGATCGGCATTCCGATGGGACAGCGAACAATCAGCCCGCGCCAGCTGCAGACGGCGACATTAATGAAGCGGGGAACCTGCCCGGCAGTCCGATTACTCCCACTGCGAGTGAGGAGCGTCTGGGAATTGACGGTCCGCTCGCGGTGATGCCTCCCGCCGCGGTGACACCGGCTGGCGGTGGTGGGGTGTCGTCTGGGGGCAGCGGCGTTGGCGGCGGTCTGAAGATGCCGGGGGCGCGCGGCTTCTCGGGCGATAGCTCTGTCTCTTCTGTGAGTAATGCTGGTGGCCTGAATTCTCCTGCGGAGCTGGAGTTGTCGCCGACTACTTCGACGGGTGGTGGCCTGTCAATGGCCGCGGCGAGTGCTGGGACGCCGACGCCTAGTTCTGATTTTTCGCGGGGGTTTAACGCGGGCCTGGCGGGTGGTGGTTCAGTGTTGCCGCCGCCTGTGACCCCGCCGCCCGCGCAACCGGCGAACTCTACGGCTGGTGCGTATGGGTCTGCGAGTGCTGGGGGTACGCCCTCAGTGCCGGCTGCTGGTGGTCCGGTGGCGCACAGCGTCCCGCCAGCGGCTGCGGGCACAGCGCCGTCAGCTGGAACGCTGGGGACACCGATGGTGGCGCCAATGCCAGCGCCCGGGGGTCCGTTGCCGCCGTTTAATTCCGATATCGCGCCGCGCCAGGTGTCTGCAGCCGCCGCGGCTGCGTCGGCCCCGCCTGGTGCACCGGCAGCCCCACCGTCGCCGGCTGCGGGTGGGCCGGGAACACCGCTGCCTCCTGGAGTGGTGGCGTCGGGAGGTGCCGCGGCGGCTACGGGTGCGGTGGCGGGAACGAAATCGGCTGCGCCTGATCCATTACTGGCCGACGCGTTGGCGTTGGTGGAGGAACTGATGAAGGCTTCTCGTCAGTACGGCACCATCGACTGGTGTGTGGGGGTGTTCAAGACACCTGCGAAAACGCTCACCGTGGTGACCTCCGGCGAGGGTGCGGGATTCATCCCGGCGGGGGTGCATCTGCCCAAAGGGGTGGAGTTGCTGTTCTCAGATTCTGGTTTAGACAACGCTTTTCGGCGTCGCTGGTTCGGCTGGATCAATCCGGCGCAGACCATGGTGGCCTACGCCCAATCGGTGACCGCGCTGAATCCCAACATTGAGCTGTGGGCGATCGCGGTATCGACGGGTTTCGGCGGATCAGCACAGCCAGCCCGGGCCGCCGGGGTGCCGCACTATGCCGACTGCCACATGCCCACCGATAGCCCCCTGGGTGGGGGCGTCGTGCAACCGCCGTTGGATGAGACCCGGCTACACCGCTTAGAGGCCCTCAATCCGGCCGCCTACGCACAGCTGAACACCGCAACCCCGGTCGACGTGCGGGAATCACTGACCATCACCAGACAGACTGCGCACGTCACGTTCACCCAAGCCAGTGAACTTCTGACACTGCCGATACCGCCGCTGCTGCGCGAAATCGCCACTCACCTCGACCGAGGCAGCGCCATCACCGAATCGCTGTGGGGCGAACTCGCTAGTGCCGTGCTACCAATGGCGATCACCGACAGCTCGGGGCAGCGCCCCGGCCGCCTCGGCACCGACACTGAGGCGTCGTCGTACGCGCGAGTGCACCACAATCTGGCGCGGCTCGCCGAGCTGCTGCTGTTATGGCGCCACGGCATCCCAGATCACCGCGAGGTCGTGTATCTGGCCCATCACATCGCCGCCGAGCGCGAACTTTGGGCTGGCCACGAGAATGGCGGTGCTCGGTGAGTGCAGACGGGTCAGTCAACCAGTGGAATCCGCTAGAGGTGGCCGCTGAGGCGACAATCGCTGCCGCCACAGCCGCGTTGGTGTGGGAAGGCCGAGACAGCTACGGGGTGCTGGAACGGGTAGCCGGGGCCACAGCGAGAGGCATCGCAACAGCTCGGATTACCGCCGAAGTGATGGCTGACGTCACCACCTCAGTCCAGTTCACTGCGGCCACCGAAGATGCGCGCGGCGGTGCTGTAGCTGGGCTTCCGGGGTGGCTGGCGCCGCGGTGGGCGGCGTCCGTGCGTGCCGCGCTAGGCGAACTTGAAGCCGGGCGGCCCGGCGACATCATGATGAAAGCCCGGACATGGCCGGCACTGCGCAGCGTCGCGGTGTGGACCCAAGACGGACCGCTGCAGACATGGCAGACAGCTCTGATCGTGGACGAAGCGCGGATTGCTCTGGCTCACCGCGTAGGCGTCTGGGCATAAACGGCTGAAGGTTAGAGTTCGAGGCCACCGACGTCGCGCCCGCGGGAGCGTGACCGTCCGGTGCTGCGCTCCACTCCGGCGCGGAAACGTTCGTAGGCCTGGTGGAGGCTCTGTTGGGCGCGGGTGTGTTCGCGCCAGGCGGCTCGCCAGGTGCCGCGGCGTTGCTCGTGGCGGTCGAGGACCTCGCCGACTATGTCAGGAAGGTGTTCGCGGGCGGTGTGTTCGGCTTCGGCATGCATCGTGCGGGGACGATCGTCGTTGGCCAGAATCATCTGAAGAGCTTGCGCGGCAGCGTGTTTGGTGCCGCGCCTCGCCACATGCATACCGATGTGGGGGCCGCTGTGTTCGTGGTCGGCTTCGCCGTCGAATCGGGTGTAGAGGTAGGCGTGGTTGGCCTCGCGGCCGCGGCTGAGCCCGACGTAGGCCTGGGTGCGGGAAGCGTTGTCGCCGAGCACGGTGTGGGCGGTGTCGACGGTGACGCCCTGGGCGGCATGCACGGTTACGGCGTATCCGAGGTGGACGTACTGGCGCAGGTAATCGCCGTCGAACAGAACGCGGGCTTTGTCCGTGAGCCGTTCAGCAGCGATCCGGTTGGTCTTTTCGTCGACGCCGGCCACCCGCCACCGGTTGCCATTGCGCACCTGATCCACCGCCTGGCCCTCACGGTGGTGGGGGCCGGGGTGCACGGTGAGGGTGGCGTCGTTGTCGCGGCTGACGATGATGTCGCCGACCCGCACCGTCTGGTCGCGAGCCACCTGCGCAGCGGGCCCCTCGGTGGTGAGGGTGTCGTGGAGGCGCTGGTTGAGGGCATCAGCGATGTCCCGGGTATCGCAGACCAGCAGGGTCTTCTTTCCGGCGGCGCGGTCATCGAGGTAGGCCCTCATCGCGTCGGCGGCCATGCTGACCTGATCGCCGGTGTGCAGACGGTCGTGACTGCGGTACCAGCCGACCGCTCGGCGTAACCGGTTGCCGCGCCCGTTGCGGATCGCTAGCGAGGCGTCGCGCTCGGCCGGATCGCGCATGCGCCACACCTGCGACAGACGCTGGGTCCAGGGCAGCTCGGTGCACAGTTGGTCGAACATGCCGCCGCGGGCCTTGACCGGGGCAAGCTGGTAGGGGTCACCGACGAGCACAGCCTTCACCCTGGCGGCGGTGGTGGTCTCCAGCAGCTGCCGCAGCTTGGGGGTGGCCACCATGGACGCTTCATCGACGACGACCACGGTGCGGTGATCGAGTTGCAGGGCGCCGGTGTCGAGCTGGTGCAGCGCTTTGTCGAGGGTCATCCCGTGGTCGCCGGCGCCGTCAGCCAGCGCTTGATCGACCGCCGTCCCGGTCGGAGCAAGGACCAGCACCTCTTTGTGGACTCGGTGGGCGGCGGCGCGCAGGGCTTGCAGGGAGTGGGTTTTCCCGGCACCCGCGGGTGCAGACAATGGATTGACCAACCACGGCGACATGCCGATCGCGGTCACCGCGCGCGCCTGATCCGGTGACAGCGCGGTCAGGTCGCTCGAGCGCACACCGAGGCGCGCACGCGCATCGGTGGCACCGGCGGCCTCCAGGACGCGCATCTCCTCTTTGAGGATCGCGGTGAGGGTGTATTTCTCGTGTCCTTCGCGCTCATGTGCGGCGCGCGGTGCGCTCACCCGCAGACCAACGCGCGCGGCGAGGTCCTCGATGCGCGCCCGCACATCCCGCCCCTCACCAGGGGATTCGTCGTAAGGCATGACCGCACCGATCAGCTCAACGACATCGGCGCGGGTGAACGCGGCCTTATCGATGCGCGCTAGCGCGGTAGCAATGCGCGCCCGCGGGAGGATGTGCGCTTGTGCGCGCCGATGGGCGCGCGCGGCGAAGTGCGCATCGCGGTCCAAGTCCAGACCGCGCGCATCAGCGCGCCACGTCGCTTTGAGTTCTTCCCAGGCGAGCTGCTCGGGCTTGGAGGGCCGCGTCGCTTTCTGCGCAGTTGCCAACTGCGCCGCGGTGGGTTCACCGTCGACGACGACAAGGTTGTCTTTGGCCCATTCCCGCAGTCGGGTCGACCGCTGCGACCACGCCTTGATGCTGGCCGGAGTGACGCCAGCGATCTCGGCCATGCCGGAATGCTCATCCACCGGCGCCCATTCGAAGCCGCGCTCGGCGTGCAGCACGTGACGCAGGGTGGCTTGATAGATGATCCCGGCGGCCTTGGCTTCGTGATACAGCGACTTGGAGTCGATCGACACCAACCGGCCATCAGCACGGGCCTGGCGATTCGGCAGGATGACGTGGGTGTGCAGGTGCGGGTCCCCGCACCGGCTCGTCTCATGCTGATAGGCGATCGCCACCAGCCCGGGCAGCCGCTGCAAATCCTTCATCCCCGTCACCCGGTTATGCACGCGGGTGTACCCGGCGTGCTCATGCAGGTAAGTCATCGCCGCTTCGACCGCTGTGACGTGGGCGTTCTGCATCACCTTCTCTGACACGTCGTCGGTCAGCGACCGCAGCAGCGACACACTCTTGGGCGCGGCGAACGTCAAGTCGAAACCGTGCACCCCGCCGGTCCCGAACGCCCGCCCCGCCTCCCCACTCGGCGTGACTCCGTCATCGAGCCAGCGCGCCGCAACCTCGGTGTCAGCAAACCCGCCGTCGAGGGCGGCCCCGTCCAAGCCGGTGGCCTCACCGACGACGTTCTTGTCCCCGACCACGACCCAGGTCGGGACGCGGGTGTCACCTTCGGAGTAGTACTCACCCAGACCGCCGCCGGCGGCTTGGCGGTCCATCGAGGCCTGGCGGGCCTGATTCGCGGTGTCGTTGTAGTAGCCGATGCTCCAGCGCGACAACCGCGAGATCGTCAGCACGGTCGCACCGCCATTAGGCCACCTCACCAAGCCGGACAGGCCGCCGCCAGGCGGCCGGGGTTCGGGCGCGCCAGCGCCCGAAGCCGAGTATTGCATACCTTGTGCCAATGTGCCGGTCTGTATTTGATTGGGAGCCAATGGGTTTGATGGTCAGCTTGGAAGCGATGGTAGTGGGCTATGGGCCATGAAGGGTTCGGATTCGGTAGGAGTGTTTGTAGTTGGCGTTGAGGAGTATTAATTGGGTTGCGGGACCTGGAGGCCTGTTGTTGAGGGAGGTGACGAACCGGGAGCCGACATATTGCGGGCAGCTAGGACGAGCTGTCTCAGCGTCGCCGGCACGACCGCGTCGACGCACAAATTATGGGGTGGTGGAGCATGGCTACGGTTGACCCTGCTGCGCCGTCAATACGGGCGGTGCCAACCATCGTCGTAGTCAGACGCGAGCTAGTCTCTGACGGAGTGCCGCGGGAAGCTGAACGCTAGCTAACACGTCAAAGGACAAGCTGCCGCATTTTGCGAACCATGGCGGCGACACGCATGCATCATTCAACACTTGGATCGCGTTCCGATCTATCGTCGCGGTCGTGAATATTCCGCCGCTAATCCATGAGCTGTGCGACCAATGCGCGGCCGCGCTTGCAAATGGCCATCCAGGCCAGACGTTCAGCGTCACCTACGCGGGGAAACAGATTGCCCACCTCCAGGTCACCGGCCAGCGTCAACCCCGCAATGTGCCGCCTCCGCGCCACCCGGTGTCGCCAGAGTCAAGGTCGTCTAGCCGGGAACAATTTGACGGCATAGCTAAGCTCCGTGAGCGCCGAAACAGCGTATAAATCGAAATCGCCGCTCAATCGCGCTGGGTTTAGCGGAGGCGCTGATGGGCCCCATTTCGCTTTGAGCTAATTGCGGAGGCAGGCCAAGTGAAATTGCTGCACCGAGCGTCTGCTTGCTCACGGTAGCCTCGGATGAGCCATCGCAGCCGCCACGAGGGAGGGGTCGTGCCGAATACCGTTCGCGTGGTTCCGGAGGATCTGCATCTGTCCGCTGCGACCGTGGACATGCATGCAGACACTGTCCGGGTGAAGCACGCAAGCGCTGATGGCCGGATCGAGGGCGCGCAGCGTGGACTCCCGGCGAGCTCGGCGGCGGTGTTGATCAGCACCGTCGCGAAATGGCAGGCCGATAGCACTCCAGATCAGCGCACGTCCGGATCCAACCCAGCCACCATCGCTGATCGCCTCCTCGCCCTGTTTCCCCGAGAGTCGGCGTGACAGCGCAAGTCGCAAGGTTCCGGTGATTCGCCAATCCGCTTGACCGACACGGCCTTCGTGATCGATGACCGGTTACTTAAGCCATCCTCGCTATTGCTCCGCCGTTAGCCGAGTACGCAGCGCGCCTCGCGAGGGTTGCGAGGGAGATACCGGGCGGTCGTCTTGACCCTCGATATTCCCGTCGACGTGGCAGATGCTGATTCTCACTGCGGGTTTGGGGGTCGTTTGATCAGGCAGATTCCAGTGAACGTCGTGGCGATATTGCTGACTGTGAATCGGGAGTCATTGGCTGTCCACGTCACGGACACCTCGTTTCTTTTCAGCTGCGCTTCCTATGCCCGCCGCGGCGCAAGAAGCTTCTACTTCGCGCCTATGTCTGCAACCTACGAAGTGGCGGTCGGATCAAGTCCACCACCACAGCCACCTTCGCGTTGCGATACCTCGGGCGTTGATCTTGATCTGAGGTTAAGTCAATGGAATTAGCACCTATCGTTGAAGAAAGGGCAGCACTTCACGTAGTCAGATCACGATCCGAGGGCGAAGAGGCGCCGTTCGATCACGTCGGGTTCTGTGGCGAATTCGTAGGCCCAGTCCTTGGCCAGGTCCAAGTAGCGACTGTAGTGCTCGCCTAACGCTTCCCACGGGTGGCCGGTGACCTTGATCAGTCCGGCAATGACGTTGTCGTCCATGATCAAAGGCTGCGAGAGATAAGGTTTCGCGTCGTATCCAGCGAAATACATCAACTTGGTGAAGTACGACGGGCCGAGCCCTCTGACCCACAGTCGCTGGTGTCTACTCAACGCTTTGTACGCACTGATCGGCCCCTCACCGCGTGTAATTTCGATTGCCTGGGTCAGGCGCCCCGCAACATTGGCATCCGCGAACGGCTTCGCCGCACGTGTCGTCGACTGCCCTGGTGGCGCACCCCAGAATGTGATCGCTGCGTGCAACTGCGTGGCCGACCACGGATCGTCGAGTTCGGTTATCACGCGCCGCGCAATCGCGAATACGACGGCGCGGTCGATACGAATCCGACCGTCGTCATTTGCCGGAAGACGATCGAGTTCCGGCGGCCACATCCGTTCATCGGGTAGCACTCCCCGGCAGTACTCCGGGTTACGCAGAAATCCTTGGGCAAGAACGTAGTCGTCTCGCGACGGCGCTGCCTGGCCGTCAAACAGATCGGGGACCTGGCCGATCGTCATTGCACCTCCGCTCAGATAGTGACTCCGGTGCGTCGATTTCACATGAGGAGGCGTCCTTCGGAGTTGTACCGAGCAGCAACTCCTCCGTACGCGTATACAACGAGCTGATTATCATCGACGACTTCGAACGAGTCGAAGGGAGTCGAGTAGTTGACGAGCGTAACTGGGCCGTAAGGATGCTCCTGGATTCGGAAGCAGCGCATTCCGCTGTCGTACTCCACCTGCATGATCGGCCCCTTCCGCTACTGAACGACCGAACCCTAGCAATGGTCTCGGACATGGTCAGCGACCGTCGACAGAACAGCGCGATCCAACGGTTTGTATCTAGCTCGTCGGCCGAGCGCCGGTCGTGGGCCTCGACCACCGCGTCGTAAAGCCGATTGTGCACCGGCAGCCACGTCGTTCGGAGACCGGTGATCGGCTGATGGTTCTGACTCAACCCTGTCACGATCCAGTATCGCCCTGCTGCGGCTAATCGTGGTGTAGCCAGGCATCGCGGACACGTGCGTCGGTCGGACGGTGGTTACGCCTGACGTTGATGGCGTAGCCAGCTGGTTGCGCGCTGAGCACCCCACGCATTGGCATCGTCGTCGCGGAACTCGTGGGCGCTCATTGCCTCGTCGTCCGCCAGGCCGCCACACGGGCAATGCACCTCCAACGTTGTCGCATCACATCAAGTCCCTGTTCAACGCCCAAAATCCACACACCTCTTGCACTCTGGGCCGGAAGATCGCCAATCAACTTAAAGTTGACGCACGCGGGTGGCGCTTGGGGCGAGAGCCGCCAAGCCGCCATTGAACCATTTCCCGTTTGTGCTGATGAGCGATTTCGGCCCAGATCGTGGTAACTTGCCGTTGACATTGACAACTGTGAGTTGACCGTCTGGAGGCCTTCAGTTGAGCGTTCCAGGTTCGGCGCACCTCGTTCTCGCCGCGGGCGTGGTCCATCTTGATGAACCGTCCGCGGTCTTTGAAGCGATGCTGTCGGGGTGGCGACGCCAGCAGAAGTCCCGGCTGCTTGCCGAGGCCACGATCGAATCGCGATTGGCGTTCGTGCGACGGTTCGCTGCGTTCGCCGAGACGCATCCGTGGGATTGGACGGCCGGCGATGTCGAGGACTTCACGGCGGCTCTGATGTCGGGAAACAACCGCAAGGCGCCCTCGACAATTCGCGGCTACCACATGACGCTGCGGTTGTTTTGTGACTACCTACTCGATGGCCGTTATGGCTGGATCTCGCAGTGCGAGCAGCGGTTCGAAAGGATCCCGTCGCAGGTCTGCCATGACTTCAACACCGCGGCGCATCTGGTCGAATACGAGGGCAAGCCCGCCCGCCGGCCGTTCACCTACGACGAGGTGGAAACGTTGTTCGCGTTCCTTGCCGATCGAGTGGACATCATTGCGCGTTCGGGTCGCAAAGGCGCGTTGGCGGCGTTGCGCGACGCGCAGATGATCAAGACGGCCTACGCCTTCGGGTTACGCCGTCGAGAGCTGTGCTACCTCGACGTGGCCGACCTGCGTCCCAACCCGCGGATGCCGGCGTGGGGAACGTTCGGCGCCGTCCACGTCCGGTATGCCAAGTCCAGCCGCGGCAGCGCCCCTCGGCGTCGCACGGTGCTGGCCGTTCCCGAGTTCGACTGGGTGATCGACGGACTGCGCCAATGGGTCGATCAAGCCCGGCCGCTTCTGAGTCCCGGCAGCCGTCAAGAGTTGTGGCTGACTGAGCGTCGGCAGCGGGTGGCGACCAAGCAAATGGACAAGCGATTCGCCTACTTGCGGGCGCAGGCCGGTCTGCCTCAAGACCTCACCCTGCACTGCCTGCGGCCACTCCTATGTGACCCACCTGATCGAGTTCGGTTACCCGGAACGGTTCGTTACCGAGCAGGTCGGACATTCTTACGCCTCGACCACCGCGATTTACACCTCGGTGTCCAACGACTTCAAGACCAAAACGTTGCAGGCGGCGCTGCGCCGCGTCTACGGATCCGCGACGACTGAAGGGAGCCAGGATGAGCACTAGAACCGTCCTCCGGTGGAACCTGCGCCGCCTGATGGCCGAGAACGGCATGTTCGCCACCACCGACCTCGTCGCACCGCTGCACGAACGTGGCGTGGAGATCTCCCGACAGATGGTTCACCGGATCGCTACCAAGCCTCCACAGCGCATCAATCTCGACCTGCTGGCGGCGCTGTGCGACATCCTGGCGTGCACCCCCAACGATCTGTTCGAGCTCGCCCAAGAACAGATCCGCGAGGCACCCGCAGTCAACGACAGCGGGTCCGGGATCGGCGACCTGCGACCGATCCGCGCCAGGATCCGCCGCCCCGGCGACAACGAGTGAATCGACGAGCCTGCTGGGAGTGCGCAAGCACCAACTACCTGACCCGGCTGACGCATGGGTGTCGCATTTGTGTCGGCTGCCGTCGCAGGCGGCACTACCACCCCGAAACCTGTCCGGGCTGCCATGTCGTGCGGCCGCTGGCATGGCGACGCGGCGAGACGGTGGTGTGCGCGTCATGTGCCGGTGTCGAGTCGATCTTCGGGTGCCGCGAATGCGGGCGCGAAGACCATCCCTACGGGCACAATCGGTGCGCGCGATGCTTCCTGCGTGAACGCCTCAGCGACTTGCTCGCCGACCCGACGACCGGCCAGATTCACCGCCAATTGCGGCCGGTCTTCGACGAGCTGGTGAACTCCGAACGCCCACAAACAGGGCTGTGGTGGCTGCGCAAGAAACCTGGCATCGGCCCCCAACTTCTCGGGCAGATGGCTTGCGGCGCGGTCGACATCAGCCACGACACCTTCCGCACCCTGCCCTCGGATCGTGCCCACGACTACCTTCGCAGTCTTCTCGTCGCGGTCGGTGTCCTGGAACCGTTCGACATCCGCATCGAACGGATGCTGCCCTGGATCGAAGACATCGTCGCCGAACTGCCCGCCGAGGACGCCGCCTTGATTCGCCGATTCGCGCACTGGCAGGTGCTGCGAGGAATGCGCAAGGCCGCCCGTGAAGACCGGTTGACCAAGTCGATGGCCGATGCGTGTCGACGGCGCATCCGCGTCGCGATCGAGTTCGTGGGCTTCCTCGCCCGCCATGACGCCAGTGCGGCGACCGCGACCCAGGATCTGTTGGAGCGCTACCAAGAACACGTCGGCAGGATGCTGAACCATGAGTACGCCTTCATCGTCTGGCTACGCCAATCCCGCACCAACACCAAACTCCGAGTCCCCGACGTCCCGCAGTCACCGCCCTCAGTAACCGTCTCCGATACGCAGCGGTGGGCGGCCGTAGAGCGTCTGCTGCACGACACGACCGTGCGCCGTTATACACGAATTGCGGGCCTGCTCACATTGCTGTTCGCACAGCCGCTTTCACGCATCGTCGCCATGCGCACCAGTCAGGTCGCGATCACCGACGACCGGGCCGTGCACGTCACCTTCAGCAAGATTCCAGTCCAGATGCCGCCGCTCCTCGACGACCTCATCCGTGAGCACCTCGAGCACCGCGGCAAAAGCCTCTACGCCTCACGCGGAACCGGCTGGCTGTTCCGCGGCGGCAACCCTGCAGCGCACCTCGCCACCGAGAACATCCGCTCCCAGCTCGTCGCCATCGGGATCAAGCCCTACGAGAACCGCAAAGCGACCCTCTTCCACCTCTCCGGCGACATGCCCGCACCAGTCCTGGCCGAACTGCTCGGGCTCACCGACAAGAACGCCGCCGACTGGGCCAGACTTGCTGCCCGCGACTGGACCGCCTACATCGCCGAAAGAGCCCGCTGACCGTATCGCTGTGCCTCAGATGGATTTCGCGGCGGCGGTTCCAGCGCTTGAGTTCTCGCGAGTGATTGTTCACTGCGTGGCGTCGACGCTGTCGAGCCTGCACTTCTCCACCCAAGTCGCCAGAAGGCTTAAAGCGGCGAGCCTCTCGGCGGCCTCCTGCGCCGATAGCTGCGTCCGGTCGTGGGTGGTTGGGTTTCGGATCGCAGCATGGACGCCCGTCGAGAAACTCAACAAGCCGCGGTTCATCGATATGACGGTCTGGTCTTGATTACCTCCGAGCCAGCGCAATCGCGGAGCACCAGCCTTGGGTGGACTCTGCGAGAAGGCCTGCGTGAAAACGTCCTTGTCGTCGAGGTCAGTCCTTCCGGTGAGCTGGCGGACGTGGTCGATGACAGCGCCCACGGCGGATGACACCGCTTCGCGGTACAACTCGATGCGCCATTGGCCTCGAGCCGCGCCCCAGACCAAAGGGTGCATATCCTCGATGCTGATGTCGCCGGTGACATCGACACGGTCGACCATCGATTCAAGGATGCCGATGGTGTGTTCGGACGCGGCGAGGATGTCGTCCGGCTGTACGAGCGAGTGCGGCTGGGTGACAGTTATCCACATCTCGAACGGGTTAACCGGACCGCCGAATCCCGGGCGGGATATCCGCACACCGGTGATGTCGGGAAGATGCGCAATACGGCCAGCTGTCCGTGAGCAGCGGCCCTTCGCCGCCACCCATTCGTCGTCTGACACATCAGATCTCGGTGTCACGGCGGGCAGACTGGCGTAGCCGGCAAGTACCTCGTCAGGCAGGTCGGGACCAGCCATCGCCCGAAGCCCAGCGGTGAACTGACACAGCTCGAGCAGGGCGCTGAACGCCCGCTCAAAGTCGCGCACCTGTTCCGCTGCTCGCCGCAGGAACCGTGGATTCAACTTCAGATCGTCATTGTCACCCATGTACGCAGCTCAGGGCCCAGTCGCATACGGCGCGTTCGCCCGCACGTTCTCGGCGGCGCGCTCCGCGTTGTAAGAGCTGGCGAACGACTCACCTGAGGCGGCAACTTTGTCACTCGACCGCCATGCGCGCCACCGCCAGCTTCCGCCGACGTCCTGGAATGTCTCATACCGTGCTGCGGACCCGCCGGACTTGAAGGCATTTGCCGCTCTGGTGGCGTTGGCTTGCGATTCGAAGCCTTCGCCTGCCCAGGCGACCATCTCATGGTTGTCGCCGTACAAGGCCCACGTGGGATAGCGGTTGGCGTCACCAGTGACCGTGACCTTGAAGTACATCGGATCCTCCTGCCTGTTGACCACAGGTACGCAGTCAGCTCGCAACAGTCTTATCAAGAGACACCGACAGCCAGCGCTTGCGACGCAGCGAACAAACTCGCCCTCGAACAGACCTCTGATTTGGGCATTCACCCCACTCGGAATTCGACCCCTCTGCCAATAAGCACGATCACTTAACGACGGACGATATCCGGATAAAGATCCGCGGCGCAGACACCCCGCGTCCCAAGGATTGCGAGACCGCGGATGCGAGGGGTTGCCCGCGAGACACCTCACGGACGTAGGGGGAAGAGTTCTCAACGCGGGAAACGGCGGTCCGAACACTGAGGTGGTGCACTCACTTTGCCGGCACGAATCGTCACGCGGATGCCCATGGAATCTGCGCGCACGGCCTCGCCGATGATGGCGACGAACGGTCCTTCGATGCCATCGCCGACGCGATTTGCGAGAAGGCGAAAAGGGCCCGAAGACCAGCCGGCTGGACGCTGTGATTTCGTTGTGCCTAGCGAGCTAAGCGCGCGGGGCGGCCCGTCTTCTTGGTGGCGATCTTCGACTCTTTGGCGTCGCTATCGGTCTTGCGGTGGGCGGCGAGGAAGTCATCGACGATGTTCGCGCAGTCATTGTGAGTGATGGTGCGAAGCCCGGTCATTCGGGCGAAGGCGAGTGGTCCGACGAGTTGGCAGAGCGCCAGTTCCCGGTCGAAGTCGTCGAGTTCGGCTTGTGCTCTCGGGCTGGTGAGTATGGCGTCAAATGGTTGACGGTACTGGTCAACGACTCGGGCCCGTAGCGCCCCGGATGTGTGGCGCTCATCCGCTTCGTTAGTGGAGCCGGTGGGCCCCAATGAGAGCCACGCGAGTGTCGTGACATGCAGCGGTGCGTCGTTGAAGAGTGCGGCTTGGCGGCTGAGCAATTCGATCAGCTGCTCACGGAGGGGTCCGCTGGTCGGTGCCGGAGTGGTCACTTGCGGAAGTAGGCGTTCGAACGTGGCTGCCAGTAAATGCGACGAACTGTGGAAGTGGCGGTACAGCGTGGTTCGGGCCACTTTGGATGCTTTGGTGACGGCATCGATAGTGACCGCTTCCACCCCACCGGTGCTCAGTAGCGTTGCCGCAGCATCCAGCAGCCGGGTGCGTGACCGGATGCGCCGCGGGTCCACGTCATCGTCAGGGACTGGCGCTGACTGACTGTTGCTCACTCATTCACCTCGGGCGGTCGATTTTCACGCGATGTTGTCCTGGCAGTCTAGCAGTGTGGTACTAACGGTAGCGCAGCGAAACCGATCGTATTGGGGGGTGATGGTGCCCAAAAGCGTGTTGCCGCCGGAGCGGCTGCCCTCGCACACCACGACCTGCATGGGTTGCGGCCCGGACAACCCTCACGGACTGCGGCTAGTGGTGCATCGCAGCGGCGACGCGGTGTACACCGATGTGAGGTTCGACGAGCGGCATATCGGGGCCCCGGGCCTGGCTCACGGCGGGGCAGTGGCCGCCGCATGTGATGACGTCCTGGGCTTCACGTTGTGGATCGCCGGCACCCCGGCGGTGACCCGCACCCTGACGGTCGAATATTTGCGGCCGGTGCCGCTGCATCAGACCCACCGGATTACTGCCCACATCGTCTCTCGTGAAGGGCGGGCGCTGCATGTCACGGCGACAGGCACGGGTGAGGGTGGGATCGCCCGCTTCACCGCCAGTGCAGTGTTCATTGTCGTCAGCCCTGAGCACTTCGCCGCACACGGCGATGTCAGCGCTTTCGGCGATCTTCTGGAGCAGTTCTCGCGCCGCGGCGGTCTGGACCCGGGGCCGTCATGACTTTCCCTCAGGCGCGCAGCCGCGGGAAAACCCTGCCTTCGGAAGCGAACTCGGTCGCTGCAGAGAAGCGGGCCGCTAACGCGTCGCGTTCACGCGCCTCCGCACGGCGCCGGGAAACGATTCTGGATGCAGCTTTGGCCGTGGCCGCGGCCGGTGGTTACGAGGCGGTTCAGATGCGGACGGTTGC
>JAGQTU010000236.1 GCA_020438865.1 Mycobacterium sp.
CGTCATCGACCAGGATGACGGTCTTGCCGGTGACGTCGAGCGGGGGCCGGCCGGCGCGGTAGACGGCTTCGCGGCGCTCCAGTTCACGGCCTTCCCGCTCGGCGGTCTCGCGCAGCTGGGCCGGGGTCACCCGGAGGCCGCGCACGACGTCGTCGTTGAGCACGATGCGCCCGCCGCTGGCCAGGGCGCCGACCGCGAATTCCTCATGCCCCGGCGCCCCGAGTTTGCGCACGATGTACGCATCCAGCGGTGCGCGCAGCGCGGTGGCCACCTCGAACGCCACCGGGACCCCGCCGCGCGCCAGTCCGAGCACTACGACATCGGGGTTGTCCCGGTAGGCGCCGAGGAGTTCGGCCACGACGCGACCCGCTTCCCGGCGGTCCCGGAACAGCCGGCGGGGAGTCCCGTCTCTGGTGGCTGTTGCCATGTCTCCCAGCCGATCACCGTCCGGGTGTTGTGGCAAGAGGGCAGAAGTAATTCTCGGATGGGAACTTGGTCGTCATCCCGGTACCGGAATCCGGCTGTGCGGGCGGGGCGCCGGGCGGAATCATGAGGCCATGAGCACTCCGGCCCGAGTCGCCGCGTTCGCCGAACTGAGCCTTGCCGACTCCGAGGAGGCCGGCGGCAAGGGCGCCAACCTCG
>JAGQTU010000237.1 GCA_020438865.1 Mycobacterium sp.
AGCGCGCGCGGTGAACACGCGCAGAGCCAAGGATATTCGCCTCGACCATCGCCTTGCGCACAAAGAGCCCGATGTCGGCCTCGTCCGTGATGCCCATCGCGCCATGCATCTGCACCGCTTCGCCCGCCACATGCAGCGCAAGATCCGCCGCGCGCCGCTTGCAGCGCGAAACGTCGCGCATCCGCTGAAGCGCGGACGCCCCGGCATCAATCCGTCGCGCCGTGGCGAAGATCGCCGCGCGCAGCAGGTCCAGTTGCACGGTCATCTCGGTTGCCCGGTGCTGAAGCGCCTGGAAACTGCCGATCGGCTTGCCGAACTGTTCGCGCACCTTCAGGTAGTCGAGCGTGATCTGCAACGCGCGTTCGCTGATCCCCAGCAGATAGGCGGACTGGGCAAGCGTGGCTTCATCCAGCAGCGCAGGCACATCGGGCAAGGGCAGGAACGCGGCGGGGGTGGCGTCGAAGCTCAAGGTCCCGCTGGCCCCACCGTCAAGCGTTTCGGCCTGCGCAATCGTCAGCCCCCCGGCATCGCGCGGCACGACCGCCAGGCCCTGCCCCGTGACCACCGCGAACAGGTCGGCCCCGGCGACACCCGGGACATGCCGCTTCGCCCCGGTCAGCCCCTCGGCGCAGGCGCCCCCTG
>JAGQTU010000238.1 GCA_020438865.1 Mycobacterium sp.
CCAATGACCTGTTCTCCTACATCGCGACCCGCAACACCACCATCGACCGGCTGCTGGTCGATTTGCCCCCGCTGGTCGAATATCTGGCTGGCGCGCGGGACCGGGTCACCGACGCGGTGCTCGCCTTGGGACGTTTCGGCAAGGTCACCGGAGACACGCTGTCGGCGGCCCAGGCCGATCTGCGGACCAACCTTGAGTTGTTGCAGCGTCCGCTCAAGCAGCTCGGCCGTGGTGCTCCCTACCTTCTGGACGCCCTGCGGATGGCGGTCACCAACCCCTATCCGCTGGACAACATTCCGAAGGTCATCCGGGGCGACTACATCAACCTGTCGCTGAACCTCGACCTCACTCTCAGCACGCTGGACAACGGCGTTCTGACCGGTACCGGGGTGTCTGGCATGCTCCGCGCGCTTGAGCAGTCCTGGGGCCGAGACCCTGCGACGATGATTCCGGACGTCCGGTACACCCCGCACCCGAACATGACCGACGGCGGCGGCCCGTTCGTCGTGCGTGACGAGTGAGGCGGCAGATACCATGATGCTTACCCGATTCATCCGGTCCCAGCTGATCATTTTCTTGATCCTCACCGTGCTCGCTCTGCTCGCACTGGGCCTGTTCTACCTGCGGCTACCCAGCGTG
>JAGQTU010000239.1 GCA_020438865.1 Mycobacterium sp.
TGCCGCTCGCGGGCGCGGTGGCCGGCGCCGACGCCGGGGAGATCGCGATGCTGCCGCCCACCTATCTCACCTGCCTCGAGCTGGCGTCGTACGCCGGCCCGGAGGAGGCGCTGACCGCCTGCGAGGGACGGGTGGTGGAGATGTTCATGCCCGAGCTGGTCGACGACCCGGAGCCGGCGTTGTCGAACCCGCCCTGGCTCGACGGGCTGATCGCGGCACACCTCGGCGAGGGGCGGTCATGACGTCCCCTGCCGGGTGGGCCGGTGGGTCCTTCGGGGCCGCGAGCGCGTGCGTGCTGGCGCCCAACCCGGGACTCATGACGCTCGACGGCACCAACACCTGGGTGCTGCGGGGCGAGCCCGGCGGGCCGTCGTACGTCGTGGACCCGGGGCCGCTCGACGAGAGCCATCTGGCCGCCGTGGCGGAGGCTGCCGGCGAGGTGCGCGGCGTGCTGCTCACCCACGGGCATGCCGACCACTCCGAGGGCGCGCGGGCGTTTGCCGAGCGCGTCGGCTGCGGGGTGCGCGCGCTCGACCCGGCCCATCGGCTGGGCGAGGAGGGGCTGGCCGAGGGCGACGTCGTCGAGCTCGGCGGCTGGGAGGTGCGCGTGGTGGCGACGCCCGGCCACACCTCGGACTC
>JAGQTU010000240.1 GCA_020438865.1 Mycobacterium sp.
TCCGCCGAACGCCTCGTGATCGTCGGTGGAGCGGCGGATGTCGAAGCGGTGCGGATCGGCGAACACTGCGGGATCGTGGTTGGCCGCGATGTACCAGAGCGCGACCTTGTCGCCCTCGTCGATCGTCTCGCCCCGGAGCTCGAAGGTGGTGCGGGCCGTCCGCCGCATGTACATCACCGGCGACGCGTAGCGGAGCATCTCCTCGACCGCGTTGGGGAGCAGCGACGGGTCGTCGACGAGCAGCTCGCGCTGGTCGGGGAACTCGATGAGGGCGAGCATGCCGTGCGAGATGAGGTTGCGGGTGGTCTCGTTGCCGGCCACGGCGAGCAGCTCGAAGAACAGGTCGAACTCGAGGTCGCTCAGCCGCTCGCCGTCGACCTCCGCCTGGAGGAGGACGCTGATGATGTCGTCGGACGGGTTGGCCCGCTTGTAGGTGGCGAGCTCGTTGGCGTATCCGAACATCTCGACCATCGCGGTCTGCGCGATCTCCTCCGACACCGCGTACTCGGGGTCCTCGGAGCCGATCATCTGGTTCGACCAGGTGAACAGCTGGTGCCGGTCGGACTGGGGCACCCCCATGATCTCGGCGATGACCTGGAGCGGCAGCTCCGCGGCGACATCGACCACGAAGTCGCACT
>JAGQTU010000241.1 GCA_020438865.1 Mycobacterium sp.
TACATGTCGACGCGCATCTGAGGCCCGCAAATGCCGCATCAGATCGACGATGCGGTCAAGTTCGTCTGCTTCAAAGGCCAGCATCCACTCATAGTCACCGAGCGCAAAGCTGGCCACCGTATTGGCCCGTACGTCGGGATATTCTCGGCCCATCTGGCCATGCTCGGCCAACATCCGACGCCTTTCGGCATCCTCCATGAGATACCACTCATATGAGCGCACGAATGGATATACGCAGATGTACTTGCGAGCCTCCTCATCGGCCAGGAAGGCCGGGATGTGGCTCTTGTTGAACTCCGCGGGTCGATGCAAGGCAACTTGAGACCAGACCGGGCCGAGGCGCGCTCCGAAGAGAGTACGACGCAGCGCGTTGTAGGCATCTTGCAAGTCGTCACTGGATTCGGCATGCCACCAAACCATCAGGTCGGCATCTGCGCGCATCCCACTGACGTCGTAGAGGCCTCTGACGACGACGTCCTGGTCGGCAAGGGCCCCGATGAGACTTTCCAGCTCAGCGGCTTCCTCAGCCCTGATTGATTCATCGGCATCAGGGCCATAGGTGTCGACAATCCGGAAGACCGACCACATCGCATAGCGAATGGTGTTGTTGAGTTCTCTGGCCTTCTTAACTGTGCTC
>JAGQTU010000242.1 GCA_020438865.1 Mycobacterium sp.
TGGCTGACCAGCGAACGGTTCTTTGGCACCTACCGCCGCCAACTCGCGCTCGGCGAGGGCGTCGATACCACCCGGATCGCCGCCACCTACGAGAATGGCGTGCTGACCGTGACGATCCCGATGGCGGAGAAAGCCAAGGCCCGGCGCATCGAAGTAGCCCATACCAAGGCGGCTACCTCGATCGGCCCGACCACCGTCGATTCCGACTGAGCCGAGCGAACGTTCGATAGATGACCGGCGGGTTTCCGGTTATCGGCCCCGCCGGTCATCGTCATCCGGCCATTCCTATATCGGCATGCGGTAGCCGAAGAACTCCTGGTCCTCGTTATATCCTCCGCGACCCTTGCCGATGGTCTCGAAGCTGTCGACGAATTCGATCGACTCAATCCACTTCACTTGCTTGAACCCCAGTTCCACTTCGTTCCGCAACCGGAGCGGCGCACCGTGAAGTTCCGTTAGCGGTGCGCCATTCATCTCATACGCGAGCATTGCCATGGGGTGGCGCATGTGGTCGATGCGGTGACAGTCGTAGTAGCGACCAGCGCCGGGATCGGCCCCATCGGCGAACGAGGTGAACACGACCCACCGCGCCTGCGGAAGTGGCCGGACCTCAGCCAGGACGTCAGTCATCGCCAC
>JAGQTU010000243.1 GCA_020438865.1 Mycobacterium sp.
AAATCACCAACCCACCGGGGCCAAAATTGGTGAAGAACACCGACCAAAGTGGGGCCAAATCAGGTGATCACACGCAGACGGTCCCGGGGGTGCTGGAAAGTCCACCTATGCTGCCCGGCTGGCCGAGGCTTGTGCTGCCCAGATCGTGCACACCGACGACTTCGCCTCATGGGACAACCCCATTCACTGGTGGCCGCGGCTCGAAGAACAGGTCCTTCGACCTATCGCCGCGAACCAAGCGGCGCGGTATCAGCGCTACGACTGGAACCGGCGGACGTTCGCCGAATGGCAGACGGTAGCCCCTGGTGGAGTGCTCATCCTCGAAGGGGTCTCCTCGGCCAGAGCCGCTGTACGGGACAGGCTGTCGTTTGTGGTGTGGATCGAGACGCCACGACACATCCGCCTCCTGCGAGGCCTGGCACGCGACGGTAGTGAGTCCGAAGAGCTTTGGCAGAGATGGATGAGCGACGAGGACGCACACTTCGCAACCGATCGAACACGCGAGCACGCTGACGCCGTCGTATTCGGTGCCGGCGAGTCATGAACGGGCCGTCTCAGTTCTAGAGAATCGGGATGGCCCGGTTCTTGTCTCGGACGCGGTTCTCGCCCGCATGCACTTCAGGGTTTGTCTCAGA
>JAGQTU010000244.1 GCA_020438865.1 Mycobacterium sp.
GGTACGCCACATCATCAGCGGCCAGCCCAACGGCCAGGGGGGTCAGCGGCGCCTCGGCGATGGCCTGGTCGTCGATCTCGATGATCTCGACGTTTCGGCCGGCCAGTAGGTCTCTCTGGTCGGCGGTGGTGATCACGGCGATGGGTTCGGCGTCGTCGAAGACGAAGGCCACCCGCTCATCCGGGTGCGCGGGATCCACCGGCACATAGGCAGCCCCGGTCTTGAGCACCGCCAGTATGGCAATCACACCGTCGGCTGTGCGGGGCAGCAACAACCCCACCCGCGCACCCGGACCAGCACCACGGCTCACAAGAACATAAGCCAACCGGTTCGAGGCCTCATCGAGCTCCCGATACGACACCGACGCACCGTTGTAGCGCAACGCCACCACATCCGGGATCACTGCCACCTGGCGTGCAAACAACTCCGGAATCGAAACCCCAGCTTCAGCACCGGAGACAACCCCGTCGAACAACACATCCCGGTTACCGACCTCGTCAAGCCACGAGTACTCGACGTCATCGAGCACATCAATCGCCGACACCGCCACCGCGGTGTCGGCGGTCATCTCCTCCAATACCCGCTGCAAACGCCCCAGCAGTGTCTCAACACTGGCCCGGTCAAACACATC
>JAGQTU010000245.1 GCA_020438865.1 Mycobacterium sp.
CCACCTGCACGACCGGGGACGGCAGCGCGCCGCCGGACGGTGGTGCTGCGGTGACGATCGTGGGGACCAGGGCGACTCCCAACGCCGTTGCTCCGGTGAGCAGTGCCCGGCGCGTGGTGCCGGCCGTGTGCCTCGTCATGGTGACCTCCTGGGGTCGAACCCGCTGATTCGAACCGTAGTCCCACTCTTCCTCCGCCCCCGCATGCCGCCGGTTCTCGCGAGAAGGCGGTCGCGCGCCATCCGGTGCGGCAGAATCGTCGGCCTATGGCAGAGACGATCGAGCGAGTGGGCGTGGTGGGCTGTGGCCTGATGGGGTCGGGCATCGCCGAGGTGTGCGCGCGGGCGGGCCTCGACGTGCTCGTGCGTGAGGTGAACGAGGCGGCGGCCGAAGCCGGCCGGGCGCGGCTGATCAAGTCGCTCGACCGCGGCATGAACGCGGGCAAGCTGACCGAGGAGCAGCGCGACGCGGCGGTCGGCCGTCTGTCGTTCACCACCGAGCTCGCCGACTTCGGCGACCGCCAACTCGTGGTCGAGGCGGTCGTGGAGGACGAGTCGATGAAGGTCGACATCTTCCGCGAGCTCGACCGGCACGTGACCGCCGACGGGGCGATCCTCGCCAGCAACACGAG